>CAYQKK010000034.1:0-55786 GCA_964417955.1 uncultured Planctomycetaceae bacterium
GGAGCCAGCCTAAGGCACTTTAGCGCCAGTCGACCCCGCCGCATCCCGGCAGACCTTTTCACCCCGCAACTCCGACTTCGCGACCCAAAACTCCGCCCCCAGCCTCCCCTCAGAACCGAACGCAAACGAACTGAAACCGGCTCCGCGCCGTCGACAGCACAGGCACCCGATCCACGCTCCGAGCCACCTTCGCCGCCACCCGCACGCCCTTCCCAAACGCACCCTGCATGTTGCGCGTCCGGAACTCGATCTCCTCAGGTGCCGGCGCCGCCTGCGCCGCAAACCGTCCCTCGATCTTCCCACCGGCGGACTGAACGAGCCCCTGTACCGCCCGGCCCGTCAGCGCCTCGAACGGTCCAATGTTCGGATCCGGAGACAGCACGTACTCGACGCCCTTCGGCCCCTTACCCCGGGCCCGCAGCGCTTCCGTGAGGCCGTGGAACGACGACGCGTTGACGTAGCCGATCACTAACTTGCCGCCCGGCTTGAGCCAGCTCGCCATCTTCGCAAGGAGCTCGCTCCGGTGCTCGGCGCGTAGCCCTTCTAAACGAAAGAAGCAGCTCACGACGTCGTAGGTCCCCGGAGCCGGCTCCCCAAAGTCAGCATCCTCCCCTGTGGCAGAATCCACTGCCGGCCAACCGTAGGACGCCCCCTTTGGGCTGACCCGGTTCGCGCAGAAATCCGCCACCTCCTTGGAGCGCTCCACGACGTCGAAGGCATAGCCCTTGCGCACCGTCCCTAGCTTCGCCGTGACGATCCCGGTGCAGGGCAGCACCTCGAGCCAGCGTCCTCGTTCCTCGCCCTCGGAGGGCTTCTCCTTGCCCTCAGGCACGAGCGCATCCAGCGCGTCGAGGATGGCGCGCTGCTCCCAGGCGCGCGGCTTGTTGTGCCGCAGTCCGTTGAGGACCCGTGCGCGCTGGTAGATCGTCAGGAGGTCGGGATCCCAGTCGGCGGGATTCGTCGACGACGGGATCGGACGTCCGGCGTAGTGCTCGAAGTGCGTGACTTGATCCAGGGGCCGACGCTTGGGGCCGCGCTTGGGCACGACCTTGGGCCAGCCGAGGGCCAGCACCGCGATCACCATGCGATCGTAGGGCAGCCCGACGGCTTCGCGCACTTTCTCGGCCCCGCCCGTTTGCGTGATCCAAAACGTGCCGAGGCCTAGCGCGTGGGCGGCGAGGCTCATGTTTTGAATCAGCGCGGACGCAGACTGAATGTTGGCCCAGGCCTCTTCGGAAAAGTCGCGGCCATAGCTGATGACGATGTTCACCGGGGCATTCGCCATCTGGGTCGAAAGCACCGCGAGTCTGGCTCCGACTTCCGGGTCGGTGACCGCAACGAGGTCCCACATCTGGTAGTTGCAGGAACTCGGCGCCCAGATGCCGGCGTGCATCACCTGCTCGACCAGCCCGCGCTCCACCGGCCGCTGATCGAACTTGCGAATCGAGCGCCGGCTATAGAGCACGTCCCAGAAGTTGAGATCCGGCAGGTTGGCCATGGGCCGCGTGCTGCCATCGTCTGCGGCGGCGGCGTCGAAGGTGGGCGTGCCCTGGGGCGCCGCTGGGATCCCCCCTGCTGGAGACTGCTCGCCAGCGTGATCGTCCTGCTCGTCTCGTTTGGGGTCAGCCGCCATGTTCAGGGGATGCTCCCCGCTTCGAGTCTACTGGAGCGCACGCCCCGAAGCGTAGCGTTCGCCGCACGGATCCCAAACCGATCCAGCGGGCCCGCGGAGCCGATCCACCCCGATTCGCATCCAGCTTGAGCACCCTGCGGCCGATGTCCCTTCCATGGCCTTCGCACCCAAGCTGCCCAATCTCCGCGCTTCCGCCCGCACTGCGCTCCTGATCGCCCTCTCTGCACCTGGAGTCGGGGCCCTGTTGGCGGGCTGCGGCAACGCAGGGGAAGAGTCGTGGGCTGAGTCTCTCGATTACGCTGCCTCGCTTCGGCCTACGCTGGAGTCGATCGACTACGACCGTGAGTCGCTGCTGGATGGACCAGTCGACGGTTCAGTCGACGGGCGAGCCTTCGCGGCCTACGACGAGGCGATCGATCTTCTTCTGCCCGAAGACGACCCCGAGGCCCCGACGCGGAATGAGCTGATGAACGTGTTCATGCGCATTTGGAGCGTGCACTACGGCACGCCGGGCGGGCTCGCCGAACAGGACCTCGCTGCCGCTGAGGCTTTTCTGGGGCTGCCGCGGGTGCAGCGCGGCCTTGTTGCACTCAGCGAGGGAGCGCGCCGCCGCGACGCGCGTCCCTCCATCGACTGGTCTGCGCCTTCCGCTGACGTCGAAGACGTCCTCGCCTACCGACTCCTGAGCCTCGTCGCGATCTCCCATGGGGATGCGCTCGCCAGGGACGGGCGCGATGCTGAGGCCGTCGACTGGTTCCTGAGGGGCGCTCAACTCGGTCTGGACCAGCTTCACTCGCCGCTGCCCACCCACGCGATGATGGGGGAGGCGATCTTGGTGTCTGCCTTCTTTGGCCCCGCAGGAGGAACGACCACGTTGATTCATCTCGGGCGGGAGGCCCGGCAGCGGCTTGCCATGGGTCTCGATCAAGTGCTCGATCGGCACGATCTCAGCCCACTGATCGCCGCGGGAGATTTCGTGCTGCACATGCACCACGCGCAGGAGTTCGGGAAGCTCCCCGGGCAGCACTCATACCCAGACGATGGTGTTCTCGAGCATGAGGATCTTGTGGCGTGGCTCCAGGATCGGCGCGGCGTGTGTCGGGCAGTTCTCGGTGGAGCCTCCACGTCACGCGATAGGGCTGAGCTCCCCGGCACGTTCGGCCGGCTGCAAGAGAACTCCGGGCTTGTGCGCCATCGGCTTGCAGCGCTGCAGCTTGCGCTCCGTGTCGATCTCGACGAAGGGGCGAGTCGCATTGCGACGTCGAACCGCCTTGGCCTCACGGCAACGGTGACAGAGGATCAGATTGCTGTGTCCCTGAATGGGGCTGGCCTGCCGGTGCTGAGCATCGGGCCAGTCGAGATCACGCGCTCGCCGAGCCGCTAGGTGTGCACTTAGGAGCGAAGCCGCGGTTTCTCGGCTTCGCCTGTCACATATCCGGATCCAGCGCGAACGCGAGGCGAAGTGGAAGCTTCGCCCCTGGCGAAGGGTGACGCTTCATTTGAGAATGAGTCGCCCCCTTCCCTCACCCCACCAGCCATGCGCGCCCTCCTGAACCCGCTCCTTTTTGCGTGCATGTTGCTCCCGGTGGCGACGGCGAATGACTACGACGAGGCCATCGATGGGGACCTCTCGGATCAACGCTTCAATCCGACGTGCTTCGATCTCGAGGTGGGGATCAACCGCTTGACCGCGACCCAGCAGGGCACCGCTTCTGGGTTTCCCCTCGATCGTGACTACATGACGATCATCATCCCGCCGGGCCTCGTCCTGGCCGAGCTGCGGGTGACCGCCTACGACAACCCAACCGATCCCGCCTTCATTGGATTCCAGGAGGGAACGCGGTTCGTCGGGGCTCCGATCCTGATCACCGCGGGCGACCTTCTCGGCGGCCACGTGTACGGGGATCCAGACATCGGCACCGACATTCTGCCGGCCATGAATGCTCTGCCAGGTGTGCAGGGCTTCCCCGTGCCGTTGCCAGCCGGCAGCTACTCGTTCTGGCTGAACCAGGTCGGGGCGCAAACTACGGCCACCTTCGAGTTCGAGCTCATTCGGGAAACCACAGGCACCGGCTACTGCACCGTGCCGCCCAACTCCACCGGCGTAGAGAGCGTCCTCATCGGGTTCGGCTCTCCGCAGCTTGCAGAGAACGCATTCGCCGTAGCGGCGCGGAACCTGCCGCCCGGTGAACCCGCCATGGTGTTGGCGTCGAGGGCTCCTGGCTTCGTCGCGATGGCGGGCGGCAGCCTCGGGAACCTCTGCCTCGGGGGCGAGGTCGGCCGCTTTCCAGGGACGCTGATGTCGGATGCTTCGGGCGCCCTCGAACTTCCCATCGACTGGAACGAACTCCCCATGCCGAATGGCTCCACGGTGGCCGCCGTTGGCGAGACCTGGCACTTCCAGGTGTGGCACCGAGAAGGCACGGGCGCAAGTCACTTCACGCCCGGCTGGTCTGTCCTGATCGAGTGAGCCCACCCGTCGTTTTCCTCGTTTCACGAAGGCGCAGCTGTCATGATTCGAGGATGCACTCTAGATCGCAGTCCACACGCGTAGCCTCACCCGGCGCTCGGAACCTGACGTGTCTTCTGATCGGGGCCGCGCTCGGCGCTCTTACCAGCTGCACCTCGAACGCCGACAACCTCTACCGGGGCGAGCTGATTCGACGGGATCGGGAGGCGATGCAGGGGCTCGCGGATTCACGGCGCGTCGTCGTTCGGGATCCGCTGACCCAGGAGCCGCTCGAAGTGCATGAGCTCGCCCTCGACGGGAGCGGGGAGGAAGTGCGGCACGGGGTGGAGCGGCGCTACTGGCCCGAGGGCAACCTCCAGTCACACCGCGGGTTCCTCGACGGGGTGCCCGTGGGGCTGTGGTGGTCTTGGTGGCGAACCGGGGCCATTCGCTCTGCCTACGTCCACAGCGCCACCGAGGCCACGCGTATGACCTGGTGGCATCCGAACGGCTTCGTTTCCGCGGAAGGCCTGGCGATCAACGGACGCCGCGTCGGACCGTGGAGCTACTACCACGGAAACGGCGTCCTAGAAAGCAGCGGCGAGATGGGCGGCGGCCACCGCACCGGAGAGTGGACGTTCTACGACGAAGCGGGCGAGTGGACCGAGCGCGGCCGGTTCATGGCCGGCAAGCGCGCCGGTGAATGGGAGTTCCGCGAGCAGCTGGGCGCGGGCCTGCCCTTCGTCAACCGCTAGCCCCTCTACTCGTACTTCACGCCTTCGTGTAGCAGCCACCCGTGGGGGTGCTTGTTGCGCGTTCCCTGGGTTCGGTGGGTCCAGTGCACGACGCCGCCCTTGTCGTTGTACTCGTACTCGCCGTGGAACCGGATCGTGTCACCCTTGCGAAGGGTCTCGATGTACGGCGACACCGCGGTGTTGTGGCTGATCTTGATCGTGATGCCGTTGTCCAGCTCGACGAGGAACAGCTGGTGGGGCTTTTCATCCGTATCGTCGGGGAGCAGGTGGACGACCTCGCCCTCTGCCTCCACTTGGACGTCCGAACGCATCCCGTTGAAGAGCTGGCGAATCAGGACGGTGTCGTCTCGCTGGTTGGCCGCGGGCTTCTTGGCCCCCGGCTTCTGAGACTCTGGCTTCTGAGACTCTGGCTTTTGGGGCTTCTGCCCGTTCAGCTCCTTCCCGCTGCCAGCCTTCGGGTCCTTCTTCGCGACCTCCTTCGTGGGGCCGGGCTCGGCGGGCGCCGTGATGGGCGGCTTGTCGTTCGTGCCGGGCTTCGGCCCGCCGAACTTAGACAGGTCGACGCCGAGAACTTGGGACAGGAGGTAGACGAGTCCCGCACCGACGAGCGCGAGGATCCCCTTGAGGGTCATGGGCTTCTTTTTCGCTTCGGACATGGTGGAAGCCTACCCGAATGCCGGACGATATCGCGCGGCTCAGGCGCTCTTTCGAAGGCCGCGCATGACCCTTTGGATAGCCGCGCCCGTCCAGCCCTTGGCCTCCAGTCGAGCACGCACGCGGAGGGACTGGCGGTGCCGGACGGCTAGAGCGCGTCTAGAGCGCGCTTTCGTGCGGAAGACCCGGCGCGTTCCGACGGCGCCCAGGGCGCTCGCCGGTGAAAGACGTCGGTCTGAGACACCTCCGCCAGCTGACGGCGAGGTTAGCTGCCCGATGCGTCGCTCGCGCTCCATGGCGTTCTGACGCGCCTGGGTGATTCTCAGGGTCCGAGGGGACGGCGTGATCGTGGGGAAGCCCGCGCCCTCGATGACGACGCCCCAGACGCGCACCTTGCGCGCGAGGTTCTCTGCAAGCTTCTCGTCGAGCCCGGCACCGGACTGGAGCTCCTTCAGGCTGGCTTCCCGAAGGACCTCTTGAACGCCCAGGGTGAGCATCTGGTTCATGCCGCGCAGGAGATCGTCGACGACGATCAGCGCTTGGCGCACGTCGACTATGCGGAACACGATGTTGGCGTCCGCGTGGAAGACGTAGCCTTCTAGGGTCGCTACGCGCTGGGCGGGCAGGTCCATGGTGCGCTGGCGCGTGGGGACGCGGCGCACGCGCTGGAGAAACGGCAAGAGGGGATGAAAGCCCGGCCCAAGAACCGGGTCGCCCCCTCCCTTCAGGACGCCGAGCTTGCGCAGCACGGCGGCGAAGGGGCGGAAGATGATTGGAAGCGGGCGATCGACCTCTCCCAGGGTGTACTTGAGGCCCGTGTATCCCGTCTCGATCGTGACGCCGCTCGCGCGCACGATCGTACTGATCACGCCCACGATGATGTAGAGGGCGTCGAAGCCGAGGGAGAAGATGTCCATGCCGCGGGCGTTCTACTTGGCGGGGTCGCCCTCGTTGGGCTTCGCGTCGCCTTCCGGTCCCTCGCCTTCCTCCTTCTCGAACGGGTCCGCATCTTTGGGATCCGCGAGGCCCTGGAGCTCGTTGCGCTTGGCCTTGCGGCGACGGTCGTCTTCGCTCTGCTTCTCGAGCTCGGCTTCGAGGCCCGTGACCATGAGCTTCTCCGGCTCGCGGGTGGCGCGCCTCGTGGGCATGGGATCGTCGGGGTGCACGGATACGACCGCGCCGGATACGAGGGCCACCGCGGCCTCCTCGGTCAGGCCACGCTCGCGCAGCTCCGAGTAGAGGCGTCGCTTCTCCTGGGTCAGAAGCTCCAGCTGCGTAATTTCCAGCGTCGTGGGGGACGGCGAGATGTTGGAGAAGCCGAATTTCAGGATGCGAACGCCCCAGGTGTCCTCGACCGGCTCAAGCTCCTTGCGGATTGCATCGCACATGCCGTCGACGTCGGTCACGGTCTCACGGGTCTGACGCGCGACCACCGACTGCACCGCGATGACGACGCGGTTCTGAAGTCCGATGACGAGGTCGTCGATCTCGATGATGGCCTTGCGCAGGTTGACGATCTTGTAGACGACCTTGGCATCGACCTCGTAGATGAGGTCGTCGTCGAGCTGGATGACCTGCGGCTCGAGGTCCAGCGTGGTGTGCTTGGTCTCCTCGACTTTGAAGGTCTGGAGCAGCGGCCACTTGAAGTGAATCCCGGGGCCCACGACTGCGCGGGCGCGCCCGAGGGTGAACCGCAAAGCGTGCTGGCCGTCATAGACGACGACGAAGAGGCCGGTGATGGCACCGAGAATGTCGAGGGACATGGGAGTAGCGTTGGGTCGAGGAACGGACTGGCCGCACGACGCTAACCGATCCGGCCGCTTCGTCGGTACGCTCCTCTGCCCCTTGCCGCGCAAAAGACGTCGAATCGCTTGCGGCTTGCCGCGACAAGGCGCCGGCCTACTGGGGCGTCAGCTCTTTCCAGTACACCACTTCGTGCCCCAGCGTTCCGACCCCGAAGCCAGGTATGCCCGGCAGCACGAGCATCCCCGTCGTGAGACGTGGGTCGCCCGTGACCTCGAGCTTGGAGTGCTGCGGGTTGCCCGCCGCGTCGATGTAGTCCGATTCGATGTTGACCTGGTTGCCAGCGGCCATCGTCCCGGTGATCGAGACGATGCCCGAAGCCGAACCCGTCAGGTTGTTGTCGAAAAAATCGTTCTCGGCGTACATGTAGGCTTCCATGCTGCGGATGGTCCCGTAGACGGAGTCGCCGAAGTAGATATTGCCGCTGTCGGGCTCGCTCGGATCCTTCATGGCGATGAATGCCACTCCGTCAGCCGCGGCATCCTGCAGCTCTAGATCGTCCGAGAAGTAGATGTTGCCGCTGGCCACGAACGTCACTCGCGCCTGGTAGCTGGCATCGCTGGCAAATCGGATCCCGCGGAACTGGAGGTTGTGGAGCCAGAGGTTTCCATCCACGAAGTAGATGACGTCGGTTCCGCTCACGCCGGGCGCGCCCATGATGCCGGAGAGCGAGATCGTGTGGCCTTCCGTGCCGTCCTCGCGAAGGGTGAAGTCGAAGATGGGAGAGTACGGATCCTCAAGGAAGTAGTCGTCCTTGGCCGTGCCCGACGTTTCGCCCGCACGGTCGTCGGGGTTCAGGCGAAAGATGTGGGCGGGGCTGCTTTCCGGCATCTGTAGGGCCGTACCCGAGCCAGCAAAAGTGCCCGCGGAAGCACCGGCCGCGAACAGTGCCGCCACGTCAAAGTCAGCGATCGCGGGGTAGTTCATTCCCGGGATGTCTGGGGGAGTGCGGTATACGTTCGTGTTCCCAGGGGCTCCTGTGATCGTGCCGGCCGCATCGATGACCGTGCTCACGGACGCGTCTCCTGAAATGTCGACGTTCCCGCCGGAATAGACATCTCCGGTCACTTGGTCGGCCTGGCCGCCGGTGCCGCCCAATTCGAGGGAGTATGCGGGGTCGCCGGAGGAGTTTCCTGCGTGAACGGCGTAGGAGAAGACGCTACGCCGCGGTGCGAAAACGCTCTCAATGCGCCGCCGGTAGAGACCGGCGCGGCCGGTGGAAACCGCAAGGAACGTCCCGTCTCCCTGGTCGGTGATGTCCGCCCAGTAGCTGCCGGTTCCCTTTCTGCGGGGTGCGGCAGCCGTGCCAATCTGGGTGGCGGTGGGGGCTCCGATGGGAACGTTGATGCCCACGTTGGCGAGGGCTTCCGAGACCCCTGACTCGGCGAGCTGCAGGGCGCGGCTCCGGACCACGGTCGTGTTCGTTCGGCTCGTCACCCCGACGCTCGCCATCAAGATCGCTACGGCTGCGCCCGTCAGCACGGTCACGATGACGAGCGAGGTGATGAGAGCTGCGCCGCGCTGGTGGCGCGCGGTACCCACGGGTGCTGGACGGAAGCGCATGCTATCGATTGCGGATCGCCAGGGCGATCTCCTCGGTGTAGTTCAGGAGTGTGGGCGAGCCTTCCGCGCGTTCGGTCGTGAGGCGCAGAATCAAGAGGTCTCCGTCACGGGTGACGTTGAATCCGGCTTCGTCCACAAGGCCGTTGCCGTTGTCGTCCACGCCGTTCAGCACCTCGCCGTCCGCCAGTTCCGCGATGCCCGTACCGATGACGGTGCGTCGCTCGCTCGGGAGCCCGTCGTCCGTCACGAGAACAAGCTGGTACTCATCGATCAGCCCGTTGCCGTTTTCATCGGTGCCGTCGTCGGTCTCGCCGGCTTCGCGCTCGGCGACGAGACGCATCGGGGGCGACAGCAAGGGCCCCGCAGGGGTCCAGCCGGACGCCTGAACGAACTGCAGGTCGGAGACACTGATGGGAGGCGCCCCGATGGGCTGGGCGAGCGCGGGCACCATGCCCGCCGAGGTCACGCCCAAGAGCGCGCGAGCCGCCTTGTCGAGTGTGTTCTGTGCGCGTGAGCGCACCTCGAGCTGGAGCCCTGAGTCGTGAAAGATGCTCAGGCCCCGCCCGGCGGCGAAGGTGAAGGTCCCAGCGACTCCGACGAAGACGGTGGAAGCCAGCAGGATCTCGACCAGTGAAAATCCCTTGCGCGACGGGGAGGGGCGGCGAACTTTGATCGACATGGGGGAAGGGAGTTAGCGCGGGACGATGGAGGAGTCCAGCGTGACGGACTGCATGCCCGCAGGTCCGGTCCAACGCACTTCCACGCGCACGGGGAGGAGAACGTGGTCCAAGGCGTGATCCGCTCCGTCGATGACTCCGTCTAGGTTGAGATCCATCGGGGTGCCGAGCTCTCGGTTCACCAGGTCCTCCCGAAGGACGCCGGGGGCTGCAGGGTCTTCGGGCAGCAGAATGCGACCGACAAACCCGTCTGCGTCGCCGGGCTGAACGTCGAGGCCTGGGACCGCAAAGTGCTGGCCAGGTGACGGCAGGGCGCCCGCCGGGTCGTCGAGAGCGTTGCCGTTGTAGCGCTCGAAGAGATCGCCGAAGGGCTCCGCTTGGAGCCGCTCGATCTGCAGTTCGGCCGCTCGAAGGGCCTCGGCCCGCTGGGCTGTCTGCTGGTCGAGGCGCACGTACGCGTTGAGTGTTCCTAGGGTTCCCCCGACCGCAACGACGAGGACCGTGAGCGCTAACAACACCTCTGTGAGCGTGAATCCTGAGGCGCGTTGAGCGTGGCGTGGGCGAGGTCGAGTCATGGGGGCAGTCTCCAGGAAAACCATCGGCTAAATTCGCCCGGTCCTTGAGCGCTGTCCATCTGGCCGCTTTCCCTAGGTGGAGCCGAACTCAAGAAAATTCACCGGGGGGTCGATCCCACCTAGGACTGCCCACCTTCAGCCGACGCTCCCACCCCATTCCATGCAGACTCCCCGCCGCAAGAAGCTGGTTCAACCCGGGTTCCAGCTCCACCTCATCAGCCGCTTCGCTGGGCTTGCCGCCCTTGCCATGCTGTTGCAGTTCGGTCTGCTGACGTTCCAAGTCATGCGCGGAACCGCGTCCCTCGGCCCCGATGGCGGCGAGCTGGCGATTCACCTTCCGGGGATGCTGCTCACCGTGCTTGGCCTGAGCGCGCTGATCGTGCTGCCGATCATCTTCTTCGTGGGCCTCTCCCTGACCCATCGCATTGTCGGCCCTATCGACCGCATGCAGGCCTATCTGACGGAAGTGAGCGAGGGCCGCGAGTCGAAGCCGCTGGTGCTCCGGGACGGCGACGAAATGAAGCAGCTCGTTGCGTCCATCAACAGCGCCACCGCAGCTCAGCGTGAGAAGAACGGAGCGTCGGGAGCGAGCGAGGGACATTCTTCGACCTCGGCAGTCGACGTAGCGAAGGCAGCCTGAAGCCGGCAGCAGGCGCTCACCGCCGGCCCGTAAACGACGCGAACATCGCGCCCCAGAGGAGGCTGGTGGCGCCCACAAGGCTCCACTCAACTGCGTCGTTTCCTGACGTATTGAACGCCTTGTGAGCCCAGAGTCCGGGTTGGCCGAGGGTCTCTATGAGGGCTGTCGCCGCTCGCTCGATGCCTTGGGGCTCCGCCGCCGAGTCGTCGCCGCCAGATGCGACGACGAGAAGGAGCAAGCCCACGATCACAAGGACGTGCAGGGCGGCGAAGAGGAGTGTTCGCTTGAGCATGGGTTTGGGTTGGGAGCTCTGTGGCACCCCGGACTAGCATACATCCTGAAGGAAGGCTCTGGTCACTCGTGCCAAATGGGGCTGGCGCGCTCAGGGGTGTACACTCTTGCCTATGCAGGAAGAGTTGAAGAACGCGAAGGTTCTCCTACGCGAAGGTGATCCCCAGGGGGCATTCAAGGAGCTGTCCGGCGTCTTGCGCTACCCGGGTACGTTGGGTTCGAAGCGTGACTTCACCAAGGCGATGACGCTCGTTTCTGAGGCCGCGCAGATGCTCGGCGCAGCGGACTTTTCCCAGGCTCTCCGAGGCGCGGGGAAGAAGCCGAACGATCTGAAGGCGCTCTTCGACGCGGGCTATGCCCTGTACGAGCAGGGCCTGCCGGGGATCAGTGCGACCGTCTTGGCAAGGGCCCACGGGATCGATCCGAAGTCCGTTGATATAGCCCTTGAGCTGTCCGTCTCGCTGGAGGACCTTGCGCTGAACGCAGATGCACTCAAGGTTCTGCGCGCGACGGGAGCCGCCGAGGATGTCCCCTATGTGGCCTACCTGATCGGATTCAACGCGCTGATGACCGGCGACGTGGAGGAGGCACGTGGAAGGGCTAAGCAACTCGTCACCTCGGACGACCCGAACATCGTGGGAGTTGGGTCGAGCCTCGACTCAATGGTCGTTCGCGCCGACGCTATCGGCGGGAAGTTGTCGCTCAAGGGCAACGCGCTGACCGCCTGGCACGCGGTTCTCAACGGCAGTCTCTTGCTGCACGAGTCTTCAGCGGGCTACGACGATCCGATGCACGGACGTTACGCGTTTGTCGTCGATTCACCCGCACTCATGAAGGAGGGTGTTCTGGGGGTGGCAGACGTACTCAAGCGAGCCGACCGGCGCCCCGCGCGGGTCGTGGCTGCGCCTGACCGTGGCAGCCAGATTTTAGGTACCGCCGCGGCGGAGGCGCTTGAGTTGCCGATGGAACCTTGGACCGCCGAGCTCTCCCCTGATTCGTTGGTGGTGGTGTGGAGCGTCTCAGCCCTTGAAGATCCATCGATCTTGGGCGCGGTGACCGAGCATCGTTCCCAGCAAGTCCTTTGGGTCCACGCAACCAACTGGACGAAGCCACTGCAGTTCGCACCCGATATCACGACCTACCTTTGCCAGATAGTGCGGCACCCCTACGTCGAAGGGGCGATGCCCGTTGAAGGCGAGGTTGAAGCGGCAGGGCCTGACCCACGCTCCAGCGCGGAACTCGCGAAAGAGATCTTGGGGGCGGAGATCGAGGATGGCACCGCCGCGGATCCGCTGATCCTGGAGAAGGTGCTCGACGCGACCCATGCCCTTGCCGGCGAAGCGGCGATGGGCATTCGCCGCAGCGATGGCTCGCGGACGATCCAGCGCTTCGGGAGCCCCGTTCAAAGCGCGCGGTTTCTCTAGCCCTTCGGCAATGAAACTGCGGTGAGGGGGATGGGTAGAGCAAAGTAGTTGTCTCGCGACGATCTCGACTCGTACTGCCCCCAGTTTTCCCACGCCTAGCCATGACCCACCGACTCCCACAGAAGGGGGCTGCACTCTTCGTGGTGTCTGCCCTCTTCGCTTCCTGCGCGACACCGACCTCCTACGTGTTGAGTCCATCCTCGCTGGATCCCTCTCGCCGGGATCCTTCACCGTTGGGGTCAACGGCGCGAGGTGTCAGCGAATTCACTCCCAGCTACGTCAAGGTGCTCGGGGGCTTTGGGCTCAACAGCTCCCTCGATACGAGGCTAGTGGGGTCGGACTTTGTCGATTCTGGCACGAGCGATGGCGACGATGTCGAGCAGATAGGTGGAGCGATCGGGTGGCGAACGGGTCCCCAAAAATCGGTCGAGCTTGAGATCACGCGCTCTCGCTCTGACTTGGAGTTGAGGCGAGCCACTGCGGTGATGGGGGACGCGACGGCACGCTGGGATGCGGTGATGATCAACTGGATTCACAGAGTCGACACGCTGGACTTCCTCCGGCCCTACTTTGGTGCGGGCCTCGGCTACGCCACCAAGATTTGCATCAGTCAGGGCGGTTCCTCGCCAGCGGCCGCCGTCCGCAGGGACGGGGCCGGTGGACTCGCGTTTCAGATCATCGCCGGAGCAGATGCTCGGCTCGCCGAGGAGCTCGATGCGTCGCTGGGTTTTCGATTCGTTCACTCGGGCGCCAGTGGCGACTCGATCTTGACGGGCGCGGGCGAGCGCGTGAGCATCGACGGAAGCCCTTCGTCGTTGTCCTTGCTGCTAGGGCTGCGCTACACCTTCTGACTCGGGCACCAATGCAAGGCCAGATGCCAGCTGAGGTGCTATCTTCGTGGCTCCCCCGGCAGTGAGAGCGCGATGACTCGTGCCCGTCGCGCCGCGTCCAGACGAGGTTCAACATGCGAAACGAAAAGGTGATACTCGAAGCGACGTTCGACGAGAAGCTGGTCCGGTACTGGATGCTGAGCACCCAGCTCGTGCTGTTCATTTCGATTGTCGGTATCCCATTGATGCCAGTCTGGCTCATCTTTGGCTGGAGCTTCCACCGCAAGCAGTTCGAGCGCCTCACCGCCAAGCTGACCGACAAGTCGCTGGAGATCCGGCGCGGCTATCTCTTCCGCATGGAAAAGAACGTGCCGCTAGATCGGATTCAAGATCTGACAATGACAGAGGGCCCGCTACTGCGCTGGCTTGGCATCGCTCGCCTGCACGTTGAGACCGCTGGGCAGAACGTCGGAGGTGGCGGTGGGGCTCACCTCGTAGGCGTCGTCGACGCGCCCGCCTTCCGAGACGCCGTCTTGGACCAGCGCGACGCGATCGCAGGCAGCACTGGCGACGGAGTGACTTCGACTCGCAGAGATTCAGGAGTCGGAGGCAGCGAATCGGCGAGCCTGGCGGAGCTCCTTGAAAGCGTGCGCCGGATCGAGAAGAGCGTCGAGCGCATCGCGGACCGCTCTTCTTGATGTGGATCTGGGGACTCTCTTTGGCCGTGCTCTTGGTGGCGCCGTCGAGCGCTGCTGAATCCACGGCTGGATTTACGGCTGGGCCTGCTACTCAACCTGCTGCTGACCCTGCTGCTGACCCTGCTGGGAGGGACCGACGACGCCTGCTCGATGCGCGCGTCCGCCAGGCGGGGGACGCGCGCTTTCGAGTGCCACGCCGATGGGAAGTCCTCGCTTCCGTCGAGGACGGTGAGGTGGAGCTGGACAAGCCCTACCTTCATCTGCAGCACACGGGCGAGGACAACGAAGTCACCCAGATCGCTCTGTTTCGAACGGAGGGAACTCGGAGGCAGCTGCCCGAAGTCGCGATCAAGGCGCTCAGCGCAGAGAGCTTCGGTCTTGAGGTCGAGGCCGACGACGTCACCGTAAGGGAGGCCCGGCAGGGCTACCCCGTCGCCTACGTGGGCAGCTCGGCACGCCTGAAGGGAGTTCGCAAGGACATCGAAGCTCGCGCCTTCGCGATGAAGCCGGGGCGCGGCATCGAGGTCGCCCTCTACATCAGCACAGCGGATGGCGTAGAAGAGCGCGAGCGGAAGAGCGAGCTGAGGGCGTTCATGCGCGCGCTGCGCTTCAGGTCTGCGAAGGACCCCATCTTCGATCCGCTCGAACCGCGGAATTCGATCCACCGAGTGAGCCTCGTGACGTTCAGTTCCACGATGCGGAACCAGATCAACCTGTCGGGCGGGATGGATGTGGTCATCGATTACGACTACCTAGTCCTCTCTCCCAACGGCCGCTTCACGACCGAGGTGCCCGCTGATGGTCGGATCGATGCGATCGACTGGGCGGCCCTGCGCGAGGCTTCTCCGACCCGCGTTGGCGTCTATGAGATCAAGCGAGAACGAGACCGCGCCGAAGCCCGACTCGTACTGCGAACAGAAGATCGGTACGGTTTCATTGACGAGACCGAGGGTCGCGTCGTCTTCGGACCCGCCGACGACAGCGATGGTAGACCGGGTCCGGAAACTGCCCGTGAAGTCGTGAGAGAGGTCGACATTGGACGCGCAAACAAGATCGTACTCAAGCCCCTTCCTCCCACGCGACTCCGCGGGCGCTATACCTACCTCTACGGTTCGAGCGGTTCCACCGGATCAAGCAGGAACAGCTTTGCCGGAACGAAGACGATCACTCTGACCCGGAGCGGGAAGTTCGAGTCGTCGAGTTTCTTCAGCGCATCCTTCGACCATGAATTCGGTGGCAGCCGCTCGTCGGGAGTCACCTCGTCGAAAGCGCCGCCGACCCAGGGCAGGTACAGCCTCGAGGGATACACCCTCCGACTCACCTACGACGACGAAACCGTCGTCGAACGGTTCTGCCATCCGGTCGGCACAGACGATGACGCGATGCTAATCATCGGCAAAGCTCCCTATCTGTTCAAAGGGCGCAGGTAGCGAGAAGCGGGGCTGACCCGCTCGACGAATTAGATCGACCTTCTGGCAGGTAGTTGCTGGAATTGGGTCGCCATGCAAGAGAGATCAGACGACGACAGCGCAGCGCATCCGGCGAGACTGCCAAAGCTCCCCCGCGGATCCCGCGGGGAGGACTTTGATGGGGCCTGGGTGAGCGCGCGCAGAGAAGCCGCAGAGAAGGCCGCGGGCACTTCGCTCCCGTTCCTTGGTCGCGAGCTGGTGCCCAACGCCGCGGCCCAGGGCAACGTCGAGAACCTCGTCGGTTGGGCCCAGGTGCCGGTGGGGCTCGCGGGGCCGCTGCTCGTGCACGGTGAAGCCGGGACTCGTTCTTGCTACGTCCCGATGGCGACCACCGAGGGTGCCCTTGTCGCTTCGACCTCCCGGGGCATGGGGCTCCTCGCCGCCGGTGGGGGAGCGACGGCCAGGGTCACTCAGTCCGAGCTGTCCCAGCATCCCATGCTTGTCTACGCGAGTGCGATGGCAGCGCTGGAGGCCGCGAAGGTGGCGGAGGCCAGCCTAGAGCGCTTTCAGGCACTCGTGGCGGAGATCACTCGGCACGGCGCGCTCTCTCGGCTGGAAACCCAGGTACTCGGACGCCGCCTACTCCTGCGCCTGCTCTTCACCACTGGCGACGCCATCGGCATCAATATGGCGGCCCATGGGGCTGAGCTTTGCTCCAAGGACCTTGGCGAGCGCACCGGCGCCGTCGAGCGGTTCGTCCACGGGCAAGACGTCGAGAAGCGGGCCAACGCCCGGGCCATGGTCGAGGGGCGCGGCCGGAGCGTGATCGCGGAGGCCATCATTCCGCGCGGCGTGCTCGCGGAGAAGGCTCGCACCAGCCCGGAGGCCCTTGTGCGGGTCCTGCGCACCTACGCCGTGGGCTACGCCCAGCTGGGGACCCAGAACTGGACGGTCCAGGCCGCCAATACGATCGCAGCCGTGTTCCTCGCCTGTGGGCAGGACATCGCTTACGTGACGGAGTGCTCGACGGGGCTCCTCGACTTCGACGTGACGGACGAGGGCGACCTCCACGCCTCCGTGACCCTCCCGACCATGCTTGTGGGCACGGTGGGGGGCGGAAGCGGCCAGGGCACTGCGGCGGAGTGCCTGCGGATCCTCGGCTGCGAGGGGGCGGGGAAGGCGAATTCCCTCGCCGAGATCATCGCTGCAACGGTCCTGGCGGGGGATTTGTCCCTGATGGCGGCCTTCGCCAGCCATGAGTTCGTGGCGGCCCACGAGAAGCTCGGCCGGAACCGTCCAGCCAGTTCAGGGCCACCCCCCTCAGCATCCCAGTAAGGGGCCCGGCGGAGCTCTTTCGCTTTCTTCTCTCTTTCTTCAGAGAGCGATTCTTGACGGGGACACCCGTGGAACTACCCTTGTCGGCTCTATTCCCGTGCGGGAGGCCTGGCAACCCAGGCCTCTGGGCTTCCCTATTACCAAGGGAGACCCGCGCGCGCGATCCATGATTTCCGTCGCGGCCTGGTCCCCAGGTGATGCGGCGCTGACCGCCGAGCGCACCCAACCGCGCTTTCACGAGTTCCGATGAGCACTACAGTGGAGAAAAAAGACGTCTCCCCGCGCACGTACGCGGCCAAGAAAAACGATCCCCTGCTGAAGCGCAACATCGGGATCATGGCACACATCGATGCCGGCAAGACCACGGTCACCGAGCGCATCCTGTTCCTGACAGGTCTCGTCCACAAGATGGGCGAGGTGCACGACGGCGGCGCGACGATGGACTTCCTTGAGGAGGAGCAGAAGCGCGGCATCACGATCCAGTCGGCTGCGACCACCTGCGAGTGGAACAACCACGTCGTCAACATCATCGATACGCCGGGTCACGTGGACTTCACCGTCGAGGTGGAGCGCTCCCTGCGCGTCCTCGACGGCGCGGTCGCCGTGTTCGACGGCAAGCAGGGCGTTGAGGCCCAGTCGGAAACGGTCTGGCGCCAGGCTGACCGCTACGGCGTGCCGCGGATCTGCTTCATCAACAAGATGGATAAGGTCGGCGCGAACTTCGAATTCTCGGTCGGCACGATCAAGGATCGCCTCGGCGCGAACCCGGTTCCGATCCAGCTGCCCATCGGCGCGGAGAAAGAGTTCGTCGGCTTCGTCGACCTCATCCGCATGAAGTACATCGAGTTCGTCGATCCCTCCAAGGACGCCGGCAAGACGTACATGGAAGGCCCGGTCCCGGACGAGCACATGGCCGCAGCTGAAGAAGCACGCGGCAAGATGATCGAAGCCGCCGCCGAAGGCAGCGACGAGCTCATGAACAAGTTCTTCGAGGGCGAAGAGCTCACCGAAGAAGAGATCATCGCGGGCCTGCGCCTCTCGACGATCGCCATGAAGTGCGTTCCGGTCCTCGCGGGCTCCGCGCTCAAGGACAAGGGCGTGCGCTTCGTGCTCGACGCCGCCATCGACTTCCTTCCCGCTCCGATCGAGATCGGCGAGATCGAAGGCACGGTGCCGCGCAAGGAAGAGAAGATCACGCGCAAGCCGGTCGTCGACGAGAAGGTCTCCCTCATGGCCTTCAAGACCGTCGCCGAGCCGACGGGCGACATGACCTTCGTGCGCGTCTACTCGGGCCTCCTCGAGAAGGGCTCGAAGCTGGCCAACCCGCGTACAGGCAAGACCGAGCGTATCGGCCGCCTCGTGCGCGTTCACGCCAACAAGCGTGAGGCCGTGGACTCGGTGCCCGCTGGCGACATCGCCGCGATCATTGGTCTCAAGAACACGGTGACCGGCGACACGCTCTGTGACGACGACCACCAGATCCAGCTGATGAAGATGACCTTCCCCGAGTCGGTCATCTCGATGTCCCTCGAGCCGGAAAGCGCGGGCGACCGCGACAAGCTCTCCGAGATCATCGGCCGCATGATGCGTGAGGATCCGACCTTCAAGGCGTTCACCAACGAGGCGACGGGCGACCTGATCATCTCGGGCATGGGCGAGCTCCACCTGGAGATCATGGTCAACCGCATCAAGAACGACTACAAGTGCGACGTGCGCACCGGTCGTCCGAAGGTGGCCTTCAAGCAGCGCATCAAGAAGCCGGTCGACATGGTCGCGCGTCACGTGCGTCAGTCCGGTGGTTCGGGTCAGTTCGCTGTCATCAACACCGTCATCGAGTACGACGAGGACGTCAACGGCTTCGAGTTCGTCGACGCCATCAAGGGCGGCAACGTTCCGCGGGAGTACATCCCGAGCGTCGAGGCTGGTCTGCGCGACAACTTCCTCACCGGCGGCAACACCGGCATCCCGTTCGTGTCCACGAAGGCTCGTCTCTACGACGGTAAGAGCCACGACGTTGACTCCAGCGAGATGGCGTTCCGCGCCGCAGCCAACCTGGCCTTCCGCCAGGCCATTGAGGGCAACACCGTTCTCCTTGAGCCGATCATGAAGGTCGAGGTCACGGTGCCGGAAGAGTTCGTTGGTTCGGTTGTGGGTGACCTCAACTCCCGTCGCGGCGAGATCGCCGAGATCGAGAACCTCGGTGACATCCGCCTCGTGCGCGCCATCGTGCCGATCGCCGAGATGTTCGCCTACAGCTCCGCGCTGCGCGGCTCGACCCAGGGCCGCGGCAACTTCTCGATGGAACTCGAGATGTATCGCGACGTGCCCGCCGGCATCGCTGCGAAGCTGATGGAGAACTAGTCTCCTTTTAGAGCTTCTCAGGGCGCGCCCCCGCTTGCGAACTCGCAGCGGGGGCGCGTCTGTCTTAGGGCTTTCCGACAGCGGCTACGTCGATGGCAAACAGCGCCTTGCCGGCCGTCACAAAGAGCGTCGAGCCGCTTGCACCCCCAAAACACACGTTCGTCGTCGACCCCGGCACCTCAATCTCACTGATCCGGCGCCCGTCCGGCCCCCAGATCGTCACGCCGGGCGCCCCCGTCAGGTAGAGCCGCCCCCGTGCGTCCACGCACATGCCGTCGGAAAGGGTCTCGCGGCGCCAAAGGGGGCCGAACTCTAAGTCTGACCCGCTGAGCCCGTAGGCGGTCACGGTCGCCGGCCCGGTGCGCAGCGGCTCATAGGGATGGGAACGATGCCCGCCCGTGTCGGAGACGTACAGGATCGATTCCATGGGGGACAGTGCGATCCCATTCGGCATGGAGAAGTGGCTGAAGGCAGGCATAGCGACCTTCGAGACCGGGTCCCACCGGAACACGTGGTTCCAACGCAGCTCGCGCCCCTTCGTTTGACCCACCAAACCCCACGGAGGATCGGTGAACCAGATCGCGCCGTTACTCTGGAGCACGAGGTCATTCGGCGAGTTGAAGCGCTGGCCCTCGGGCCCCTCGACGATCACCGCCAGTAGCTCACCCGTATCCGGACTCCGGCGCACGATGCTGCGCGAACCATGCTCGCAAGAGAGAATCGTTCCATCCACGTCGAGGACCGCGCCATTGGGATGGTTCGCGGCCGTCAGCACAGTCACGCCGTCCGCTTCGCTCCATCGCATGAGCTTCTTGCCCGGGATATCGCTGAACACCAGGGCACCCTCGGACGGCACCCAGACCGGGCCCTCCAGGAACCCAAGCCCGTCCGCGAGGGTCCGCAGCTCTGGGTTCTCGGGAACTGGGTCCGTGTGGGTGACCGCTCCCACCAGCATCGGCGCCAAGGGGAAGAACACGATGAGTGCATTTAGCATGGCGACCAGCATGACAGATACGGCGCGGCAAATCCCGTCCCGCCCTTGACGCGGTTCGGTGGGGGAGGCGACAAGAAGGCCATGGAAACGCTCTTCGGTCATACCTCCATCCAGCACTTCGCCGCCCGCATCGAGTCCCTGACCCCGGAAACGCAGCCGGAATGGGGCAAGATGAACGTGCAGGAGATGCTCGCCCACTGCAACGCGGCGCTCGGCGTCCCCTTGGGCACCGTTCAGCTCTCGCGCTCCCTCGTTGGCCGCCTCTTCGGGCGCATTGCGAAGGCCGTATTCATCAAGCCCGGGAAGCCGTTCACCAAGAACGGGCCGACGGATCCACGCTTCATCTTCAAAGCCGGCGACGTCAGTCCGGAGAAGGTGGAGAAGGGAAAGACGGATCTAGTAGCAGGGATCGAGGAGTTCCATCGTCGGGGCGCCCCCGGGATGCCGACGGCGGCCCATCCCTTCTTCGGCAAGCTCACTCCCGACGAGTGGGATCTCTTGACCGCCAAGCACATCGATCACCACCTGCGCCAGTTCGGCGTTTGAGCGAGCTGAGCTAGAGACACTCTTCGAAGAGCGTTTCGTCCAGCGTTCCGAGTCGGGTACTGTCACGGTCACTCCGCCGCCACGAAACCAGACCGAGTAACGATGTTGACTTGGAACTCGAATTTCGACGAGTGCACGCCACGGGCTTCGAGCCAACCGGATCAGCCCATGCTCGTGGCGGCGGTGTACCTGTGACGGTATATCTGGAATAGACAAGGCTCGAGGCCGCCACAAACGCGATGGCGGGAAGGTGACGGCGGTGGTGAGTCATAGGGCGGGCGCGCTGGGCAGGTGCCGCGGCTCAGCCAGCTCACCAAGGATGCAGCCATCCTCACGACGCCATCCCGGAGTCAACGACGGTCGCTAGGGGATCGTCGCGGCGATCGCGTTCGAGACTGCCGTCCCAGTGGCGCCCGAGAGTACTGCCTGGAACGCAACGGTGGTTCCGGACATGGGGGCCACTGGATAGACGCCCGACAGAGCGCACTCGAAGGGGCCGGACGTTCCCGCGTTGACCGGTTGTGGGCCAGCGCTCAGGAAACATGGTCGCCCAAGGCAGAGTCCCTGCGCGTGGCCCGAGAGCACCGTAGCGTCTCTGAATCGCAAGCTGGTCAGCACCGTAAGGGAGTCAAACTCGGCGGCTCTGCTGACGTTGGCGGTGACGCTCTCACATCCGAGGTAGATCGCGCCTGTGAGCGACAGCTCCGGCCCAGGCTGACCGCCAAGCCCTGTTCCTTCGCAGAACGCGCGCCCAATGGGGAGGGTGTAGATGCTCATGGTGCCAGCATTCTCGAAGGCGGCGACACCTCCCAAGACGTCTCCGACCATGGCGTAGCCTTCGCCCAAGATGACATCGTCACCGAAGACGGCCTGGAAGCTCGACAATTCGGACTCCAGCAGCGCAACGTGAGTCCACTCACCGCCAGTTTGCTTCTCATACAGCCACGCGGCGGGAGCTTCTCCTGGTGCGACGTTGTAGTGGTGGAGCGGGACTCCCGCGAGCAGTCGATTGCCGCTGATCGCTAGCCCCTTGCCGAAGTTGTCGGTCTCCGATGAGCCAGAGCGGAGGGTCTGCGTGCGAGTCCACTGACCTCCAATCCTCTCATAGATGTAAACGCGACCGGGGCTAGTGTTGCCGCTGCCCCGTCGATCCGAGACAGCGAGCACTCCTTCCGAGTAAGCGACCTGGTCACCGAAACGGATAGCCGGAGTAAGATCGGAAGTTGGCTCTGGGATCGTCTGCACCAGCGACCAGCTTCCGGTCTGGAGCCGATAGACCAAAACCCTGTGAGGCGAACGCATCGGAATGAAAATCTGGTCTCCAGTATCGATGACGTTCTCGAAGTGGCCGCCGGCGTTTGAGCCAGCTGGTGGCGCAAGGATGGACATGAGAGTCCAATCGCCCCCGACTTTTTCATAAGTGTGAAGCCTGCCGAATGCTTCGGTTGAGACCTCCTTGTAATCGGGCTCGAGCACAAGAAGCCTGCCATCGCGATAGCTGATGAACTCGCCGAATGACCCAGGGAATAGGCCTGCGGATAGCGATGAATCGAGCCGCCCCGCGTAGCTCCAGGTCCCCCCGTTCAGCTCGTACCGAAACACGGTTCCGGCGAAGGGTCCGTTCGTCGCCTCGGTGTGCATGCCGATGAAGAGCTCGCCGGGGCCGCCGAATGCAATCGAACGACCGAAGGTCGGTGTGCCTAAGAAGGAGGGAGACCAGAGACTCTGGGTTCTCCGCCAGCTACCGCCGTCGTCGCGATAGAGGTGCACGGCACCTTGCTGGAAGGCTAGGGGGTCCCTCGCGTGGAGCTCGGCTTGGGAGTACACAGCGAGCCATTCGCCATTGCTGCGGCCATCCGCCGCAAAGGAGGGCGCGCCGGCCGGCCTCGGCGCGGTGAGCTCCTGGTCCGGGGCTACGCGTAGCACCTGGGCCCTTGCAGTGACAATTCCGATGAATGTGCAGGCTATCGTGGTCGCGAGAGTTCGGAGCATCAGCATAGGGTTCGGGCGAAGTGAACTGGAGTTCAAGCCGGTTTGGCTTGGGCAACTCAGTAGACCGAAAGCGGCGAGATGTCACTTTCGAAGGTGAGGCTACGTCCTTTAGCTGCGAGCTGCCTACACCGGAATTATAGCTCAAGAGTGGGGCACGGGTCGGGCAGCCCCTCGGGGTACCGTCACGGTCACTCCGCCGCCACGAATCTTGAACCCTCAATTACGCCGCCAAGCGACCTGAGCTGCGGCGAACGTACGCCGACAGTTCTGAACCAACCTAGTCAGCCCATGCTCGTGGCGGCGAAGTGACCGTGACGGTATACCCACGGGGGCGTTTTTGTTTCGTCACCGTGGGAACGCTGGGGAACGGCTCTACTCTCCGGGGATCGGCCGGAAGACCTTCAGCGTGCCGGACGTCTTCGTCCCTAGGTCTAGGGTCAGCTCGCTGACCAACTTTGGTCCGCTACCGAAGTTCTGGTGAATGATCACGACGTTCCTTCCGCGCAGCACCTTGGCGATCACCGCGGTGTGATGGGGCATCGCCACGAAGTCGCTGCTCCCGCGCACGAATCGCGCCTCTTCGAACTGAAGGATGTCGCCGGCTCGGAGCGGCTCTTCAGCCCCCAGCTCGCGACCGAATCGGTAGCCAGATCTTGACCAGCGCGCCCTGGCGCTAGCCAAGGCTTCACTTGCAAGCGTCCAGCACTCACCATCTCCGACCTTCGTGCCCTTGGCCTGAAGCGCATACTCCAGCACGCCTAGGCCGGCTGCAACCTCGTCTCCCCCGCGCCTAAGCTCTGCTGACGCGGCGTTGAGCACCCCAAGACTGCGCAGGGCGCTTCGGCACTCTTCGTGGAGGCCATTTCGAAGGGCGAGGCGCGCGTGGCCCAGGGCCATCAAGCCGCCCTCCGGTTGATCGTCCCGCACCCCTTCCCAGTGACTGGGCGCGCCGCTCGCTGCGCTGCCCTTGGAGTCCTCCGGTGCAACGAACAACCGGTCACGCTCAACGCGTAGACGCTGGGGCCCAGCATCGGAGCCCTCCGCGAAGAGCTTGGCGCATTGGACGCCAGCTCCGGACTTCCGCCGTAGCTTCGGTGCCCTTGACCGCTTTGAGCGCGGCACGCGATCCGCTCCCAGACTGTCCACGACCTCCACCGAGAGCAATTTGCCCCGAGCATCGATCACTATCTGTGCGATGGCCCCGTCCCTTCGACTGACGAACCAGCGTCCGGCGTAGAGCGTGTAGCGTCCAGCCTTGCCGTCAGCCTTTTCGATCTCCTGTTCGCAGCGCACCAAAGCCTCGAGCGCTGCCGACCTTTCTTGTGGTGCCAGTACGCCGCCCGATCGAAGCCCATTGAGGAGGCAGGTCCTTGCTCGAAGCCCAGCTCGCCTACGGTAGGAGCTACGAGCCTCCCCTCGAATCGCATCCCAGAGGAGCCCAAGCTGTAGGTTGCGACTAGGCGCGGCGACCGCTGCGAGCTCCTCCCTAGCAACGCTCGCAAACTTCTCCGATTGCCGCGACATGCGCATCCATTCACTGAGTCCTTGCCCCAGCGGTATGTGGGCGTCGCATCCAGCAAACTCAGCTTCCATCCGCGCACCCAGCAGGGCGGACCGCTCCACCTCACCCGCCTCAGCGCCAATCAGAAGCTCTTCCTCATGCAGAACGAACCGGGTCGCAGAATCGACTTCGACCTTCGCTGCCGATGAAAGGAGGTCCGCAAGCTCTAGCCTGCGCCCGCGACTCTTCTTCGCATACTCAGCACTCCAACGCGTTCGGATCTCGAGCCGTAGACTCGCTTGCACCTCGTCCGACGGGACCTGAAGCGGCTCTTGCAGCAGAGCCGCCAAGAACAGTGCGCCTATGAAGCCGATTGAGAATACCATGGGTAGCCAGCTGGCGATCGTAGCGCCCAGGGACAGATTCGGCGTCGATGCGCACGAAAATAGGCCGAACGCTGCGCCGGCTAGGTCAGGGTCCAGTGCTGGTGCGCAGAGAGCCCGAGTGCACGGAAAGACCCAATACGCCGGCCGTCAGCTCGGTACCAGAATGGCTGAGGCGCAGTCCCGCAAGGTCGAGCGGTGCGCTGCAGCTAGGAACAGAGTGCCGCTCGCGGCGGCCTCGCGGAGTGTCTCCACCAAGGCTAGAAGATCGGTCTACGACAGCCCTGTACCGGTTGATCCAGGAGGCACAGCGTGCCGGGCGTGGCCGCACCCTACCCCACGGCCAGTGCGAGCCGCTGCGCCTCCCCGCGGGAAAGCGTGGAGACGCGACGCCCAAACGATAGGTGACCAAGACCCACGTCCACCAAGGTCGCGCGCGCCCTTTGGAGTCCAGCCGGCAGCCCGCTTCCCATGGTCCGCGCCGTGTCCAAGAACCTCGAAATCCTCGCACGTGAACCCGAGGGCCGCGCGCGGCTCTGGAGTAACACGCGCCAGTTTCACCAGGGCTTGCGTGAGATCGGCGTGGATATCGGCAGTACCGTGAGCCCTATTGCCCCGATTCGCATCAACGGCGACCACGACTCCCTGCGCCAGTTCGGCGTTTGAGCGAGCTCAGCTAGAGGCACTCTTCGAATAGCGTTTCGTCCAGGGTCCCGTGGGCGTCCAACGCGTCGGCGATACGCGCGAGGACTTCCTCGGAGCGCGCCGTGCGCAGCTGGCGATCGACCTCGTGGATCCAGCGCTGGATGATGTTGGTGCGGAGGTTCGGATCGGGCTGGACGACTTCGGCACAGCGCTCGACCTCTTGCCAATCGCCGTCCCATGCGCGCACGAGGTTGGGGTCATCTAGCTCGACCTCGCCGCGGAAGATCAGCTCGGCGAGCGGACCGCCGAGGGCGGTGAGCGCGGACCTTCTCGCGGACTCCGATGGGGAAGCGGCGGGCCACAGGATCGTCGCGCGACCTTCGAATGCATCCTCATCGGACTCGAGGGTGAGCACCTGAACCTCGCCGCCGAGGAGGTGCGCGATGAGTCCGTGGCCGGCTTCGTGCCAGGACTCCGCGTCCGGTGATCCCACACGGTCCATGGGGATTAGCTATCGGCGCCTTCCAGGGCGCGCGCGAGGGGACAACGAGTGAGCTCGACGCTCATTCCGCGGCGGTAATCGCCTAGGAGCTCCTTAGAGCGCTGGGCGAGCTCGCGACGGACCTCGCGCCGCCTGCCCTTCACGCGAGCGATGCGCAGCGAGTCGTAGGCCGTGGTCTGATGCCGCATCCAGGCGATCACGGCGGCCTCGGCGCGGCGGTCCGTGGAGATGCGCTTCGTCCGTGCCACGGTGCCGCTGCCGACCGGGGTCGCGTGGGCTGTCACCGCATGACTGAGCCGTCGCGCCAGGTCGTCGTACTGCAGCGGGAAGTCGAGGAAGCGCAGCACCTCGTCGAAGAACTCCTCGACGTAGGCGGCTTGATCGCGGTCGCGTCGCGCCTTCGCCGCATCCAGCTTGCGCTGGTAGGCGGGATCCTGGCGCTCGACGAGGAGGGCCGCCTGGACCGACTGAATGGTCTCCTCAGGGGCCCAGACGCCGCGGCCGAAGCGTTTGCGGCCGCGCTTCTCCGAAACCACCCAGTGGGGGCCCTGTTTCTTCACGCGGCGAGTCGCCGCGGCGTCGCCGGGGGGCAGGAGCGCCCAGTCGGCGGGAACCTTGAGGATCTGGCCATCGGCGCTGCGCACGGTCCGTGGCGCCTCGCCGGGTTCTACTTGAAGTGGGGTCATGGGGCTGTCTCTTCGCTGGTCAGCAGAGATGAATAGCACCCTGGGCACGAAAGTGCTCGGCTTCATCGTTACCATTTCCCCATGACCAGCACCGCGAAGAGGCGATGGAGCCGTGAGCTAGAGACCGAGATCGATGGGATCGCCTTTAGCTCCTCGGGCCCCGTTCTACTCCATGGCTACGATCCGCCCGCCGGCGGCAAGTGGATTGACGACGTGATTCCGGGCAAGCTCGGCGCGTTCGACAGAAGTACGGGCGAGCGGCTTTGGAACGCCCCGTGCGAAGTGGGCTACGGCCGCGGGTTCGGAGCCGGCATCGGCCAGCAGGGTCAGGTCATCGTCCTTGGGCCGAGCCAAGGGGGTCACCGCTTGGTGCGCATGTCCGTGGCGGACGGCGAGCTCCTCGAAGCCGCCGACATTCAGTCTTTTGACTCGGCGATCGTCGCGAGCGACGCCGTCGTGTGCAGCAACGCTCGAATGGTCTGGGCCCTCGACACGCTGACGCTGACGGAGGCGTGGGCCTATGGCCGCGAGGGTGAGCGCTATCACGACGTGGCGCGCCTTGGGGACGCCATCTTCGTCGTGGTCTCCAATACCGACAGCGGCAAGTACGGCGTCATCCGGCTCGACGCCAAGACCGGCAATTTCAAAGGCAACGTCGTGGCGCTTTCGCTTCCCGTCATCCGAGGCATCGGTGCGACCGAGGACTCGGTGGTCCTCGTGACCGCCGAGCTCGACACGATCCTGGAGTCGGATCAGCGCATGGACTTCATGATGCGGCTCGCGTCCCACCCTGATGAAGGGCCGCGGGATACGCTGAGCCTCGTGGCGGTTCGCTCCACGGCGGCCGCTGGAGATACACCGCTGTGGTATTCGATCTTGGAAACGAAGCCCGTCGACGACCTACCCGACGTCTCGATCACAGCGGACAGCGGCAAGGTTTACGTCGAGCGGCGTGCGCATCTGCGCGCCCTTGACGCGCTCACGGGCCGCGAGCTTGGAGCCTGGACCGTTCCTGGGCTCGATGAGAAAGTTGCCTGGAGCGTCTCAGACGGCGCAGGGCTCCTCGCGGAGGAGACCCGCGTGTCCATCTTCGA
Source organism: uncultured Planctomycetaceae bacterium (assembly GCA_964417955.1). GTDB lineage: Bacteria > Planctomycetota > UBA1135 > UBA1135 > Saltatorellus. The sequence continues at coordinate 27,441 of CAYQKK010000034.1, forward strand.
ACTGCCTGCCTGAGCTCCCCCCCGCCGCGCCGTTTTTTGGTATTCCTGGGGGACGGATTCCACCAGCCCCACCGGGCTGGTGGCTTCGCTATTCGAGTGGGCCGCCTCTGTCGACGGTGATTCGGTTCCGAGCATGCCTCGGACCGGTGACCGTTGAGTCGCGGTGCACTGCCAATTCACCTTGGTCCCGACGCGCTTTCGCCTCGGTTCCGAACGGCTAGCTGGGTTCGCCTAGCGCCACAGAGGCCTAGCGCCACAGAGAAAACAGCGTGACTGCTCAACCCATCCTGGAGACCCTCGCGAAGGAGTTCTCCACCGACGTGCCCTCTATGCAGGCCGTGTTCGAGATGCTCGACGCGGGGCTTTCTGCTCCCTTCATTGGCCGCTTCCGACGGGGCCGCACCGGGGCCATGTCCGAGGTGCATGTGCGGCGAGTTGCACTGCGGCGCGAAGAGCTGCAAGAGCTCGATCGTCGTCGCGGCACGGTGCTGCGTGCCATCGAGCGCATCGAAGGCGTGCCTGAAAAGGCAGTCGAAGAGGTTCGCACGTGCATGGACCGCTTCGAGCTTGAGGACCTCTACGTTCCGTTCCGTCGTCCAGAGCCGGAGGTCCAGCTCGCGCTCGACCGGGGCCTGGGTGCCCTCGCGGATCTCATCGTCAAGCCGATGCCGAAGGAGGAGCGTCCTGCGAAGCCGCGCGAGGCAGAGTCTAAGGCCGAGCCAGCCGCAGAGACTCCCGCTGGAGCTCCCGCGGAGTCTCCAGCCGAGCCCGCCGCTGAGGCCGCCGCTGAGCCCGCCGCTGAGCCCGCCGCTGAGGCCCCGACCGAGCCTGCGGCCGTCACACCACCGGTCGAGACGCCGGCACCGGAGACTCCGCCAGTCGTTGCCCACGAGGCGACGCTTGACGCCGCGCCTGAGGCTTCCGCTTCTCCTGCAGCAGAAGCTCCCGCGGCGGAAGCTCCAGCCCCCGAAGCGCCCAAGACCGAAACTCCCCAGGAGACGCCGACGGCTCAGCCCGAGCAGCTCGTCATGACCGCCGAGCTCTCGAAGCTCTGCGAGCCTTTTGTCGTCCCGGACAAGGGCGTCCACACGGACGTCGAGGCCCTAGCCGGCGCCATCCGGATCCTCTCGGACCGCATCGGCCGCGACTCGCGCCTGCGCGGGCACGTTCGCCGCGTCATTCGCAAGAAGGGCGTGCTGCGGGTCAAGGCCATCGTCGACGAGAAGAAGGCCGGGCGGCATAAGAACCTGCTCAAGGTGAAGGCGCCGCTGCGCCAGCTCCAAGGCCACCGACTTACGTCGATTCGCCAGGCCCAGAAAGAGCGGATCATCAACACCTTCATCGAGCTCGACCCCAAAGAGGTCATCGGCCGCGTGCGCGCTTCCCTTGGTAAGTACACGCGCCCTGAGTTCGAAGCTCTCCTTGACGACATTGCGCGCAAGGCCCTGCGCCAGCGTCTGATGCCGGTGGTGGAAGCCGACGTTCGCCTCGAGCTGAAAGAGCGCGGCGACTCGGAGGCCCTACGCTTCCTCGGCGCCCACCTGCGCCAGATCCTCCTGACGCCGTTTTTCGGCCGACTGCCCGTCGCGGGCATGGACGTCAGCGCCAAGGGCGACCTTGCGCTGGCTTTCCTCGACATGCACGGAGTGCCCCAGGGTGACACGCGCGTCGAGGTCGGAGAGAAAGACGCGGCGACCCTCGGCGCCGAACTGGTTGCACTCTGCGAGCCCCACGGCCCGGCCGCGATCGCGGTGGGCAGCGGCAAGTCGGCGCGCACTGCGGGGCATGCCGTGCGCACCGCGCTCCGTGCGGTCGGCTCCGAGATCCCCGTCATGGTGGTCAACGACGCAGGCGCCACGAGCTACGCGAATGGACAGCGTGCGCGGGAAGAGCTGGCGGAAGCCGCCGTGCCCATCCGCCTTGCGGTCACTATGGGGCGAAGGCTCCAGGACCCGATGGGGGAGTTCCTGAAGGTCGATGCCAAGCAGCTCAGCCTCGGCGCCGAGCAGCGACTCGTTAGCAAGGCCAACCTGCGCCGCGTCCTCGACCAGTCCATCGCTTCGGCGATCGCCTTTGTGGGCCTGGACTTTGATACGGCGCCGCGCTCGGTCATCGAGCACCTGCCAGGTCTGACGCCGGAGTCGGCCAAGGCCCTCGCGGACAAGCGCGACGCAGGCGAGATTCAGTCTCGCGAGCAAATCCGTGCGGACGGGATCCTCACCGAGGCCGAGTGGACCAGCGTCGCTGCGTTCCTGCGCATTCGCCAGTCTCCAGAGCCCTTGGATCGCACGTCGCTGCACCCAGAGCAGTACGCCCTCGCCCGCCAGCTTCTCGAGAGCGCGGGGGGCAGCGTCGAGGAATCACTGGGTCGCCCCGGCGGAACGAAGGGATTGCGCAGGCAGTCCTTCGAGGTGGACGAGTTCACTTGGCGGGATCTCATGCGCGAGCTGAGCTTCCCCGGCCGGGATCCGCGCGGTCGCAACCGCGTGCCCGACTACATCTCCGACGGGATCGATCCGGTTCGTCTGCAAAAGGGCCGCGTGCTCGAGGGGGTCGTGACCAACGTTGCGAGCTTCGGCGCCTTCGTCGACGTCGGCACCAAGCAAGACGGGATGATTCACATCTCGGAACTCGCGAGCCGATACGTCCGCGACGCGCGTGAGCTTCTCTCGATCGGGGCGACCACCCGCATTCGCATTGTGGATGGCAGCTCGGCTCGTATGGCGCTCTCGCTGAAGGACGTGCCTGCGCCCGAGCGTGAAGGCGGTCACCGCGGCGGCGGCTCCCGTGGCGGTTCTCGCCGCGGCGGTTCGAGGCGTGGCCGAGGCGGCTCACGTGGCGGCGGTCAGCCGAGGGACAACACCCCCAAGGGGCCCGCGTCCCGAGTCTACCGTCGTGACGGAGCGGCCGGAGCATCGACGCGCGGCGGTGGCACGCGACGCGGTGGACCACGCCGTGGCGGATCGGATCGCTTCGATCGCGGCGAGCGCGTGGACCTCAAGAAGCTGAACTCGGCGGCGGAGACCCCGGCAAACAACCCGTTTGCGTCGTTCTTCAAGAAGGACGAGCCCCAGCCGAAGACTCAGGCACAGCCCAAGCCCAAGGCAAAGCCATCCCCCAAGCCCGCAGAGGCTCCAGCGCCTGAGCCAAAGCCGGTCGACGCTGCATCACCTGACGCCGGCACGACGCCGCCGGCTGAGTGATCGGATAGGCACCAACGAAAGCAGCCCGCGGAAGTGATTCCGCGGGCTGCTTTCTATTGTGGGTGATGCCGTTTCTTAGTTCTGGTCAAACGCGTCTGGGAAGAGCGGCGGTGTTTCGTCGCCTTTGTTGGCCGTATCTTCCTGCATCTGGTCGATCAGTCCGAGGTCTTCGCTCGGCTTAGGCATCGGTGCTGGCGGCTCCTGGAAGCCGAGGCTCTGCATGTTGACACCGAGCTTCGGCGCCTCCGGCTCGGCGGCCTCTTCTTCGTTCTCGGCTTCAAACTGAAAGCCCTCGAACTGCGGCTCTTCGCTCTCAGAGGACTCCGGCTTGGAGGCGGGGATCGGGGCCGCAGGTGCTGCCTTGTCCGTCTCGCTCTTCGCCTCTTGATCCGCTGCGTCAGTGAGCTCGATCGGGAGAGCGGCTGCCTTGGGGGCTGCCTGACCTTCCGGCTGGCTTTCCGGCTGGCTCTCTGGCTGGGATGACTCAGCCTGAGCGACGACCGGGGCTTGAAGCCCAGCGATCGACGACTTAGCCGAGCTTACATCCGTCGCGACCCGCGTCAGCTGAGCGCGCAGGTCGGCGATGTCCATGCGCACCGAGTCCACTTCCGCGACGCTCCTCTGGAAAGCCTCGTCGTGCTGGGTGGCGTTGACCTCCATGGTCCTCGCCACGCTGGACACGGCTTCCACCGTCTCGCGGCGCGCCTTGTCGATGCGCTTGTCGATCTGCGCGCCGAGCTGGTCCAAGCTAGCAGCAAGCCGGAAGAGAGGATCGTTCCCCTCGCCGTTGCCGTCCGCGCCCACTTCGTCCTTCGCGTCCTGGGCCTCCTGGCGGGCCCGCGCAATCTCTCCACGGATCACGCTAAGCTCACCTTGTACCGAGACGAGGATCTCCTTCTGAAGCTCAATGCTCGAGGCGTTTGACTGCGCAAAGCTTGCGGCGTTGAGCGCGGCGGAGCTCCCATTGCCCGACTTCCCGAGCTTCGACAGCGCGAACCCCATCGCGGTGCTCAGGACACCGAACATCAAGAGAGGGCCCTTGTCGAGGCCCACCTGGTCGAGCATGCCTGCGAGCTTGCCGACGAATGCCGCCGGAGCGGGGGTAATGGCGGTCAAGACCGCCGTGCCCATGGTTGCTGCGCCAAAGGCGAGAAATCCCATAGGAAGAAGCTGGCCGGCCTTGCCTTCGCGCTCGAAGGTCTTGGCGCCGGTTTGGTGGTGTTGTCCCGTGTTCGACATCAGTTGCTGTGGATCATCTACTGGCCTGCCTTCCGGATCCCGGCGAGTGCCCTCATCTGGCTACACGTATTCGGCTCCGGTCGGCTTGGTGGGTGGCCGCTCCTCGCGCCGAAGAGCTTGATTGGCGTACCCAAGGGGGACTTCGGAGGTTGTCCCAGGCGATCTTGATGCGATTTGGAGCTGTTCGAGGAACCGCCAGCGAAGGGCGCTAGACTGTCCTGTTCCGGCGCACTTCTCGTCGCTCCCACCCATGCCTCAAATCCAAGGAATCATCGTTGCGCCCGGTCTCGGACTGGGCCCAGTGCACGTGGTGCGAGCCCGGCTCGACTCCGCGCCCATCTGGTCCCTGCGTGCCGACGAGACGGACGCGGAGATCGCTCGACTCGATGTCGCCATCGACCAGGTCATCGAAGTCCTCGGACGGAGGCAGAAAGACGTAGCCAAGGTCGTGGGGGAGCGCGACGCGGGCATTCTCGGCGTACACCAGATGATCCTCCGCGACCCAGGGGCACGGGCAACCGTCGATCAGACGATCCGAGAGGAGCGCCTGAACGCAGAGGCCGCAGTTGATCGCTTGGTGTGCACCCTCGAGGAGACGATGGGTCGCCTAGAGGGCGACTCGATTCGTGGCTACGCCGCCGACGTCACGGAGCCGTGGCGGGCCGTGGTGAAGGCGCTGATGCAAACGGATCAGGAAACCTTTGCGCAAACGAAAGACAAGGTCGTGATCGCCGCGGCGGAGCTGACCCCCGAAGCCGTCACGTTCCTGAGCCGCGACCGCATCATTGCCATCGTCACCGAAGCTGGGGGGCGTTTCTCCCATGGCGCGGTACTGGCACGGTCCATCGGCATCCCTTGCGTGGTGGGGGTTCCCAACCTGCTCGCTCGTCTCGAGCAGAACATGCAGGTCATCGTGGACGGTGATACGGGCACGATCGTTCTCGAACCCAATGAGGACATGGTGGCTGCGTTTATGGAGCGCATCGATCAGCGCGCTTCTAGGACGCGGGCGCTAAGCGCCCACGTCGCCGAGCCCGCCGTCACGCCCGACGGAGTCAAGCTCGATGTACTCGTGAACCTCGAAAGCGTCCGCGATCTCGATACGTTCGACGTCACCCACTGCGATGGCGCTGGGCTTCTGCGCACGGAGTTCCTGTACATGGAGCGCAGCGTCTTCCCGTCAGAGGAAGAGCAGTTCCGCCTCTACCGACGAGTGGTGGACGCGATGAAGGGACGGCCCGTCACGATCCGCACGCTCGACATTGGGGGAGACAAGCAGCTTCCCTACTTCAAGACTCCGAAGGAGGCCAACCCAGCTCTCGGCTGGCGCGGCACGCGGGTGACCCTCGAGTGGCAGGATCTCCTGCGCGTGCAGCTTCGTGCTCTGATGCGAGCGAGTGCCCATGGGCCGGTGCGCCTGCTCGTGCCGATGATTTCGTCGCTGGAGGAAGTGCACAGCGTCTGCGAGATCTTCGACGAGACGAAGCTCCAGCTCACGAGCCAGGGCTACGAAGTGGCAGCGGACATCCCCTTCGGGATCATGGTGGAGGTCCCTTCGACCCTCTGGATCCTCGACGACCTCTTAGAGGTTGTGGACTTCATCAGCGTGGGCACCAACGACCTGGTTCAGTACCTCCTCGCGGTCGACCGGGACAATGTCTTTGTTTCGAGTTTGTATGACCCCTTCCACCCCGCCGTCGTTCGAGCCCTAGCGGAGATCGGCCGTGCGGCGCAGCGCGCGGGCAAGAGCGTATGCGTCTGCGGCGAGATCGCAGGGGATGAGGCGGTGGCCGCCATGCTGACTGGAATGGGCTACGACTCCCTCAGCGTGGCCCCTAACTTCCTTCCTGCCCTGAAATTCGCGGTCCGGGCTATTCCGCGGTCGGAGGGGGCGGAGCTCGTGGAGAAGTTGCTCACGCTGACTTCTGCCAAAGAGGTGAAGGCCCATTTGGACGCCATCAGGGGCCGCTTGGGAGCAGCGATCCTCGACTCGGAGGCGATGTGATTTTCCCCACTCATCAAAAAACGCGTTCCTGCCGATAGACTTGAGAACCTCGCTCTTCCCGTACTGCCAAGCCCTGCCCAACACTTGCTCCCCGTGCGAACTTCTCCTGAATCACAGCCACCCGCCGAACCGTCGAGTGCCGTCACCCCGCCAAGTGATGAGGCTCTCGCCGCCACCTCGAGCACGCCGCCCGAGTTCTCATGGAACGACGATGCGCGCGAGCATCTCCTAGAGCACTACGGTTGCAAAGATCACCGTGTGCTCGCCCGCGAGATTGGATGCACCACCGATGAGCTTCAGGCTGAAGCCCGTCGCGCTTTCACTGCCCGAGACGTCCAACTCAAGGAAGGGCCTTGGGCCGCCGACGAGATGACCGCACTCAAGCGCTACCTCGGTGCCGTCGAGGTGGACTTGATCGGAAGGATGATTGGGCGAAGCGTCGAGTCGATCGAAGCCAAGCTCGTTGAGTTGGCCGCGGCCCTCGAATCCACCGCCCTCGAGACCAAGACTCATGTGGAGTTCAAGAGGCTCTACGGAACGCGAGCCGACGAAGATCTCGCGCTGATCTTTGGGCGCCAACTTCCCGTCGTGCAAGCCCTCGCGGCTGAGCTCTGCCTTTCTAAGGACAAGGGCTTCATGCGCCGCCGCACCGCCGGCGAAACCCGGACGAAGATGCCGCGTTGGTCCGCGGAGGAGTTGGCCCAGCTGCGCGAGGTGTACCCCAAGCTCAGCAACCTTGAGATCGCGAAGGTTCTCGGGCGTTCGGTGAAGAGCATCGTCTCGAAGGCGCACTCGATGCGCCTGAAGAAAGACAAGGCTCGCCTCCGTGAGATGGGCCAAGAGAACGTCCAGCTTCGCCAGGACCGGTAGCTCCCGGCCTACTCACTCAGCGGATTGCTCTCCGCAGGTTTATCTCCGCGATGTCCCTCTAGCGCGGCGGCCTCTTTTGGGCTGCCGCGTATTGCTTGGGCCACTGTTGGTTTGGCGCCAAGAATTCATTCGCGGCACGGAGGGTGAGGTGCGGGTCCTCAAGGTGTGGCCGCGCCATCGCGCACAGATCCGCGCGGCCCGCCGCCAGGACGGTGTTCGCATGATCAATGCCCTGGATCGCTCCCACAGCCATCACGGGGATGTCTGCGCCGTAGCGAATGCGCTCGGCAAAGGGGACCTGGTACATGCGTCCATACACGGGACGTGACTCAGGCACGTTGCCAGCGCTCGACACGTCGATGGCGTCGACGCCCCTTCCCTTGAAGAGCTTGGCAAGCGCCACCGAGTCCTCGACCGTCTGCCCGCGCTCTCCGATCCAGTCCGAGGCGGAGATACGGACAAAGAGCGGCATGGTGTCGGGGAGGACCGCGCGCACGGCGTCCACGACCTCAAGGGGGAAGCGGGCTCGATCTTCGAGGGACGGCCCGCCGTATTCGTCGTCGCGATCATTGACCGCGGACGAGAGGAAGCTCGAAAGCAGGTAGCCGTGGGCGGCGTGGACCTCGACGAGGTCGAAGCCCGCGCGCACCGAACGCTCCGCCGCGAGCGTGAACTCCGCAAGCACCTGCTCCATGTCGCTCCGCGTCATAGCCCGCGGCGCGGGGGCGCCCTCCCGGAACGGGCTCCCGGTGGGGCCGATCGTGGTCCAGGCGGAGTCGTTTAAGAGAGGGGCGTCGCCCTCCCACGGAAGGGAGTAGCTGGCCTTGCGCCCTGCGTGCCCCAGCTGAATCCCGACCTTCGCACCAGAGTGCTCGTGGGCGAAGGACACGATCTCACGCCACCGAGCTTCGTGCTCATCGGTGTAGATCCCCGTGCACCCGTGGGTGATGCGGCCGATATCGGACACATTCGTGGCTTCAGTCCAGAGGAGCCCCGCCCCTCCGATGGCACGCGCACCGTAGTGCACGTCGTGCCACCTCATGGGCGTCCCCTCCTCCGCGCTGTACTGGCACATGGGGGAGACGACGATCCTGTTGGGCAAGGTCAGGCCACGCAGCGTAAGCGGAGCAAAGGCGGGGCAGGGGAGGCTCTCCGGGTCGGCGCCGACGCTCTTCGCGAAAGCGACGCGGGTCCTCTCGATCAGTTCGGGGTCGCGGGTCCCGAGGTTCTCGTAGGTGATGCGCTTCGAGCGCGTCATGAGGTTGAACGTGAACAGCACCGGATCCTGGTCGAGGTAGCGGTCCGAGTGCTCGAACCACTCCAAGCTCGTTTGGGCGGCCTTCTGGGTCTTGAGCACGTCGACCCTCCGCGCTGCCTGATAGGCCACCAGCGCGGCCTGCACGTCCACGGTGTCCCCGCTGCTGTCGGCATCTGTACCGTTCGCCGCGAGGGCCTCCACCAGCGCGATGGAATCCTCCATGGCCAGCTTCGTGCCTGACCCGATGGAGAAGTGCGCAGTGTGAGCGGAGTCGCCGAGCAACACGGTCTTGCCGTCGACCCACGCGCCGCAGGACACAGTGGGGAAGGTGCGCCAGATCGAGCGGTTGGTCAGCAGCGAGTAGCCCTCGAGGTGATCCGCAAACAGATTCTGGACGTACGCGACCGTGTCTTCCTCCGACGCGTCTTCGAGGCCAGCGTTGCGCCAGGTATCCTCCGTCGCCTCGACGATCCAGGTCGAGAGCGATGAGTCGCCGCGCTCGAACGGGTAGGCGTGGATGTTCCACGCGCCGTGTTCGTTGCGCTTGAAGATGAACGTGAACGCAGAGAGCGGCTTGTCGGTGCCCAGCCAGCAGAACCTGCAGGTACGCCAGTCGATGTTCGGCCGGAACTGGTCTTCGGCACCTGTTCGTACCTGGCTGTTCAATCCGTCGCTGGCGATCACGAGATCGGCGGTCTTCTCAAGGGCTTCCCGCGTGACCTCCGTCGCGTAGTTCATCTTCACGCCAAGCTCGCGCGCGCGCGCGTCCAGGATCTGCAGCAGGGTCCTTCGCGCGAGACCGCAGAAGCCGTGCCCTGTTGAGCGAACCAGCTCGTCAGCCACGTACGTATCGATGTCCGTCCAGTAAGCGAACTCGGCCCGGATCTTCTGGAAGCTCTCCGGGTCGGCCGCCTCCACGTTGCCGAGGGTTTCATCGCTAAAGACCACGCCCCAGCCAAAGGTCTCGCCTTCGCGATTTCTCTCGTAGACCTGGATCTCGGCTGCTGGGAATCTCTTGGCCGCGAGGATGGCTGCGAAGAGGCCCCCTGGCCCGCCTCCGATGACTGCAATGTCCATGGGCGGTAGCCTAAAGGGCCATCGGAGCCCTTCCGAGGTCCATCTTGCCGCTGTTTGCGAATCATCTGCGGCCCTTCGACGCCGTTCAGCGCCTCCGAGGGAGGCGGGCCGACATGAGCCGGCCGTCATTCGAGGCCGCCGACCAGCGGATCCAGTTCCGCCCTGTGTCTCCAATCGGGGTTATCGTCGCTCAAACGGCTCAGTATGCGGCACCTGCGTGTCGAGACGAGCCACTGTCCAGGTTTGTCAGGTGGAGTCGAGCGCCCCGCACCTTGCGTGCGGCGTACGATCCATCGTCCCTCGGCGGACCACCCTCCCTCTCGGACTGCCTCCTCCTTCCGCTTTTGATTGGCATGACCTCCCGTTTTCTATCCCCCTCAGCCTCCACGGCTATTCCCCAAGGCCGCCCGAGCGCTCTCCTGCTTGGCTTGGCTCTCCTTGGTGTCGCAAGTTGCGCGACTGGCCGGTACGACAGCTCCTCCACGGACGGCTTCGACCTTGATTCCGATGGCAACGCATCCCTCGAGTCCGGTGCAACTGGCCTCCAGAGCGGAGCCCAGGCTACTGCTGGCACCGTCGCCCTCAGCCCCCTTGAGGATTCGCGACGCACAGGCATGGCCTTTCCCACGGGTGACAAGCGCACAAGCGCGGTGATGCTTGAGAAGGAAATGCCGACGGAAGTGATCCTCGGCGTTCCCTTCGAGTACCGCATCATGGTGGAGAACCTCACCGACAGCGCGCTCAGCACGGTGCAGGTTTCGGATGAGATCCCTGGAACGCTCACCGTGAAGAGCACGGAGCCGGCGGCCGAGGTCGCAGGCGGCGTGGCCACGTGGGACCTCGGCGTCCTGCCGGCGCGTTCGACGAAGACCCTCGTCGTGATGGCGGAAGCCTCCACGGCAGGCTCGGTTGCCACGTGTGCCTCGGTGGAATACGCATCGAGCCTTTGCGCGGCGACCTCCGTCGTGGCACCAGCACTGCAGCTCGCTCTCAGCGCTCCTGAAGTGGGCGTCGCCTGCGATACCTTCGACCTGGCCGTCTCGGTGACGAACGCCGGTACCGGCGACGCACGCGACGTGCTCGTGGTGGACGAGCTCCCCGAGGGTCTCACCACGCTGACCGGGCAGAGCCGCATCGAGATGGAGTTCGGTACCCTCGCGAGCGCACAGTCCAAAGAGAAGACCATCGCCCTCAAGGCCATGGGACCGGGCACCTACACCCACGCGGCTCGGGCCGAAGCCAAAGGTGGCCTCGAGGCCAGCGCGGCTCCGGTACAGACGGTGCTTCGAGCACCGGCCCTGACCCTCTCCATGCAAGCGAACGACCGCGTCACCGCTGGGCGTCCGATTGAGACCGTCCTGACCGTGGCCAACACGGGCAACGCGGTTTCCAACGACACCAAGGTGATGGTCAACCTGCCCAAGGGCACGAAGGTCTCCAGCTCCTCCGAAGGCGCCGTCGAGAACTCCCAGGACGTCTCCTGGGACCTCGGTGCCCTTGAGCCCGGCGAGAAGCGCACGCTTAGCGTCGGCCTCCTCAGCGGCATGAGCGGCACGATCGTCTCGGAAGCTAAGGCCAGCGGCTACTGCGCTGACGAGGTCACCGCGACGGCACGCACCGAGGTGCGCGGCCTCCCGGCCCTGCTCCTTGAGGTGGTCGACGAGTCCGACCTCATCGTCGTCGGCGAGCCGGTGACCTACAACATCTCCATCACCAACCAGGGCAGCGCGCCTGACATGAACGTGCGCATCACCTGCGACGTGGAGGACGGCATCGAGATCGTCAACGCAGGCGGCGACGCCCAGGCAACGGTCAACGGCAAGACCGTGACCTTCGCGGAGATTGCGACCCTCGCCCCCGGCGAGGAAGTGTCGATGAAGGTGACCGTCAAGTCCTCGCGCGAGCTGAACAGCCAGTTCAAGGTGAGCCTGACGAGCGCCGACATGACCCGTGCCGTGGTCGAGAACGAGCCCACGCGCTTCGTGAACTAGTCCAGTCTCTAGAAGGCTTGAGGCGGCCGCAAAACGGTCGCCTTTAGGATCCCCGGCGAGGGCCCGACGAAAAGTCGGGCCCTCGTTCTTTTTGGGCCAGCGGCCGCCGCCACGTAGACTGCGCCGACTTAACCATGAAGCACCTCACGACTCTCCTCTGCGCCACCGCTCTTCTTGGCTGCGGAAGCTCGCCCTCAAAGGGCACGCAGCCCCTCGCCGACGCAGGCAGCGTTGAGGGACCAGCGGAAGCTGGCTCGGCGCCCATTCCGTCGCCCATACTGGCCCAGCGCGAGCGCGCTCCTCTGTTCGTACTCTTCGACCAGGACGGCTTTCCGTTTCCCCTCGCGGAGCAGCAGGGGCGCTGGCTGGTGCTTCACTTCTACCCGGACTCGGACACGCCGGACTGCGCGTGCGACGCGACGGCGTTCACGGGGCACCTCTGGCGCTTCAACGACCTTTCCGCCGAGGTCGCGTGCGTGACGAGGGCGTCCCGGGACAGGACGCTTCTCTTTGCGAAGAAGTACGCCCTCAAGAGTCCGCTGCTCTCCGATATGGATCTGGCGGTGGCGACCCAGTACGGCGCTGTCGATAAGTTAGCGAGTAGCGCGAATGATCCCTTGGTGCGTACGACGCTCATCATCGACCCCGAGGGCCGCATCGCGGCGCGCTGGGACGACGTGAAGTCGGATGAACACGTCGAGACGATCCTCGAGACCTTGGCCGAACTGCGCCGCGGCGGAGCCTAGGGGGGCCCCGGGGGAGCCCTGGGGGGAGCCTCGCCGCCTGCTGGAACGCTACTCTCCCTTCAACGTCTCGTGCACATGGGCCCAGCGCAGTCCGCCGGGGGCGCCCGGGTCGCGTTCGAAGAGCACAGTGCTGACGAGCACCTTCGTGGCACCGTTCTCCGTGCTCCATTCCTCGTAGGTCGCGAGGATGCGTACCCCATCGAGCACCTTCACCCGAAGCGGCCGGGTTTCGATCTCGACCTTGCGGGCCCCGTAGGCGCCGCGCAGCATCGCCACTAGCTCCCCGCGCTCCAGCGTCCGGCCGCTGGGAACGACCATCGAGAAGTCCGCGGTCATCGCTCCGTCGAAGGCGGCGAAGGCCTCGTCGGTCTCTGAGACTCGGCCGTTGAACCAGTCCACGAAGAAGCGGTGCAGCCGCGCGATCTCGTTCTTCGCCTGGGTTTCGAGCTCGGTCATTTCAGGCAGGGTGGGGGGAGGCGTCGCCTTCCAGAGTGCGGCCACGAGGGCGGCGCCTTCGGGGTCGTGGGCCATGAGCTCCCCGCGCACGAACGGGTAGAAGTCGTTGACGCCAAAGAGAGCCTCGGTGGTCTCCGCGAAGTACTCGTCAGTGTTCGTCAAGGCGTAGTGGCTATCCACGTTTCCCATGAAGCGCACGACGCGGTCGAAGCGGCCGCTGGAGCGCGCGCGTTCCAAGGCCTCGGCGAGGCCCGCGTGGGGCTTGCCGAGCACCTGGTCGTGGTAGGCGTGGCTCAGCTCGTGCATCACCATCGACGGCTGCATCTGGCGCCACTCCAGGTACGTCAGGGCGCTGCCGATCTCGACGGACTTGGCCTTCGCGGGATCGAACCCGTTGCTCGACAGCCACCTTGGGCTGACGTGATAGCAGGCGCAGACGGACGCGGGATCCGCGATGCCGAGGAAGATCGGGACCGTGCGCAGGAAGTCGTGGGCGGACTCGGGGAGCCGGTCGACGACGTCAGCGAGGTCGCGGTCGAGGGCGTCGAGGGCCTTGGCTCCCGTAGCTGCTTGGTCGCCGCCGGCGAGTAGGCCTGGGACCACGCGGACGTCGAAGCCGCGTAGGGGCTTGGACACGTAGTCCTTGGCGGCGACGGAGCGGCGGTTCCGCGGCGGGTCCTCGCCGGCTCGCTCTTGGAAAGTGGGGGATGGCCCACTCGGGGCAAAGGCGCTCGGCACGGACTGGCATCCGAGGCTGAGCGCGAGGGCAAGGGCCAGCCTCATGCGCCCAGCTCCTCCATGAGCTTGCTGACGGCCGCCTTCAGCTCGGTGACTTCCGACTCCAGCGCGGCCACCCGCTCCGTGAGCCCTGGGGCGGGTGCGCTCGCAGTAGCGTTCGCCGATGGCTGAGCCGCTGCGGTCTGTGCGGCCTCGGCTTGGGCTGCGCCCTCCGCCCCGTCGGGATGCAGCTGGGCACAAAGGAGCTGCCCGTACTTCGTCGCGCGACCCCCTGAGACTTCACGGACGAGTCCAGCGGAGCGCAGCTCATCGAGCACCGCGTTCAGGTCATCGAGGCTCGGGATGTCGCGCATGCGCTTCGCCCGCGTCCGCAGCTCGCCCGCGGTCTGCGGTCCGCGCAGCATGAGCTCGGCCACCACCGCAACCGCACGCTCGCCCACTTTCAGGATCTCACGCGCGTTGTGGCGGAACTTCTCCACCCGGCTCCCTGCGAGCACCGATCCGCCGGCGAGCCCCTTCATGCGCAGGCCTTGGATCGCTATGTGCACCTCGGCCTCTGAGAAGTCGACCTTGGGGTCCCGGTTGCTCTTCTGATTGCAGCCGTTCGTCGCGGCGTTCAGGGAAAGCGGGTACTGATCGGGGGTCGTGTAGCCCTTCTCAATCAGGACGCCGAGCACGCGTGCTTCGTGGCTGTTGAGCGAGATGTCCATGACGTCGACCCTAGCGCCCCTGTCCCCAGAATGCTCGGGCGTCTTCGGGCTTTGCACGCTCTAGGAGCATTAGGGTTTGGCCCGCCGCGGCCCCCTCACGCAAAGGAACGAGTCGCAGCACCGTACGCTCGAAGAGCTCTCGTTCGGGTTTGCGTCCGACGACGCCGTCGCCGCGCATCGCGCCCTTGGCTTGGTCGAAGTGAGGGCTCGCCGGCCCATCGATGATGGCAGGAATGAGCTTCGCGAACAGCCATTTCGGCTGGGGCTCGCCGCCCGCTGCGGAAAAGCTGTCGAGGAAGAAAGCGTGGGGGACGCGCTTCTCGTGGCCGGCCGTGCCCTCACCCCGTGCGACCTCGCGGCGCGCCACCACGGGCGTCACCAGCCCGTTGCGATCAACAAAGTCCAGCCCCGGTGCGTACCAGCCTGGGGAACCGATGGCGCCGAAGGCGAGGACGTCGCCCTGGGAGGTCCCCATGCTCAGCGCGGCGCCGAGCTGGCCGAAGTACCCGGCGTTCTTTCGCGCCGCTTCGATGCTTGCAAGCTCAGTGCGATAGCCGCCCTTGAACGCCCGGAAACGCATCGCGGCGCGCGTGGACTCGGGAGCCACGTGGACGTCGAACAGGGTCAGTGGCTGTAGCGCTACGAATACAACGCCCACGACGACGGCGGGGGCGGTGGGGATCCGGTCCAGTCCAATCGCGATGATGCAGGCGAGCAGCGGCGCGGCAGGTGCGAGGAACCGGAAGTAGGGCATCCAGTCGCCGCCGGTCGCTACGTTGTAGGCGATGAAGCCAAGGGTCGCGAAAAGCGCAGCCACGGCGGTCGTCCTCGCCGCGCGGTTGGGGTGCCGCAGCGCGAGCGGCAGCGCAAGCACCGCAAAGATCGGGGTCACGGTCACAAGGCACCAGCTTGCCACTTGGCGCAGGCCTCGGGCGTAGACCTCAGCTCCCGCGCCGCCGGTCTTGGCGGTCACGGTGTTCGATACGAGCTCGCCGTAGACGAGCTTGCGAAACGCTAGCTGGCCTACGAGGGCGACGATCGCTATGAGGAGAGCGGTGCGATAGCGACGACCGGACCGCGCTGAGCTCCGCGTGACGAGCTGCGCAGCTACCGCGGCGCCAAGTACACCGAGGACCCAGGCGATGCCCTCGACGCGCACAAGAACCACCGCCGCCGCTGCCAAGCCAAGCCGGATGCCACGCGCGTCACCGCTCGACCGCAGACCCCCAAAGAACATCAGGGTCAAGAGCAGCGTGAACAGCCCCGTTTCCATGCCGCCGCTCGTCCAGCCCGCGAACGGAGCGGCGGTGGCGAGCAGAAGCGGCGCCGCGAGGGAGCCGAGCCATCCCAAGCTGAGGTCTCGATGGCACGAGCGCGCCACGGCTCCCAGGGTCACGACTCCGATCAGAAGCTGGAGCGGGTGAGCGATGCTCTCAAGATTCCCACCGAGCGCGTGGATAGCACTGAGCAGGCCCATCCACAAAAAGTTGCTGTAGCCCTCCACGCGTTCGAGACCCTCCTTGAGCTCGAAGGAGTTGAAGACGGGCAGGCCCCATTCCGCCCAGTTTCGGGCATAGCGGAAAGTAATGAATGCGTCGTCGACATAGTAGGCCAGGTGCCACGTAAGGCCGGCGAGGACCGCTGCCGCTACCAGGAAACCAGCGATGGCTCCACGTGCTGAGGCCGGACCTTCTTGGGGAGTCGGAGGGGCGGGTTGAGTCATGGGCTCGTCGTCGAATCTGATCCATCGGGCTTCGCGCACGGAGGGCCAAGAAGCGTACGCTGTGTGGGCCCCGGAGTTAGGCCCTCTTCGCGGTGAAACCCATGCCTGAAACGCCCCCGCCCAACGAAGCCCCCGCGCCTTCTCCGGTGACCCCCGTCGTGCTCGAACGACGGCCCCGCAAGAATGAGATCGTGGACCTCACGATCCAGCGCATCGACGACCGCGGGCGCGGCGTGGGCCCGGTGCCCCAGTCGGATCTCACCGTGCGCTTCGCCAATCCCGGCGCGACCATCCGGGCGCGGGTCATTGGCCGTTCCAGGAAGCGCCTCGACGGCCGCATCGAGGAGGTCCTCGACCCCGGTCCCCACGCGAGCCCCGCCCGGTGTCCCCACGCGGGCGTGTGCGGCGGGTGCGCTCTACCGACCCTGGAGTACTCCGAGCAGCTGCGGCAGAAGCGCCTCTTAGTGGAGGGCGCCGTCGAGCGCGCCTTCACGCTGCGCGGAGTCGACTCTTCGAAGCTGCCCGTGGACGGGATCCAAGACGTCGTGGCCGCGCAGAAGCTCGAAGGCTACCGCAACAAGATGGACTTCAGCTTCGGGTCGAAGCGCTACATCCTCGCCGAAGAGCCCGAAGGGGTCGACGCGTCGTTCGGCCTTGGGCTCCACGCGCCGGGGCTCTACCAAAAGGTGCTCGACGTCGATCACTGCGCCATCGCTTTCGAGGGTG
Source organism: uncultured Planctomycetaceae bacterium (assembly GCA_964417955.1). Lineage (GTDB taxonomy): Bacteria > Planctomycetota > UBA1135 > UBA1135 > Saltatorellus. The sequence goes on from CAYQKK010000034.1 coordinate 44,183, forward strand.
CGAGCGAGATCCTCCGCAGCACGCGGGAACTCGCCCTCGAACGCGGACTGTCACCGTGGGACCTCAAGGATCACACGGGGCTCCTGCGTCACCTCGTAGTGCGTCACGGAGAGCGCACCGGGGAAACGATGATCAACCTCGTGACCTCCGAGCGCGCCGCCCCAGAGATGGACGCGCTCGCCGCGACGCTCCTCGAGCGGCACCCCGGGGTCTCGACCATCGTCCAGAACATCACGACGAGCGCGGCCTCCGTCGCGTACGGCGAAGAAGAGCACGTTCTGTTTGGACCCGGCATCATCCAGGATGAGATCGCCGGCAAGCGCTTTTCGATCTCGGCCGACTCCTTCTTCCAGACGAACACCTCCCAGGCCGAGGTTCTCTTCGAGATCGTACGGGAGGCCGCGGCCCTGGAAGCCAAGGACGCGCTCTTCGACGTGTACTGCGGGGCGGGGACCATTGGCCTTGTGATCGGCGATGACGCGGGATCCATCAACGGCTTTGAGTCCGCGCCCACGGCGGTGCGGGACGCGCGCATGAACGCCGAGCGCAACGGCGCGACGAACGCCACGTTCTTCGAGGGCGACGTGCTCAAGACCATGCGCGCCGCCCTCGATGAGCGCAGCCTGCGCCCCGATGTGCTGGTGGTGGATCCGCCGCGCGCGGGGCTCCATCCGAAGGTGCCCGCGCAGCTCATCGAACTCGGCAGCCCGCGCGTGGTCTACGTGTCCTGCAACCCAAAGACCGGGGCCCAGGACGTCGCGGCCTTCGTGGAGGCCGGCTACGAGCTGCGCTCCATCCAGCCCGTGGACCTCTTTCCGCACACGCCCCACGTCGAGGCCGTGTTCTCCCTCGTGAAGAGCCGAGGCTAGCTTTGAGTATTCCCAGTCTGCGCGGACAGCTGCTCCTGAGTGCCCCGCACATGCAGGACCCAAACTTCATGCATACCGTCGTCCTGATCTGCCAGCACGACGAGAACGGCGCGTTTGGCATGACGGTCAACCGCACGGCCGACGCGCTCGTCCAGGACGTCTTTCCTGACACGCCGCTCCTGAGAGACCTCACGCTCCCCATTCGCAGCGGCGGACCCGTGAGTCCGAATTCGCTGCAGATCCTCCATCGCCTGCCAGCGGGCATTGCGCTTGGGGATCTCGATCCTGGTGAGGAAGAGCACGGGGGGCTTACGATCGCTGGAGTCGAAGTCGCCCCGGGAATTCGACTGGGCGCGGATCTCGACGGATTGGCCGACTTCCTTGCGCCGCGAGCCGATGCCGACGAACACGCGCGGTTTGTCGTGGGCTACTCCGGATGGGGCGAGGGACAGCTCGATGCCGAGATGACCACGGGTGCGTGGCTTCCGGTGCCTGCGTCCCCTGATCTCGTGTTCTCGAAGGAGTCGGGGGAGGCCGTGTGGCGTTCGGCTCTCGCGCGGATTCCGGACGGCGGCTCTTCGCTCGCGCACCTTCCGCCCGACCCTAGCTGGAACTGACGGCCCGAACCTCGTCTCCCACGATGTCCATCTCTGACCCAAGAGAACCGAATCCGACCAGCGCGTCGGGCCCTCAGGTGCCCGGTCAGTCCGCGGAGGCCCCGTCGCAGCTCGTACGCCGGCGCGGCTGCTTTGGAACGATCATCTCCGGAGGCTGTGGGTGCACTGCGTTCCTGGCGGGCGCAGCGCTCGCGATTGCCCTGGCCGCGCCGCAGCTGCTTTCCGGCGTTGCGGCGGACGTGATCGAGAACGGGCTTGAGGACAGTTTCGATGCGGACGTGAGCGTCTACGACCTCGAGCTCCATTGGACGGAGTTCCAACGCGCACGCCGGGTGACCGTGCGGACATGGCCAGATGAAGGCGAAGGCGAGAACGCGGAGCAGGGCGAGGTCGTCGCGGCGTTCGGCCTGCGCTTTCCATCGCTCCTCGATCTTCTGACCGGTCCTGGCGCAGAGTGGAACTTCAAGGTCACGGATGCGAAGTTCACCGCGCGTGTCGACGAGGACGGGACGTCCGATCTCGGACGGTGCCTCGGGATGGAGGCGGCGGATGGCCGCTCGGAGATCGTCGCGCTCCTGGGGGCATTGGGCGAGATGACGGCACCGAGCGACGAGGGCAACTCGGTGCGATCTGTGACAACGACGATTAATACCTCCAGTGTTCAGTTCATCGACATGGCGTCGGGCACTGGAACCGATCGGGAGGAGGCGACGATCTCTAACTTCACTTTCAAGAGTCGCAAAAGCCGCGTCGGCTACCAAGTGGAGCTGAGTGATGCGCTCGTCGCGCACAGCATTGACCAGAGAGCGAAGGTCTCTTTCGAGCTGAAGTTTGGCGGAGCTAGCGAGTCACCTTCGGGCCACTCTGGGATGCTGCGTTCGGCTGCGATCCAAGCGGACCCCGTTCCGCTCAGCGTTCTCCGTCTAATGGGGTTCGTTCCACGCCAAGCGGCTCTTCCCGCTGGGCTGCGGGGGAATGGGCCACGGGGGCGGGCGGCGTTCGCTGGTCAGGCCGACGCGGCTGACTTCTATCGACCCATGGGGGAGGAGTTGCTCGGCAGCCTACAGACGTTCTTCGAAGAGGGAGCGTCCCTCGACCTCGCCTACGGGCTGGGCGACGCTGCGGCGGACGGGCCGCGGCAGCTTTCGGTTCACTCTGTGGGCAACTACGGTGAGTTCCATGTCTCCGCGACGCACGACGGTTCATGGCTCAAGGGCTCGAGAACCGCTGGCGGAGACGCAGCTCTGCAGGGGAGGTTCCGCCTCGCAAGCGGGACGCTCGGTGGGATCTTCGGGCAGCTGGCTCCACCGGAGGGCATTGAAATACGTGACGTGGAACCCCTCGCCGATTGGCACCTGCAATCGGATCAATACCAGATCCCCCTCGGCGCCCTGGACTTCTCGGTGTCGGGGATCTTCGGGGGCGAGCCCTCGGCCGAGGCCCGTGGCGGAGGGGGGGCACCTGGCCTTGCCGCCGCGAGGGCCGCGAGGATGGACAGTTGGAGTCGTCACCTAGCGCGTGCGATGCGCCGCTCGATCGCGGAGATTGTTCTCTTCTCCAGGGGAGTCAACCCCGCGAAGCTCGTGCTCCTTCCCTCCCATCCGGACTGGCAGAGTGCGTACGATCAGCTCGACTGGCGCCACGGTGTGACGAGGCTGACGCTCTCGGGGGAAATGGGGGCCACGGTGAGCTCTCGCTGGAGCGTTGGGCAGTCAGCGATCGGCTTGGCCGAGCTTGAGCTTGCGATTCCCGGGACGGCGCTCGGGCCGAGCGAGAGCCTTGTCCCGCATCTCGACGTCAAGCTCCCGGCCGTGCCGGTCTCGATCGTGGTGGCCGCGACCGAGCTTCCCGACTACTTGGCTCTGCTGCTCCCTCGGCGCCTTGATTCGCTCAGCCTGAAGGGTCTAGCCCTGCCGCACCTTCTCAAGCCGGTGGGAGTCCCTCGTCGGCCCCAGGAAGCAGCGATCCGGGTGTCAGCGACGATGGACACGACGGATCGAGTGGAAGGCGTCTATGAACGCGGCACGATGACGGTGCCCAAGGCGACGCTGGTCGCGCCCCTCGACAGAGAGTACTGCGAACGAGTGATCAAGAGCTACATGCCCTGGTTCGAGTCGGTGGAGCCGAGGGACGACGGCTCGCTCAAGTTCGAGCTACGGGACTACTCGTTCACCATGGGCGACAACGAGTTCAAGCAGTACGGCGAGGTGATCCTGCGTTCTGATCCACTGCGCGTGCGCCTCCTGCCAGAGATTGCCCTCAAGCTGACGGCCAGCGAAGTGGAGCGCGCCAGTCAGGACGATGACGGATCGGGACTCGTGGCTTGGACGCCTCCGCCGACGCTCCTGACCCTCGACGGACTGCGGGTCGGATACGAACGGGTCCAGCTGCCCCTTTCCGATGACTACTTCACCGAGTTGGAGGGGAGCTTCTACCGGGGCGACGGAAAGTTCAGCCTCAGCGGCAGGGTAGAGAGCCAGTTCATCCAAGGCCCCGAAGGGGATGATGCCCTTTGGACGATCGCGATCAACGGGACGGCGACGGCGGAGAGTGCGACCGCCCGGGTGACCTTCGATCCGGGCACCATCGACCCGAGCGCGCTGACAGACCTCGTGCGACGGGCGACCGAGCTGCGCGACAAGGCGAAGTAGAAACGGGTGAGCCTACTCGCCCGTCTCGATGGTCTTGATCGAGGCGGTGAGGAACGACTGGGCGTGAGCCTCGTCTTCTTTCAGTTTTTGGAGCTTGGGTAAGAGGCTCCGCGCCCTCGTGCCTTGTTCGACGAGAACAGCCACCGCGATCATACGCTTGTCGAGGTTCTTGGACTTGAGAGCGCGCTCCAGGGCGGGATGGGTCGCCTCGCCGCCCAGCACGAGCAGCGGCGCGACGCGGTAGTCGCCTGCGAGGAATCGCTCGCCGAGGAGGGGCGTGAACTTCTCGCGCTCGCCGCGGCTGAGGGCCATGATCGAGTAGAGGGCCAAGTAGTGCTCGGTGTCCCAGGGATCCGTCGCGCTCGCTCCGGCGAAGTGATCGAGGAGCGCCTTGGCGCTGGATCGCGTGTTCATCCGCTCGAGGAGTTTGATCGTCTGGCCCTCCGTGGCCTCGTTGTTCAAGGCTTCCGCAAGGGCCGTGGTGCCGAAGCGGCTCTTGAGCCAGGGCTCCTCGCTCTCGCGGACCAGGAGGCTCCAGATGGGCTGGAGCGCGCTGACGTCGGTTTCCTTGCCAATGACCCCGGCCGCCCACTGAATCAGCTCGGTGGAGGTCACGTTCCACTCGATGAGGCTGATCCCGGCGGGGACCGCGATGGCCAGGTCTTCATCGGCCAGCGCGGTCATGAGCGTCGGCATTAGCTCCTCGACTTCGGACGGGAGGCTCATTCCCGACCAGGCTGGGGTCGTCGTGGCGAACTTTGGGTCGGCGAATGTGTCGCCCAGTGCCGAAAGCCAGCGAGGTGCGAGGCTCCAGTGCGCGACGGCCTCGGCTCCAAGTTCCTCAGGCGTCAGGGCTTCGTTCGCCACCGGTAGAACGCCGTCTTTGGCTTCACTGAGGGCTTCGTAGCTGCGCAGCTGCTGCTCGGCCTCTTGGGACGGAGCGGACTCGGCACCGCTCGCGTCTGAGATCGATTCCGGAGCCACTTCCTCGGGCGCGGCGTTCGGAGCCTCAACGGCGAGCCGTCGAAGGGCCCAGTGTGCGGCGTGTCGAGTGGTGGGTGAGGGGGAGGAAAGGTGCCCGGCGAAGAGCGGAGCCAGATCCATGAACGACTGACCTACGCCTCCGATCGACCACAGCGCAGACTCGACTTGATCGGGCTCACCGGAGGTCAGCCAAGCCTCCATGCGCGCACTGTCTTCTTCGACGCTCACGGGCACCGCGGCGTCCACGATCACCTGGGTCTGAATCTCGCCCAGCTCCTTCGCTGGCTCCTCGCCCACAAGGGCCAATACTCCCTCGGGGGTGGCGGGCACCTGTCCCTGGCGCAGGGTCCGAAGCGCGCGCAGGCAAACCGGCCGACTCGCTTCGTCAAGGGCCTTGGTGACTAGCATCTCCAGGGCGGAGCCTGGCTCGGCATGGACGCAGATTTCGTCGGCGACCGCGCCGCTCAATGGCATGCTCTCCAAGTATTCCGTGAGCATTCGCTTACCGGTTGGGTCGATCTTCAGCCCGATGCGCGCGGCCACGAAGTCAGCGATCGCGACGTCCTTGTACTCGCCCTTAGCGAGCACCGTCTTGATCGCCCTCGTCATCGGTTGCCCGATGGAGATGACCGCTTCGATGGCGGCGCCGGCGACGCCGGGATCTGCGCTCCCAACCTGCTTCATCAGGTACGTCCGCACCTTGCTGGGCGTCTTGTTCGCGAGCCCCTTGATCTCTTCAAGCGCCGCAGCCCGCTCAGATGGATCGTCAAACTTCGCGATGAGATCGGCGTTCTTGTCCGTCCCCAAGGCAAGAGTCGCGAAGCTCGGGGCTGGCTCGGCGAGTCCCCAAGGGGCTGCGCTGAAGGCCGTGGCTGAAACGGCTGCGGAGAGGGTGACCAGTGAAACGGCAACGGTAGCGCGGAGGGGTTCCATGCCCATGAAGGTACAGGACTCCCAGAGGAGTCGCGAGTGCCTGCAGTTTGGGCAGTGCCCGGTTGGCCTCGTGGCGGTCCAAGATGTCCAGCTCGTGGCTGTTGGGCAGGCTGGTTAGACTGCCACCATGTTGATCCCACTCCTCGCCGTCGTGCTTGCGATCCCAGCTGCGATCCCAGCTGTGAACCCAGCTGTGAACCCAGCTGCGACCCCAGCTGCGACCCCTATGGGCTGGCCCCAAGGAGCACCCCGGCTCCACGCCCCCGCGCGCTCAGAGGTGATCGTCCCGGAGCGCATCGTGACGATGGACCGGGAGGGCAAGGTGCCCGCCCGCAAGCTGGGCGGTCGAGCCCGCGAGGTGGGGGAGCTGCTGCTTTTTGACGGTGCCGACGACGGGAACCGCCAGGTCGATCCCCAGATCGCGGTGGGGGGTGACCATGTGTTGACCGCCACGAACGGCGGACTGATCGTCTACAACAAGAAGGGCGAGTACGTCCTCGGCGTGCACCAGCGCGCGTTCAAGAACGGCATTGATCCCAAGCTCTTTTTCGACAGGCACAACCGCGTCTTCTGCTTTGATCTGTGGGTCTACTGGGACGATGAGAAGCGCAAGCCGGTGAACATCTCGATGTCCGAGACCGACGATCCCACGGGGGCGTGGAATACCTACTCGGTCAACGCGCCGGGCGGCGTCGACGGCGGAGCTATCGGCGCGAGCCGCGAGTGGACGGGCTACAGCTTCCCCGGAGGAGACGAGCGCACGTTCGTACTGTCCACCAAGGACATGAAAGCGGGCAAGCCCACGAAGGCCTTTCACTTCGAGGGGAACCTTGGTCATCCGGTGCTCGGGCAGGACCCCGCTCCCTCGCTCTACTTCCTCAAGGTCACCCAGAAGGAGTTCATCGTCAACGAAGTGGTGATGAGTGCCCCGGCTGAGGTCGACGCGAGCAACAAGGGCACCGATGAGATCGAGCTGACCCCGGCGTGGCGACAAGTGGGCGCTGCCGCCCACGAATTGGAGTTCATCGGCTCCCCGCCCCAGTCGCCGCAGAAGGGCACCGACCAACGCACGGCATCCGGAGACCGCCGCCCGAAGAACGTCGTGCTCCAGGGCGGCTTCCTTTGGTTCTCGCACACGGTCAACTGCCGCGGCCGAGCCGCCGTCCAGTGGCACCAGATTCGACTCGATGGCACCGTCGTACAGACCGGCTTAGTGGCCAGTGAAACCTCCAGCTACATCCAGACGTCCTTGGCGGTGAACCAGCGCCTCGACGTGCTCGTCGGATTCCAAGAGACGAGCCCCGAGGGCTTCATCAGCCCTCGAGTCGCCTGGAGGCTCGCGGGCGACGAGCCCGGAACGTTGCGCGCGACAGTCAGCCTGGGCGAAGGCCAAGCCGCCACCGACGGCGTGTCGTGGGGCGACTACAGCGGATCCTGCATGGACGGCGACAACCTCCTCGACCTCTGGACCGTCCAGAGTATCACCGGCGCAGATGGCAAAGGCGACACGGTGATCGCCCGCGTTCCGTTGGGGGAGAAGTGACTTCGGTACGGTCGTGTGCAGTACTGCGCACGACGAGGGCTGACTGACTAGTACCGGAATACCTCTACGGCGTTGCTGAAGTTCGAGCTCGGGCCGATGTCGCGGTACCAGCACTGGAAGTACCAGGTGTCGCCCAGCTGTCCCATCACCGTTCCGTTGGGGGAGGGGAGCGAGTCCCACTGGAACTCTAAGCCGAACGACCCGTTAAACCCGCTGTTCAAGACCTCACCTGGTCGGTTGAACCGTCCGATGTCCCCTTGGAGGCAGAGGTTTCCTTGGCTCCCGCCTGGGTTGGCGGCGAAGCCGGCTTCGCTCGAGATAAGAAAGTGGCCGAACGAGTTGGGGGGCAGGTCACTGCAAAGAAGTGCCGCCCTCGGGAACCCGGGGAGCGAGAACCCGTTGGATCGAATCCACGCGGAGGTCCCGGTAGAGTTGACGTTCGCTTCGCAGTACTGGCTGCCTGACGCCGGGGACGCGAACTCGTCAACGAATGCGCCACCGACCTCAGTGTCTGCGCCGGCGCTCGCTCTTGCCGCCCAGACTACGAGTGCTTCACCGCCGATCGTTGGAATGCGTCCACCGTCGTGGGCGCTAGCGATGCCGATCTCGGCGATCTGGTCTTCTGAGACCGCTAGGTCGTCGCGGCGATGGAACAGGCCCATCCGGAGTTCGTCTCCTTCGCGCACCACGCCCGCAACGGTCATGTGGACGTTCGTTTCTAAGGCCGCTCCGTCCGTCTGGTAGGCGATGAGGTAGCCCCTTGAGCTCTGGGCGATCCGCGGCGTGCGGTGGTTCGCATCCACGTCCAGGTTCTGCATCGTGTTGACGCTGCGAGCGTTGTCCGCATTTCCGTCTTGGGCCACTACGGTGAAGATCTTGTAGTTGCCCGCGACGAGCCGGCGGAACGCGACGACCCAGAACGGCTCTCCAAAGCTTGGGTAGGCGTTGCTCACGGACGAAACGTCCGGCTCCAGCGCGTCAGAGAACGTGTACACGTTGAACTGGCTCGAGCCGGTCATCGTGCCCGTGTAGTTCATGACCTGGCCGCGGAGGTTGTGGTTCGTGGGGGAGATCTCGCGCTCCCAGACGACCATATAGTCACTGTCCACGTTGGCGGTCCCGGGGCGCCCGGACGACTTGGAGATCGAAGGGTGCCTGTCCAGGTCGGTCGAGTCACCATCGATGGTGATCCGTCCTCCGGTCAGAGAACTCCCGCCGTTCACGGCCTGGGCCACGATGTCAAAGTCCTGGTTGAGAGTGTCGACCTCCTGCCAGACGACCATGTAGTCGTAGATGGACGAGATCTCGTTTCCTTTGCCGCCGACGTCCGCGTTGGTGGCTCCGAAGCCGCTGATCTCGAACTGCGGGCCCAGCGCGCCGGTGCTCGCGTCCTGGGTTCGTCCCCAGATCTTTTGGGACCCAACGAGGAAGCCCACGGTGGAGACGCACAGAAACTGCTGCTCATGGAAGTTCGAGGCGTTCCGCGGTGAACCCCAGGTGGCGCTTGTCGTGTCCACGGGAGATGGTTGCAGGAGCAGGTTGAGCTGAACGTCATAGGTCACGGAGATCACGTCGATGTCGACGCCGCTCTGGACCTCGGAGTAGACGATCTGGTAGCGGCCGTTGCTGTCCTCATAGGCGACGTCGGCGTCGAGCTGGCGTCGGCCGTCCGATGTGATGGACAGCGTGGTCACGATCGGATCGACCACCAGGGGGAGCGTGGCTGTGCTCACGAAGTGCTCTGGCACGACGATGCAGAGGCCGCTATCCGTTAGCTCCTGATGAAGCTCCAACGACCGCCCCTTGGCGTCGAACGCGGTGGCTGCGCCGTAGTGAACTTCGCCGAGCTCGTTCGAGAACACGAAGCCCTCGCCGAGGGACTGGGCCACAAGATCCGTCTTGACGTCGATCTCAAGGACCAGTTCTTGGCGAGCGGGCAGCTCGTCGAACACAAAGGTCTGTTCGACGGACTCCTTCGCAAGGTGGTAGACCTCACGCAGCGCGGCTCGGTCGAGTTCGACGCTTTGTCCGTCGCGGGTCCGTGAACGATCGGCGAGCGGGACCTGTTCTCCGCCGAGGCTGACCCTTGCGAGGTCGAACGTGACGGGGTGGTTCTGCGGCGCGTCCGACCCGAAGAACGGGATGTACGTCATCCCTTCCTCCCCAAAGGAGGCCTTCCAGCTTGGGCCGCGGGCCCAGGTTCGCCCGTCCCCAGGCTCATCGATCAATAGCTCGGCGCCGAGAGCGGAGAGGGCGGCTGGCGAGAGGGACCCGGGGAGCGCGGCGCGAGCGTTCGCGGGCTCTGTACCTCCGACCTGGCTGCTAGGGACGGAAACGGGACTGATGAATGCAGCTGTGATCGCTGCCAGGGCGGCTGTGGTCGTCATGGAACTCTGGGGTAGGGGGCCTGAACGCCATCCCCATCCGCAAACGCTCCTGGGCGTTACACCTGGACTCAACTTCTCGCTCAGTTTCCGCCCGGGGCGCCGCTCCTTAAAGCGAGTAGTACGTCAGCGTGAAGAGTATCGCGCGGAAGAGAGCGTGGGAGAGGGCGATCGTGGCGAAGACCGGAACCGCTTTCGAGGCTGCATGGATCCAGGGCTGCCCGTAGGCACGCCGGAGCGTGATCACGAGATAGCTAGCCACCACCAGCAGCAGCGCTAGCCTCCAGGCCACGCCGGCCTGCGCTTCGTCCGCGAACCAGCCCATCTGGACGCACCCGGCGATCCCCCAGTCAACGGCGGCTGGGACCACCAGCAGGGAAAGTAGCAGGAACGTCCAAACGTGCAGCGCAACAGCGAAGTGGTCCACAAAGTAGATGCGACGCTTCCGATGAAGGAGGAAAAGGCCCAGCGCTACGAGCGGAACCTGCACGATGAAGATCGTCTTCGAGAGGCTCTGCGACCGGTTGTTGTAGGCCCGAGTGAGCGAATCGAACCCTTCGGGCTTTGCGCTCCCTTCCACGCCCCGAAACCAGTCGGTGACCCCTGCGAACTTCGTCTCGACTCGGTCGAGGGCCCACCCAGAGTGAGCTTGTCCGCGCAGGTGGTCACTGAGGGGCAAGCTGAAGTCTGATCCCGGCGGGGCGATGAAGTAGATGACGTTGATCACAACGAACAGTCCCATCGGAGAGATCCAGCGGATCCGTCTCCCCGCGAGCCACTCCGCGCCGAGGCGACCAGGCTGAAAGATCAGTGCCAACAGGCTCCGGAAGAGTTTGCCGTCGAGACTCGTCATCTTCGACGTGAACTCGCGCAGCAGCCAACTCATGCGCCGCTCGTCGTCTGCGAAGCGACTCTCTATTCGTTGAGGGAGATCACGCCGTCGAGGGTCAGCAGGTCGGTGGACCCAGCCGATTGGTTCGGCTCGAGGATCACACCGTTGAAGATGAACTGGTCGGCGTCCTGATCGAAGACGACGTCGCCGCAGCTTTGGCCGGCCGCTCCAGCGTCCGTCGTGCAGGTATAGCCGTAGTCAGTGCCATCGATGCGCAGGCCCATCGAGACACCGAGGATGATGCCGGCTTCGTCCACGATCACCGCGAAGAGCGTGGTGTTCTGGGGGTCGAAGCCCACGATGTCTTGGAGGGGGTCGAAGTCGGACGCAGCATATTCGCTGGCGGTGAACATCTTTGGTGCGTCGACGAACAGGTATCCAGAGGGCATGGTGCCATCGATCTCGCGCGCGCCGTCGCCGACGACGAACTCGGTGCCGATACTGGGTGTGTCAGGCCCGGACAGAGTGAGGGTGCCGGTCGCGCCGAGTTCACCGCCGCCACCGCCCGACGTGCTCATTCCCGAGTTGTCGTCGTCGCTGCTGTTGCATGAGGCAGCGCAGAGGGAAACGAGGACGGCGGAGAACGCGGCAAGAGCTGTACGACGGATGCGTTCGGGGAGAGCCAATGGAAGCGTGCTGGACGACATGATGATGGGCGGCGAAGAGAGAGGGAGAGTAGAGCGCTGCGCGCCGAGGTGTCACGTGTGATCCACAGGCGTGATCCACAGGCG
>CAYQKK010000034.1:55886-57292 GCA_964417955.1 uncultured Planctomycetaceae bacterium
GTGATCCACAGGCGTGATCCACAGGCGACTTGTGCGGTTGCACGATGCAGGCGACTCTAGCCCATAGCTCACGCGCGCGACATTCGGGAACGATGTCAAGCGCGATAGGGAGACAGCGCCGTCATCCATCTGAGACGCCCCGGCTGACTTTCCGTTCAGAGATGTCGAGGGGCCAACCACGCCCCGCCGATCAGCCGTTCGCGCCCCTCATCGCAGGCCAACGATGCTAGCTGCGGTCGGGAGGCGGGAATGGCTCCGGAACAGCCCACATCACCGAAACGTGAGGGCGACGCCGTCGGTGGTGTTGGATGTCGAGTTGGGGTTGAAGTCGCGGAACCAGCACTGGAAGCTGAAGGTCTGGCCCGACGTGACAACGGTCGTCCCCGATACCGCCGGAAGAGCGGCTAGGTCGACCTGAATCGTTAGTTGCCCGTTCGAATTAGACATGCCTACTTGGGCAACGTCACGGCCGATGTCGCCACTGAGGCAGAGATTGCCCTGGGAGACGCCGGGCAGGGAAACGAAGCCCTGGGTCATCGAGTTTAGGAACATGCCCGACCGGCCCGGTGGGAGGTTCCATGCACACAGGGTGACCGCATTGTCCGCGGCGATGAGGCTGCCAAACGCGCCGATCTCGGCGGACAAGCCGGTCGAGTTGAGCTCGGCGGGTCCGCAGTAGTTGCTCCCGATCATGCTAGGCTCATAGGTCAAAGTCACGGCGCTGTTTGTGTCGCCTACGATATCCAGAGTCACTTGATCCTCGCCTTCGTTGAGGCCACCAATGGACGGATTCAACATCTGGAATAAGGTCGGCGGCACAAAGGAAATGCTCGTGCCGTCGCCAAGTCGATGGAAGAGATCGCCCAAGGACTCTCCGACCAAGGGCCCCATGCCTTGGCTTTCCCCGGCGTAGGACCCACTCAACATCTGGAGATCAAAGTTCAGCGCGTCGAAGAACGAGAGGTCAAAGCCAGCGGGCGAGCCGAATTGCAGCCCCACCTGGGGGTTGTCCACGGTGAACGAGCCAGCCTGTGAGAATGTGTAGGTGGCTGAGGTCAAGACTCCCAGGTCAAACACGACTCCGATGCCGCTGTCAAAAGCGGTCAGCCCAGCGGAGAACTCGATCGAAACAGTGGCCGTCTGACCGGCAAGGGAGACGCCGTTGATCGAGCCCACGGCAACCCCGATTCCCTCATAGGTGAGCGTGTCGGCTGCCGCGGTGCTGGTGGCGAGTAGGGAAACAGCCAGAAGACCTGCTGCTGCTTTGTGCTTTGGTCGCGTCATAGTTTCGAAGTTGCGGACATCGGCATTCAAGCCGGTCGGGTGACTGCTGTGCCACGAGGCAGCGAGAATGCGCCGAGCTACCCTTCCAGCGGAGGTCGTTGGCCAGCGAGTGGGCCAGCGAG
>CAYQKK010000035.1:0-57201 GCA_964417955.1 uncultured Planctomycetaceae bacterium
GCTGCTGCGCGAAACGCAGTGGTCTGTCGATTCTTAGCGCTTATTTCAGGGCTAGGAGCCTGCGCCACGGGTCGCGATTCCGTGAGCACCGCCAGGATCCACCCTCGCGGCGTTGCGCCGGACCCCCAATGGCGTCAAACCATGGAGGGTCAGTCGCGCCTAGCGAGGATGAATCCTGGCACCACTCACGAAACCGCGACCCGTGGCGCAGACTCCGAGGACCAGTTGTCATGCTGGAAGGTCTGGGAATAGGGCGAGTCTACTGCCCTAGAGGAATACCGGCACAGAGCCAGGCTCCAAACGACCGCTGGCCACCGCAGGGAGTGAATCCCCCTGCGGTGGCCAGCGTATTGGATGGAGCCTAGCTCAATGCCCGGCCTTCACTCGAATGTGATCCGCACGCCGTCCGTGAAGTTCGACGTCGGAATGCCGAGCACTTGGTCGCGGTGCCACGCCTGGAAGGACCAGGACTCACCAGCCGTAGCGGCCACGAGGCCCGTCGGCTGGGGGATGGCGCCGTTGTCGATGGCGAGGGAGAAGCTCGTCGTCATGCCGGTGGACTGGATCTGTCCAGGCCCGACGTAGCGGCCGATCGCGCCGCTCAGGCAGAGGTTGCCCGCGCTGCCTGCGGGGTTCGGGGTGAAGCCGCGGTCGCGGCTTGCGATGAAGAAGCCGAAGGCGCTCATGGGCAGCTGGCTTGCGACGAGGGTAATGTCGTTCGCCGCGAGGCTGCTGGAACCCTCGGCATCGATGCGCCCGCGGAGGCCGGTCGAGTTGGCGTTGACCGGGTCGCAGAAAACCGAGCCGACGTTGGCCGTGAACTCGAACGCGCCCACGTCCACGGGGTCACCCGTACCGGTGTTGGCGGTGCCAGCCTCGTCGAATACGCGGCGAGCGCCGTCGAAGTCAGCCGGGAAGCCGGCGGCAATCGTGCCGTTGCCAGCGTCCACTGCGGGCGAAGGAAGCACCAGTCGGAAGTCGCCGCCCGCCTGGTCGACGAAGTTCGGATCGGCGTCGAGGTTGCCGGTGCCGCCGCCCGTGAAGCCGCCTTCCACGATGGAGTAGTTCACGGTCGCGGCTGCGTTGACCTGGTTGTTCGGCCCCTGGGCACCGCCCGGTCCTTGGTTGCCCCAGAGGATGCAGTTCGTGGCCGTGACGGTCGCGCCTTGCTCGCGGATACCGGCCTGGGCCTGGCTCGTCGCAAAGTTGCCGACGATGGTGCAGTTGATGATGCTCGTCGATCCGCCGGTGCCGACCCAGAAAGCGCCGCCGCCGGAACCGCCCGTAGCCGTGTTGCCCACGAACACGCTGTTGGCGACGGTGCAGTTGTTGGTGGAGAAGATCTCTAGCGCGCCCGCGCGGGAGCCAGAGTTGCCCTCGAAGTAGCAGCCGTCGAAGACCGTGTTGTTGCCGCCGTTCAGGTCGAAGGCGCCACCGAAGGCGCCGCCTTGGTTGTCGATGAACGAGCAGTTGATGAAGCTCGGGGCAGAACCGTTCACGTAGCCGGCGCCGCCGCCAAAGGTGCAGGTGTTGTCCCTAAACACGCAGTTGCGGATCGTGGGGGACACGCCGTTGACGCAAAGGATGCCGGCGCCGCGGTCGTTGTTGTTGCTGCCGACATTCGAGAGTCCGCCGGTGCAGGTGAAACCGTCGAGGATAGCCGACGAGTTGGCGAGGGAGGTGCGGATGACGTGGTAGCTGTTCTCCGCGTTCGATCCGCCCGACGCGTCGTCTCCCATCTGGTCCGCCGAGAGGATGCTCTCCGCGACGCCGAAGGCGGGACGAGCATCCGGGGAGGCTTCGCCGCCTGCGAAGCCGCCGTAGATGCCCACGTCGTTCCGCACGCGGAACGAGATGCCGCGGTTGCCGGTGGTGCTGGTGACGTAGAGCCCGTCCGCCACGTAGACATCCTCGCCTGGCGCGACGATGGCGAGGGCATCCTGGAGGCTGCTCGAGCCCTGGAATGCATTATCCCACGACGAGCCGTCGTTGGCGCCGGTGGTCAGGTTGGCGTCCGCGTAGAGGACTTGCGCGGAAGCGCTGGAAGCAAAGAGCGTGGCTGCTGCCGCAGCCAGGGCGAGTTGTGCCGTCATTGGAAGGAGATTTGGAGAGAGATCGATGGGTCCGGGTGAAGACTAGGGGGGGACCCCCAGCCGTACCACGCAAACGTCGTTTGGCTTGGTTCCGTCTCGGGATGAGCCGAGAAAGGCAAGCTTGGACCCGTCGAGGCGCTAATCTGTTCCCCCAATGCGACCTTTGGCGCTCCTTCTTCTGATCTTCGCGCTCGCCGCGGGGCTGTTCTTCGTGCTGAATTCCGGGGGCCACGCCGGGGCCGATGGACCGCCGACCCTCACCCTGGACATCGATCCAGAGCCTGCCCACGGGGCGACCGGCCCAGGGCCCGCGCCCATCGAAGTGCCCACCGAGCCGGGGGGGGAGCCGAGCGCCGATCGAGCTGCCGCTGGGCCGGACAGGTCTTTCAGCGCGATCGCGGCCGACGGCCCCTCGGCCCTCGACGTGATCGTGCTCGACCGAAGCGGGGGAGCGCTGCTCGGCGCCGCCGGATCGCTGCCCCTCTCCGATCAACCTTGGGTCCGGCTCTTCCTTGGAAGTGGAGTGATCCCCACCGCCCAAGATCCGCTCTCGGGACTCAACATCGTTGCTTTGCCGGAACCAAGGCGGCGCACGAGCCAGCGCAAGGGCTGGGTGACGGCCATCGATCCCCCGGGCGGTGACGCGTACATCGCGCTCGCCTTTGGTGAGTCTGTGGTCTGTGCCGTAGCGGTTCCGCCGGGAGCGAGCGAGGCTGAGGTCGTCGCGGGAATCGGCGACTTTGATGGAGTCTATGCGAGCATTGAGGGGTCACTTGCAGGGATGGTCGAAGCGTCGCGGCTGGTGCGCATTCGCCCGGAACGCTCAGAGGCAATGGGGGCCGTGGAGTCTCGGCTGAGCTTTGGCCGCGTGCCGCTCTCGATCGCGGTCCAGGGGGAAGGGGACCGCTTCACCGCGAAGCGGCTGCCGCCCGGTCTTATGACCGTGATGGTGCGCGCAGAGGCTACGGCGCTCGGACCGGCGCTCCACGCCGCCAAGACCACCCGGGGGCTCAGCGCGCTTTCTATGGGAGCGCGCGTTCCGAACATGGAGCAATGGGAGCTTCGACTCGATGTCGTGCGCCGACTGCAGCTACCCGTGGCAGATATCCCGGTCCTCTTAGCTCCGGGCGAGCACCGTCAGCTCGGTTCGCTGTCCACCGATACATCAGCTGCGGTCGTGCTGGAGTTTATCGACGCCAGCGGGCGGCCTGTGGACGCGACGAGCGTCGACGTGATGCTGCTCGCCGTCCCTGGAGTACAAGAGGAGTCGCCGCTGACCTGGACGTACGAGAATTCCGCGAGCCTCTTTCCGCTCCTTCCGAGACCCAGCGAGCTCATGGTGGTTCAAGGGGACCTCGGCGCTCTGGTCAAGGTGACTCCCGAGCCCCTGCGGCTCGACGCTCCGATCACGACGCGTACCGTGCGCCTCGAGCGACTGAGCGTCATTAAGCTCCCGACTCCTCGGCAGGGTCTTCAGCCGGGTACCGGAGACGCCGAGGCGCAGCTCTCGACGGTGAGGGGGCGCCGGGTCCGAATCGACCCGCGCTGGCTGGGGAGCCGTTACTGCGGACATGAAATACGAGGCCGCACCCTCGCGGTGCCGACGGGCGCGTACATCTTCGAGCAGGCCGGCTCACGGAGGATCATCGAGATCGGCGCCGGTGAGTTCATCGACGCTAGCTCTGGAACACCCGGACCTGCGGCAAAGCTAACGGAGGACCAGGAGTGACAGGCCTTCGTGAGCTCATTGGGCTGGCGCTGCTGCTCCCCCTAGGCTGCGCTGTGCCCGAAGGGGCGAGGACGACGATCACCGTTGCGGCCGCTTCCAGTCTCACCGGCGTCATGGAAGAGGTGACCGCGCTTTGGAACCAGCGCCCCGGGGCCGACCTGCGCTGCACGTTTGGCGCCACATCGACCCTCGCACGGCAGATCGAGAGCGGCGCGCCCTTCGACATCCTCTTGTCGGCCAACCGTCAATGGGTGGAGCACCTAGAGGGACTGGGTCGCGTCGAGCCAGAGGACACGTTCCTCTTCGCCCGCAACCGCCTGGTCGTAGGAGCCCCGTCGAGCCGTCTGCCGGATTCCGTGGAGTCCCTCAGCGCTGGCTTCGCAGACGGGGGGGCGTTCCAGGGTGGCCGCTGGGCCATGGGAGATCCTGACCACGTCCCCGTCGGCGTCTACGGGAAGGCGGCGCTTCAAGAGCTCGGGCATTGGGGCAGCGTGGAGGGCCGGGTCCTCCCGGCGCCAAGCGCACGGGCCGCGCTGCGCCTTGTGGAGCGAGGCGAATCCGATTTCGGGCTCGTCTATCGGACGGACGCGCTCGATCGTGATGGCGTCGCTGTTGTGGCAGAGCTTCCGCTTCAAGCGTCGCTTCAGGTCGAACTCGTGGGATGCATCTTAGATGGTGCGAGCCCCGACGTGCGGCCGCTGGTTCAGTGGCTGCGGGGTCCCGAAGTTCGCGCTGCGCTCGTCCGTCACGGATTCGAGGTCGAATGATGGGGGCCCTGCAACCGGCTGAGTGGGAGGCGTTCTTCCTGTCGCTTCGCGTGGCGAGCGTCGCCACCGCCCTCGTTGCGGTTCCGGGCGTCTTCCTCGGCTGGCTGCTCGCGCGCAAGCGGTTCCCCGGCCGGCTGCTGCTCGACGCGATCGTGCACCTGCCGCTTGTGCTGACGCCGGTGGTGGTGGGCTACCTGCTCTTGCTACTCGTCGGGCGCCAGGGCGCGTTCGGCGGGGTGCTCGACGCCCTTGGGATCCAGCTCGCGTTCACGACGTCCGGCGCGGTGCTCGCGGCGGCGGTGATGGCGCTTCCGCTCATTGTGCGCTCGGTGCGCACGGCGATCGAGATGGTCGATCCGGGCCTAGAGGATGCGGCCGCCGTCCTAGGGGCTGGCCCCTGGCGGCGCTTCCGAACCGTCACTTTGCCCCTCGCGCTGCCCGGCGTTGTTGCGGGGCTCGTGCTCGGCTTCGCCCGCTGTGTGGGGGAGTTCGGAGCCACGATCACGCTGGCTGGGAGCCTCGCGGGGGAGACCCGCACTCTGCCCCTCGCCATCTTTGGCGAGCTGCAGAAGCCGGGCGGCGACGGCGCGGCCCTGCGGCTCACGCTCCTGTCGGTCGCCCTTTCCCTCGGCGCCCTCGTGGCGTCCGAGTGGTTCCTGCGCCGCCTGCGCGAGAGGGGCCAAGCGTGACCTTTGAGTTCAGCCTTCAGTGCCGACTCGAGCGTCCGGGCTTCCGACTCGACGCCCAGCTGAGCGGCGGCCCCACCGTGGGTTTGTTCGGACCTTCCGGGTCCGGCAAGTCCACACTTTTGAAAGCGGTCGCAGGGCTCGTCAGCGCCGAATCACTCAAGGTCAGCCTCGACGGTGAAGCCCTCGTGGACACCGCGGCAAGCATCAACCCGCAGGCTCACGAGCGCGGCATCGGCATCGTCTTCCAAGACCACCGCCTCTTTCCGCACCTGAGCGTTGAACGAAACTTGCGCTACGGCGCGCGAGGCCTAGACCGCGTGCGGTGGAACGAAATCGTCGAACTCCTCGGGCTGGGAGAGCTCCTGGGGCGCAGGCCAGCCCAATGCTCCGGCGGCGAGTGCGCGCGAGTGGCGTTAGGGCGCGCGCTCTTAGCCGAGCCGCGCCTGCTTCTCCTCGATGAGCCCTTCGCCGCCCTCGATCGCGGGCTGCGGCTTCAGCTCCTGCCTTACCTTCAGCGCATCGTCTACGGGACCCGCGTGCCCCTCGTTGTCGTCAGCCACGACCTCGGTGACCTCCTCGCGATGACCGACTCCCTCGCGCTCATCGAGAAGGGCCGGATCGTGGGGGAGGGATCCCTCGAACGCCTGGTGCAGAGCCCATCCCATCTCGACCTTCTCCATGACTGCGGCCTCGTGTTTCACGTCCCCGGCGTCGTCGAATCGAAGGACGACTCTGGCCTGACCCGTGTGGCCCATCGCGGCGCGGCAGACGCCCGCATTCTTTGCGGCGACGCAGGTCACTTCTCTATTGGCGCGGCCGTCGACGTACGGCTCCGCCCGGAGGACGTCATTCTTGCGCTGCCCGCGGAGGGCGGCGCGGCGTCCCTCGTGAGCCAGCTCTCGCTTTCCAACCAGCTTCCCGGGACCGTCACGGCTCTCACCGTCGGTGCGGCGCGGACCCTCGTTTCCATGGACTGCGGCGTCGGCGTTCCTATCCTCGCCGAGGTGACCCAGCGTTCCGTGGAGCGGCTCGGGCTACGTCCCGGGGCCCGCGTCGTCGCGATGATGAAGGCCCAGGCTCTCCGGCTGCGGCCCCGTCCCGGCCCATAACGCCGGAGAATACGGGGAATCCCAAGGCGCGTTCGGCAAACTCACGTCATGCGTGACCTCCTCCTCGTTGGCTCCGGTGGCTTTGTGGGCGCGGTCCTGCGCTATCTGGTCGCACGGGGCTTCGCGGGGGCGGCCTTTCCCTACGCGACGCTGATGGTGAACGTCGTCGGGAGCTTTGCCCTCGGCCTCGTCGCTGGGCTCCTGGAAAACGGATCCATTCATGAGGACCATCGCCAGCTGATCGCGGTCGGCCTCCTGGGTGCCCTCACCACGTTCTCGACGTTCAGTGTGGAAACGATTTCCCTTCTAAAGGGCGGACAGCACGGCGCGGCGGCCCTGTCCATCCTTCTGAACGTCGCCTTAGCCCTCGCGGCAGCCCGCGCGGGTCTCGCTGTCGCGGGCTGAGTCAACTTTCACGTTTGAGTCAGGTCAGAACGGAAGGGTAAAGGTCGATCGGCTGAAAACGCCGACCCTAGAACCCGGGGTAGAATTTGTCGGGGTAGTGGAGCCATCGGCTCTGCTCTTAACCGCAATTCCGCAACCCCGCCGCCGCATCACCCGCATCAGGAGGAGCTCCGTGACAGCCCTATTGGCCCTCGCGCTCGCCTCAACTTCGACATTTAGTCCGCTATTCGCCGCCGTCCCCCCTGGCTACTCCGCTCCGAGCGGCCTGGTAGGGGCCTTCGTTCCTGACAAGGGAGACGAGCAGTCCGCGCTCATTGCGGGACTGGCCAAGCGCGGCCTCTACGACATGGTGGTCCGGGAGTCCCAGGACTTCCTCCAGCGCTACCCGCGCCATGCCCGGGCGACGGTGGTGCGCTATCGCCTCGCTGACGCGTTCTTCGAGCTGGGCAAGATGCAGGAGTCCCTGTCGGAGTACCAGACCCTCGATCGAGTCGCCGGCTTTGAGCAGGCGATGGAGGTCAAGTTCAGGCTCGGGCAGTGTGCCCTTGAGCTGGGGCAGAACAAGGTGGCCGCCGCGAGCCTGAAGGCCGTGGAAGCGTCGGGCGCGGACTACCTGAAGACCCCCGCCATCTACCTTTTGGGCGAGGCCCTCTTCCGCGACGAGCAGTTTGAGCCCGCGGGTCAGGCCTATGCCCGGGTTCTCGCGCGCACGGATGAGGCAGCGGCCGAGTACGCCCGGGATGCGCGCTACGGCCGGACCTGGAGCGCGTGGAAGAGCAAGAACTACGACGGGACCGTTGCGGCGGCCCAGGACTTCTACGGGAAGCACAAGAGCGATGCACAGGCGGGTGAGCTCGCCTTCCTCGCGGGTGAAGCCCAGCTTGAGGCTGGACGTCCCGCCGAAGCGATCGCGTGGTACGAGCGGGTCAACGCGGGCGAGTACGTGCAGGTGGCCCTGCGCGGTGCCGCGTTTGCAGAGGTCACCAAGGGCGACCCCGCCGCCGCAGCCGCGCGCTTCGGTCGCTACCTCGACGCATTCCCCGCGGGCAAGTTCACGGCGGAGGCCGCGCTTCAGCGTGGCGTCCAGCTGGTGCGGGCTGAAAAGTTCGACGAGGCGGCCGCTGCGCTCAGCCAGGCGCCCACGGTGATCGACGCCCAGTCGCGCTATTGGCTCGCTACGGCGGAGTCCGGTCGAGGCCGCCACGCGGAAGCGCTGGCTGCGGCCCAGGATGGTCTGAAGAAGAACCCCGACGAGGCGCTGGCGGTTCAGCTACGCATCGCGGCGGGCGATGCACTGTTCGAACTGGGGCGCGCCAAGGAAGCGGCCGCGCTGTACGAGCAGTCCGGTAGCGCCTACGCGCTGCACGCGGCGGCCGTTGCGCGGCTGAACGCCGGCGACGCAGAGGAGGCGGAGCGCCTTGCTCGCACGCTTCTCACGGGCACGGCGCGCGAGCCCGGGACGGAGTACCGGCTTGAAGCGCTTTTGACCCGGGCGGAGGCACTGTTCCGCCTTGAGCGGTACAGCGAAGCGGAGCCTCTTCTGCGCAAGCTCATCGACGAGTCTGCGTCTGGCGCCGCCGCGAGCGGTGGCGAACAGGACCCAGCCCTCTTGGCGCGGGCCAAGTCTCGCCTCGGTTGGTGCTACTGGTATGCAGGCGGCACCGACACAGCGAAGAAGATGTTCCTGGAAGCATCGGAAGATCAGAACCTCACCGAGGCCGAGCGCTCCGAAGCGCTCTTCATGGTGGGGCGTGCGGCGCTCAAAGAGGGCGACGAGCAAGGCGCCATGCAGGCGTTCTCGGCGTACGCGAAGACCGCTGGTCCAGGGGGCTCCTTCGCCGATGAAGTGCTCCTCCGACTGGCGCGGCTGACCCCGGGAGCACCGGGTGCAGCGCTGTACGAGCGCGTCTTGAGTGAGCATCCGAACAGCACGCTGGCGGCCCCGGCGCTGAGCGAACTCGCCGAGCGCTACGTGAACCTCGGGGACTCGGTCAACGGTGCGGCTACGTACGCCAAGCTCGTCGAGAAGTTCCCCGACCATGCGCTGGCCAAGAACGCTCGCTACGGGCTCGGCTGGGCGCGCTACCAAGCAGGCGACTACGCAGGCGCCTCCGGTCCCCTCTGGGACGTCGCGCGCGACAACGACGCCGCAGAAGAGCTGCGCAACGCTTCGCTTGAACTCCTGGTTTGGTCCTACGCAAAAGCGAAGAACGCCACCGATGCAGCCGCTGCGTTCCGCGCCTACGCGGCGCGCACTGGCGATGAAGCACGGCTTCTGAGCACGGCCCGTCTCGTGGACGGCGCGATGGTCGAGGCGAACGACGCAGCAGGGCGCAAGGCGCTGTGGGATTCACTCGGCGAGAAGCTCAAGACCCCGGCGGCGCTCGCGTCTGTTCGCATCGAGCAGGGCTTTGTGGCCTTGGATGCGGGCGACGCAGAACAGGCCGCCAAGCAGGCGATCGCTGCGCGGCGAGTGAGTCCTAAGAGCCCCGACGTCGCCGAGCTGCTGTTCTTCGTCGGCGAAGCCTACTACGACGCGGGCGACGACCAGCGCGCCGCGCCGCTGTACGCCGCGGCGTCCCAGCATGCCACTCCGGAGGTCGCGGAACGCGCTCTCTACAAGGGAGGCTTCTCCGAGCTCCGCGCCAAGAACAACGCCAACGCGGCCAAGTCCTTTGGCGCGCTCGTCGAGCGTTTCCCGAAGGGCGTGCTCGCGCCAGAGTCCATGTTCCTGGCAGGGGAGTCCCTCTATCGCTTGGAGGACTTCGAGCCAGCAGCCGTCTGGCTGCGACGTATGGTGACGGACTTTCCTAGCCACGGGTCCCACGCGAAGGCGCTGTTCCGCCTAGGTCTCGCCGAAGGTCAGCTGGAGAAGTGGGGGGCATCCGCCGATGCCCTTGGCACGCTCGTATCGCGGCATCCGGACTTCCCGAGTCTGACGGAGGCCGAGCTCTGGCGCGGCCGCGCCCTCAGTCGACGGGGCGATCGCCGCGCGGCACGGCAGTCCCTCGCACGTGTGATCGAGTCGGACGAAGGCGTTCTTGCTGCGCAGGCTCGCATCGAAACCGGCCGCATCCTCGAGGACGAGAACGACCTTGAGGGCGCTCTGTCCGAGTACCTCAAGGTGGCCGTGCTCTACGGCCACGCCGAGGAGTGCGCCGAGTCCCTCGTGCGCGCTGGCGATGTGCTGGGGCGCTCGGGCGAAGAAGCGCGCGCGAAAGAGCGCTACGAAGAGGTTCTCGAGGACTACCCCGAGACGAAGTACGCGAAGGAGGCTCAAGCGAGGCTCCAAGGGGGCCACTAGTCCCAAAGAGGGGCGCGCCTGCCGCGCCTTTCGACCAAGAAACAACTGGCCCCCGCCGTTTGCGCGATGGGGGCGCATCCGTAGCCACGACCCAACAGTTCCATGATCACCTTCCTATCCAGTTCCTCCGTCGGCGCGTTCGCGCTGCTGCAAGGCACGGGGTCCACCGCCGAGTCGCTCCAGGACCTCATCCTGCGTGGCGGTCCGCTGATGATTCCCCTCGCCCTCTGCTCGCTGGTGGCCCTTGCGTTCTCCATTGAGCGTTGGATGGGGCTCCAGTCCGGCAAGCTTGGTTCGAAGCGTCTTGGAGAGGAGATCGTGGAGACGGCTAAGTCCGATGGCGCCATGGCTGCGCTGAAGGTCTGCAATGACAACGGGAGCAAGCCGCTCGCCCGCGTGATCGGGTCTGCGCTGGAGCGCATGGACACAGAGTTCTCCGAGCGCGAGAAGGTGGTGGAGGACGCGGCCTACGCTGAAGTTCGCTCCATGAGCCGCAACCTGCGGCCCCTCTTTCTCGTGTGGCTGATCGCTCCGCTTCTCGGGCTGCTCGGCACCGTTTGGGGCATGATCGAGGCCTTCGGTAGTATCGCGAGCGAGAGCGGAATCGGTAAGCCGGAGCTCCTCGCGGGCGGCATCTATCGCGCACTCACGACGACCGCTATCGGCCTTGTCATCGCCATCCCCGCGATCTGCGCCTACTGGTTCCTTCAGGGGCGAATCGAAAAGTTCGCCGCGCGCGCGGAGACCACACACCGCGAGACGGAGAACGCCCTGCGTCGCGCCGCAAACGGTGGAGCGTCGTCGAGTGCGTCCGCCAAGGCCGGCCGCCAGGAAAGCCTCAGCGCGTCTGCGTGATAGAGCGCAATTCCAACTGCCATCTCGCCAAGAACACGGATAGCTAGCCATGAAGATTGAATCCAAGGACCCTGCCGCTGACCTAGCGCTGAACCTCGCGCCGATGATCGACGTGGTGTTCCTGCTGCTGATCTTCTTCATGGTGGCCACGACGTTCTCCGAGGAAGAAAAACAGATGGACCTCGATCTGCCGAGTGCCGAAAGCGGCGAGGTCGCCGCCCCAGAGATGGAGGACATCGAGGTCTTCGTGCTGCGCGACGGTCGCATTCAGATCGAGGGCGAGATCGTAGGCCAAGACCGCATGGTCGAGATCTTCGCGCGGGCATCGCGCGAGAACCCAGAGACACCCGTCACGATCCGTGGCGATCGCGTCGCCCAGCTGCAGTTGGTGACGTCCGTCATGGACGCCTGTCGCGTCGCAGGCCTGCGCGACATCGGCATTTCGACGGTCGACAAGTAGGCGCGCAGAGACCGCACTCCTCATCCAGCTAACGGAGCCCAATACCATTTCAGACGAACCCAAGATCGGCGGACAGTTCTCTAAGAACGTCGTGATCGCAGTCAGCCTCGTGGCGGCTGGGTTCTTGTTTGCGTGGCTTCGTTTCCGGCCGCACCTTGGTACGGAAGGAGCCTTCACGGACGGCGAGCGCACGATCGAGATCGAGAAGGTGGACGAGCTGCGCTACGCGGTTTGGGATGCCCCGATGCCGCACCTCGGCGACGTTAACTCCGACGAGCCCGAGGGGGCCCCGGTGCTCTCTCCGGACGGCCGCTACATGCTGTTCGTCTCCGGTGCGAGGGGCGTGGGTACGGACATTTGGATCGCCGACGTCGACAGCCGCGGCCATGCGCTTGAGCCCCGCCCACTGATCGGCGTCAACAGCTCTGCCGATGAATTGGCGCCGTCGTTCTCGGCGGATGGCGCGCTGCTCTTCGCGTCCAACCGCCCGGGCGGTGAGGGTGGCCTCGACCTGTGGCGCTCCAACTACGACCGCGGCGTGTTCGGACGTCCAGAGCATCTCGACGGCCGCGGCCTCAACACGCCGGCCGATGAGACGGATCCCACGGCGGTGCCCGGCTCCGACGAGATCTTCTTTGCGTCCAACCGCCTGACCCCAGAAGAGAAGGCAGCGAAGGCGCCGCGTCAGTTTGATATCTACTCGGCGCAGCCGCTTCCCATCCTTGGGGGCACCGAGGTGGTCTGGGAGGTGCACGCGATCGACGAGGTGAACTCCCGCTTCGACGAGCGCGATCCTTCACTATCCATCGATGGACGGGCGCTGCTCTTTGCCTCGGACCGTGGTGCGACGAAGGCCTCGATCTTTGGCATCGGGGGCGGACTTGAAGCGGGTGAAGTGCCCCTTGGCATGCGCCGCTCGGCGAGCAGCGTCACCGACACGGACTTCGACCTCTTCCGCGCGGCGAAGACACCCAAAGACCACCCAGACCCCGAGTTCACGGCTGAGTGGCTTCCGCCGCGGCCACTCGAAGGTGTGAACACCGACGCGTCCGAGCGCCACCCGCAGCCAACGACGGACGGCTTTGCGCTTCTCTTCGCCCGGGGCGACGAGTTCACCGTAACGGACGAAGGGCAGCGCACGGCGATCCCCGACACCGAGGTCAACTGGGACGTGTGGCGCGCCACCAGCCGCGAGGTCGTACGTACGCCCGGCAAGCCCGTGGGCTGGCGCGAGATCATGGTGCTCTTGGGGCTCTTGCTCCTCGCACTCCTCGCAGCGCTCGCGAAGCGCTGGCGCGGCATGGACGTCATCTACAAGGCGTTCCTGGTGTCGCTTCTTATTCACCTGGCGCTCCTCGTTTGGTCCCGTGACGTGGTTCCGGAGCCCGGCAAGGTCGAGCTGCGCGGCGCAGATGAGAACCGTGTGCGCGTGCGCCTTGTGGAGGATCCGAACTCCCTGCGGGCCCAGATGAACGAAGAGCGCGGCGGCCGCGTGGAAGCGGCTCGCTCTGAGCTCTCCGAGGAAGCCAATCCCGATCGCGCCGAGCTAGCACAGGAGGCTCCCCTTGAGGAGCAGGCTGCGCCCACGGCGATGGGTGCCCTGAGCCGTGCCGAGGCGGAACTTGCCGACGGTCCGACCCGTGCGGATACGTCCCAGCCCGTGCGCGAGCTGAACGCCGAGCGGGCTTTCGAAGAGAGCCTGCGCGAGTCCCGCGAAGCGTTCGAGCGCAAGACCGGCGATGCCGCTCCCCTCCGCGTTACGGCCACCGAGGTCGAATCCCGTCGCGTCGAGCGTACGGCCGCGGAGGTCGCGCGGGATGCGGCGCTCGCCTCCGCTGCGCCAAGCGACACGCTGACCAGCACCGAGGCCCCGAGCGTGGCGCCCATGGAGCGCAGCCGCGCGGCTTCGGATTCGCGCCCGTCTGAGCCCACCCGTCGCCAGGTGACTGTCGACAGGTCGCAGGAAGCCTCCGAGGTCGCTCGGGAACGAGCGCCGACGATCACGGGACCTGCGCAGGAGTACGAGCGTAAGACGGCTGACTCGCGGACGGCTTCGGACGCGCTCACCGGCAGCGCCTCGGCTGAGTCCAGCGTCGACGGACGCACCGAGGCCGAGGCACCGAAGCTCTTGGCGGGCGCACTCACGGCGGAGCCCGTGTCCGGGGACAGCCTTTCCGTGGCGCCGTCCACCGCCTCAGAGCTCAAGCGCGCCACGCGCTCAGAGTTTGTTGGCGGCCCCGTTGCGCTACCGACAGAGGCGCCCACACTTTCCGATCCAACGGAGTCGAAGAGGCCCGTGGAAGTTGCGCTGGCAGGCCCCGCCGGGGAGGCCATTGAGCGCTCAACCGGAACCGCCGGACCTACGTTCGATCCCTTGGCCGGCGTGACGGGTCCCTCGTCGAAGCTGGATCGAACGAGCCAGTCTTCGGGCGATCCGCGGGCCCCAGAGCGTGCGATCGGGGGCGGAACGAGCGCCACTTCTGACCTCGCTTCAGCAGGGGATCTCGCCCCGACGGCCTTGGCTCCCATCGGCCGCGGACGCAGCAGCTCGGTGAAGCCGCCAGAGTTCGCCATGCCCGGACGCACTTCAGCGAGCACGGACTTGGAACGCTCCACCAAGCCTTCGAGCCCTCGGGAAGTCGCCGTGGCGGACCTGAAGGGAGAGCTTGCGCCGAATCCGGTCGCGCCGGTTGCGCCCACCGGAACGGGGGACCTTGCGGCGGACTTGGCGCCGACGAACACGGGGCCCTTGACGCGCCGTGGACGGGGCGAGAACGAGCCCAGCGGGCCCGGTCGCATCGCTAGCCCCAACGCCCCGATCGGCATCGAGACCGCAGCGCCTGCCGCCGTGGCCATCGCGGTGCCCGATGCCCCGCGTCCCGTGGCTGACGTCCCGAAGAACGAGGTCAACTCCGACCAGTGGGATCGCACGCCCTACCAGTCGCGGACCGGCGAGCGCAAGATCGCAGCTCTTGAGGAGTACGGGGGGGGCGTCGAGACCGAGCGAGCCGTCGAGGGTGGGCTTGCCTACCTCGCAAGGCGTCAGCGCTCCGACGGTCGCTGGGGCCGCAAGGAGATCGACGAAAAGTACGGCCAGCCGATGATCGGCAAGACCGGTCTCGCATGTCTCGCCTTCATGGGCGCGGGCCACACGCCCGTTTCCGCGACGAAGTACTCGGAGAACGTCGCAAAGGGCATCAACTTCCTCAGGCTCTCCCAGGACCCCGAGTCTGGGCACTTCGGCAACACGAGCGCCTACGGTCACTCGATAGCGACCTACGCCCTCGGGGAGGCGTTCGCTCTGACCAAGGACCCCGAGCTGCGCGGACCGCTCATTCGCGGCGTCCAGCACATCATCAACAACCAGGTGTCGTCGCGGGATCCCCTGCTCGATGGCGGCTGGTCGTATTTCTTCCCCGATGGGCACACCCTCGATCGCTGGCCCCGGACGTCGATCACGGCGGTGCAGGTCATGGCGCTCGAGTCAGCCAAGCTGGGCGGGCTCAACGTGCCGGGGTCGGTCTTCAGCCGCGCGCGTACGTTCCTCGTGAACTCCTGGGATCCGTCCCGTAGCGCGTTCCGCTACAGCCACGATCCATCCCGCCTACGCTCGGACTACCCCTCGCTGCCAGCTTCCACGCCAGCGAGCATGTTCGCCCTTTCACTTCTCGGAGCGGACATCGGCGCCACTCAGTTCGGCCCTGCCCGCGACTTCATCCATGCCCGCTCGCCCCAGGGGTATCGCTTCACCGGTGAAGACGACTTCGTCTACAAGGGCCAGGGCAACCTGTACTTCTGGTACTACGGCACGCTGGCTCTCTTCCGGGCTGGAGGCGACGACTGGCAGCGCTGGAACGTCGGGATGAAGGAGACTCTGCTTCCGGCCCAAGAGCAGGATGGGTCGTGGCGTCCGATCTCGATCTATGCCGGCTACGCCCAGGACTCTGACGGGGACCGGACCTACACGACGGCGATGAACGTGCTGACCCTCGAGGTCTACTACCGCTACTTCACGCCGCTCCTGAAGGTCGAGTGACCTCCTTCCCCCAGGCGTGCACTCCGCGCTGGGGCCTCTACAGGTTGTACTCGTGGCTACCGAGCGGGTCGGAGTCGCCGAGCACAATGAGGGCGACGACGGCCGCGACGAAGAGCAGGATCGGAACGAGAATCCAGGCCCAGTTTTCCTTGAGGAAGTCCATGGTTGCGTGGGAGTAGAGGCAGGAACGCAGGGGAGAAGAAACCTGCGGCCGCCGCTAGTCTAGAATCCAGGTCTCGCGGAGCGCCAGTCGGCGCTTCCATACTTCGCGTCAGCCTGTCTCGATTCGCAAGCTCCACTCTTCCCCGCCCGCCGTGTCGCCAGCCCAAAGCCCACCCGAGACCCCGTCCCAACGTGAGAGGTCATTCACGTGGGGGAGGCTGGTGCGGAAGCTCTCGATTTCCGCCGGGGCGGTTGTCCTCACCTGCGTGGTCTTGGAGCTGGTCATGCGCGCCCAGGAGCCCGGACCGTTCAGCCTTGTGGATCGGTATCCCTTCGTCGAGTCGGAGGCCGACCTTCACGTTCGTCACAAGCCCGGCTTTGTCGGGCGGTGGGATTCGACCTGGTTCGAAATCGACGACCGCGGATTCCGTGGCAAGACACGCCCGCTCCAGTTCGGACCCGACGAGGTTCGAATCGTCTGCCTCGGCGACTCTTGTACTTTTGGCAAAGGGGTCCTGGAAGAGGACACGTGGCCGCGTCAGCTGGAGTCACGTCTCCGTAGCCAGGGGCTTGATGGTTCAGTGGTCCTGAACCTCGGCGTCAACGGAGGGCACACGCGGGTCTACGCGAAGATCTTCGAGGAGAACGTCGAAGAGCTTCAGCCGAACCTCGTGGTCATCGGGTTCAACATCAACGACTTCCCGAACACAATTCGTGCGGTCGACGAGAAGGTCTTCAACGAACGGTCGCTGCGAGCGCTCCTGCCCCAGGGCGTACGGGATGTCTTCGGGAGGAGTGCTCTCTACCGCAAGATCCGAGCGGTGTATTACGACACGCAGAAGAAGCGCGATTACGCAGCGTCTGAGAAGGTCGCGGCCCAAGCCGCGGAGGCAGGCAAAGGCACGCGTGGGGCGACCGAGAAGGTCTGGGACCTGCAGCGTGAGTACCTCTCCAGCATCCGCGACCTCGCAGCGGATGTGGGGGCCGAGGTGCACGTGTTTCTCTTCCCCTATGAGACTCAGCTGTTCCTTGACACGTTCGATCGAACGCCCATCGATACGCTCGGAGGAGTGTGTGCTGATCTCGGCATGCCCTTCTTCGATCTCACGGACAGGTTTCGTGCCGCGGTGCGAAAGGACACGCCGCCCAAGACACTCTTCATTCAAGGTGACCGCTACCATCCGAACGCTGCCGGCTACCGGATTGTGGCGGATGTGGTGATGGAAGAGCTCGTGGCCACGGGCATGGTGAGCTTGCCCAAGGCTGGAGTGCGCTAGCGCGACGCCCGTGCGCTACTCCGTTCTGTTCAATCCGATTGCTGGCCGCGGCCAGGCCGGATCCGTGGCGGAGTCTGTCCAGCGGCAGCTTGAAGGTGGGGGACACCGCGTCGAGCTCCAGGCCTCCGAGCGGGCGGGGCACATCGCTGAGCTAGCCGAGGGCGCCTCTGCGGATCGCGTCTTGGTGCTTGGGGGCGACGGGTCTTTGCGGGAGGCGGCGGGTGGCCTCCTACGCCGCGGCGGCGACCTTCCCGAGCTGGGCATCTTGCCCTTCGGCACGGGCAACGTCGTGGCCCGCGAGCTTGGGCTTCCCTTGGATCCGCTCGCAGCGGCCGTGACGATGGAGGCGTCGGAAGCGGTCGCGTTCGATGTGGGCTGGGCCCAGTGCGACGACGCCGAGCCCCAAGCGTTCTTGGCGATGCTCGGCATCGGCTACGACGCGGCGGTGGCCGGCCGCATCGGTCGATCGCGTGCCACCGCGCTGGGCGGTGCCGTCTACAAGCGAAGCGCGGGCGTCCTTTACGGCGCGGCTGGGCTGCGGGAGCTCTTTGCGCTCAAGGTCCCTCGCTTTCAGGTCACCACCGGCGACCAGTCGATCATGGTGTCGGCCGCGGCGGCGGTGCTGTCCAACACGGAAACCTACGGCAAGGGGATGGCGATGTCCCCGGGTGCGAACGCAGCGGATGGTCTCTTCCATCTGCACCTGCGAAGCTCGGCGGCTCCGTGGACGGGAGCCGCCGCGTTGGTGGCAGCGCAGTTTAGGAGGAGCGCCCCCGGATGGGCGGTGAGCCAAAGCACGGGCAACGCATTTGAATTTGCGGCCTTGGACCGTGCGGTGCCCATGCTGTGGCAGCTCGATGGGGATCCGCTGGGGCCCGTACGAAGAATCGTGGCGACGATGCAGCCGCGGGCCCTTCGGCTGATCGGTGCGCTTCCCTGACGACAAAAAGCGGCACCCAAGAAGCGGCACCCTGAGTTGTGGGACCCAGGGTGCCAGAAGCAATCCTCTATCGATCGCAGGGCCTGCCGACCTGCTCTCGACGCGTGTAAATAGGCTCGGCACCTCGGGAGGTAACGGCTTCTTCGGGAGAAACTGCGGGTAAGTTCTCCCGTCTGCACCTCGCATACGGACAGTTCGCCGGGCGACCCCACTGATGGAGCCGCGTCACCCATAGGATGGGCGCAGTTCTCACGCAGCCCTCATGTCAGCCCACAACGATCTCAAAGCGCTCTTCTTCGAAGCGGTGGATTTGCCGTCGGTGGAGCGCCCTGGGTTTTTTGCCGCCTTGGTGCGGCGCGATGAGGGCTTGGGGCGCGAAGTTGAGCGGATGGTCGCCGCCCACGACTGTGCGGAGAAGCTGAGCGAAGCCGCACAGGGGGGGCTCACGGGCGAGTTGGCCGGCGGGCTCCAGCTGCCGGTCTCTCTCGGGAACTACGAGCTGCTCGAGTACATCGCGGAGGGTGGCTCCGGGGTTGTCTACCGAGCGCGCCAGATCGATCTCAATCGGACAGTCGCCATGAAGCTCCTACGTTCAGGCCTTCTGGCGTCTGGCGAGGAAGTGCAGCGCTTCCGCGTGGAGGCCGAGGTCTCCGCGCTGCTCGATCACCCGTCGATCGTGCCCGTCTACGAGATCGGCAACCACGAAGGGCGCTACTTCATCAGCATGAAGCTGATCGAAGGGTCGAGCCTGGATCAATGCACGGAGAAGTACTTCGGCGACCCCCGAGCGGCCGCTGATCTCGTTGTCCAGGTGGCGCGCGCCCTGGACCATGGCCATCGTCACGGTGTGCTTCACCGGGACATCAAGCCCTCCAATATCCTGGTGGACCAGAGCGACATCCCCTACATCGCAGACTTTGGGACGGCCAAGCTGATCGACGAGGCCAGGCGCCAAACGGTCTCCGGGCGCATCGTCGGAACGCCGAGTTACATGGCGCCCGAGCAATCGAGGGGCGAGGTCGTGACGGTGGCGACGGACGTCTACTCGCTAGGGGGGGTGCTGTATGAACTGCTGGCGGGGCGTCCCCCCGTTGTGGCGTCGGGGCTCATCGAGACCCTGCGCCACGTCAACGAGGAAGCACCGACCGCGGTTCGAACCCTCCGCCCAGAAATCGACCGCGACCTCGAGACCATCTGCCACAAGTGCCTCGCCAAGGAGCCGCATCGTCGGTACGGGTCAAGCCTCGCTTTGGCGGAGGACCTCGAGCGCTGGCTTGCGTACGAGCCGATTCAGGCGCGCCGGGCGACGCGCGCCGAGCGAATTCAACTCGCGTGGAGGCGCAGTCCCCTGGTGACGTCCCTCGTGGTTGCGGTCGCCATTCTCGCGCTGGCGCTCGTGGTGGGGACGGTGCTCGCCAGCTTCGAGCTTCAGTCCAGCCTTGAGGAAACCCAGGAGGCCAAGCAGTTTGCGCGCGAGCAGCTGCGCAACGCCTACCTAGCGGAAGCCCGTGCCCTGCGCCACGGGGGAACGGCGGGGCGACGGGAGGAGGCCCTCGAGCTGCTCGGTTTGGCGGCGTCGATCCGACCAGGAAGAGACCTACTCGATGAAGGGGCGTCGACCTTGGCCCTGTCCGACATCGCTACGAAGTCGTCTTGGGCGACGTCAGGGGAGGATCAGACGATCGCCTGCTTCGACGGCCGGTTTGAGCGGTGCTTCGTGGGCCGCCGCAACGGGGACCTCGAGGTCCGCGACGCGTTGGACGGCACGCTATTGTTCAACCTTGAGAGCACCGGCCACGCGGCGTGGCGCGCCCGCTTTAGCGCGGACGGTCGCTACCTCGGACTCGTGCACCACGCTCGATCCGGGTCGCAGGGGGACCGCACCGTGATTTGGGATCTACAGGGACGAACGCGGGTGATGGATGAGCCCCGCGTTCCAAAGGGGCACTTTGACTTCGCCCCGGGTCGAGCGGCGGCGGCCCTTTGCTGGTCGGACGGGAGGCTGTTTGAGTTCGACCTAGAGGCCCGGACAGAGCGAACGCTCGCGCACTTTGACCCCAAAGACCCACCGATCGCGATTCGCTATTCCGGCGCGGGCGACCGCATCGCCGTCGCCTGCAGGGACGCCCACTCCGTCGGCATTTACTCTGCCCAGGGGCAACTCCTCACCGAGCTCACCGATCACGACGCGCAGGCGATCACGCTGTCTTGGAGTCACGATGCGACGCGCCTGTTGGCCGGGTGCCGGGACCATTGCGCCTACGTGTGGGAGGTGGACAGCGGAGAGCGGCTGGCCACGCTGGTGGGTCATCAGGCGGAGGTCGCGGGCTCGGCTTTTCCCCGTCCCGACGTGGCTGCGACCTCCTCGTGGGACGGGACGACGCGTCTGTGGGACCTGCGCACGGGGGAGACCCTGGCCATGACGGATGAGGCGCTGGTCGAGTCGCCCGCGTGTCACGATCGGCTCGGCCTTCAAACGCCCGAGCGCGTCCGCGCCTGCACCATCGTCCACCGAGGCATTCTTCGGGAGCTTCGCGGCCATGGTCAGAAGGACCCGAGCAGCATCTCCCTTGGCGCAACGGATGGCGTCATCTCCTCGGGCGGAAAGACCGAGGTGTTGCTCTGGGACTTCGCCAGCGGCGATCAGCTCGACCAACTCAGCGTCGAGTCGTTCCTCGACCAGCTGATGCTGCCCGACGGCTCTCTTCTCGTTGCGAGTGAAGAGCACCTTCACCGTTGGTCGATCGAGGGGCGGCAAATTCAATCGCAGCCCGAGGCTCTGCACCGAGACTACACGCGCCGACTGGCCGCTTCGCAAGACGGACAGCGGATCGCTTTCCTGACGACGGATCATCTGCACCTGATGAACCTCGGTGATCGTCGCGCCATGCAGAAGATCCGAGTTCCGCGGGGGACGGATAGCCTGGCGGTCAGCCCGAACGGGGAGCTTGTTGCGGCGGGTAGCTACCGTGGATCGGGCGTTCGCGTCTGGAGCTGGGCGAGCGGAGAGGAGTTGGTTCACCTCGCCGCGGAGGAGACGAGCTGTACGCCGCAGTTCAGCCCTGACGGGCGCCACCTCGCCTATGGAACGCCGCTCGATTACCACATCCATCGAGTCGACACGTGGGAGCGGTCCCACAGCACTCCCCGTCGCGCGTCCGCTCCGGGGGCAGCCAAGGTGACATGCTATTCCCCGGACGGCGAGCTACTGGCCGGGACCTACGGCCGGAGCAAGCTCATGCTGATGGACGCCTCGACCGGTGACCCCGTCCTGGTCTTCGAACCTCCGGGGCGGCAGATCTTCAGCATGGGCCGCTTCACCCCCGACGGTCAGGAGCTCGTGGTTGCCTCGGAGTCGAACCGCATCCTCATCTGGGACCTCGACCAGCTTCGGGCCGGCCTCTCTGATGCGGGCCTCGACGCCGAGCTCGGACCGGGGTGGACCCGCCCAGTAGGCCAGTAACCCAGTGGCCCAGTAGCCCAGTAGGCCAGTAGCGTGCTCTCTGCACGCCGGCAGCGTTGTGGGTACCCTGAACACAGCCCGCCACGTAACGCTTCCCATCGCTGGAGACCCTTTGCCCATGAATACCCAAGCCGCTCCGTTCACTCTCGCCGCTTCGACCCTCGCTTTGGCCTGGCTTGCCGCAAGCGCCACTGCATCGGCGGCGACGCAGTGGAGCACAGATACCTCAGTGAACCAGGTTGTCTCGGACGCCGCCTCTGATCAGAGCCAGCCGAAGGTCGTGTCGGCGGGGGACGGGGGCTATTGGGTGAGCTGGTTCGATGGGATCGCCACGGGCTGGGATGTTCGCTTGCAACGCTTCGACAGCCAAGGCAACGCCGCGTTTCCGGCCGGGGGCATTCTCGTCGCCGATCGTAGCTTCTCATCGACCCAGGACTACGGGCTAGATGTCGCGCAGAACGGCGATGCGCTTTTGGCTTTCCGCGACGATCGCTCGGGCAGCGTTGAAGTTACGGCGGCACGATACTCCGCGGGCGGCACGGCCCGATACGGCGCAGCAGGCCTGACCCTGACAGCCAACGCCGGCTTTGTCGCCGCGCCTCGAATCACCTCCAGCCGAACGTTCGTCTTCGTTGCTTGGACGGAGGGCCCGGGCGTGCGGGTGCGCGCTATCGACGGAGACGGCAGTCCCACGAGCTTAGATCAGACCTGGAGCCCGAGCACCGGTTCCTACACCGTGGCCGACATGCACGGGGGCTTGTGCAACACGGCTATCTTTAGCGTGGTACACGCAACGGGAGGGTTCTCCTCACCGCGGCATCTCCTCGTGGAGAGCGTCGGCGCCAACGGTGGTTCTCCTTGGACGACGTCTCTCACCCCCGTGTTCACTTCCGGTTCGCTGCAGATCGGCGCGCTCCCGAAATTCACGGTGAACTCCTCGGGTGAGTCGATCTTGGTCTGGTACTCCTCGAGTCCTTCGCTCCAGTGCTTTGCTCAGTACGTCGACAACTTCGGCGCCATCCGCTGGCAGCCCAACGGTGTTCCCGTTGCTACCACTCCCGGCGTGCGGGTCAACCCGGTGATTGCACCCGTCGATGGTGACATCTTCCCAGTAGTCGTCTGGCGCGATCAGAACGCGAATCAGTCCCAGGCTGGCATTTCGGCCCAGCGCTTCGATCGCAGCACGGGACAGCGGATGTGGGGTGACGCAGGGGTCAACATCGCGCCGATCAGCTCTCAGCTGGCGTCTTCACCCAACGTCTACTTCGACCGCGTCGCGCAGGAGTTTACGGTCACATGGGAAGAGTCTCAGTCATTTGGTTCCGACCGTGTCTTTGGCACTGTCATGGATCTGGCAGGCTCCATCGCCGTGCCAACGTTCGACGTGGCCTCTTCGCCCAGCGGTAAGAGCCGGTTGACAGGTGCACAAGGAGTGGCCGGGGGCGTTCTTAGCGCATGGGCTGACAACCGAAACGATGGGGGAGACATTCTCATCCAGCAGTTCGCAGCCAGTGGCGCTCCCGGGGAGTTCAATGGTGTGTCTATCCCCACCCTCTGCACCGGTAATCCAAATAGCACCGGCATCGTCAGCACCACCTTCGTGGTAGGCAGCCCAAGCGCCCAGGCGAACGACAGCACCCTGTGGGCCGTGGGCCTGCCCGCCGGCGCATTTGGTTTCTTCATCACCAGCCCGATGCAAGGCTTCATTTCAACCCCAGCGGGCAGCAGCGGAAACATCTGCCTAGGCGGCGGGATCGGCCGCCTCTCCAACGGCGGTGGAACCATGGTCTCGGATCCTGCTGGCACCTTCCGATTCGAGAACGACCTCACGCAGCATCCCACTCCGAACGGAGTCGTGACGATCCAGAGCGGTGAAGAGTGGTTCTTCCAGGCCTGGCACCGTGACTCAGAAGGCGGCCTCCCAACGTCCAACTTCAGCGAGGCGTGCTCGGTTGTCTATCAGTAGCGGTACGCGGCAGTGCTGTACTGCCGCGAGCGCTCCGCCTTCGGTCTCTGTCCCGATCATGGCACCGGTGCGGTGCGGCGCGGTTTCTGGCTCAGTCCAGGACGCAGCTAGGGCGATAAATACCCCATGGGAGACATGGACCTATCAGCCGCCACGCTGTTCGCAGGCCTCGTCGTCAGCGGCATCGGCTTCGCGGTCTATCGCTACGGCAAGAACGAGGCCCAGTTCATTCAGATCCTGACGGGTCTGGCGATGATGGTGTGTCCCATGTTCGTGCCCGGAGCGATCGCCAACTACGCCGTCGGCGCACTGCTCCTGGGGGCGATGTGGGCGGGTGACCGCTTCGCTGGTTGAGGCAAGACCCGTAGCTCAGGCAGTTAGGGCCTGCGGGCGTAGATACTAGACGGCACGGTGATCGTGCTCCCATCTCTCTAACATGGTCTTGCGTTCTTCCCAGTCTGGCATGGCCTTCGCCAGCACGGACCAGAAGCGAGGCCCGTGATTGCGTTCGAACAGGTGGGCGACCTCGTGCGCCACAACGTACTCCATCGCGGCCTTGGGAGCCTGGACGAGCCGCCAGTGGATTCGGATGACGTTGTCCTGCCCCAGCGAGCCCCACCTGCCCTTGGCGTTCGAGAGACGATAGCCTTCGGCTCGAGCGCTGAGTGCAGACTCGTACTGCTGTCCCCAAAGGCGCATATCACGCTCGGCGCGGCGCCGAAGCCACTCGTGGAACGACGTACGGATCGCTTCCATTCGTTCCACCCCTTCCAGGTGCTTAGGCGCAGCAACGTGGAACTTTGACCGGCACTGGATCTGGACGGTCGGGGCGTCCACTGCTTGGACATCGAGCATCAGCCATCGGCCCCTGTACTGGAGCTTCGCCCCCGATGCGTATCGCTGGGTCAGCAGCTGGCGGTGCTTCTCCTCGATCTCCCTCACCGCATCGAAAATCCAGCGACGCTTGCGCTGAAGGTAGGCGAGCAGCCCCTTCGCGCCTTCGAGCGGCGTCCCCTCCGGCGCAATCACCTCGACTCCATCGGGAGTTACGACGATGCGCTTACGCCGCGCTTCGGTGCTGTAGCGGACGGAATAGGGAATCGTAGAGGCGGTCGATCTCCACGGCGGCTCGCTACAGGAGGTAGTCTCGTGAGTGCGCCGGCTACGGCTGGCAGCTTGGCGCTCAGGTTGTAGGCAACCGTCGAGCAGCGATCCACCACGGCGCCTGCTTCGGTGAAACCGGAGTCGGGCCCTCGTAGTCTTCTTCGTGGGGCTGGCCTTCTCATGGGGCGCTGCGGCGTCGTGCAGGGGGGGGGCTGCTCAACTTTTCGGCTCTAGAGGCGAAAGGTAATCTATTTCGGTTTGAAAGCCGAAATAGACCGCCAGGACCGCCTTGAAGGGTCGATACTCACGCGGTCGCGCGAAAAATTCGCCTCCTGGGCCGAAATGCGCCTCAATTCGTCCTCAAAGCCGAAATCATGAACTATACCGCCATCATCGCCGACCTCGTCGCCTCCAGCCAGGCGACGCCGAAGCAGCGGACGGCCCAACAGCGGGCGCTTTTCGAAGCCATCGACGTTCTCAACGCTCGACTCTTGGAGTCTCTTGTCAGGCCGATCCAGCTGACCGCTGGGGATGAGGTCCAGGCGCTAGTGCGCGAACCAAGTCATCTGGTGGTGATCCTGCAGTTCCTGGAAGACAGCCTGCGCGAGCACGCGGTGAAGAGCCGGAGCTTTGCTTTTGGAGTTGGCTACGGGGAGGTAACCACCTCGCTCGACTCGGACGTCAGGCATATGGACGGCCCCTGCTTTCATCGAGCCCGTGCCGCCCTAGAGTGGGCAGCCAAGAAGAAGATCTGGGCAGCCTTCTCGGGCTTCGAGGAACCCACGAATCTAGCGCTCAACGGCATCTTCGACCTGATGGGGGCCGTGCGCGATGACTGGACGGACATTCAGGCGGCCCACACCGTTGACCTGCGCCTCTTGGGCAAGCGAATCGATGTGGCGGAGGGAAGAGATGTGAGTCCATCCGTCGTGACCGAGAGCCTCCAGGCCGCGCACTTCGATTCAGTTCGGCGTGCGGAGGTGGCTGCCGTAGAACTCCTTAGCCGCCTTCATCGCTGCGACTCATCGCAGGACTGAGTCGCCGGTTCCAACCGGCGCTTCAAGTGTCCTGAGAGTCCCCTACCACGTAGGTGCTTGCGCTGCTCGCCGTTGGAAGTGCCTGCGCCGAGTTCGCTATTCCGTCTATTCGCTAAGCGAAGTCGATGCGCCAAATGTGCGCTGCACGCTTGGACATCTCTGCGGAGTGTTGCCGGATCGCTTCGGGGCCCCACTCGTGAGCCTCAACTTTCTGTGGGAGTGAGTAAGAGCTACGCCGGTAGATCGCCACTTTCTCATCGAA
This sequence comes from uncultured Planctomycetaceae bacterium, assembly GCA_964417955.1. Taxonomy (GTDB): domain Bacteria; phylum Planctomycetota; class UBA1135; order UBA1135; genus Saltatorellus. The sequence goes on from CAYQKK010000035.1 coordinate 25,659, forward strand.
GCTGCGCTGATCAGCATCTCTATTCAGGTTCGCCTCAAGGGGGATGTAGTTGCCCACGCGAGTGGAGTAAGTCTCACGCTCTCCCTCGTCGACCTCCCAATTCGTGGCGGGTGAGGCTGGCATGATGTGCTCAATCGTAAACGCGTCAGCCTCCCAATCAATCGCACGACCAACCGCATCGGACTCCAGCTCGGAGAGGATGTATCGGAGCAGCTTCTTTCTTGGGCCGGCAGCCGGAATGTCGAGGTTTTCGAACGCAGCCCGGAACTGGTCATCCTCGCCATGAATGGCTCTCGTCGCATCGGAGATGCCTGCAACTGAGTTGAGCTCGCCGCTTGCGACTCGAATCGCCGCACGATTCCAAGCTCGATAGATCTCTCCAGAGTTGAGTTTCAATACCGAGGTCGCCCTGAATGTCACCGTGGCAATGAGCTTGAATAGCTGCGTTAGTTTCTCAGGCTCATCTTTGAACAATGGACAGGCAGCTAGGGCGAGTGGACGGTACTGCTCTGCTCGGAGGAGTCTCACAACACGAACCCACTTCCTCGCGCCGGGGAACTCCCCCCAGAGGTCGTCCTGCGGATCGATGAGAGCCGCGTACCAGTCAGCCGCACGCGAGAGGTCGGTGATGTAGTCGAACGCGGCCGCCTTTGTCGGGATTCTATCGCGGACATGCTTGAACACTTGGCGCTTGCCCACATCTCGCGCCGACGTGTTTGCATGGTGATGCACGAGGCCCGCGATATCGTCCATCGATACGTAGTCGACGATTCCGTCCCAGCGCCTGGTCATTTCTTTCAGATCCGCCGGGCCGCCCGACGCCGCCTTGGCGAGGACCAAATTCTTCAGTAGGTCCGCCGTGCCAAGCGCTACGCCGCGAGCGTTGAGAGTCTCGAAGACGGTGTAGGCCGCGGCTTCATCGTCGACACTGATTCGAATGAATACGAGTCGCCGCGCGATTGATGATTCAATGAACCGCGCAATCTCTTCGCCGCTTTGCGTACTGCCGAAGCGAGCACTCGCCTGCTCGCGGAAGTACTGGTATGCCTCCCAGAGCGCCTTCGAGCCATCCTTCAGCCGCCCTGTGCTTGCTGGTTTCACTCCGTTGATGATCGCAGATTGAAAAAAGTCGTCGTCGGCTCGGCTTAATTGGAGCCGGCTTGACCTCGAGAGCGATGCTGCGTCTCGTGGCGCAAGCAACCTCTCTCGAATGATCTCAAGCCTCTGCCTGTTGGCTTCTGCGTCTTCGACAGAAGGCCACGATTCCAGCTCCTCCAAGAGAGCCGCGATCACCACAGTGAGCGTAGCAAGGCGCTGCTGCCCATCGATGACGCTGTAGAGGTCCTCGTCGCTCTCGGAGCGCTGCAGCACGATGGCCCCCATATAGTGATCCGCTGCGTCCGCAGCTTCACTCGTCACATCACGCCACAGATCTTCCCACTCGTCGCGAGTCCAAGAGTAGCTCCTCTGGAACTCGGGAACCTCATACCTCTTTCCGTTGCCCAATAGCTCTGCAAGCGTGGCGGCGTCCGTTTGTAATGAGTCTCTCACGTACGGGAGCATACGCAATGCTCCGCGGGACGCTCAAAGGTCGACTCTGAGAACGGCAAGAACTAGCGCTGCAAGGGACTAGGCAGGTCCACGCCTAAGTGGCACGCGCTGCGCTCGCCCAGCTCCGGTTCCACCGTAGAGCACCGATCGCCGCTCACTTTGCTCCGCTCGACGCAGCGCGGGTGGAAGCGGCAGCCGGAGGGGGGGTTGAGGGGAGACGGGACGTCGCCTTCGAGGACGATGCGTTCGCGGGTGCGTTCGATCTTGGGGTCGGGGTGGGGGACCGCCGACATCAGCGCCTTCGTGTAGGGGTGCTGGGGGTTTTCGAAGAGCTCGTCGCGGGTCGCGATCTCGACGATCTTGCCTAGGTACATCACGGCGACGCGGTCGCAGATGTGGCGCACCACGGCGAGGTCGTGGGCGATGAAGAGGTAGGAGAGGCCAAAGCGTTCTTGGAGCTCTTCTAGGAGGTTGACCACCTGGGCCTGGATGGAAACGTCGAGGGCGCTGACCGGCTCGTCGCAGATGATGAGGTCGGGTTCCAGGGAAAGAGCGCGGGCGACGCCGATGCGCTGGCGCTGGCCCCCGGAGAACTCGTGGGGGAAGCGGTGGATGTGGCGGGGGTTGAGGCCGACCGCGTCGAGGAGCTGCATCGCGCGCAGCTTGCGCTCGCGGGGCTTGGCGAGGCGGTGGATCTTCAGGGGCTCCGCCAGGATCGACGCCACGGTTTGCCGCGGGTCGAGGGAGGCGTAGGGGTCCTGGAAGATCATCTGGATCCGGCGGCGGAAGGGGGCGCGCTCGGAGCGGGAGAGGTGGCTGATCTCTTGGCCCTCGAACTTCACCGAGCCGCTCGTCGGCGGGTAGAGGCCAATCATCGTGCGGGCCGTGGTGGACTTGCCGCAGCCTGACTCGCCGACGAGGCCGAGGGTTTCGCCCTTCTCAAGGCTGAACGAAACGCCGTCGACGGCGTGCAGCCACTTGGCGGGCTTGCCGAGGAGGCCTTTCTTGCCGATGGGGAAGTGCTTGTGGAGGTCGGTGACCTCAAGCATGGGGGGGCTGTGACGGATCATGCGAGCTGTCCTCCCTCGGGGCGATCGCCGTAGGCCTGGGTGTCAGCGATGAGCGTCTCCGTGAGGCGCGCGTTTTCGAAGCAGGCGGAGCTGCGGGCGGTAGCGCGGGTGGGGAGCTGCATGAGCGCGGGGGAATCAACGGTGCACTGCTCGGTCTTGAAGCCGCAGCGCGGCGCGAAGGAACAGCCAGGGGGGAGCGCCGCGAGGTCGGGCGGCGAGCCGGGGATCGAGTCGAGCTCGGCGTTCGGGTCGCCGGTGAGGCGCGGGACGCTCGCTAAGAGGCCCTTCGTATAGGGGTGGCGCGGCTCCTCAAAGAGGGGACCCGCGTCGGCCGTCTCCACGAGCTTGCCCGCGTACATCACGTTGACGCGGTCGCTCATGCCCGCCACGACGCCTAGGTCGTGGGTCACCAGGATGATGGCCGTGCCGTGGGTTTTCTGGAGGCTCTTCATGAGCTCGAGGATCTGGGCCTGGATGGTCACGTCAAGCGCGGTGGTGGGCTCATCGGCGAGGAGCACCTTAGGCTTGCACAGGAGCCCCATCGCGATCATCACGCGCTGGCGCATCCCGCCCGACAGCTCGTGGGGATACTGGTCGAGGCGCTTCTTCGGGAGCGGGATGCCCACGTCGTCAAGGCCCTCGGCGCAGATGCGGCGGGCCTCGCGGCGCGTCACTTTCTTATGGACCTCTAGGACTTCGGTGAGCTGCCGACCGATGGTCAGGAGCGGGTTTAAGGACGTCATCGGATCCTGGAAGATCATCGAGATGTCGTTGCCGCGCACGCTGCGGAGCTCCCGGTCGGAGAGCGACAGTAGATCGCGCCCTTCGAACAGCATGCGATCCGCTTCGACGACGCCGGGGGGCTGGGGCACAAGGCCCATCAGCGCCAGGTTCGTCACCGACTTGCCGGAGCCCGACTCGCCCACGAGCCCCAGAGTCTCGCCCTCGCTGAGCTGGAACGACACACCGTCCACCGCCCGCACGACGCCGTGGTGGGTTTCGAAACGAACCCGAAGGTTGTGAACGTCAAGAATAGGACTCGGCATCAGGACTTACCCCGCAGCTTGGGATCGAGGGCGTCGCGCAGTCCGTCGCCGAGAACGTTGAGGGCGAGGAGCGTCGTGCCCATCGCCAGCGAGGGGAAGACCACGAGCCACCAGTAGATCTTGATCGGGTTGATGGCTTGGGTGCCGTCCACCGCAAGGAGACCCCACGAGACCTTGGGCGGCTCGATGCCGAGGCCCAGGAACGAGAGGAACGCCTCGAAGAGCATCACCGCCGGGATCGTCAGCGTCAGATAGACGATGACGATGGACAGCACGTTCGGAACGATGTGGGTCAGAAGAATGCGGGAGGTCGAGGCGCCGATGACGCGGGCCGCTTCGATGAACTCCGTGTTCTTCAGGGAGAGCACTTGGCCGCGCACGACGCGGGCCATGGTCAGCCAGTAGATCGCGCCGATCACGAGGAAGAAGATCTTCTCGCGATCGATGCCGAAGTTGTCCTCTAGCTCGACGCGGTACTCGTTCACCACGGTGATCAGGAAGATCACCACGAAGATAAAGGGGATCGAGTAGAGCACGTCGACCACCCGCATCATGAAGTTGTCGATGCGGCCTCCCATCAGCCCGCTGAACGCGCCGTACAGGACGCCGATGAGCAGCGAACACAGGGACGCGATGAGCCCGACGATGATCGAGGTGCGGCTGCCCCAGACGATGCGGGATAGGAGGTCGCGGCCTTGACTGTCCGTGCCCATCCAGTTGCCGGTCTGCCAGAGGCCAAAGACCTTGATGCGCGCGGCGAGGAGCGCGTCATCGAACTTGCCGACGAGGCCCTTGAACGGCCAGTAGCCGCTCTCGTGCCGCGCGCCGACGAACGTCGCGCCCGCAATGGGGGAAGCGTCGAAGGAGCGCGCCAGGCGCCGACCAAGGTCGTCGTGCTCGACGCCCCTGTAGAGCTGGGCCTTCACGACCTGCGCGTCCACCGGCGTCGAGTCGATCATGGGCTCGGAACCCTCCAAGAGTCGACCGTTCAGGCGCAGCGTCACGGCCGACGTATCGAACGCGCGCTTGAGCTTGAAGCGCACGATCCAGGAGCCGAGTCCATCCACTGCTTCCTTGCGGGTCAGGAAAAGCTCGACCTTGCGCGTACGCTGGTCCACGGACCAGGTGGTCACTTGGTCCGTGTCGAACGGCGCGCCGTTCTTGTCCTTGAGCTCGAGGGAGCAGACCACGCGCCAGTCAGGTTCGGCGCCCTCTGACTCGGCTTCGCTCGGCGCGGCGTCGTAGCGCCAGACCGTGGCGTTGCCGCTGAAGCCCGCTTTTTCTGCCACGACGTCCGGAGCGTCTGAACGCAGGTGGGGGACCGAGACGTAGGCGAGCTTCAGCGCCTCCCCGTCCGCGTCGCGGATCTCGAGGGCGGCCGAGCGGCCAGCGACTTCCTCAATGCGCGCCTTCGCGGCCTTGGCCGAAGCCTCGTCCTGGGCCGACACCGTCAGCATCGTCCGGTGACGCCAGCCGTCGTTCCAAAGGTTCGCCTTGGAGCGCGTCATGCCGGTGCCCGGCGCGGGCGGCTTCGGGAGCGCCAAGGGCTCTTCCCAGAACCACTGGGGCGGCGCCGCGTCGTCACGCAGGGAGAGCGCGATCGGCGACGGGATGGGCAGGAACGGCGCGAGCAAAGACACGCCGCCGAAGGCGCAGAGGAACAGCAGCGCCAGGAACGCGGTGCGGTTGCGCCGCAGCCGGCGCCATGCGTCGGACCACAGGCTCTCGCCCTTGAACGCCTTGGCTTCCTTGGAAAGACGCTTGAGGTCCTCGGGGCTCAGGGCCCAGCGGGACTCACTGGAGCCACTTTGGTTCGTCTGAGACATCTACTCGTCCTCCAGCGAAATGCGCGGATCGAGGAGCGTGTAGGCCATGTCGACCAGCGTGTTGAGCGAGTAGACCAGCACCGTGAAGAGGATCGTGACGCCCATGGCCAGCGTGTAGTCGCGGTTGGTGGCGGCATTGATGAAGTGCGACCCGGTCCCGGGGATGAAGAAGATCTTCTCGATCACAAGGCTGCCCGTGAGGATGCCGGCGGTGGCCGGGCCGAGGTACGAAACCACGGGGAGCAGGCCGCCTTTGAGCGCGTGGCGCAGGACCACCGTGCGGGAGCTGAGGCCCTTGGCGTGGGCCGTGCGGATGTAGTCCGCGCTCAGGGTCTCCAGCATGCCGGTGCGCGTGAGCCGCGCGATGTAGGCGGCGAACACGAGACCGAGGCAGAAGCCCGGCAGCAGCATGTGCTGGATCGACCCCCAGCCCGCCACGGGTAGCAGGGGGATCAGGAACACGAGGACGATGATGAGGAAGCTCGCGATCACGAAGTTCGGCAGCGCGATGCCGGCGGTGGCCGCGAGCCTGAGCGATAGGTCGAGCCCCGAGCCGGGTTTGAGCGCGGACGCGATCCCCGTCGAAACCCCCAGCGCGAGGGCGAACATCATCGACACGAGACCGAGCAGCATCGAGATCGGCAGGCTCGCCGCCAGGATCTCGTTGACCGTGAAGTCCTTGTACCGGAAGGAGGGACCAAAGTCCCCGGCGAACACCCCGCCGAAGGTCTTAACGTCCTCCCCGGACTCGTTCTCGCTGCGCCAGAACGTGAAGTCGCCCTCCGCGTCCTGGCTGAGGAGCGCGCGATTGTCGTCGAGGTTGAACGGGCCGATGTAGTGCAGGTACTGGCGCCAGAGCGGCCAGTCCAGGTGATAGCGGGCCTTGATGTTGGCCTCGATGACGGGGTCGAGCTTGCGCTCGCCGTCAAAGGGGCCGCCCTTCACCGAGTGCATCAGCACGAACGACACGGTCATGACGGTCATGATCGTGATGCCGAACCAGAGGAAGCGGCGTGCGAGGAAGCGCAGCATCAGCGGCTCTCCTTCGAGTTCGGGTGCGCGGGTGCGTAGAGACCTTCAGAAGGTCCCCAGGCCGGGACGCGGGCGTAGCCCTCTTCCGATGGGTAGGCCGCGCGCTTCGCCTCTAGCTCCTCGTCGTCCATCCAGTACCAGTACTTCGGGAAGTGCTCGTCCTTGACGTTGGCGAAGTAGCCACCGAGGCGCGGGGAGTAGGTGGTCTGCGTCACGTAGTAGTACAGCGGCAGCACCGGCATTTCGTCCATCAGGATGGCCTCGGCCTCGGCCATGAGCGCCATGCGCTTCTGTGGGTCGAGCTCATTGTTCCCCGCGCGCACGAGGCGGTCGTACTCCTCGTTGCCCCAGCCGGTCTTGTTGTTCTCGCCCCCCGTCATGAAGAGGTCGATGAAGTTGTTCGCGTCCGCGTAGTCGCCGATCCACGCCGAGCGAGAGACGTCGTACCCAAGGCTCGACTGGGTGTCGAGGTAGACCTTCCACTCCTGGTTGAGCAGCTTCACGTTGATGCCAAGGTTCTTAGCCCACGCGTCCGCGATGACGATCGCGATGTCCTTGTGCGCGTCGGACGTGTTGTAGTGCACCTCGATGGTGGGGAACTTCTTGCCCCCTGGGCCGTAGCCCGCCTCCACGATCAGCTCGCGCGCGCGGACGAGATCCTCTTCGTAAGAGACGCCGTGGGCCATCTCGGCCCCGGTGTAGCCCGCGAGCCCAGGCGGCACGAGGGAGTACGACGGGATTTGGCCTGCCTTCGTGACGTTCTCGGTGATGGCCTGGCGCGGCATGGCGAGGCTAAGCGCCTGGCGCACGAGCTTGTTGTCGAGGGGCGGCTTCGTGACGTTGACCCGGTAGAAGTACGTCCCGAGGTAGGGGATCGGATTGAAGTCCTCTCGGGGCATGAGCTCTTGGATCACGTTCGCGGGCGGCACATCGATCCAATGGCACGCTCCGGTGAGGTACATGTTGAGGGACGTTGTGTAGGACTCAACGGCGAGGGCGTCGACGGTTTCGAACGCCACGTTCTCGGCGTCCCAGTACTGCTCGTTCTTCGTGAAACGAACGCGGTCGTTGATGCGGCGGAACTCCACGACGTACGGTCCGTTGCAAACGATGTTCTCTGGCTTGAGCCACTCGCGGCGCCAGGAGTTCGGGAACTTGACCTTGGCCTCTTCGATGTTCCGGCGGTTCACCGGGAACATGGGGTAGAACGCCATGAGCTCCAGGAAAAACGGCGTCGGTGCGTTGAGCTTGAACTGCAGCGTGTACTCGTCGAGCATCTTGATGCCGACGGTGTCAAAGCTGTTCTTCGCCTTGCCGTTCTCCACCTCGGTGGTGAACGCCTCCGCGCCTTCAACGTACCACAGCATGTAGGCGTACTCGGCCGCGGTTTCGGGGTCGAGGAAGCGCTCCATGGACCACAGGAAATCCGCGGCGGTGAGGTCGTCACCGTTCGACCACTTGGCGCCCTTGCGGATGCGGAACGTGTAGGTCCGTCCGTCATCGGAGACATCCCAGGACTCCGCGGCCCCGGGCTGGGGCTCTAGGGTTTCGGGGTGCGTCACGAGGAGGCCCTCGAACAGCATTCGAATGAGTCTTCCTTCCGGCACCCCGGTCACCGTGGCCGGGTCCAGGGTCTGGACCTCGGTGGTGTTATTAAAGACGAAGTCGGCGGGCTCGAGGCGCGCGCCGCGGGTCGCATAGACCGCGGCCGCCAGGATCCCGAGCAGCAGTAGCACGGGGACGACCTGGCGGAGGAAACGTTGGAAGGCCATGGACGATGTGGGTGTCTCCTCGGAAGGAGCGTCGGTGCTGGTCTGGATGGGGAGGCCAGCGCGTTGAGTCCCACGAGTGTAGAGAGTGCGAAGGGGCCAATTCGCCCCCGCGACACAGCTCAAACGCAGGAGGCGTGCGACAATTCGCCCTATCGGGTAGCCTGGTGTTCTGACGGGGTATAGCCGGCTGATCGCCAGGAAGCCCCATAGCCTCTCCGGTGGGTTTTCCTAGGATGAGAGAGCCCCGGGGCCCCTGGGGCCGCTGTTCTAACCCCCCGAATTCACCGCACCTTCCCTATGACTAGCCCGACGCTCCGCCCCTGGCCGGCCTCCACCTTTGGTGGACGCTCCGGTCTCGCCCTCGCCATCCTCCTCAGCTCGGCCGGCGGGGCCCTCGGTGCGACCGCCCTGGCTCAGGAGGCAGAGGTCGTGGAAGCCGCGGCGCCCAAGGCGGATGCGACGAATGAGACCCCGCTCTTCGGCGGCCGCGTCATCGTGCACATGCCCTCCCTGCCGGAGAACATGTGCTACCCCATCGAGAACTCGGCGATCACCCGGCGCATTCAGTACGAGGTCCACGAGACCCTGCTGCTCAAGGATTGGGACACCACGCTCTGGATTCCCAACGTGGCGGAGTCCTGGGTTGAGGAGGACATGCTCCTCTTGGCCGAGGGAGCTGGGAAGGTCGAAGGCGAGGTCGAGCTGACCGTCTACCGCTCCCTGACCGACACCACACTTGTGCCGCGCCGCGCCGTCTACGGCTCCATCACGGAAACAGATGCCGGCTGGACCATCGAGCCGAAGTCGTCGGGCTCCGACATCAAGGGGCCCATCACGGTGGCGAAGGACCAGGGTGATCGCGTCGAGCGCGGCTCGGTGTTCACCTTCTCGCTTCGCAAGGGCGTCAAGTGGCAGGAGTCCCGCGTCTTCGAGGGAGAAGCGGCTGCCAAGACCAAGGGGCAAACGGTCAACGCCGACGACGTCTACTTCAGCTGGGACATCTACAACAATCCCGGCGTCAAGTGTGATGAGAAGCGCTTCCAGTACCAGGCGATTCCAGGCTGCCGCGTCGTGGACGAGCACACGGTCCGCTTCTTCGCCGCGGCCCAGAGCGCCTTCAACATGGAGGCCCTCGGGGATTCCATGACGCTGATGGCGTCGCACATCTACAACCTGTCGGACGCCGACTGCCCCGACTACAACGCGGACGCCACGCTGGCGGAGCAGGCCGAGTACGTCAACGTCAACGAGCACAACAAGCTCTGGGTCGGCGTCGGGCCCTACCAGGTCACCACCTGGGACCAGCAGTTCGTCGAGGCCCAGCGTTTCGTGGATGAGGCTGGCAAGCCCGCCTACTTCGACGCGGCGAAGCGTCCCGGCTACATGGACACGGTGCGCTGGCGCGTCATCTCGGACGACCAGACCGCCATGGTCGCACTGGAGAACGGCGAGGTGGACTTCTTCGAGCGCGTCAAGTCCGAGGACTACTTCGGGCCCCGCACGAACAGCGACACGTTCAAGGAGAACTTCGTCAAGGGCTACTTCTACCTCGGCCACTACGGCTACACCGGGTGGAACATGCATGACCCGAAGCTGAGCGACGTGGTCGTTCGCAAGGCCATCGCGCACTCCTTTGATTCGAAGAGCTACCTCGCGAACCAATACAAGGGCCTCGGGCGTCAGATCACCGGCCCTGTGCCGGCGGCTTCCGACGGCTATCCGAACGACCTGCCTCCCCTTGCCTACGACCCGGAAATGGCGCTCGAGATGCTCGAGGACGCAGGCTGGTACGACCACAACGGCAACGGCATCGCGGACAAGGACGGCGTCGAGCTGGAGATCGAGTTCCTCTACCCCTCGGGCAACGACGCCTCGAAGATCCTGGGCCGCACGATTCAGGACTCGGTCAAGCCCCTAGGCATCAAGCTCAACCTCGCGTCCCTTGAGTGGGCGACGTTCCTGGAGCGCATGAAGCAGCGCGAGTTCGACGCGGTGAACCTCGCGTGGGTGCCGCCGCTTGAGTCCGACCCCGAGCAGCTTTGGCACTCGAAGTGGGGCAGGAAAGATGTGCTCAACTCCTCGAACAACGCGGGCGTGGTCGACGAGAACGTCGACCGCATGATCAACGAGATCAAGCGTGAGGTGAACCGCCCGGCGCGCATGGAACTGTGGAAGAAGTTCCACGCCTACATCTACAACGAGGTCCAGCCGTACCTCTTCGGCTTCAACGTTCCGCGTAAGTTCGCGGCGTCGAAGCGCGTGCACGGCATCGAGCACACCCCTATCGATCCGGGCTACGTGATCCGCAACTGGCACTTTGTCGACCCCTCGATTCCGGGCACACGTCCGGCACTTTCGAACCTGTAGACGCCCTCTCGCGGCGCGCGCATTCCGAGCGGAGTACGCGCGCCGCTGTTCTTGCCAGACCGGACCCCCCCCGAGGCCAATTCTGCTGCCTAGCCCGTGATCGCATTCATCCTGCGAAGGCTCCTTCTGATGATCCCGACAACACTCGGGGTCGCGCTGGTGATCTTCAGTCTCTACCACATCGCCCCGGGCGATCCCGCCCTCATCGCCGTTGGCAGCCAAGCCGATGCCACCGCGGGAGCGGGCGGTGACGGCGACAGCCGCATCGATCAGTTCCGCCGCGAGAACGGTCTCGACCGCGCGTTCTTCGTGCAGTTCTTTGACTACATCGGGCCCTTCAACCTGAACCCCGACGGGCACCCTTGGTTCACGTCGCCCCGGACCGAGCGCAAGACCGAAGAGGTCGAGGTCGACGGGCGCGACGAGCCGGTCGTCCAGGGCAGCGTCGTCGAGGTCGAGCCGCTCTACTCCGCGACGCCCGAAGAGCGCGAGAACCTCGCGACCTGGGTCGCGGGCCTCGCGAACGGTGACGCAACCACCGACCCCACGCGGGTGGAAACCGCCGAGGCGGAGCTGCTTGCCTACGCCGCCGCTGGGGGCGAGCAGGAAGACGAGGCCCTCGCGGCGCTCTTCCAGGGGCTCTTCACCCTCAAGCTCGGCGGCTCAAGCGATCTCCCCGGTATCGAGCGCATCACCGGGCTGCTCACCCAGATCACTGGCCAGGACATCAAGGACGCGCCGAAGTACTTTGACGCGTCGCTCTTCGAGAAGGACGGCGTGCGCCACCTGCTCAAGAGTTGGTTTGCCTGGTACTTCGAAGACGGGGACGGATACCGCACCCGGAACACCGGCGTGAAACCCTTCGGCGGGCTCCTCGCCGGGGACCTTGGGGTCGAGATGCAGTCCAAGGCGTCGGTGGGGGCCGAGCTTTGGAAGCGGCTCAAGGTGACCGTGCCGCTGTCGTTGATCTCGGTGCTCTTGAGCTACCTGATCGCGCTGCCCCTCGGCATTCTCTCCGTGCGCAAGCAGGGCACGCGGACGGACGCCGGCCTTACGGTCGGCCTCTTCATCCTCTACTCGATCCCAACCTTTTGGGCGGGCCTCATGCTGATCCTCGCGTTCGGCAAGGGCGGCATCGCCACGGACGGCATCCTTCCCATCCTCGGGCTCCACGACAAGGACGCCGCGTCGTTCGGCCCTTGGCGCTACGGCTGGGACGTCGTGCTGCACAGCATCCTTCCGATCCTGACGCTGACCTACGGGAGCCTCGCGTATCTGTCGCGTCAGATGCGCGCCGGTATGCTCGACGTGATCCGCCAGGACTACATTCGGACGGCTAAGGCCAAGGGCCTCTCGGACGACCGCGTCGTCTACAAGCACGCGCTGCGCAACTCGATGATCCCGGTGCTGACGCTGCTCGCGTCGATCCTGCCGATTCTCATCGGCGGTTCGGTCATTGTCGAGAAGATCTTCGAGCTCCCGGGCATGGGGCAGTACGCCTTCCTCGGGCTCCTCCGCCGGGACTTCAGCATCGTCATGGCGACGACGCTCTTCGTCGGGGTGATGACTCAGCTCGGCATCCTTCTGTCTGACATCGCTTACTCCCTGGTGGATCCTCGGATCAGGCTCAACTGATGGTTCCCCCCAAAGAGAAGAAGAGCAGCAAGAACGAGGGCCCGAGCGCCCCCGTGGTGCCGCTGGATCCGAACGCGCCCGAGGGCGCAGAGTTCGGAACGGAGTACTCCAAGGACTACTGGGACCTCGTGTTCGAGCAGCTCGGCAAGCGCGGGCTGTTCAAGCTCAGCATGGTGGTGCTCACCCTGCTCTACGGCGTGGCGGTGTTCGCGCCAGTGATCGCGAACGACAAGCCGTACGTCATCGAGTCGGTGGACATCAACGGCTACGGCCGCGCGCTTCGCCTCTTGCGGACCACGGCCAGCGGCGCCTCCCAAGTGGCGGCCATCACGGACGAGGACTACGCAAACGGTCGCGGCAAGTCGGAGACCGCTCCGCCCTCGCGGTTCGCGGCCGCCGAGGTTGAGTACGAGGCGGCGGAAGCGCGCCTCGCCGTGGTGGAGCCCGCGCTGTCCGAGGCGGACCGCGCCCAGACCGCTCCTTACCGGGCGGCCTTCGAGGCGGGACTCGCGGCGCTGAAGAGCGGCGACGACGCTGCCGCAGTGGAGAAGCTCACCGAGGCGAAGAACATCGGCAAGGAGCTGCGCAAGACGCTCTTGGCCCTCGACCCGAGCAAGCCCGACTCCAAGGGCGTGGCGCTCGTGGGACGCAAGCTCTACCCGCTGCCCCAGTCGATCGCACCTTGGGAGGCGGGGCTCATGATGCTCTGGCTGCTCGTCGCGCTCTGGCCGATTTGGAACCCGATCATCAATCGGCTCGTTCTGTTCGGCAACCGCGACCGGGTTCGGGCCGCGCGCAAGTACAAGCTGCTGCTCGGGCTCGGGCTGATCGTGGGCGCCGGCTTCTTTTGGTACTCGCAGTTCGGAAACGTCGCCGAGTTTGACGCCGTAGACTACAAGCAAGAGCTGACGTCCAACAACCGCATCCTCCTCGCGGACGGCAAGACCACCCAGGATCTCGTGGACGTCGACCTCCAGAACATCCCGGACGGAGTTCGCGGACAGCTCCTGTGGGCGCCGGTGAACTTCGGCTTCGCCGAGCTGCACGAGCCAGAGAAGTACCGGCCACCCACTTGGAACGCGAAGGCTGAGCTCGACCCGGAGACCGGTGAGAAGGTCTACTTCCGCGAGATGGTGGCCAACAGCGAAGCCGCCCCTGCGGGCTCCCAGATGGTGGAAATCCGTGTGGGGGAGCCGGGGCTCAACGCCCCCTCGCGTCACCCCCTTGGCACGGACGAAAGCGGCCGGGACATCCTCAGCCGCATGATCTGGGGCGCTCGGGTGAGTCTCTCCGTCGGCATCCTGTCGGCGGCACTGCTCACGATCATCGGGGTCATCATCGGCTCGATCGCGGGCTTTTTCGGGGGCTGGGTCGACGTCATGATCATGCGCACGATCGAAGTGCTCCAGTCGATCCCTGCGTTCTTCCTGATCCTGTTGGCTTTGGCGTTCACGGACCCCGAGACCCTCAACCCGATGTTCGCCATCGTAATCGTGATCGCGGTCGTGCGTTGGACCGGGGTGGCGCGACTCGTGCGCGGTGAGTTCCTGCGCCTGCGCGAGCAAGAGTTCGTCGTTGCGGCGCGCGCGCTGGGCTTTAGCTCGGTGCGCACGATCTTCCGCCACGTACTGCCGAACGCCATGTCCCCGGTGCTCGTGGCCGCGGCGTTCTCGGTGGCGGCGGGCATCCTGACCGAGTCGGCGGTGTCCTTCCTCGGATTCGGCATCCAGGAGCCCCAGGCATCTTGGGGGTCGATCGTGAACGAATCGCGCAGCGCCGCTCACTGGTGGATCCAGGTCTTCCCCGGCCTCGCGATCTTCGTGACGGTGACCTGCTACAACCTCGTCGGCGACGCGATCCGCGATGCCATGGACCCCAAGATGAAGGTCTAGCACAACATGTCGGACGCAAACCCCAAGGGCCATGGCGAGGAAGACATCCTCTCCATCGACGGCCTCCAAACTTACTTCCACACCGACGAGGGCATCGCCCGCGCGGTGGACGGCGTGACGTACTCCATCAAACCCGGCGAGACGTTGGGGGTCGTGGGGGAGTCCGGTTCCGGCAAGAGCGTGACCGCGCTTTCGATCCTGCAGCTACTGCCGATGCCGCCGGGCAAGTTCGAGGGCGGGCGCATTCTGTTCCGCGGCGAGAACCTGCTGGAAGCCAGCGAGGACCGCATGCGCGAGATCCGTGGCAACGACATCGCCATGATCTTCCAGGAGCCCATGACCGCGCTGAACCCGGTGTTCACGGTGGGCAATCAGATCGGCGAAACCGTGATGCTGCACCAAGGGCTCGACGCGGACGCCGCGCGCGCGCGCTCCATCGAGATGCTGACGCGCGTCGGAATTCCGGCGCCTGAAAGACGTGTGGACGAGTACCCGCACCAGCTGTCAGGTGGCATGCGCCAGCGCGTCATGATCGCCATGGCCATGGCGTGTGATCCGGCGCTGCTGATCGCGGACGAGCCGACGACCGCGCTGGACGTGACCATCCAGGCGCAGATCCTCGACCTGATCAAGGAGCTCCAGGAAGAGGACGGCATGAGCGTGCTGCTGATCACCCACGACCTCGGCGTCGTGGCGGAGACGGCTCACCACGTCGCGGTGATGTACGCCGGCCGCGTCGTGGAGTACGCCTCCGCGGAAGAGCTCTTCGAGCGTCCGCGGCACCCGTACACGATCGGACTTCTTGCGTCGCTGCCCGACCTCGCGAGCTCGGGCGACCGGCTCGTGACGATCCCCGGCATCGTGCCCAGCGCGACGCGCTTTCCCAGCGGCTGCCGCTTCCGAACGCGCTGCACCTACGCGACGGAGCTCTGCGCCGAGCAGGTCCCAGGGCTTGAGCCGCTCAAGAATTCCGGTGGCGCCGCCTCCGAGCACACCGTCGCCTGCCATCACCTCGACAAGGTCAAGGGACTCTAAGTATGACCACCACCGAAGTGAATGAAACGGCGGCCGCCGAGCTGCCGCTCCTCGAGGTCACGGGCCTCAAGAAGTACTTCCCGATCCGCAGCGGGATTCTCCAGCGCCATACCGGCGACGTGAAGGCCGTGGACGGCCTGAACTTCACGCTGCAGCGGGGCGAGACGCTCTCCCTCGTGGGGGAGTCCGGATGCGGCAAGACGACGGCTGGCCGTTCGATCCTGCGCCTCTTGGAGCCCACCGCGGGCAAGGCGCTCTACCGGCCGGACGCGAACACGGAGGTCGACTGGTTCGAGCTGCCGAAGTCCGAGCTGCGTCCCTACCGCCGCGACCTTCAGATCATCTTCCAGGATCCCTACGCGAGCCTGAACCCGCGGGTGACCGTTGGCAACACGATCGGCGAAGCGCTCAAGGTGCACGGCATCTCGTCCGGTGGCAAGGATCGCCGCGCGCGCGTGGCGGAGCTACTCGTCAAGGTGGGCCTGCGCCCCGACGTGGCGAACCGCTTCCCCCACGAGTTCTCCGGCGGGCAGCGCCAGCGCGTTGGTATTGCGCGCGCCCTCGCACTCAACCCGAAGCTGATCGTTTGCGACGAGGCAGTCAGCGCCCTCGACGTGTCGATCCAGGCCCAGGTCATCAACCTTCTGAAGGACCTGCAGCAGGAGTTCGGCCTCAGCTATCTCTTCATTGCCCACGACCTTTCGGTGGTGCGCTACATCTCTGATCGCGTCGCCGTCATGTACCTCGGTCGCATCGTCGAGATCGGTCCGGTGGATCAGGTGTTCAACAACCCTCAGCACCCCTACACCCAAGCGCTCCTCTCGGCGATCCCCCGGGCCAACCCGAAGGAGAGGCGCGAGCGGATCCCCCTGACCGGCGACGTGCCGTCGCCGATCAATCCGCCGGCGGGCTGCCACTTCCACACGCGGTGCCATGTGGCAGAGAAAGGGCTCTGCGACATTCAGTACCCAGAGTCGCGCAACGTGCATGAGTCGGGGCAGTACGCCGCGTGTCACTTCGCGAAACCAGTCGGGTAGACGAGCGGCTACACTCGGGTGAGCGGAAGCCGTCCGCCACCTACCCATGCCGACCCGCTTCGCCCCGCCCTCTCCACCGAGTCCGGAGCCGAAAAGCAGCCACCTTTCGCGCACGCTCAATCTCTTCAAGCTGCTGGAGGGGCCGACGCCTCTGCACGCTCCGCGGCCCCGCAGCGAGATCAACCTTGAGTGGCTGATTCACCTGCGTTGGGCGGCGATCGGAGGGCAGCTCGTCACGGTTTTTGTGGTGCGCTATCTGCTGAACGTTCAGATCCCGCTGGGCATGCTGCTCGCGGTGATCGCGCTCGAGTTCTTGAACAACGCGGCGTTGCTCGTGGTCTTACGCCGGTGGGTTTCGGACGCGCCGAATTCCCTGGAGGTCAGCGAGGGGGCGGACCGGCTCCAGCGGATCCAGCTAGGGGTGACGATCTTCGACACGCTCATGCTGGGGGTGCTGCTGGGCTTGACAGGGGGGCTATCCAATCCCTTCTGCGCCTTCCTGGTGATCTACGCGGCGCTCACGGCGGTGCTGCTGCCCATTCGCTACGCGCTCACGGCCGCCGCCGCGGTGGTGCTGGTGCTGCTTGGGCTCGTGAGCATGTCGCGACACCTTGAGGTCTTGGACAAGGGCACGGATCTGCGCGGATGGGGCATGGTGGTGGCGATCAGCCTGACCTCTTTCCTCAGTGTGTTCTTCGTGTCGCGCGTCACGACGGCTCTTGTCCGGCGATCCGAGCAGCTAGAAGCAGAGCGCGAACGCCGGGATCGCCGGAGGCACTTGGAGGCACTGGGAACCCTCGCGGCCGGCGCGGCCCACGAGCTCGGCACGCCGCTCTCGACGATCGCGATCGTGGCGAAGGAGCTGCGATTGCGGCTGGAGCGCAGCCAGGCCAGTGAGGACGAGCGGGCCGATGCGACGCTGATCCGCGACGAGGTTGCGCGTTGCCGTCGAATTCTCGATCGCATGTCCACCGACGCGGGCGGGGGCATTGGCGAGCCGCTGGTACCCACCCGTGCGCGCGAGCTGGCAGAGCTCGTGGTGGGGGAGATGGCGGCGAAGGATCGCGTCATCGTTGAGGTGGATGCGGCCTGCGGGGCGGATCCGTCCGGCGAGGAGCGGCCGTTCGAGCTGCCGCGGCAGGGGCTGGCGACCTCGGTCCGAGCGATCGTTCAGAACGCGATCGACGCGTCGCCGGAGGATTGCGACGTGCGGCTGGTGATCCGCCGCCACCTCGACCAGCTACAGATCTTCGTTTCGGACATCGGGACGGGCATGAGCGAGGAGGACCTGCAGCGTGCCAAGGAGCCCTTCTTCACCACGAAGGATGTGGGCAGCGGCATGGGGCTCGGGCTCTACCTCGCGAGCAGCTTCTGTGAGAATCTCGGCGGATCGCTGGAGATCATGTCGGAGGTGGGGACCGGGACGACGGTTAGGCTGGAGATCCCGATCGCGGGGGTGCACCGCGCTGAGCCTGATGTGGAGGGCGTTTCGGGCTAGGTTCGGGCCGAATCCGAATCTGAGCCACGTGAGAAGGTTGAGGGAATGCCGCTACTTCCCTCGATTGGGTTGATCCCTCCGCGGGTCCTGTGCGAAACGCCTGTCACAAGGAGGCATGAACAAGTGAACCCAACAGATACCAGCGCAACTCTTCCCAGTTCCGCCCAGCGCCCCGCCGTCAACGTCGAGAAGCGCTCGATGCTCTTGGTGGACGACGATGAAACCTTCCGTGAGCGTCTCGCCCGGGCCCTTCGGGACCGTGGCTTCGACGTACGGACCGCGTCCAGCGTCGACGAAGGCGTCCATCTCGCCGAGCAGGACTCCCCTGAGTACGCGGTGATCGACCTTCGCATGCCGGGCAAGGGCGGCATGGACCTTCTCCGTGAGCTCAAGCGTGTCGATGCGGGCACCCGTTCCGTCATCCTGACGGGCTACGGCTCCATCGCGACCGCCGTGGAGGCTGTGCGCCTCGGGGCAGTCAACTTCATTCCGAAGCCTGCTGACGCGGATGATGTGGTCGCAGCCTTTGAGAAGTACGAGCGAGGCGATCCCATGGACAGCCCCGTCGTGACCAGCCCCTACCGTGCGCCGACCCTGGCCCGTATGGAGTGGGAGCACATCCAGCGGGTCCTGTCCGACTGCGGCGGCAACATCTCTGAGTCCGCACGCCGGCTCGGGATTCACCGCCGCTCGCTGCAGCGCAAGCTCCAGCGCCATGCTCCCCAGGAGCGCGGCCGGGTGTAATTGCCCCCGCTGCGCGTCCGTTTGTCGCGTATCTTCTCCACGCAGCAGGCGTCGGGTCCCCGGTCGGGGATTCGGCGCCTGTTTTCATGGGGCAAGCGCTGTATCTCCTCTCCAAAGCCGGGGTTCTGACCGTGCAGCTCGATGCGAACGGTTCTCAATGGCTCCGGCCGCGGCCAAACGCCTAGCGCGGTGC
Source organism: uncultured Planctomycetaceae bacterium (assembly GCA_964417955.1). Lineage (GTDB taxonomy): Bacteria > Planctomycetota > UBA1135 > UBA1135 > Saltatorellus. The sequence goes on from CAYQKK010000035.1 coordinate 44,357, forward strand.
ATTGTCTAGCCAGCCGAAGCGCCGCAGGCTCTGCAAGATTCCCTCCAACTGCTCGCGAGAACCTCATTCCTTCGGAGGCCCTTGATCACTATTCTATTCGCGCAAGAACAGCGTTCACCTTCGGCAAGCCGACGGGAATGCGGTTCAGCAAGCGTTCCGTCATGTCGATCCTTCCCCTGGGAAAACCCTGGGCTCTGATCTGGCCCTCGGACCGCCCGCCAGAACAACTAGGCCCCACGGGTTTCCCAGGCCTTCCGCCTGAGCCGCCCCGCCTTTCGGTTCCCAGATCGCGCATCGCGCACCATGAGCACCTTTCACTTTCCACAGTGGACCAACCACTTCAAGCTCCTCATCCCTGCAGGAGCTGTCGGTGGTGTCCTTTTTGCGGCGACCTTCATTTGGCTTGGCTTCTCGCCGAAGACCATCGCTGCGGGCTACGAGCCTAAGCAGCCGGTTCCGTTCAGCCACGCGCTGCATGCGGGCGAGCTCGGCATGGACTGCCGCTACTGCCACAACACCGTCGAGGAAGCATCGCACGCGGCGATCCCGCCGACGGCGACGTGCATGAACTGCCACTCGGCCATCCACACGGATAGCACGAAGCTGGCGCCGGTGCGCGAGTCCTACGAGACCGGCAAGCCGATCGAATGGGTGCGTGTCCACGACCTTCCCGACTACGCCTACTTCAACCACTCGGCCCACGTGCGCCGCGGGGTGTCCTGCGTTTCGTGCCACGGTCGCATCGATCAGATGGAAGTGGTCAAGCAGCAGGAGCCGCTCTCCATGGGCTGGTGCCTTGAATGTCACCGCAACCCGGAGCCGCACCTGCGTCCCCTCGATCAGATCACCAACCTCGGTTGGACTCCGCCCGAGGACGACGACAGCTGGAAGGACCAGCTCCACTACTCTGCGGAAGAGATCAATCCGCAGGAGACCTGCAGCACCTGCCACAGGTAGCGTCCGGGCGTTGCCTTTCGAGGCCTCGCCTGACTTCGATTTCGCCGCTGGCTCAGCGGCCAAGCAGACCGCTTGAAACCCAGGGCCACTCTCACCTGCGCTAGCCACTAGCCAGCGCCTGATTCACCCGTCTTCAACCGACACCCGCGCCTCGCCCCAAAAGCAGGGCGCGATCCGATGAGCGACATTCTCCCCGGCCCGGAAACAGAGGAAGCCTCCTCGCATCAGCCTTCGGCCCCCCAGCCGAAGCCGACCGTTTGGCAATCCCTGTCTGAATTCGAAGGCAAGCTGACGAAGGACCTCGCCGTTTCTGACGGCGCGACCGACGACGTCGCGAGCTTCGTGGGACGCGAGTTCCCAACGGACGACTTCGATCAGATGGAGGGCGTCGATCGCCGCCGCTTCTTCCAGATCCTCGGAGCCTCCGCGGCCCTCGCCGGCGCTTCGAGCTGCCGTTGGGAGCGCGAGACAATCCTCCCGTACACCAACCGCCCCGAGGAGACCGTCCCGGGTAAGCCGAAGCACTACGCCTCGGTGATGGATCTCGCTGGCGCGGCCCGCCCGGTCAACGTGACGAGCTACGACGGCCGTCCGGTGAAGGTCGAGCCGAACACGATCGTCGGTCCGGGCACGGACGTGTTCTCCCAGGCCGCCGTGCTGGAGTTCTACGACCCCGATCGCAGCCGCGGCGTCGCCCGCCGCTCGCCGGACGGGATGGTGGACGCTAGCTGGGACGATGCGCTCACCGCGCTGCGCGGCAAGGTCGCCGAGGGCGGCGTCGCCATCCTCGCTTCCACGAACAGCTCGCCCACGCTGGCGCGGCTTGGCTCGGAGCTCGCAGGTGCTGGCATTCGCTGGGTTTGGTGGTCGCCCGTCAACGAAGACGCGGCAGCCGCCGGTGCGCAAATGGCCTACGGCCGCAACGTCCGCACGACCTACAACCTGAAGGACGCCGAAGTCATCGTGTCCCTCGACAGCGACTTCCAGCGCACGCACCCGGACGCCGTTCGGATGGCGGGTGACTTCGCGACGCGCCGCATGCCTGAGGAAGGCGCGGCCGGCAAAGAGATGACGCGTCTCTACAGCGTCGAGAGCCGCTTCACGTCCACGGGCGTGACCGCGGACCACCGACTTCCTGTGCGAAGCGCGGACGTCGGCGCGGTGCTCGAGCTGCTTCAGGCCGCCGTTAGCGGCGGCTCAGCCTCCGGCGCGCGCGCGGTCGAGCTGGGCGGGAACGTCAAGATCAAGGCCTTCGTCGCGGCCGCGGCCAAGGACCTGAAGGCCGCGGGCAGCCACGGGGTGGTGATCCCTGGCGGCCAGCAGCCGGCCGAGGTTCACGCCCAGGCCCACGCGCTCAACGCAGCCATCGGCGCCAATGGCACGACCGTGACGCTGATCGAAGAGCCCCTCGCGGGCGGCATGGACGAGGGACTCAAGAACCTCGTCGCCGACATGAAGAGCGGTGCCATCACGACGCTCCTCATGCTGGAGGGCAACCCGGCCTACGACGCGCCCGCGGACCTCGGTTTCGCGGCAGCGCTCGAAGCCTGCCCGACCTCGGCGCACCTTTCGCTCTACCGCAACGAGACTTCGGCCCTCTCCGGCTGGCACCTCAACGCGGCTCACTGGCTTGAGGCCTGGGGCGACGCTCGATCGTGGGACGGCAGCTACCACCTCGCTCAGCCGCTGATCAACCCGCTCTTCGGCGGCATGTCGCCTATCCACCTCTGCGCAGCGCTGCTCGGTCGCGAGACCACGGGCCGCGAAGAGGTCCGCGCGACGTTCGACGCCATGGGCCTGCCGGGCACCGGGGAAGCGCGCTTCCGCCAGGGCCTGCACGACGGCGTCGTGGACGGCACCCGCCCGGCCGCGCTGAGCCTGACCCCCGGCGGCAACCTGCCGGCGATCCCCGCGGCAGCCCCCGGCATGGAGGTCACGTTCTTCCCGTGCCCGAAGGTGTACGACGGGCGCTACGCGAACAACGGCTGGCTCCAGGAGCTGCCGGACTTCACGACCAAGATGACCTGGGACAACGCGCTGCTCCTCGGCATCGCGACCGCGAAGAAGCTCGGCGTATGGACCGGCGACATGGTCAAAGTGACCGTCGACGGCCGCACGCTCGACGCAGCTGTTTACATGGCGCCCGGTCAGGCGGAAGACTCCGCCGCGATTTCGCTGGGCTACGGCCGCAAGCACGCGGGCCTGGTCGCTGGCTTCGAGAAGACCGGCGTGGATGCGGCGGGCTTCGACGGCTACCAGCTGCGCGGCTCCAACGGCATGGGCATCGCAGTGGGGGGCACGGTCGCAAAAGCGAGCGGCTCCTACGACTTCGCGACGACCCAGGAGCACCACCTGATCGACGAGATCGGGATGAAGGGACGCCGCGAGCGCCTTCACAAGCTGGCGATGGAGGGCACCCTCGATGAGTGGAAGGAGGACCCGAACTTCCCGGCCCACACGTACCACGTGCCCAAGCTGGAGTCGCTCTTCGACCAGAAGGTCTATGAGGGCACGCACCAGTGGGGCATGACCATCGACCTCTCCACGTGCAACGGCTGTAACGCCTGTGTGATCGCCTGTCAGTCGGAGAACAACATTCCGATCGTCGGCAAGGAGCAGGTCAAGCGCGGCCGCGAGATGCACTGGATGCGGGTCGACCTGTACTACCAGGGTGACGCGGACGAGGCGGACACGGTCGACGCGGTGAACCAGCCGATCAACTGCCTGCAGTGCGAGAACGCGCCCTGCGAGCAGGTTTGCCCGGTGGCGGCCACCGTGCACGGCGAGGAAGGGACCAACGACATGGTCTACAACCGCTGCATCGGCACGCGCTACTGCGGCAACAACTGCCCGGTCAAGGTGCGCCGCTTCAACTACTTCCACTACACGAAGTTCATGGACGAGCCGGAGCACAAGCTGCTCCAGCTGCGCAACAACCCGAACGTGACGGTGCGCTCCCGCGGCGTCATGGAGAAGTGCACGTACTGCATGCAGCGGGTTTCCGAGGCGCGCATCGTCGCGCGCAACGAGGACCGCAAGATCCGCGACGGCGAGGTCATCACGGCGTGCCAGGCTTCGTGCCCCACCCAGGCCATCACCTTCGGTGACCTGACGGATCCGGAATCGCGCGTGTCGAAGAAGCAGGCCCTCGGCCGCGACTACTCGATGCTCGCCGAGCTCAACATCAAGCCGCGTACGCAGTACCTGGCGCGCGTCTCCAACCCGAACCCCGAGCTCGCCACGGCGATGCCCCAGGGCGTGAAGGGACGGGACGACTACGACCCCGCAACCTATGGCCACGGTGGCCATGGCGGCCATGGGGGACACGGTGGTCACGGCGATGACCACGCGGGCGACCACTCAGACCACGACCACGCAGGAGACTCCGCAGAGGGAGCCGGCCATGACGACCACTGATCCCAGCGCATCCTTCGGCGGCAAGCCGCTGAAAGGCCAGGACCCCCGGGTGAGACCCGCCCTGGTGGAAGGCGAGAACGAGAGTTTCGCAACGGTCACCGAGGCCGTCGCGAAGGTCTCCGAGGTGCCTGTCCCCAGCACGAACAAGGCGTGGATCGTCGGGTTCGCGATCTCGCTGTCACTCCTCGGGATGCTCGGGCTCCTGCTCGTGCACCTGATCACCACCGGCGTCGGTGTGTGGGGCAACAACAACCCGGTGTACTGGGGCTGGCCCATCGTGAACTTCGTGTTCTGGGTCGGCATCGGTCACGCGGGCACGCTCATCTCCGCTGTTCTCTTCCTGACCCGCCAGAACTGGCGGACGGGCGTGAACCGAGCGGCGGAAGCCATGACCATCTTCGCCGTTGTGTGCGCGGGCATGTTCCCGGGCGTGCACATCGGCCGGGTGTGGGTGGCCTACTGGCTGTTCCCGCTGCCGAACCAGATGGAGATGTGGCCGAACTTCCGTTCGCCGCTGCTCTGGGACGTGTTCGCCGTGTCGACGTACGCCTCGGTGTCGCTGCTCTTCTGGTACATGGGCATGATCCCCGACCTGGCGACCCTTCGGGATCGCGCGGTCAACACGCCCCGCAAGATCGCCTACGGCATCGCTGCCCTCGGCTGGTCGGGCTCTTCGCGCCACTGGCACCGCTACGAGCGCGCCTACCTGCTTCTTGCAGCCCTCGCGACGCCCCTCGTGCTTTCCGTGCACTCCGTCGTTTCCTTCGACTTCGCCGTGTCCCAGGTGCCCGGTTGGCACACCACCATCTTCCCGCCGTACTTCGTCGCGGGCGCCATCTTCAGTGGCTTTGCGATGGTGCTGACGCTGATGGTGCCGGCGCGCCAGTTCTTCGGGCTCAAGCACATCATCACGATGAACCACATCGACGTGATGTGCCGCATCCTGATGGCCACCGGCATGCTGGTGGGCTACGCCTACGCGATCGAGTTCTTCATCGCCTGGTACGGCGGTGTGCAGTACGAGACCTTCGCCTTCGTCAACCGCGCCTTCGGCAACTACTGGTGGGCGTACTGGATCATGGTTTCCTGCAACGTGATCTTCCCCCAGATCTTCTGGAGCAAGAAGCTGCGCCGGAACCTTTGGGTGGTGATGCTCGTGAGCATCACGACGAACATCGGCATGTGGTTCGAGCGCTTCGTGATTACGGTCACGTCGCTCTCCCGAGACTTCGTGCCGTCGAGCTGGGGCTACTTCAGTCCGACCTGGGTCGACATGTGCATGTTCCTGGGCAGCTTCGGCCTGTTCTTCACCCTGTTCTTGCTCTTCCTGCGCTTCCTTCCAACGGTCGCGATCGCAGAGGTCAAGACGGTCATGCCCCAGGCCCACGCCGGGCACGGCCATGACGCCGCCGACTCACACGCTCCGGTGGGTGGCGGCAGCGCCGCCCCCGCTTCTAAGCAGGACGCCTGATTCACGAACGATCCATGTCTGACCAGAATCAAAACTCATCCGAGATCCACGGCGTCGTCGGCTACTACAGCGACGTCGACGGGATCATGAACGCCTCCCGGAAGATCCGGGACGCGGGCTACAAGAAGTGGGACGCCTACACGCCCTTCCCGGTGCACGGGATCGACGAGGCCATGGGCACCAAGCCGACGATCCTCCCCTGGATCGTGCTCGGCATGGGGCTCACCGGTCTCGCCGTCGGCCTTGGCCTGCAGTGGTACACGAACGCGTACGACTACAAGTTCCTGATCAGCGGCAAGCCGACCTGGAGTCTCCCGGCCAACATCCCGGTGACCTTCGAGGTCATCATCCTCTTCTCGGCCTACACCGCGTTCTTCGGGATGCTGGCGCTGAACAAGCTCCCGCACCTGTCGAACCCGCTGCACAAGCTGGAGCGCTTCAAGCGCGTCACGGACGACAAGTTCGCGATCTGCGTGGAGTCCAAGGATCCGAACTTCGACCTCGCGCGGGTTTCGAAGCTTCTGGGCGTCGGCTCGGAGCACGTGGAGACGTGTCCCATCGATACGTCGAAGGCCGCCCTGCCCATCTGGTTCCACGGCGTCGCTGCGATCCTGACGTGCGCGTCCTTCATCCCGCTGGCGCTGGCCTTCAAGGGACGTTTCGCGACGTCCGAGAAGCCCCAGTACCACGTCTGGCCGGACATGGATTTCCAGCGTAAGCGGAAGACCCAGACCGCCTGGGAAGGCTTCCCCGACGGGCGCACCATGCGCCTTCCGGTGGAAGGCACCGTCGCCACGGGCGAGCTGCGTGACGACTTTGAGCTGTACCACGGTGTGACCCAAGGCTCCGCCGTGCCCGCCAGCATCAAGTACGACGTCGCCGCCTTCGGTGAGGCCGCAGGGGCAGATCGTCCCGAGTGGCTGAGCGGTTTCCCCGCGGCCGTTGTCGTCGACGAAGCGTTCCTCGAGCGCGGTCGCGCTCGCTACGGCATCTACTGCGCGGTCTGCCACGGCAACCAAGGCAACGGCGTTGGCGCCGTCGCCGTGCGCGCTGACAAGCTCGACGCCGCCAAGTGGGGCTGGGTCGCGCCGAAAGCGCTGCACTCGGACAACGCCAAGGCGTACGCGAACGGCGAGCTGTTCCACATCGCCAGCAACGGCATCAGCACCATGTCGGGCTACGCAGCCCAGGTACCGGCGAAGGATCGCTGGGCGATCGTCGCCTACATCCGCGCCATCCAGGCAACCCAGGCCCTCGATCCGAGCGCGGCTCCGACGGACGTTGAGTTCCAGCCGGTCCCGACCATCGACAGCGTGAGGGTCTCAGACTCCAGCGCGGAGGGCGAGTAGTCCTCGTCTGCTGAATCTTCGACGGTATAGCCAACGCCCTTTCCTACACGCAAAGCACTCACTACCCCCGTTCGCGTCTAACCCAAAACGGACGCCGTGATGAACACCTCAACCGAACTCCCCAAGCGCGACCAAGTGATCGCGCGTGATCTCGATAAGCCCGCCAAGGCGGGTCTCGTGATCGGAGTCCTTGCACTTGCCGCAACGGCACTGTTTGGCCTCGGCTACGGAGATGGCATGCGCCACTTCGGGCACTCGATGCTTGTGGCGCTTCTCTTCTTCCTGGCGATCACGATCGGCGCGCTGTTCTTCACCGTGCTGCATCACCTGACGAGCGCTGGCTGGTCAGTGGTTGTGCGCCGCGTGGCAGAGGCGGTCACCGGGGCCTTCCCCGTGCTCTTCCTCGTCGCCCTCGGCGTGCTTGTGGTGCCGGTCCTGATGGGCAGCAGCTACATCTACGACTGGGCGAGCCATGACTTCGTGTACGGCGGAGGCGGCTTCCCCGGCTCGGAGCTGATCCAGGCCAAGGGCGGGTACTTCGGCGCGTTCTTCTTCGCCGCGCGGATCTGCTTCTACTTCCTCGTGTGGGTGGGGCTCAGCCGGTTCTTCTCGAACCAGTCCTTGGCCCAGGACGACGATCAGGATCCGAGCCGCACGCTCAAGATGCAGCACCGCAGCGGCGTGAGCATGGTGCTCTTCGCCCTTGCGACGACCTTCGCCGCGTTCGACATGTCCATGTCGCTCAACGCCGAGTGGTTCAGCACCATGTACGGCGTCTATTTCTTTGCAGGCTGCTTCTGGTCGTTCCTCGCGACCCTCGCCCTCGCCACGATGTGGCTTGAGAAGCGTGGCAACCTGAAAGGCGTCGTCTCGATCGAGCACTACCACGACATCGGCAAGCTGCTCTTTGCGTTCACGTTCTTCTGGAGCTACGTCTCGTTCAGTCAGTTCATGCTGTACTGGTACGCGGACATCCCGGAGGAGACCCACTGGTTCCACTACCGCATGTGGGGCGAGTGGACGAGCTTCACCGTTCTTCTGGCGGCCGGCCACTTCCTGATCCCGATGCTCGGGCTCATGTCGCGTCACGTGAAGCGCCGCCGCGGCGTCTTCGCCGCCTGGTGCATCTACTGCCTCGTCTTCCAGTTCATTGACCTCTACTGGAACGTCATGCCCGAGATGGTCAACGGCGTTGGCATGGGGGACCCGGCAACGACGGGCCCAGCCTTCGGCATGATCGACATCACCGCCATGGTCAGCGTCGCAGGTCTCTTCCTGTTCGGCTTCCTCAACAAGCTCAACGGCAAGCCCGCCCTCGCCATCGGCGATCCGCGTCTGCCTGAGTCCCTTGCCTTCCAGAACGTCTAGGAGGCTTCTCATATGAGTTCTACAGACCAGCACGGCTCCCGCAAATCCGAGCGCGAGATTGAAGAGGACATCATGAATGTCCCGGTGATCGCGTGGCTCGGCACGGTCGCCACGATCCTGATCATCGTTTCCGTCATCCTTCTGATCGGCGTCTTCTACCTGACGGAGCGCCACCAGGTGGCCGAGCGTCAGAGTGAGGCAGATGCGCGCATCACCGATCTCGAGGCCCACCGCCAGATCGACGCCATGGTCGTCGACGGCTACTTCAAGGACGCCGACGTCGAAGTCGATGGCACTGTGACGCGGGGCAAGCTCCACGTGCCGGTGGAAATCGGCATGCGTCAGATCGCCGACAAGTACTAGTCGCCTTAACGCCCTGATTCTGCCGATCCAGTCCTACATAAGAAGCGAATAGCTTCACGCCAACACACCATGTTCTTATCGACCCAAACACGCGCACTACGGTGCCTGACGCTGTCCCTCATGGGGATCGGTGCGGGGCTCTTCGTAGGTGGTGCGGCAATGGGTCAGACCTATGGTGAACAGCGTGTCGCAGAGCTTCTGACGGACGTCGGGATCGAGCAGCACCTTGAGGCCCAGCTGCCGCTGGAGGCAGCGTTCACGGGAACGGACGGCGAGGCCATCGAGCTCGGCTCGGCCTTCGACGGCTCGGTGCCCGTGATCCTGACGCTCAACTACTTCGACTGCCCCCAGCTCTGCAGCCTCCAGCTGTCGAACCTTGCGGCGGCCATGGGCACAGTGGGACTCGACCTCGGCACCGACTATCGGGTGGTCACCCTCAGCATCGATCCGAACGACACGCCGGCGCGCATGTCCGAGCTTCGGGATCGCTACATCGTCAACTACCTCGACGCCTCCAAGGAAGCGGGGGAGAAGCGCGATGCCGATCAGGCCAAGGCCGGCTGGGTCTGCCTGACGGGCACCAAGGTCCAGATCGACCGTGTCGCCGAGACCGCTGGCTTTGGCTACGCGTGGATCGACGAGAAACAAGAATACGCACACCAGGCCGCGAACATCCTGTGTTCACCGTCCGGACAGATCATGCGCTACCTGGAGGGGGTCGACCCCTCTCTGGCGGGCGTCTTGAGGCTCTCACTCGTGGAAGCGAGCGAGGGCAAGGTGGGGAGTCTCTACGACGGGATCTTCCTTAACTGCTTCATCTACGACTCGAGTACGGGTCAATACACACCGGCGGTGATGCAACTCTTGAAGGTTGCAGCCGCACTGACCGTTTTGGCGGTCGTCACCGGATTCTTCTTCATGAAGCGCGGAGAAGCGCAGCACGTGGTCGCGGGTTCCGAAGGGACATGCGAAGGCGATGCGGCCAGCGCGAGTGAGAAGACGTCATGATCATGAGAATCGAAGCGCTATTGCTGGCCGGCCTCTGTTTCCTCGGAAGCGCCGCGCCGAACTTTGCCCAAGAGGCGGATGCTCCGGCGGAGGCCCCCGCGGCTGCTCCATCCACAAAGAAGCCGATCGACGTGGACGCGCTCATTGCGTCGTTCAACGCCGAGCAACCGGCACCTCGGACGTTCACGGCCGAAGAGCGTGAGTGGATTGCTGGGGGCCTTGAGCCCGCCGATGTGGACCTTGTGTACAAGGGCCACGCGGCGATCCCGTCAGGGGATCCGAACAAGGTGATCTACATGCGCGACGGTGAGCGTCACGAGATCGTCTCCCACGCCAAGTTCTCGACGCCGCCCGTGGCCCAGAACCTGCCGCCGTTCGCGACCGAGGTCGAGAACGGTTCGTTCTGGCTGCCCGTCGCGGCGTCCGAGACGGCGAAGGAAGTGGACGCGATGTTCAACTTCATCATGTGGACGTCGTACATCTTCACGGCGATCATCGGCGTCCTGATGGTCGTGTTCTGCATCAAGTACCGTCGCCGCCCGGGCGTCCGCGCTGACCAGAGCATCACCCACAACACGCCGATCGAGATCATCTGGAGTGTCCTCCCGACGATCCTCGTGGCGATCATGTTTTGGGGCGGGTACACGACCTTTCTCGACATGCGCACGCCACCGCCCGACGCCATGGTCGTTCGGGCGAACGCGTCCCAATGGGCCTGGAACTTCGTCTACGACAACGGCGTAGAGAGCCCGAACGAATTCCACGTACCGGCCAACACGCCGATCGAGATGATGATGACGTCCGCGGACGTGCTCCACTCATTCCACCTTCCGGCCTTCCGCCAGAAGAGCGACATCCTGCCGAACCGCTACACCAGTATTTGGTTCGACTCCGGTGAGCCCGCGACCTACCGCGTCTACTGCTCGGAGTACTGCGGCAAGCTGCACTCCGACATGTACGCGAAGCTCGTGGTCGACACGCCTGAGGACTACGAGAAGTGGCTTGTGAAGGCCGGCAACTGGATGGTGAACGACGACGGCACCATGAAGTCGCCCCTAGAGATCGGCGAGCTCACGTACACCCGCCGCGGCTGCAAGGCCTGTCACTCCATCGACGGCAAGGCCGGCACCGCGCCGACGTTCGCGGGCCTTTGGGGCCTCGAGCGCAAGTTTGCTGACGGCTCGACGCGCGTCGCCGACGCCGAATACATCAACCAGTCCATCCGCGAACCCTACAGCCAGCTCGTAGAGGGCTACGGCGAGCAGATGACCCTGTACAGCCCGATGCTGCCGCCCGAGCAAATCGACGGCATCATCGCTTACATCAAATCCCTCAAGGACGTTCCCCGGATCGACTGACCCGGCGCCCTCCCCGAAGGACACCAGATACACGAAGCCCGCAGGGCGGAAACCTCCTCCCTGCGGCACACCGCGGAACCTGAGCGCGCGGGACTGAGCTCAGCCAAGCAACACACCATCACACGACGCGCCTCTCTGCCGCTCCCCGCGGCCACAAGGCGCAACGAAGACTCGACCGGAAAGATGACGCGATGACACAAGCTGATATTGCACCTTCCCAGGTGGACGGCCGCCCCGTCCAACACCTAGAGAAGAACTACATCAACCACTCCTCAGGGATTGCCTCCTGGCTCCTGACGCTCGATCACAAGCGGATCGGGCTCATGTACCTGATGGGTATCTCGCTCTCGTTCTTCCTCGGCGGACTGTTCGCCCTGGGAATTCGCCTCGAGCTGTTTGCCCCCGGCATGCAGTTCATGGACGCGGAGAGCTACAACAAGGTCTTCACGCTCCATGGCGCGGTCATGGTGTTCCTCTTCATCATTCCCGGCATCCCGGCGGCCCTCGGCAACGTGGTCCTGCCCCTGATGCTGGGGGCGAAGGACGTGGCGTTCCCAAGGCTGAACCTCGGTAGTTTCTACCTGTGGCTCTCCGGCGCGGCGTTCTTCATCTACACGCTCTTCACCGAGCAGCTCGACACCGGCTGGACGTTCTACACGCCCTACAGCTCGAGCTACTCGAACACGGCCGTGATCTCTGCGACGTTCGGCGTGTTCATGCTGGGCTTCAGCTCGATCTTCACCGGCCTCAACTTCCTGGTGACGATCCACAAGATGCGTCCGCCGGGGATGACGTGGCACAAGCTGCCGCTGTTCCTGTGGGGCATGTACGGCACCGCCGTCATGCAGCTCCTCGCGACGCCGGTCCTCGGCATCACGCTGCTCTTGCTGGTCATGGAGTCGACCCTCGGAATCGGAATCTTCGACCCGAAGAAGGGCGGCGACCCGGTCCTGTACCAGCACTTCTTCTGGTTCTACAGCCACCCGGCCGTGTACATCATGATCCTGCCGGCCATGGCAGTGATCTCGGAGATCATCGCGACCTTCAGCCGCAAGCACATCTTCGGCTACAAGATGATCGCGTACTCGTCCGTTTCGATCGCGCTGCTCTCCTTCCTCGTGTGGGGCCACCACATGTTCGTGAGCTCCGAGTCGACCCTGGCGACGCTGATCTTCTCGGCCATCACGTTCACGATCGCCATCCCCTCGGCGATCAAGGTGTTCAACTGGCTGGCGACGCTCTACAAGGGCTCCGTCAAGATGGACACGCCGATGCTGTACGCGCTGGAGTTCATCTGGCTCTTCACGATCGGCGGCCTCACCGGCCTGTTCCTCGGCGTGCTGTCCACGGACGTCATGCTGCACGACACCTACTTCGTGGTCGCGCACTTCCACTACGTGATGGTGGGGGGCACGCTCTTCGCGTTCTTCGCCGCCCTGCATTACTGGTGGCCGAAGATGACCGGCAAGATGTACAGCGAAGGCATGGGCCGCTTGGCTTCCGTCATCGCGTTCCTTGGCTTCCACCTGGCGTTCTTCCCGCAGTTCATCATGG
>CAYQKK010000036.1:0-34193 GCA_964417955.1 uncultured Planctomycetaceae bacterium
CGACCTCGTCCACCTCGAGGGTGCCGCGGCTCACGGCGCGGGCGCGGCGCTCCTCTAGGCCTGCATCGTCTAGGTAGCCGTAGGGGCCAATGGCGAGGGCGCCGAGGGCCAGAGGAGACGGCTCGGCGGTGTCGGCCGTGTGGCGCTCGATGGTGCCGTCGCGCAGGCCTTCCAGGATCGCGACGAGGCCGTCGATGTCCATGGCCTCGTGCAGGCAGTCTTCGAGGGTCTGGTCGAGGACCGGATGGCCCTCGGGGATCGGGATGTCACCCGGGGGGAGGTTCTCGCCGCAGGCGATCGCGTCGGGGAATGCCTTCGCGAGGAGATCATCCGCGCGCATGCGGAGGATCGGCGCGGGGAGGCGCTTGCCCGCGGGGGCGCGGGGCGTGAGGAGCGAGCGGCTCGTGTTCCAGCGCCAGCGCGTCGTGAACATGGGGGAGTCGAGGACGGCCTGGCGCAGGGTCGCCTCGACGGTCTCCGGCTTCAGGTAGTCGAAGACCTCGTCGAGGGGGAACGAGTGCATCGGGCCGAGGGAGAGGAGGATGGACTCCTCGTTGGCGGCGGCCTGGAGTTCGAATCCGAACGAGCGGCAGAAGCGCTTGCGCAACGCGAGCCCGAACGCGCGGTTGATGCGGCCGCCGAAGAGCGAGTGGACCACGAGCTGGGATCCGCCCGAGTCGTCGGGGAAGCGCTCGATGACGATGCGGTTTTGGGTGGGCAGCTTGCCGAGGGCGGTTTTCGCGCGGGTGAGCTCCTCGGCGAGCACGCCGTTGAGGGGCTCGGGCAGACCGCATTCGTCGCGCAGCCAGTCGGCGTCGTGACCGGCCTCGCGCACCTGGCCCATGGCGTGGGAGAGTTCTGTAGAGCGCGACGGGGCCTCGCCGAACCAGAACGGCAAGGAAGGAGGCGCCCCCTGGGCGTCCATCACGCGCAGCACGCCGGACTCGGCCCGCACGACCTTCCAGGCCATGTTGCCGAGCTGAAACACGTCCCCCGCGCTCGCCTCCATAGCGAAGTCCTCGTCGACCGAGCCCACGGTGACACCCTCGGGCTCGGCGACAACGCGGTAGTCGGCCTTGTCCGGGATCGCGCCGCCGGAGGTCATGGAGAGCAGACGGGCGCGGCGCGTGGCCCGAACCGTTTCGGTGGTGGCGTCGAAGTGCAGGAGCGAGTGCCGCTCGCCCGTGTGCATCTCGATCACGTCATCCAGGCGCTCGCGCGTCAGGTCGCGATAGGGCCACGAGCGCGTGATGCACTCGTGGAGCGCGGCAATCGGCCACTCTTCTTCGACGCACGCGGCGACGATCTGCTGGGCGAGGATGTCCAGGGGCGAGCTGGGCTGGGGCGTGACGTCGAGGCGACCCTGGCGCACGGCGAGCATCAGGGCGGCGGCCTCGGCGAGCTCGTCCGGGGAAACCGGCATGAGGACGCCCTTGGGCGTGCGGCCGACGCCGTGGCCCGAGCGGCCTACGCGCTGCAGCAGAGTCGCGATCGTACGCGTGGTGCCTACCTGAACGACGAGGTCCACGTCGCCGATGTCGATGCCGAGCTCGAGCGACGCGGTGGCCACTAGGGCGTCGAGCTCGCCCGCCTTGAGCCGGTTCTCGGCGTCGAGGCGGCGCTCGATGGAAAGGCTGGAGTGGTGGCTGGTCACGCGGTCTTTGCCGAGGATCTCCGCGAGCTCGCGGGCGGTGCGCTCGGCCACCTTGCGGGTGTTGACGAAGACGAGGGTGCTCCGGTGTTCCCGGACAAGGCCGGCGATGGCCGTGTGTAGCTCGCCCCAGACCTCGTGGCTGATGACGGGTTCGAGCGGCGACTCAGGAATGCGGATGGAGAGATCCATCGGGCGCGCGTGGCCCTCGTCGACGAGGGTGCACGCGCGGGCGGGACCCACGAGGAAATCGGCCACCGCGGAGAGGGGCTTTTGCGTCGCCGACAGGCCGATGCGCTGGAGCGGGCGGTCGCCGGTCAGGGCGTCGAGGCGTTCGAGGGAGAGCGCCATGTGAGCGCCGCGCTTCGAGCCGATGATCGCGTGGATCTCGTCGACGATGACGGTGCGCACGGTGCCGAGCACGCCGCGGCCGCCAGCGCTGGTCAGCAGGATGTAGAGGGACTCCGGCGTCGTGACGAGGACGTGGGGCGGGCGTTTCGTCATGCGCGCGCGATCCTTGGCGGGGGTGTCTCCGCTGCGCACGAGGACGTCGATGTCCGGGAAGGACGGGTCGCGTTCCCGGAGCTCGGCTAGGGGCGCGAGCAGGTTCTTTTGGATGTCGTTTCCGAGGGCGCGCAGGGGCGAGACGTACAGCACCCGGGTCTCGGTGGGGAGCGGCGCCGCGGAGGCCTGGGCCTCAAGGGCGAGGTCGTTGAGCGCGCTGAGGAAGGCGGCGAGGGTCTTGCCAGACCCGGTGGGGGCCGCGAGGAGCACGTGCTCGCCCCGCTGGATGGCCGGCCACGAACGCGCCTGGGCGGTGGTGGGCGGGCCGAGGCGGTCTCGAAACCAGCCCATGATCGCGGGGAGGAAGGCCTCCTGGGGCTGCAACTTGGACGCCATGGGAATTTCAACTTACGTTTCTTCGGATCGCTGTGGGGGCCGTACTTCGTGCTGCGCCTGAAGGGGGCTACTCTTTAGGGCCTAAGACCATGACTCAGATCAGAACATCCCCCCAATCGAAGCTTGCGGCAGCGCTGCTTCTGGCTCCCGCTCTTTTTGGTTCGCCGCAGCACGTCGCGGAGGGCGATGGGGCGCGCGTGACGACGCTCTGGCGATCGGAGCGCGGGCTGGACCGGTACGCCAAGGAAGGGCTGCGGATCGCGGGCGCGGTCCTCAAGGGGCTTGAGTCGCGCGGCGCGGACGCTCCGGTGGTGGATGTCTCTGTCGCCGAGTCGTCGCAGGCGCTCCGCTGGCTAGAGGATCCGAAGGCCAAGGTGCGGGATCAGAAGGCGCGGCGAAAGCGGCGGCGCGCCGCGGCGGAGGCGGAGGCAGCTGGCGAAGAAGCACCGGACGGGGCCGATGCGGAGGCTGCGTTGGAGTCGGCCCAGCAGCTCCTCGTGATCCCGGCACCCGAAGGGGCGGCATCCAAGGGCTCGGTCGTGGCCGTGGTCCCGAAGATCCACGACCGCGTCATGTACGGCACGGGCTTGCCGCCGGCGACCCAGTGGGCCCTCGCGCTCGAGACGGCCCGTGGAGCGGCGCCGGAAGGCGACGTTCTTGGGCTGGCGCTCGGTGGTATGCAGGACGCTGGTTTCGCTCACTCGTTGGAGGCGGAGCCCTTCACGTCGACGGGGCTGATGGAGTATCAACAGCAGCTACGCGCAGCCAAGTTGGAAGGAGCAGGTTCTGAGCCCCTCGCGTCCTACGAGTTTCCCGCGCGCCGCACCTACGACCCGATGGGCGCGATTGCAGCGCCCGCGGGGCTTGTCGCGCGGCACTACGAGGCCGCTGGGCTTTCCACCGAGCAGGTTCTCGATCTCGAGCCCCAGTGGTTCGTGGAAGCGGGCTCTGTGGGCAAGCACGGCTATGGCTGGCAAGCGGTGGCCACGCGGCGGGCCGATGCGCTTGCGCTGAGCGTGACGCCGCTCACCTCGGAGCCGTTCACCCTGAAGACATCCATGGTGCTCTTCTCCAACGACCTCCAGGTCCCCGCCCAGGCGGACTTCGTGTTCGGCGACGTGAACGGCGAGCGCTACCTCCTCGTGTGCAACACGCGCGAAGGCATCTACTTCTTCAAACGTCCCAGCCGCGACGCGGCCTACGAACCGATCGCAGAGAAGAAGGAGGTCTCGATCCCCCCGGGCCGCCCGGTGGAGGTCGAGATCGTCTGGAAGGACCACTCGTTGGTGGCCACGGTCGGCGGCGTCGAGCTCGCCGCCATCGTGCTCCCCGACGATGCGATGACGGGCCTCTTCGGCTTCGGCTGCCACGCGGGCAGCACGGTGCTCTTCAGCGAACTGAAGTTCGAGTAGCGCCGCTCGGAGTCAGCCCCGTGGATGGTGCATCCGGTGGACCGTCTGCACCTGCTCTACGTCTAGGTGGGTGTAGATCTCGGTGGTGCGGATCGATGCGTGGCCCAGCATCTCTTGGACGGCTCGGAGGTCGGCGCCGCCGCTGAGCAGGTGGGTGGCGAAGGAGTGGCGCAGATCGTGGGGAGAGACGGTGCTGGGGAGGCCGGCGAGGGCGACGGCGTCCTTGACTCGTTTCCAGCCGGTGGAGCGGGCGAGGGGTTGGCCGCTCTTGGATAGGAAGACGGAGGGGGGCGCGGCGCCTGCGCCGGCGGCCTTGCGGCGGCGGACGACGGTGAGGCGGCCGTTCTCTAGCCAGCGCTCGAGGGCGGCGCGGGCGCGGCGGCCCAAGGGGACCACGCGCATCTTGTCTCCCTTGCCGTGGAGGCGCAGGGATGAAAGGTCCGGGGGGACGTCGTTGGTGGTGAGGCCGAGGGCCTCCGAGATGCGGGCGCCGGCGGCGTAGAGGACCTCTAGGAGGGCGGTGTCGCGCTCGGCCCGCCAGTCGGGGGGCTCGCCGTCGACGAGGAAGGCGGCGAGGAGGCGCTCGACGTCCTCGGGGACCAGGGTGGCTGGGAGGAGGCGGCGGAGCTTGGGGGTGGGGATCCGGGCCGTGGGATCGCGCTTGAGGCCGGATTCGAGGATCAGGAAACGGACCAGCATCCTGAGGGCCACGAGGCCGCGGGCGATGGAGGACTCGGCGGATCCAGCGGTGCGGCGGCCCCCAAGCCACTCGATGATGCGGTCCTCGTCGAGCTCGCTCCAATCGGTGAGGTCGCGCTCGCCCATCCAGCGGCCCAGGGACTCTAAGTCGCTGCGGTAGGCGAGGATGGTGTTGCGGGCGAGCCCAGCCTCCACGCGCATGGCGTCGAGGAAGTCGAGGATGGACCCCTGGAGGCCAGGGGGGAGCTGGGGAGCGTCATCTGCCACGGCGGTACCGTACCGGAGTCAATCCCGCCATTCCTTGGCGATTGAAGCAAACCCCACGGTTTGCTTCGATCCACGAGGAATGGCGGGAATGACTCCGGTACCGTACCGCAATGACCGCTGACTCCCATTCCCATCCCCCTGCCTCACCTGCCGCGCCCGTCCGTGCCGGCGCGGGGAGGCACCTGGCGCTTTTCGGCGTTGTCGTCTTTCTGATCGCCCTGGACCTCTGGTCAAAGTCGGCGGTGTTCGGGTGGCTTGAGGCGCCGGGCGCCGGCGCCGAGGTGGGGTACTCCGAGCGCGGTCACGTGCGCTACTCGATCCTCGGGGACTGGCTGGGGTTCATGCTGAACCTGAACTACGGCGCGGCCTTCGGGAAGGCCGCCGGGGCCCCTTGGCTCTTGGTGGGGGGGCGCTGCATCGCAGCGGTGTTCCTGACCTGGCTGATCTATCGGACGCCACGGGGGCAGAAGCTCTACCTCACGGCGCTTGTCCTGATCCTCTCCGGCGCACTCGGGAACCTGTACGACAACTTCTTCTACGTCCCGGACCCCGAGTTCCCGGGCGTGATCCCGGATCGGAAGTTCGGCCCGGTGCGCGATTTCATCGACGTGTACTTTTATGGGTGGGACTGGCACTTCCCGACGTTCAACGTCGCGGATTCGTGTATCACCGTTGGGGCGGTGCTTCTTCTGCTCTCAGGTTTCTTCGCCCCGAAGGAACCCGTGGCTGCGGCGTAGCGTCTCCGCCTTATAGCTCTCCTTTTTTCACCCCTTCCCCGTATCGCTCCGTCCGATGAGGCTCTCCCAGCTGACTCCGGCCCACGTAAGGCAAGCCATTGCCATCTACGTGGAGCACGCGTGGCCCGGCGGCATCGCTGGTGCTCCGAAGGACAAGCTAGAAGAGCTCGAGGACCAGGTCTCCCTGCTGGAGATGCGCAAGGTCTTCTCTGAGTCCTCTAGCCAGGCCGGGGACGACGGCGGGCGCGGGTTTAGGCGGTACACCCTCCGACTAGGCAACGCGCGCTACCCGTGGATGAAGTTCGTCATCCAGGAGTACCTCGTCGAGGGAGAGTTCTTCTTCTCGGTGGACACCCACGACGAGCTGCGCGTGGACCCCTCGACGCCGGACTACGCGCCTTGGTGCAAGCTGCAGGTCTTCAATCGTGAGCTGAAAAAGGAGATCGAGTCCGACTGGGCCGGGATCCAGCTGCCGACCCACGGGGACCTGCGGGCGCTGTGCGAAGGGATCGCGCGGACCGGCGAGACGGCCAGCGGGCCAGGGGCGGTGCTCAGCGATAAGCTCAAGGGCAAGCGGCTCCTCGTGGTGGACGACGATGAGGACGTGGCCTACGGGGCGGCGGCCGTGCTGGCGGCCCGGGGCTATCAGGTCGAGACAGCCTTCGACGGGCGCCAGGTCCTCGACCGCATGGCCCAGGATCCGCTGCCGGACCTCGTGGTGCTCGACTTCGCGATGCCTGAGTTCGACGGAGAGGAGGTCATGCGCCGCCTGAGGGCCGATGAGCGCACCGTGGATGTTCCGCTGCTGCTTGCCACGGCCAGCGAGATTGACCTCTCGACCATGCAGCGCGCCAGCGGGATGCTGCGCAAGCCATACCCCCGCAGGGTGCTCTATGGGATGATCGACCGGCTCCTGACCGACCAGTCGGCCCATTCTGGGTAGCCATTGAGGGAGGTTTTTTGCCCTTTCCCACCCGCTCATTCAATGTGACCCTTGGCATGGGCAAGGGCGCGTCCGATACTCTCCCGCTCGCTTGAGTTCCCTATGACGCCGCTACGATCGGCGCATCCCAGGGTCCGGGCGGCGCATATGCCATGAGCTGGGAAAACATCACCGACAAATTCTCCTCCGTTGGCGAGGGGTTTGGCCGCTTCGCGAAGCGCCTTCTAGGGTCCGAGAACGAGCGCGAGGTCAAGCGATTGACCCCGATCATCGCCGAGATCAACGGCCTCGAGGACTGGGCGTCCGGCCTCGACCGGGATCAGATCCGAGCCGAGGTGGAGGCCATGCGCCAGTCGATCCGCGACGGCAAGGCCACCCTGAACGATGCGCTGACCAAGATGTTCGCCCTCACCCGTGAGGCGAGCCAGCGAACCCTCGGCATGCGGCACTATGACGTGCAGCTCGTGGGCGGCTACGTTCTTCACGAGGGCAAAATCGCCGAGATGATGACCGGCGAGGGGAAGACGCTCATGGCGACCCTCGCGCTGGCTCTCAACGCGCTGGCCGATCGGCCCTGCTACCTCGTCACGGTCAACGACTACCTCGCGCGCCGCGACGCCGAGTGGATGAAGCCGATCTACGAGTACCTCGGGCTCACGGTGGGTTCGATCCAGTCGGACCTCGACCCCAGCGCGCGCAAGCCGGTCTACGCCTCGGACATCGTCTACGCGACGAACAACGAGCTCGGCTTCGACTACCTGCGCGACAACATGAAGACGACGCTGGGCGGGCAGGTCCAAGAGGATCTCTACTTCGCGATCATCGACGAGGTGGACTCGATCCTGATCGATGAAGCGCGGACGCCGCTCATCATCAGTGGCCCGGCCGAGGATCACGTCGGCCGCTACGCCGAGGCCGACAAGGTCGCGCGCGCGCTCGTCGAGGACGAACACTACGAGGTCAAGGAGAAGGAGCGCCAGGCGTCCCTCACCGAGGAAGGCATCGTCAAGGCCCAGGAGCTGCTGAACGTCGAGTCGTTCTACGTGCCCGGCTTCGAAGACTGGCCCCACTACATCGAGAACGCGCTGCGGGCTCACTCGCTCTACGAACTCGACAAGGAGTACGTGGTCGAAGAGGCCGAGGATCCCCACACGGGTCAGATGCGGAACGAAGTCGTCATCGTCGACGAGTTCACCGGCCGGAAGATGACCGGCCGCCGTTGGTCCGACGGTCTGCACCAGGCGGTTGAGGTCAAGGAAGGTCTGGAGCCCAAGCAGGAGACCCAAACCCTGGCGACGATCACGTTCCAGAACTACTTCCGCATGTACGACAAGCTCGCGGGGATGACCGGCACAGCCCTCACCGAGGCGGGCGAGTTCCACAAGATCTACGAGCTCGACGTGATCTCCGTGCCGACCAACCGGCCGATCGCGCGGGACGACAAGGTCGACACGGTCTACCGCACGCTCCCTGAGAAGTGGAACGCCATCTGCGACGAGATCGAGCGCGTGCACGACAGCGGTCAGCCGGTTCTGGTGGGTACCGCCTCGGTGGACAACAGTGAGCACCTTGCCGGGCTGTTGCGCGAGCGGGGCGTGCCCCACGAGGTCCTCAACGCCAAGAACCACGAGCGCGAGGCGCATATCGTCGCGAACGCGGGCACCAAGGGCGCCATCACCGTTTCGACGAACATGGCGGGCCGCGGTACCGACATCAAGCTGGGCGGCAACTTCGAGTACAAGCTCGCGTCCGCCCTTGAGTCCGAGGGCCTCGTGGAAGGCGACCTTGAGAAGCTCGATGAGATCGCCGTTGTTCGTGATCGCGTCGAGGCTGAGTCGGAGGCTGCAGAGGAGGAAGTCCTCGCCCTCGGCGGCCTTTACGTGCTGGGCACCGAGCGCCACGAAGCGCGCCGGATCGACAACCAGCTCCGCGGACGTACGGGTCGCCAGGGCAACGTCGGTGAGACGCGGTTCTACCTGTCTCTCCAGGATCCGCTGATGCGGATCTTCTACCGCGACTGGGTCGTCAACGCGATGGAGCGCCTCGGCATGAGCGAAGGCCAGCCCATCGAGTCCGGCATGGTCACGCGCCAGGTCGCACGGGCCCAGAAGAAGGTGGAGGACCGCAACTTCGAGATCCGCAAGAACCTCCTCGAGTACGACGAGGTGATGGACCACCAGCGGACCGAGATCTACGCGGCGCGCCAAGCGGTGCTCGAAGGCGAGGACCTGCGCGAGCGGATCCTCATCATGATGTCCAACCTCATGGATCGCACCGCCGGTGTGTATGAGGGCGACGCGCCGGGCTTCATTGACTGGGTCCAGAAGACCTTCGACGTCGAGCTGTCGGAGGACGCCGCGGCTATCGCGGTCTCCCCGGACAAGCCGTCCATCGACGACGCCATGGACGCGATCACGTCGCGTTACGATGAGCGCCGCGCCGACTGGGGCGACAAGCTCACCACGCGCATCGAGTCGTACCTCGTGCTCACGGCCATCGACCAGAAGTGGAAGGATCACCTCCACGCCATGGACGCGCTGAAAGCCGGTATCGGCCTGCGCGGCTACGGCCAGCAGGATCCGAAGATCGCCTACAAGAAGGAGGCCACCGAGCTCTTCGGCGACAACCTTCTGCCTGCGATCGAGAGCGACGTGTCCTCGAAGATCCTGCGCATCGAGGTGGGCCAGCCCGAGGACGAGCGTCCCCAGGCGGATGCCGGCGACGGGCTTGCGCCCCGCGGTATCGGCAGCTCGGCGGCCCCCGCTGGACAGGCTGGCGGTCAGCCCCAAGAGCCCAAGAAGATCCGCTTCGACGAGCTTTCGCCGGAGCAGCAGCTGCACTTCGTGCACCAGATGAACGCGGACCAGCGCCTGCAGCTCATGGTGCAGATGCCCGCTGACCTCCGCGCTCCGATCCTTGAGGGTCTCGAGCCCGAGGCGCACCAGCAGCACCGCGACTTCGTGACGAAGCTGAAGGCCGAGCAGCAGGTGTCTCTCTTGGCGCAGATGCCCGAGCCGATCTTTGACGACATCATGGGGGGCTTTGGTCCCGATGACTTCGCGGCCCATCAGGAGTGGGTGAAGACCCTCGAGCTGAACCAGCAGCTGACCCTCTTGGTGCAGATTCCCGAGAAGCTCCGCAACGAGATCTCAGCGGGTCTCGACGAAGAGATTCGTGAGAAGCTCCCGGAGGCTCAAGAGCAGTTCGAGGCGTTCAAGAAGCAGCAGGCCCAACAGCAGGCTCAGCAGCAACAGCAGGCCAAGCAGCAGATGCGCGGCACCGCAGCGTCCAGCGCCTTCGACGTGATGAAGCGTCAGAAGGAGGTGGAGGCCCAGCGCCTGCGCGCTGAGGAGGCGGCGAAGGCCCAGGCGTCGGGCTCCGGCTCGGCTTCGGGTGCGGCTTCCGGTACTGCTTCCGGTACTGCTTCCGGTACTGGGGGGCAGGCGAAGCCCGCAGCTGGCTCCAGTGGCGCAGCGACCGCGCCGCGTCCGGGCGCAGGCGGCAAGTCGGCGGTGCTCGGGCCTGAGTTCAAGAACGTGGCCCGGAACGACGCGTGCCCCTGCGGTAGCGGCAAGAAGTTCAAGAAGTGCCACGGGAAGTAGACGGGGCGGGGTCGCCCCCGGCTCCCATCACGTCGTCGCCTCCCATTGGGCTGCGGCGGCGTGCGCTTCAGATGTTCTACGACGGCACGATCGGCCTCATCTGGATCTGCGTGCTGCCGGTCTTCCTCGTGTGCGGCTTCTTCAAGCCGCGCATGGCTCGCAAGGCCCTCTCGCTGTCCACCCGCGGGCTCGTGAAGCTGCCGCCGTCGAGCCCCGAGCGCCCAAGGGTCCTCGTTCACGGCGTCTCCGTGGGCGAGATCAAGGCCTCCCAGTCCCTGGTGGCAGCACTTCGGGAGCGCTACGAGGTCGTGGTCAGCGCCTTCAGCGACACGGGGCTGCAGCTCGCTCGCCAGCTCTATCCTGACCTTGAGGTTGTGCGCTACCCGTTCGACTTCTTCCCGCTCGTGCAGCGCTTCTGGCGACTTGTACAGCCGGACTTTGTGCTGCTCATGGAGCTTGAGGCGTGGCCGTGCTTCCTGCGCTCTGCGAATCGGCGGGGGGCGCCCGTGGCCGTCGTCAGCGGCCGCATCACGCCTGAGTCGTTCCGCCGGTACCGCATGTTTGGCCAGATCCCTGAGTTCGAGCGGATCTCGCTCTTCGCGGCCCAGGACCAGGCCTACGCGGCGCGCTTCGCGGCCCTGGCCGGGGCTCCGGACCGCGTGGTGGTCACGGGAAACGTCAAGGCCGATGGGCTCAAGGCGAGCGACAAGGACGATCCAGCCCTGGCGAGCCTCCGCCGTGCGGCTGGGGAGCCGGACTTCGTCATCGTGGCGGGCAGCACCCACGACCCGGAGGAGGTTCACTTCGTCCGTGCGGCGCTGGCCGCCTCCGCGGGGCGGGCCAAGCTAATCGTGGTTCCGCGGCACCCAGACCGCTCTGGGGGAGTCGCCCAAGCCGTGGCCGAGCTGCTGCCAGACGCCTCGGGCGTCGATCGGCTCTCGCAGCTCCGGGAGACGGATCGCGCTGGAAGCCGGTCCTCCGTGCTGCTCGTGGACACCATCGGCGAGCTTGAGCGCCTCTACGGCCTCGCGGACATCGTCTTCATCGGCGGGAGCCTGATTCCCCACGGTGGCCAAAACATGATGGAGCCCGCCGCCCAGGGCTGCCCGGTGGTCTACGGGCCCCACGTGCAGAACTTCCTGAATGAGACGGCGATGCTCGAGGAGGCCGGCGCGGCGCTGCGCGTGGAGGACCCCGAGGGGCTCCAATCGGCCCTGGCCGAGCTGATGGGGGATCGTGAGATGCGCCTCAGAATGGGCGAGGCGGGACGCAAGGCGGTCATCGCGGAGCGCGGCGCAACGAAAGCGACACTCAATGCACTGCAAGAGCGCTGCGGGCTGGCCTGAGGCCCTTGAGCGTCCTATCATTCACCCGTCTCGGCCGCCCGGCGGCATATCTACTCTCCGACCCCCAGTCCCTCACGAGCGCGATCGCCCCTACAAGGCTCGCGGCATGTACCTATGGCCCGCTCTCTCTTCACCTCTGAATCCGTGTCCATGGGTCACCCCGACAAGGTGGCTGACCAGGTTTCGGATGCCGTCCTCGATGCGCTTCTCGCTCAGGATCCAAACAGCCGGGTTGCGTGTGAGACTATGGTCACCACCGGCGTTTGCGTCGTCGCTGGCGAGATCACGACGAAAGCCATCGTCAACTACCAGGACATCGCTCGTCAGACCCTTGCTGAGATCGGCTACACGAACGACGCCTTCGGCATCAACAGCGAGACCTGCGCCGTCATGGTCACCCTGGACAAGCAGTCCCCGGATATTGCCCAGGGCGTGGACGACGACAAGGGCCTGCACGTCGAGCAGGGCGCGGGCGACCAAGGCCTGATGTTCGGCTACGCGTGCGACGAGACGGACGTGCTCATGCCGCTCCCGATCCACCTTTCGCACCGCCTCGTCGAGAAGCTCGCGGAGCTCCGTCAGAACGGCAAGCTCGGCTGGCTCCGCCCCGACAGCAAGAGCCAGGTCACGGTCGAGTACGAGGACGATAAGCCGGTGCGCGTGCACACGGTCGTGATCTCGACCCAGCACGATCCCGAGGTCAACGGCCACTCGGAAGAGTCCGCCATCCTTGGTGAGATCAAGACGCAGATCATCGAGAACGTCATCAAGGCGGTCATCCCGGCAGAGATGCTGGACGGCGACACGATCTACCACGTCAACCCCACGGGCAAGTTCGTCATCGGCGGGCCCCACGGCGACTGCGGTCTCACCGGGCGCAAGATCATCGTGGACACCTACGGTGGCATGGGCCGTCACGGCGGCGGCGCCTTCAGCGGCAAGGACCCGTCCAAGGTCGACCGCTCGGCCGCCTACGCTTCGCGCTGGGTCGCTAAGAACGTGGTGGCCGCTGGCCTCGCGACGCGCTGCGAAGTGCAGCTCTCCTACGCCATCGGCGTGGCGAAGCCCCTCTCGGTCCGCGTCGACACCTTCGGGACGAGCACGGTCGACGAGGACGCGATCAGCGCCGCCGTCAACAAGGTCTTCGACCTGACGCCGCGCGGCATCATTGAGGCCCTCGGGCTCAAGGCGCCGATCTACCGCAAGACCGCGGCCCACGGCCACTTCGGCCGTGAGGGCTTCCCTTGGGAGGCGACCAGCAAGGTCGCCGAGCTGAAGGAAGCGGTTTCCGCCGCTGTTTGAGCTGGGAAGCTCGGAGATCGCGTGACCCCGTGACGCGATCTCTATAGAGCCTCAAGCTGCGCCCCAGCATGACCAGTACCCGCCACTCCACCCGCCTCAGATGAAGACAGTCACCGCCCAGAAGACGCGCCGCAACCGATCCACCCGCCGCGGCGGTAACGTGATCTCCCGTGCGGGCTTCACCCTCGTGGAGATTCTTGCGGTGATCCTGATCATCGGGATCCTCTCGACCTTCGTGATTCCACAGGTGATGTCAGCGATCGGCCTGGGCAAGTCGACGGCGTGTCAGGCCAACCTCAACGCGATCCAGCGTGGTCTGCTTGAGTATCAGACCAAGTACAGCCGGGTGCCGAAGGGCTCAGGCGTGCAGTTCTTCGCGTCGTTGATCACCGAGAAGGTGTGGAAGCCGACGGTGAAGAACAGCAAGACGCTGACGTGCCCAGCGGTCGAGCTCGGATCCTTGACGCCGGGTCAAGACGACCTAGACATCGACGAGTGGTTCACTCCCCAGAACAAGGACATCATCGACGGCGGCTACTCCGCGTACGCCGGCCGCGACCAGAAGCGTCACTCGCTGCGGAAGATGGGCGGCAACGGGGACACGGCTCTGGTTGCTGACGACAACGATGGCTTCGAGGGCAACCACGACACGACCACCAACGTCCTGTGGGATGACCTCTCGGTGCGCGCGCTCGAGCTGGTCGACGTCCAGAACGACGGACTCCTCTCCGATGAAGAGGATGTCCTCTTCATTCCTGTTGGGGCCGCCTCCCCGGTGGAGGGCCTTCAGGTCCTCACGCTTGACTAATCCGTCCTAGGACGCCTCCCTTCCCGTGAATCCGATCGCCGTCGTGCGGGCCATGCGCCCGCACCAGTGGGTCAAGAACGTCTTCGTTCTGGCCGCGCTAGTCTTCGCCCTAGGCGAGATGGGGCCGGACGCTCCGACGGCCATGGAGCGGGTCGTACGTGTGCTCTTCGCCGTGGGTGCGTTCTGCCTTGGGGCGAGCGCGATCTACCTGGTCAACGACGTGGCCGACGTGGAGTCGGACAGGCTCCACCCGACGAAGTGCAAGCGGCCCATCGCGGCCGGGCAGGTCAGCATACCTGTCGCGCTCATCGCTTCGGTGGCGTGTGTCGCTGGCGCGCTGGCGCTTGCCTATCTCGCGACGCCCGAGGGCGGCGGCAACGTGATGATCGTCGTGGGCGTCTACATGTTCACGAACCTCCTGTACTCGCTGAAGCTCAAGCAGATTGCGATCGTGGACGCCTTCATTATCGCGCTGGGCTTCTTGCTCCGGGTGGTGGCTGGCGCCTACGCCGCGGCGGCGCCGGTGTCCCACTGGATCCTTCTGAGCACGTTCTTCCTCGCCCTGTTCCTGGCCTTCTGCAAGCGCCGTGCGGAGATCGATCTCCTCGGCGCGGATGCCGCAAGCCACCGCAAGAATCTCGGGCAGTACACGCCGCAGTTCCTCGACCAGGCGACGACCGTCCTGGCCGCCTGCGCGATCATCACCTACGCGATGTACACCGTTGACGAGGAAACCGCGGCCAAGTTTGGAGCCGACGATCGGCTCGTCTGGACGGTCCCCTTTGTTGTCTTCGGACTGTTTCGCTACCTGCTGCTCGTTCAGCGGCAAGAGGGCGGCGGCAGCCCCACCAAGGTGCTCCTTGGGGGCGACGTCGTTTTTGTGTTGAACGCCCTGGCCTGGGGAGTAGCCGTGCTCGGCTGCCTCTTCCTGGGCAAGTAAAGCGCGGCCTCGCCTACTGACCGATGCAGAGGAGCGCCGCCGCGGTGCGGTGGTAGAGGCGCCCGCCCGCATAGCTCATGGAGTTCGCCGTCCACGTCCGGCCGGCTTCACCGAGGTCATTGACGGCGAGGAGCGCCCGCGCGTCGAAGTGTGCGGCAAAGCCGTCCAGCACGTAGACCACGCCGCAGCTAACCGTGAAGTAGATGCGCTCGTTGACCCGCGTGGGCGTGCCGTTGAAGACCCAGTCCCAGCCGCCCCAGCGCGAGCGGTCGTCGCCCGTGACCTCGACGCCGCGGCTGTTCACGGCCATGGAGGTGCGAGGCTCGCGCCAGAGGAGCTTGGCCTCGCCGGCTTCGCCACGGATCCGATCGGTGGGGACTTCGAGGTACTCGACCAGCCCCGTATCCGGGTTGATTCTGCAGAACGAATAGGCGGGGCCGATGCTGGGCTTGCCCCAGGCCGTGGCGTAGCACTGGAACAGCACGAAGCGGCGCGACTGGGCCGCGAGGCCCGCGTTGGTGGCGCCGCCGCTGAACTTGGCGCGGCCACCGAGGGGGCCCGAGCTGGCCTGGGTGCCGGTAGCGATCGCCGTGTAGCGCGCTGGCATGACGCCTTTGTCGAGGTCCACTCCCTTCTCGGTCACGAGCCGCTTGGACTCCTCGTCGAAGCGCGTACGCGTGACTCCTCGCGTGAGGGAGATCTCCTTGATCTCGGATCCCGTTGCGAGGTCGAGCACCACCACGGCGCTCACAGGGTTCTTCAGGATCCAGTAGGCGAAGGTCTCGTCGTGGGCCATGGAGTGGAGGGCGGCCTCGTGACCCTTCACCGTTTCGGCACGGGGGTCGTCGAAGCGCCAGTGGCTCTCCCCGGCCTTCTCGCCGGTCAAGGCGACCAAGGAGGCGCCCACGGGCCGCTCGGGCACCTGGTGGGGGCCGCCGCGGCCGATCAGGAGGGCCGGGCCGTCCTCGCGCTGCACGAGGGTCGGCGCGTTGTAGTGGGTGAGGGCATCGTCGCTCTTCCAGCGGAGCTCGCCGGTGCGGGCGTCGAGTCCCACGACGTAGTGCCAGCGCTGGTCCCCCTCCGCCGCTTCGGGGCGCGCGAAGG
Organism: uncultured Planctomycetaceae bacterium; assembly: GCA_964417955.1. Lineage (GTDB taxonomy): Bacteria > Planctomycetota > UBA1135 > UBA1135 > Saltatorellus. The sequence continues at coordinate 15,712 of CAYQKK010000036.1, forward strand.
GCTCCATGGTCACGAGGACGGGGACGCCTGCGTCCTGGACGAGGAACGGCTCAAACTGCTTGTTGAACGGGCCGGCGATGGTGGCGTCGAACCCGCGCTCCCAGATCACCTTGCCCGCGTGATCCATGCAGACCGTCTTGCCGCCGGCGTGGGTGAACCAGACGCGCTCAGCGTCGGCCACAGGCGACGCGCTCGTCGCGTCGGAGAACGGATAGCTATAGATCGAGGGCACGGGCGCCTCGATGGGGTGGGTCCAAAGGAGCTTCCCCGACTCCGCGTCAAGGCAATGGGCGTGGATGACCTTCCCGACCACGGAGCGCTTCTCGATGGCGTGGGAGAAGCGCTCGGCGTCCTCTGGGCTGAGGGGACCTGTCTCCGGGTCCCACGGCGCCATGGTGGTGACGAAGACGCGGCCAGCGACCACGGCGATGCCGCCTTGGCCCGTCTCGGGCATCGGGGTCTGCCACCGAATGCCGCTGCCGTCCCGGCCGCTGAAGTACAGCGGCGGCGCTGGCCCCGACGCGGCCCAGTCCCCGGTGGGGCCCGCACCCTGGGGCCAGGTCTGGGACTGATCTTGGGCGAGGCAGTCGGTGCCAAGCCCAAGGGCCAGGACGGACGCGGCGAGCAGGCCTCGGCCGCGGACGGAGAACAGGGCGTCAGGGAGGCTCTTGGGCATAGCCCCCAGCCTAACTCCTACTGGCAGAAGGTCAGGCTGACGGCGCTGGAGAAGTCGAAGGTGGTGGCGCCGTTTGAGTCGACGTCGCGGTACCACCCCTGGAAGATCCAGGTCGTGCCGGGCAGCAGGGCGTTCGCTCCGCTGGTCACCGGATCAGTGGCGAAGTCGATGGGGTAGACGGCCTGCCCGAGGGAGTCGAAGAACGTCACGGCGATGCGCTGGATCGAGCCACCCGCGCAGAGCGTGCCGTCGCCCAGGGGGGCGGACACTAGGTCGTCCCCGTAGAAGAAGAGCATCGGAGCTCCGGCAGGGCCAGCGCTCGCACCCAGGGTCAGATCCTCAGCCGCCAAGGACGGCGAGCCGGCGATGAACATCTCGGCGCCTGCGCCCACAGAGTTGGGGGTCGCGGGGCAAGCGGGGCTGATCCACTCGGCGTTGATCGTGTAGCTGAGCGACTGGGTCATGAACGCGTCGCGGAAGTCCTCGTCGCGCACCCAGGGGGTCTCGTCGCGGACCGTCACGCTCACTTGGCCGAGGCATCCGCCGAGACCCACCGTCGAGAGATCCAGGCTCGTCCCGTTTGCGCCGGAGATTGGTGTCCCGTCGAGGAACCACTGGACGGTCAGGGGCGCGCCGATGACGTTCATGGGCGTCACGCTGAGCGTGTCCGACTCGTTGTAGTCAGCGGCCGGGTCGGAGGCTGCGTCGATCGGCTCGACGTCGCGGTAGATCTCCTTCAGGACCTGCTCGGCGCCCACCAGGTTGAAGTTGCGGCCGAGGTTGCGCATCAGCGAGTTGTTCGAGGGGCGGTAGATGCCGTTGGTGCTGTACTGCGCCCCCTCGAAGGTCCCGATGGTGCCGTCGTAGCCGGCTGCGCTGGCGCCGAGCCAGTCGGCCCACTTTTGGCCGTTGGCGGACATCGTCGCGGAGTTGTAGGTGGAGACGTTTTGGCCGCTGGGCTCGCCGCCGGGCCAGTTGGCCGGGCCGCCGTAGTCGTACTCATCCGCGAGGCGTCCGAGGGAGTGGCCGAGCTCGTGCTTGACGATCTCGATGGCGGCGCCGTTGCCGCCAGAGCTGGTGGCAAGGTTAGAGCTGAGGTAGCCCGCGCCGCCGTACTTCGTGGTGTTCGCGAGGGCGATGACCTGGTCCACGTTCGGGGCGTTGTTGGCGAAGGAGTACGCCAGGCCGACGCTGACGCAGAGCAGGCGCTCGATGCCGCTGCACCAGAACTCCATGTTGAGCGCCGTGTCACGCTGGATGCCCTGGGTGGGGTCGTTGTCGACGCCGGATTCGTTCGACACCACGTCGATACGGTGCACGGCGAAGTAGTCGATGTAGCTCGTCAAAGGCTCGGAGCTAAAGAGCCCGCCAACCACGTTGTTGACGTGGTTCTGGTAGGTGCCCATTTCAGACGCGGTGTAGCCGTCACCGACGAAAACGAGGTCGATGCGGTTGTCGGGGCCGAGCTGCTGCTGGGCCGTGGCGCCAAACGCCGTGGGCATCGGGGCCCCGCGGAAGAGCGTGGTGCTGGGCGCAACCGTGACCGGAATTGTCGTCGGCTCGTTGAGCGCAGGCTGGATCGTGTTGCCACCGGTCAGCTCTCCGCGGCTCCCTGGCCCATCGTAGAAGACACGCTCGAACCCCTCGGGAACTTCGCCAGCCCAGTCGGAGCCCTCGAAAGAGGACGTCTGGAGGGCGATGGCGCCGGCTCCGGCAACGAGTGCGACGCCCATCACGGAGCTGGAGATGGGCCGGTTGAGGAGGGAGCGGCTGCGGATCGGACGCATAGGAAATCAGGTTGAGGTAGAGAGGACCAGGTTCGTTTTCGGGACGCGCGGGCTCGCGCGAAGGTTTCAACGACCGCTGGAATCCTATCCGGGTGAGCCCCAGATCTCACTTCACCGCGCTTTCTGGGTCCACCGACTCGTATTGCGACGCCATGTCGGACCGTCCGTCCTGCGTGTAGAACTCCGCCAGAACCTCGTCCAGGCGGGCGAGCTGCGACGCGGGGGTCTCATCCACCCCGTGGAGCTTGGCGCGGACCTCTAGGAACAACGTCTCGGCCCTTTCGGTCTCCCCAGCCGCCGCAAGGGCGCGCCCGAGGTTCATCTGGAGTGGATAGAGGTTCATCGGCGCCTCAGGCTGGGAGGCCATGGACAGCTCAAGGTTCCGCGACGCCAGCGTGAGCGCCTCGGCGCCCTGATTCATCTTCACCAGCATCATCGCCGTGTTGTTGCGCGCGATGATGGCGACCGAGTGATCGGGTGCGAGGTTCTCTTCGATCCAAGCGAGGCATTCTCGGTTGGTGGTCAGGGCTTCGGCATCCTTTCCCGCGGTCTCTAGGGCCGACGCGAGGTTCATTCGGATTCGAACCTGCATCGTGCGGTCGTCGACTCCGCCCAGTTCGACCGCCGCTAGGGCTTCCTTGAGCTGCTCAAGCGCGAGCTCGTTCCGGCCGGCGACTTGGGCGACGATTCCGAGGTTGCTCTTCGCAAGGATCACGTCGTAGTGGTTCGGCGGCCGAACACGAACGGTGTCGGCCACCACCTCTTGGTAGGTCTGTACTGCCTCATCGTGGCGCCCAAGGCTTGACAGCGCGTTGCCCATGCTGGCACGGACGCTCAGTGTGTTCTCGTGGTCGTCTCCCCACTGGCTACGGGCCTGGGGAAGGAGTTCTTGGTATCGAAGCAGTGCCTCCTCGGGCGACCCAAGGCTCGAAAGCACCTGCGCGATACTCAAGAGGACTGGCAGGTACGTTCTCGACCTTGGGCCCTCCGCACCATCTAGGTTCCGCTTGCTTTCGCGGAGTTGTTCGAGGGCGTCGTGGTACTTGCCGTTGTCCATCAGCGCAACCGCGTAGTTGACTCGAGCTGACTCAAGCTTGGAGCTTCCCGGCTCAGCTCGCTCGGTCCAGCCGCGAAGTACCGCTAGGGCCGCGGCTTCGATCGCCACGAGATCGCCCGTCATGTCGGCCATCACCGAGTCCACTTCGAGGGGCCGCATGATGAGGAAATCGGCCGGATTCGTGAGCTCCCCCGTACGCTCATGCAGGTCTTCAAGGAGCGGTTTAGCTGCCTCAAGTTGGCCTAGCTCGATCATGGAGTTGAGCCTGTCTCCGAATGCGCCCACGGTGGAAGCGGCGCCTGGGCCGTCGAGCTGCTCATAGAGCCGCTCGGCGCGCAAGAGGAGCGGTAGCGCATCATCGTGCAGCGCGAGCATGCGATACGTGTTGCCGAGGGTAAGGTTCAGGCCAGCGCGCGTGCGGGACTCCAGGGAACCCTGCTCGTCCGCCTCCGACGCGAGGTCCGCGCGCGCGGCGTCGAGGAGATCGACGACGCGAACGTCGTGTCCATCCAACGTGGGGTCTGCGCTCGCAAACATGGTGGTGACGAGTCCGTTGATCGCTTCCGCATGGTCGCGCTCCTGGATGACTTGGTCCCTTGCCGCGGAGGCGCGGTAGAACCCGATGGAGGTTCCGATCACCGCGACCACGAGGGCCGCGGCCGTCATCGCGACCCCAGCTACCAGTCCGCGGTGGCGCCTCGCGAACTTGCTCACCTGGTACCACGCGGAGGGAGCGCGCGCTTCGATCGGCTCGTGGTCGAGCACCCGCCGGATGTCCCGCGCGAAGGCCTCGACCGATGGATAGCGCTGGTCCGGGCTGTGCTCCAGCGCCTTGATCAACACCGTCTCAAGGTCTTTGCCGTGCAGGTCGCGACGAAGATCTCCGGCGCGACGCGCCTCGCTCTCCGTGATTCGTAGTGCGGCCTGGGGAAAGCCTAGGCCGTCGAGATCCCGAGGGGGATACCCGGTCATGAGGTGAAAGAGGATGACGCCGAGTGCGTATACGTCGGCACGGGCATCGACGGCGCCGGGGTCGCCCAAGAGCTGCTCGGGGCTCATGTAGGCGAGCGTTCCGATGATCTCCCCGGCCATGGTCATGGACGACGCCATGGGATCCGCGACCCGGGCAATGCCGAAGTCGAGGAGGTGGGGGTGGGCGTTCTCGTCGACGAGGATGTTGTCCGGTTTGAGGTCGCGGTGAATGACACCGCGCTGATGGGCGTGGGCGACGCCGTCGGTGACTCGAAGGAAAAGCCTGAGCCGGGCGTTGTCATCGAGGTCAAGCTCGCGGGCGGCGGCCAGGAGTGACTGGCCCGCCACCTTCTCCATGGCGAACCAGGACAGCCGAGTCCCTCCGTCGACGCTCTCGACGCCCGCGTCATGGATCGATGCGATGGAAGGGTGACTGAGCCGGCCGAGGGCTTCGATCTCGTACTGGAACCGGCGTTCGGCGTCCGCAGCGAGAAGCCCTGGTCGCAGTACCTTGAGGGCAACGGTGCGGTGCGGGTGCTCTTGCACCGCCTCGAATACGTGGCCCATGCCGCCTTCCCCAATGAGCGAGCGCAGCGTGTAGCCACCCACGCGCATGCCGAGTGCAGGCCCTGGAAGCTCGAAGAGGTCGGTGGCGGGCTTCGCCAGGAAGGACTCGGCGGCGTCCTCGGTGGGAAGGAGCGACTCCACTTCGCTCTGGAGTTCCGGCTCCCCGGCGCAGGTCGCTTGGATGTACGCCCGTCGTTTTGATGGGGGGAGGTCTAGAGCGTCACCGAGCACGACCTTGGCGCGGGCCCACAGGGAGTCGCTGACGGAGCCGTCGTCTGTCTCGTCTCTACCAGCCATCAATCCGATCCCAGCTCGCGATAGAGCCAAGCCCGCGCGACGTTCCATTCCCGTGCCACCGTGCGCTCCGAAATGTCCATGGCGAGGGCGCAATCCTCGACGGAGAGTCCACCGAAGAAGCGCAGCTCGACCACCTGGGCTGCGCGCGGGTCGCGGCTCTGCAGCTGAGTGAGCGCACCGTCGAGCGCGACGAAGTCCACGTTGTCTGGATCCATCTCGGAATCCACGCCGTCGAGGGGCTGCCTCCGCATGTGGCCGCCGTGCTTTTCGGACTGCACCCTTCGGGCGCGGTCCACGAGGATCCTGCGCATGGCCTGGGCCGCCGCTCCAAAGAAGTGCGCGCGACTATCCCAGCCGAGCGATTCACCGCTGGGTCCCACGAGCTTCATCCAGGCCTCGTGCACGAGCGCGGTGGCTTGAAGCGTATGGCCGCTTTGCTCGCCGCGCATTTGCGACTGTGCGAGGACGCGGAGTTCTTCGTACACCCGTGGGAGCACGGCTTCGGAGGCCGACGGATCGTCGCCGGCTCGCTGCAACAGCTGAGTCAGTTCTTGGGTCATGGGGACGCTGGCAAGAGAAGTCCTCAGGAGTGGCCTGAGTGGCAGGGACTTCCGCTCCATGGATCTTCGCAGATTTTCGTGGCAGTGGACAGCGCGCCGCCGCGCATGGCGCCGCGAAGGGCACTCTCGTCCCTCCCAACCCACCAATCTCGCATGAAGACACAGATTTTCCGCCTCACCACGTTGCTCCTCGCCTTCCCGCTGCCCATGGCGGCCGCCCAGACCGTGTATCTGGATGAGGTGCCGTTCGAGAACGCACTAGGGGGCAGAGTGCAGCTCATCGACTTCGAGACAGACGCGGCCGGCGAGCCGCTGGACGACGACTAGATCCTGACCAACCAGCTTGAGCCATTGGGTGTCACCTTCGGTGCCGCCCAGAACGGCACGCCGAGGGTTTGGTTCTTCATCAACCTGCCCTTCCCTGGCGACAACATCATGCGCCTGGTACCCGGCACCCAAGGTGGGGGCGACTTCTCGGCAACCTTCACCAATCCAACGCACGGTGTGGGAATTCAGGTGGGCGACCTACAGGCCGCGTCCCTCGGGGAGACCTTCTTCCGTGTGTTCGATAGCAGCGGCAACGTGATCGCTAGCTACATCCTCCAGGACTTCTTCACGAGCACCAACCTGACGTTTGGCTTCTTCGGAGTCGTGTCGCCGACTCCGATCGCCCGTCTTGAGGTGACGGTGGGAGCCTTCGACTTCGTAATTTTCGATCACCTGCAGTTCGAGAGCGACGGAATCGGCCTCCCGTACTGCGGTCCGTCAGTGCCGAATTCGACCGGTGCATCTGGATCCATGTCGGCGACCGGCTCTAGCATCGCATCGTCCAATGACCTGACGCTCACGGCGTCGAACCTTCCGCTCAACTCGGTGGGGCTCCTCCTGGTGGCCCCCGTTGCGGACTTCGTATCCCAGGTCGTGGGGAGCCAAGGTGCGATCTGCCTGGGGGGCGGAATCGGACGCTACGTCAACCTCGTTCAATCCAGCGGAAGCTCGGGCTCGATCAATTTCCCGCTGAATCTGGCAGCGACTCCGTCACCTAACGGGCTCATATCGATCGTCGCAGGCGAGTCGTGGTTCTTCCAAACTTGGCACCGTGACGCCAACCCGACGGTGACCTCAAACTTCACGAACGGGCTAGAGGTTCGCTTCCTCTGATGACTCGCATCTGACTCGTCAGCGGGACTCGCTCGTCGAGTCGGACGGCCGGCCCTTCTTCCAGACGAGGCTGGTCGCCGATGGCTTCCGGTTCGACGCGAGAGTCGTCGATCTGCCACTTGCCAGCGGCCGCGGTGGCGTAGCCGGCGCATCATGGGTCTACCTGAGCTCGAACTTGATGGAATCGATCATGGGCTTGGAGGCGTTCGCCGTGGTGTCCGTGAGTCGAAGCTCGAATGCGAACCCGTAGCCGCTCGGCAGCTCACTAAGGTCGAGGGACGCGGGGATCCGCGTGATCTGCTTCGAGAAGCCCGGCGTGTGCTCGTAGCTCTCCTTGACGTCTTGCCATCCCGTCCACTGATTGACGGCGCCGTTGTCGTCCGTGTCGACACCGACGCGCAACTCGACGCTTTCCACCCACGGTCCATCGCTGACGAAGTCCGTCATCTGCTGGGTGAAGAGGTAGAAGCGGCCCTCTGCAAACCCAATGTCGGGGTCCGGGTGTCCTTCGCCAATCCGTCCGCACCACTCGAAGGGTTCGTTGATGCTCGGAGAGGTGAACCAGCCGACGGCCATCTTCTCGCCCCCCGCCGGATCGTGGTCTCCGAAGAGGTAGTACTGGCCGCCGATCGAGATCATGGCCCAGTCGCCAAACGCTTCTTGCTCGGGGGTGTGAACTTCGTACTCCGCGACGTTGGTCGAGTAGTTCGCGGGGTCTTCCTTGACCCAGTGGGGGTGCTTGTACGTTCGGATCTCGCCAGTGGGGGTGGTGCGCTTGTCTACGGGTGGCGCCACGATCTCGTAGCCGCCGGCTGGCGTGTCGCTGACCGCGTGACCCGCCAACGGCGAGTCCCACGAGCGCTTGTTCGCGCTGATTGGACTCCAGTCCTCGTAGATCACGTGGAAACGCCCATCCAAGTCGCGAATGAACCCCGCGTCCGATCCGTGGGAGGGGTCAGCGAACGCCATGCCGAGGTCCCTGCCAGGCACACCGTCAAAGAGGTCGCCGTCTTCGTAGACGTGGGGGTCCTGGTCGTTGGGGAAGTCGTAGAAGATGTAGGTCTTGCCGTCCACGTGCTCCGCGGACGTCACCCAGCGGGAGAACGTCTCCGTCACCGCCCCGTGGTGTACCCAGTTCTCCATGTCGCGGCTCTGCCAGGCGTGGTATCCGCCCTTGCCTTGCACGAGCCCACCCGGCGCGTCGTACTGGTTCGCGAACGGCGTCGTGAGCAGCTCCGTGCCCTCAAACCCGGGCAGCGATGCCTCCTCGCCCACGAAGTCCTCGGGCCTGACAACGTTCCGCCCTCTTCCTCGGCCGCCGTAGCGCCCAAACGCCCAATAGTCGCCCTCCGCGATCGCGAGAAATACCGGCGCGTCTTGGAGGTTGATGGGTCCGAGGTTGGGGGCGGCCTCCCAGTTCTGCCAAGCCGCCGACTGTTTCAGGGTGATCGACGCGAGGCTTCGCTTGCCGCCAAACGACTGAACCTTGCTCCGATAGGTCGCCGATGCGCCGGCCGGCATCGCGTAGCCGTCTTCGACCGTCAGCCCTACGGACTTTGCGGCCGCCTCCATCCACTCGGCTTGTGAGTCGACTTGCAGACTCGAACTGACGTGGACGCTGCTGTCTTGTGCGGGGGTGGCGCAAGAACCCGCGAGAAGAGTGGCGGCGACGCTGGCGTGGGTCGCCGCGGTCGAAAGGGAGAGGTCCATGCCGCGACTATAGGCGACCGCGCCCGGGCCTATCGCTTGACGGTAGCGAGAACCTCCGCTCGGGCGGTCCGTCTCGCTCGCGCCTGATCGGCTGTGTGGACGACGCTCAGCTTGGCGGCGTGGCTATTCCAGGACTGCAGGAGTTCGTCGCCCAATGCGCCCGTCTCGATCCAGTCCCCTAGAAGGGCCTCGGCGCCTGCTGGGTCCATGCCGCTGGGTCCGAGCTCTTCGATGAGCCACGGAAGGGCGTCGTCGCGGCGACCTGCGGCGAGAAGTCCTCGCGCGGCGGCGAGGCGGAGGTCGGAGAACTTAGTGGCCTGGAACCACGCCGCGAGCTTGTCCGCTGGAATCACCGCGGCGTCGGTGCGTCCAAGGGCGCGTACGCAGGCGACTTTCACCTCGTAGGGGCATGGCGCGTCCACGCGCGCTATCAGTGCGTCACGGGTTTCCGTTGCCTTGGGCGTTCCCCGGGTCACGGCCACGAGGGCCTCGGCGGCCGCGCCGCAAACCGCATCGTGGGGATCGTGCAGCGCGGCGATCATGGAGTCGAAGGCGCCGAGACCGCGCGCGCCCATGCGCTCTAGGACCTGGGTCGTGTGCAGCCGCACGTACTCATCATCGTCTTCGAGGGCGAGGGCGAACTCCGACGCGGCCCAGGGCCCGAGGCTGGAGAGCGTGTGCCGAGCGTCGTCTACGCCGCGCAGCTGGAAGTGCTCGCCGGATAGATCTGCAATCAGCATCCAGACCTCGCCGAGGAGTGGATCGGAGGCGCTCTGCCGGGGACGGCCAAGCCTGCCTTCTTCCCAAGCGGCAATCGTCGCGGGCGTGTCGGGCATCTCTTCCAGACCCAGCGCGACCTGGGCGCCTTGCAGGACGGTCGCCAGCTGGTTGCGCGCGGCGTCGCCCGCAGAGTCTCCGGCGGCACGTGCGGTGGTTTGGTAAAGGAGCTCGGTGCCGGCGTAGTTGCCGAACGTGGCGAGGGTGCTGCTGACCCAGACGAGGGTCTCGGGGTCGCGCTCGTACTTCAGCCGCCGAATGAGCCGCGGAACGATCTGATCGGCACCCGGTGTTTCCGCGAGCGACGCGAGGGCCCAGTTGGCGTAGCGGCGAATCCACGCTTCGTCGTGGGAGGCCGCAACCTCGGCAATGGCCACGGCGATCCCGGGCGCAGGGCTCTGGACGGCAAGATCGATCAGAATCTTGAGCTCGGCTGGATCGCGGCCCTGGACCGCGAAGCCGGCGACCATGACCGGGACGATCTCGTCCTTTAGATGAGCGACATCTTTCTGCGCGGTTCCCAGCTGATTGGGGTTGCCCATCACCATGCCGATGAGGCCTTCGCGCAGCTCGACGAGGTCCGGGTCGAGGACCACATCGGGCTCCTCCATATGCGCGTCCGCTGCGGGAGGTTCACCCGCGCCGCCGCTGCCGCCGATGAGCCGGTCGCTGGCAGGGTCGGCTTCCGCTGGGTCGCCCGCAAGCAGGCCGACGTTGGCGCGCAGTTCTGGCGCAGAGATGACACCCGCGCGCGCCTGCACACCAAGGCGCTTGAGGGTGGCCCCAAGGACGTCCTTCACGGCGCGACCCGTTGCTTCAGTCGCGGCTGCGGGCGCGGGTTCCGCGGGCTTTGCGCACGAGCCAACCCAAACGACCGAACAGAGTGCGGTGACGGTGAGGGTCTGGAAGGGTGCCGCGGCGGTGGGCTTCATGGGAGAAGGGTACGGGGCTCAATCAAGGTTCGATCACGACGCGGTGCACGAGCTCAGAGTCATCGAACGGGTTGGAGACGGCGTCCAGCTCCATGGCCAGTCCGGTCTCCTTGTCCCGATAGTACGGCGTGCGCTTGTAAACCAGCACGACTTCCACGGGCCCATTCTGAGCGGCTTCGGCCTCGATGGCCAAGGTGCGCGAGTCGCCGAAGTGCAGCAGCGTCGAGACCATGTCGGTCTCGTGGCGATAGGGATCGCGAATACGGTGGAGGTGCTGCCACTCACCGCCCTCGGTCGCGAGGCCGTCGCCGTCGAGCTCGGCGCCCTCGGGGACCGTGCGCCACCAGATGTCGGAGGCGCGGCTGCGCTCGTCCGTGGGATAGGAGTGCCCGCCACCGACGTTGGCCACCGTCACGGAAGGCTGGCCCTCGGCGTTCACCTCGCCTTCAAAAGTCACCGCGGTGCGCACCATGTTGATGTAGTGGCCGCCCGGCATCGTGTGCAGGCGGCCGCCTTCCGGCGTCCCGTCGCGGTAGGGCATGTGGCACTCCATGCAGCCCTCGCGGTGCTCGGCGAAGGGCGTGGCCTTCCACTGCTGGACGGTCTTGTGCTGGTCGTGGCAGCCCGCGCACAGGCTGACGCGCTGGAGCTCGCGGCGAGTCGTCGGTTGGCAGGCCACTCGCGGGTTCGTGATGGTGCCGGCCATGCCGCCTTCGGGCAGGAGGTGGCACGTGAGGCAGTCGACCCCTTCGGAGCGCCGAGCGGAACGGGGCAGGACGCGCTCGCCAAGCCCAGTCTCAAACACCGGCCGCGGCGCGTGGCAATCGATGCAGTCCTTGTTCGCGAAGTCGTCCGACTGCACGCGCACGTCTTCGTTGTTCCAGGAGTTCGCGTGGGGGCTCTCCTTCCACTCGTGGTAGATCTGCTCGTGGCACTCCGCGCACTGTTGGGATGAGACCCACTCGGCGGGGCCCTGGGCGCTTGCGGTTTCCTCGGGCGTACCGAGGAGCGCCGAAAAGAACCAGCTGGCTACGGCCAGGACGATGACTCCAAGAACAATGCGCATAGTGATCATTTAGCCCACACGGGGTCCCGTGGTCACGCTTGAATCCGGCTGCGCGCCAATTTGCCGCGCAGGCGCGTGATTCGGGCACCGATTCACCCTTCCAATGCGCCCGTCTCTGACATCGTGATCGTCCTCGTAGCCACGCGGCCTGCTTCGCCAGGATCGTGGGTCACGTGGACCGTCGTGAGACCGAAGCGCCGCGTCAGCGCTTGGAGCTGATCGAGAAGGGCCTCACGCCGCGGCGCATCGAGGGGCCCGAGGGGCTCGTCGAGGGCGAGGATCTTGGGCTCGGCCGCGAGGGCACGTGCGAGGCCAAGGCGCTGGGCCTCGCCGCCAGAGAGCGTTGGTGCGCGGCGCTTTTCGAACCCAGCGAGGTCGACGATCTCCAAGAGCTCGGCGATCCTGCGCTTGCGGTCGCCGCGGCCGAGCCCCTTGCGCTTGAGCACGAAGTGAAGGGTGCCCGCGACGCTCATGTGAGGCCACAGGGCGCCGCCCTGGAACAGGAAGCCAATCTTCCGCTTGTCAGGGCCCAGCACCAGCTGGCCAGCATCGCTCGCGAGCTCGCCATGCAGGTGGATCTGCCCTTTCGCGGGGACCGCCAGTCCGGCGATCGCACGCAGCAGCGTGCTCTTGCCCGCGCCGGATGGGCCCACGAGGAGCACGTGCTCCTCGGGCTCGATGGTGAGGGAGATGTCCTTGAGGATCTCGGCCCGACCCGCGCGGACGGCCAAGTGCGTGCATTGGATGGCGCTGGTCATGGGAGAATCCGGAGGCGTGACTTGGAGAAGAGGCTCCAGAGGAGCCCGGGCAAGAGGATGGTGAAGATCACGAGGAGCGCGAGGGCAGACACGAAGTCGTCGCGGCCGAAGTGCACCGCGTTGAACACGCGGAACATGGCGGTGTCGTTGGCGGCGGGCACGAGGACCGCCGCGTCAAGCTCGCGAATCGAAAGGGCGAAGACCACGATCCATGCGCCGACGAGGGAGGTCCATACGCCGGGGGATACGACGCTGAAGAGTCGGCGTAGCGGCCCCGCGCCCGCTAGGTGAGCGGACTCCTCCAGCCTGGGATCGAAGGACGCAACCGCGCCCGAGCAGATGAGTGTCGCCACGGCGACGAAACGCCCGGCGAAGAGTAGCGCGACGAGGGCACCGGAGTCGTAGATCGCAGCCGTCCACTCGTGGTTCCAGAAGACGATGGTGCCAATGCCGAATAGCGTCGCTGGCACGATCAGCGGTAGCAGCGTGACCACCTCTAGGAAGCCACCGCCGCGGCCGCGCTGGATCGCGTGGCCGAGAACGAGCGCGATGGGCAGCGCAATGCACGCGGCGATCAACGCGAAGACGAGGCTGGAGAGCAGGCTCTCGCGTGAAAGTTCAAAGGCGCGGCTGAAGCTCTGCTTGAAGTTGGCGATGAACTGATCCGTACCGCCCCCCATGTCGGACCGGTCGTCCTCCTGGGCGGCTTCGAGGGCGGCCTTGACTTCCGGTGCGTTGAGGTCCACCTGGCGCATCGGCATCTGGGGCACGAGCCCGTCCGCTCCGGCGACGGGAGCTTGCCCAGCCGCCTCGAGAGCGGCGCGCTGGGAAGCCTGGACGGCGCCCTGGCGCGCCTGCGCATCGATGGCCGGGGTCTTCGTCTCTGTGGCTGCGTTGGGGTCGACCGTGCCCATGTTTTGCGCCGCACCGCCGCCCTGGGTCCAAGCGGCCCGGCGGATGGACACGCCGCCGAAAACGCGCGGGCCTCCACCCGATTCGTAGAGCAGCCGCCCGACGGGAACGAGGGACGCTGCGGTCACGACGGCGAGGCAAAAGAACGTCAGCGGCCAGCGCGCGCGCCCGAGGTTGAGTCGCTGGGGCGCGACGAACTTCCCGTCGACGGTGCTGTAGCGGCCGCGGCGGCGCAGTGCCATCAGCGGGATCAGGGCCAGCAGCGTCAACACGATCAGGGGCAGCGCCGTAGCCACGGCACGGGGCTCGTTGCCGTCCACCTGCCAGTTGCTGAAGATCTCACCCGCGTACACGTTGAACTTCTTGCCGACGGCGGACACGTAGTCGGGTAGCGCGAACTCGTTGATGGACACGATGAAGGCCAAGACGGCTCCACCGAGGGCGGGCACGATGAGGAGCGGCAGCTCCATGCGCAGGATCGCACCGAGGCCGCCCACCATCGCGGCGGCTTCTTCGCGGCGAGCGTCGATCCGCTCTGCGGCGCGGCCCGTGAAGAGCGCCACGAGCGGGAACGTCGACAGTCCGAGTATCAGCGCGCACATCACGGGGCCGCGGAGCGGGAGCACCATCGTCCACGTCATCGCCATCATGATGGGCGGGATGAGAATGGGGACGATGCCGAGGGCGCGCATGGCTCCGGCTCCGAACACGTTCGTGCGCGCCACGAGGAATCCGAACGGTAGCCCGAGGGCGAGGGCGATGCCGCTGGCGCCGAGTCCAAGGGCGACGGTTCTGCCGAGTAGCGTCAAGGTGCGCTCCGTCAGCAGCGTCTCCAGCGCCGCCGGCTCCGCCGCCAGACGTTGGAACATGATCGCGAGCGGGCTCAGTCCCAGGACGGCGAACGCAATCAGAGCCAGCGCGAAGAGTGCGCGGCTAGGGCGTGCGGCCGGGTGGGGCGTAGCGTTCGTGCGCGACATGGGAGAAGACGGCGGGCCCGGGGTAGGCTAGCGCAGGAAGGTCTTGGAGAGTTCCTCGGTGCGCTGACCGATCGACTTGCCGAGGGCGGCGTAGTCGACCTTCATAACCTTGAAGTCGCCGATCTTCCCGACGTAAGCGGGGCGTGGAACGTCGTCGCGCACGGGGATCTGCGCGCTGCGGGATTCGGCGAGCTTCTGCTCGATCTCGCGGCGCAGCACCCAGTCGATGAAGCGCTTTCCGTTCTCTGCGTGGGGCGCGTCCTTTAGCAGCATGATGGAGTTGGGGATCAGAAGCGTGCCGAGGGGCTCGCCCTCCGCTTCCAGGACTCCGGGCCCCGCCTCTTGGTCCGGGTACACCCGGCGCACGGGCAGGCCCTTCTCTTCGGCGACGTGGTAGTCATCGGTGTCGGTCCAGGCCCAGGCGAGCTCGCCGGCGCCCACTTGGCGCATGGCCTGGCCGTTGCTCTCCGGCAGCGACAGAGCCGAGGACTCGTTGCCGCTGACCACGTCCTGGAAGAACTGGGTCGACCACTCTTCGCCCATGACCTGATAGAGCGCGGTGGCGTGGGTGAGGGTCGTGCCGGTCAGAGGGCGGGCGATGGCGGCCTTGCCGTTCCACTTTGGATCGAACAGGTCCATCGTCCCTTTCGGACCCTCGCCTTCGGGGACGAGATCGGTGTTCACGATGAGCACACGCGCGCGGGCCGCGAAGCCGGTCCACTGCCGGGCTGGGTCGCGGAAAGCCTCGGGGATGTCCGCCGCGCTGGGGGAGTCGTAGGACTCCAGGAGTCCGAGCTCTGCCAAGCGAATGGTCTGGGCCACTTCGTTGTTCCAGAAGACGTCGGTGCGCGGGCGGTTCTTGGCCTCTTCGATGATGGCGCGGACGTGGCCCACCGTCTTGGACTGCTCGATGTCGTACTGGGCCCTGACCTTGAGGCCCGTCTCATTCTCGAACTCCTTGACGAGCCCCTCGGAGAAGGGCTGGTCCAGGGAGATGCGCACCACGAGGTCCGGCTCCTGTCCGCAGGACGCAAGGAACAGGGCGAGGAGGCCGAGGACAGGCGCGCTGAGATAGGAAGTGATCTTGACCATGGTGTGTTGAGACTAGCCCCCGAAGGCGCGGCGGCCACACTCCTGGCTGCAATCAGTTGTCAAAAGTCCCATCCCGTTCCTTACCCTTCTGCCATGAGCCCATCCTCTCGTCTATCTGGAGCCGGCGCCCACGCCTGGCTAGGTCTCCTCGGCTGCCTCTTGGCAGGGTGCGGCGGACTGACTTCCGAGAAGTCCGCTAACCCATCTGGGTCGACGCACTTCATCGACGATTTTCCCGCGAGGGCCGAGGGTGGCCTCGTCAACGTCGTAGTGGAGATCCCGGCTGGGACGGACGCCAAGTGGGAGGTCACCAAGCCAGACGGCAAGCTGCTCTGGCAGATGAAGGACGGCAAGCCACGGGTGGTCCAGTACCTCGGCTACCCCGGCAACTACGGCATGATCCCGCAGACCCTCCTGCCGAAGGAGCAAGGGGGCGATGGCGACCCGCTGGATGTCCTAGTGCTCGGCCCAGCCCAGCCCCGCGGCAGCGTTGTGCCGGTGCGGGTGATTGGAGTCCTCGAGCTGCTGGATGGCGGCGAACAGGACGATAAGCTCCTGGGTGTCGCCGCGGGAACTCCGCTGGGGGATGTGACCTCGCTGGCCGAGCTCGACGCCAACTTCCCAGGGGTCAGCGCCATCGCTCGCACTTGGTTTGAGAACTACAAGGGCCTCGATGATCAAGGGCTGCCCCGCATGGTGGCCCTGGGCTTTGGGGATGCCGCACGGGCGGCAGAGATCCTCGACGCCGCGGTCGAAGCCTACACAGCTTCGCGGTAGCACTCAGGTCTCGCGGCAACACCGGGGCCTCTCGCTAGCGGGCGGGCCCGGCGGACCGCATACTGCTGGGCCATGGGCCTGACTGTGCAGGCTCGACGAGACCCCCGGCCCCCCAGGAAATCATCTATGACCCTCGCCTCCCGCATGTCGCTCCTCGGCACCGAAACTGCTTTTGAGGTGTTCGCAAAAGCGAAGGCCCTTGAGGCCCAAGGTAAGGACATCGTCCACCTGCACATTGGCGCGCCGGATTTCAATACTCCGGAGAACATCGTCGAGGCGGGTAAGAAGGCGCTGACGGACGGCTGGCACAAGTACACGCCGGCTAAGGGACTCCCGGACCTGCGCGAAGCGGTGGTCGAGAACATCCGCGAGTTCCGCGGCGCCGAGGTGAACCCCGACAACGTGCTCATCGTCCCAGGCGGGAAGCCGACGATGTTCTACGCGATGATGATGTTCGGCGAGAAGGGCAAGGAGATCATCTACCCGAACCCCGGCTTTCCGATCTACGAGAGCATGATCCACTGGTCCGAGGCGAAGGCGGTGCCTTACGGCTTGGAAGAGGACAAGGGCTTTGCTTTCAGCGCCGAAACCGTGCTGGGTCTCATTACCCCCGCGACATCGCTCTTGATCGTGAACACTCCGGCGAACCCGACCGGTGGCATTGTTCCGCGTTCGGAGATGGACAAGCTGGTGAAGGGTCTTGAGGCCCATCCCCACGTGACGGTGCTCTGCGACGAGATCTACAGCCGTCAGCTCTATGACGGGGAAGAGCACGTCTCGATCCTGCAGTACCCCTCCATGAAAGATCGCGCGATCATGCTCGATGGCTGGAGCAAGACGTACGCGATGACGGGCTGGCGCCTCGGCTATGGAGTTTGGCCGGATCACCTCATCGAGCACGCCGAGCGCATCCAGATCAACTCGTCCTCCTGTGCGAACGCGGTGACCCAGGTGGCGGCCATCGAGGCGCTGCGCGGTCCCCAGGGCGCGGTGGACGACATGCTCGTTTCGTTCGACGAACGACGCAAGATCATCCATGAGGAGCTCAACGCGATCCCCGGGTTTTCCTGCGTGATGCCGAAGGGCGCGTTCTACGCGTTCCCCAACACCTCGGCCACCGGGATCTCCAGCAAGGTCCTCGAGGAGGAGCTCCTGAACACCGCCGGTGTCGCGTGCTTGTCGGGTGCAAGCTTTGGCGCGTTCGGCGAGGGCTACATGCGTTTTAGCTACGCCAACAGCGCGGAGAACATCCGCGAAGGCCTGCGACGCGTGCGCGAGCACCTCGCCAACCGCTAGCCGCGAGTGCCCATGCGCGCTGACTTTCGAAGTGACACGGTGACCCAGCCATCCGCCGCCATGCGGGCGGTCATGCTCGACGTGGAAGTGGGGGACGACGTCCTCGACGGTGATCCCACCGTGCGCCTCCTCGAAGAGGAGGCCGCGGCTTGGCTCGGGAAGCCCCGTGCCATCTTCGTTCCCTCAGGGACGATGGCGAATCAAGTGGCGCTCGGCGCTTGGACCCGGCCTGGGGACGAAATCGTCTGCCAGCGTTGGGCGCACATCACTACGTACGAGGGCGGCGCGCCTGGCTATCTGCACGGTGTCCAGACGCTGAACGTTGGCGATCGTAGTGGCCGGATGGAGCCGGATGAAGTGCGCGAGGCGATTCGCCCCAACTTCATCCACTGCCCTTCGACGACCTTGATCTGCCTTGAGCAAACTCACAACGTTGCCGGGGGCGTGGTCATTCCCATGGAAGAGTTCTCCGCCGTCGCGGCGGTGGGCAAGGAGAACGGCATTCCCGTCCACCTCGACGGTGCACGGTTGGCGAATGCGGTCGTGGCGTCCGGGGTCCCGGCCAGCGACTGGACCGCCCATGTGGACTCGGTGTCGCTCTGCCTCTCCAAGGGGCTCGGCGCCCCAGTGGGCTCGATCGTTGCGGGCGACGATGCCTTCATCGAGAGGGCGATGCGTGTACGCAAGCGACTGGGCGGCTGGATGCGCCAGGCCGGTTTCCTCGCGTCAGCAGCACGGATGGCCCTGCGGGACAACGTCAGTCGCATGACGCTCGACCACGCGCTCGCGCGTCAAGTGGGCGAACGGCTCGGCGCTCTACCGGGACTTGAGTGCGACGTAACGAGCGTCGAAACCAACATGGCGATGGTCCACGTCGACCCTGAGTTCATGACGGCGCCTGCCTTCGCAGAGAAGCTCGCCGAGCACGATGTCCATGTCATGGCGATGGGGCCGCAGGTGCTGCGCTTCGTGACGCACCTAGACGTGGGCTCGCCGCATCTCGATCGGCTTGTGGCTGCCGCGACGGAGCTCACCGCCGCCGCGAAGGCCTGAGCCGTGATGCTGAGCCGTGATCCTGGGCCGTGATGCTGAGCCCTGATGCTGGGCC
>CAYQKK010000036.1:34293-56618 GCA_964417955.1 uncultured Planctomycetaceae bacterium
GCCGTGATGCTGAGCCGTGATCCTGGGCCGTGATGCTGAGCCCTGATGCTGGGCCCTGATGCTGGGCCCTGATGCTGGGCCCTGATGCTGGGCCCTATCCGCGCTTGAGGCGGTAGCCGACGCCGCGGATCGTCTCGATCAGCGGCTCCCCTTGGCGGTCGATCTTCTTCCGGAGACGACCGATGTGGACGTCGAGCACGTTGGTGCCTGGGTCGAAGCCAAGGTCCCACACGTCTTCGAGGAGCGTATCGCGCTTGACGGTTTCTCCGCCGCCCTTGGCGAGGCGAAGGAGTAGGTCGTACTCGCGGGGGCTGAGGTGGCAGGCCTTGCCGTCGCGCTTGACGCGACGGTGGGCGAGGTCGAAGGTCAGGACGCCGTAGTCGAGGGGCGCCAGGGAGTTCCTGCGACGAACCACCGCATCGATGCGCGCCAAGAGCTCGTCGGAGTCGACGGGCTTGACCATGAAGTCGTCTGCGCCGCCGCGAAGTGCTTTGACCCGCTGCTCGACCTCGGACCTTCCCGAGAGAATGATCACGGGCAGCGCGTCACCCTTCTCGCGGACATCAAAGAGGAGGTCGTGGCCGCTCGCTCCCGGCATCTCGAGATCGAGGAGGATCACGTCGAATGACCCGTCACCTTCCGCATCGAGAATGTCGAGGCCTTCGATCGCGTTAGGGGCTTCTCGCACCTCGCAGTCGATGGATTTGAGGGCCAAGCGGCAGAAGGTCCGAAAGTCGGAGTCGTCGTCAACGAGGAGTGCACGCATGGGGGGTCGCGGTGGCTGAGTGGTTGGGCCGATGACGGACACATCTCGAACACGATGGCTCAAGGTAGGGTGCGACTCCAGAGGCCTGACCTTCCCGTCAGGGATTGCCAGGTTCCAAAGGCACCAAGGAACAGTGCGCGTCTCACCTAGAGTCTGACGGCTCTGTCACTGGGTATCTAGGGCTCGGTTCACAAACATGTTCTCAGCAGCGAAGGAGCTGGATCGGAATCAACCCTGGGGACGGGCCTCCGATCGCAAGGCTCCGCTCGCTGTCCGTAAATGCTGGCGGGGCTCCACGGACCGAAAGGTCCGTGGAGCCGCTTTTTTGCTCTCAGAACCCTCGTTTAGGGGCTTCTGACGGGGTTTTTCTCTGTCGAGTGGACAGATGGGGTCTGGTGGGGTCTCCTTGAAGGGATCCAAATCAGGTCCATCCCCATGAAGTCAACCTCTCAATCGAGCTCATCGTCCAACGGCCGCAACGGGCATCGAAGCGGTACCGAGGCATCCTCCGGTAACCAGGAAACGAAACGATCGCGCGCAGCGAGCGAAGGGCGCACGTCGTCTGGCGACCGTGATCAAGCGGATCTGGACAAGGTTCGCGACCTGCTGTTCGGCTCCCAGGCCAAGCAGCACGAGCAGCAAATCGAGGCGCAATCATCGCGTCTCGCGCAGCTGGAGGCGAGCTTCGCCCAGAGCCTTGCGGCACTCGAAGACCAATTCTCGAAACAGCTCCGCGCTTCCGAGGCGAGCCTCCGCGATGAAATGCAGTCGGAGCTTCAGTCGATCCTGACGCGGATCGATGAGCAAGGAACGAACAAGGTCGAGCGTGCTGATCTACGCTCGATGCTTTCCGATCTTGCAAGTCGCCTAGGCGACTAGCACTCTGGGAGGAACGCAGCGGTAAGCGCAGGGCAATCTAGCCGTCGCAGCACCGCCCCGCAGTTCTTATGCAGCTCCCACGTCCTCCCGCAAAGATGAACCCCAACGGCTCGAGCCACGACAAGCGCTCTGCCGCCTCGAAGCTAGCGGAGCTGCGCAGCGTGCTGCTGAGCGAGGAGCGCGACCGGCTTGAGCGTCTGGAGCACCGTGAGGTGAGCTCCGAGGCTGTGGCCGAAGTATTGCCCGACGCGATTCTTGCGCGGGAAGCCAAGGATGACCGCGTAGCGCGGGCCCTTGAGGCGACCGTCAAGGATGGGCTCTTCCGCTCAGCGCGCAAGGATCCGCAGGAGCTGGCGGATGCGATTCACCCCGCGCTGGGCCCTGCGATTCGCAGCATGATTCAAGCGAGTCTCCGTCAGTCGATGGAGTCGCTGAACGTGGCGCTTGAGAACTCGCTGTCGCCCAAGGGCATCGGCTGGCGTATCGAGGCAGCCCGAACGGGCAAGCCCTTTTCGGAGGTGGTGCTCCTCAAGACCCTCGCCTTCCGCGTGGACCAAGTGCTGCTCGTGGACAAGGACTCCGGGATCATCATGTCGGACGTCCACGCCCCTGGTTTCGAATCAGAGGACGTCGACATGGTGGCGGGGATGCTCAGCGCCATCCGCGACTTTGCGGCGGACTCGTTTGGGGCCTCGGCGGAAGAGACGCCGCTCGAGGAAATCGAATTCCAAGGGCTGACGTTGATCTTGGCCCAGGGGCCGGAGGCGGTGCTGGCCCTCGTGGTGCGCGGCAACCCCCCGAGGGCACTGCACGAGCGAGCGGCCGAAGTGGTCGAGCGACTGCACGTCGAGTACGGCGCAGAGATGAACGACTTCGACGGCGAGGCTTCGAGCCTGGCTCCCCTTGAGCCCCTGCTTGAGGAGCTCCTAGAGCAGGAGGCCCGGCCCCGCAAGCCGAGCAAGTTCATGGGGCTCCTGCCGAAGATTCTGGGTGCCGCTCTCGTGGCCTGGCTCTTGGTTTCAGGGGTGCGCGCTTACCAGGCCCGTCGAGATCTCGGTCGGGTCGAGCGGGCGTTCGCTGCGACGCCTGGCTTTGTTCTGACTGACGCCTCCCTCGACGATGGGCGCGTGGTGGTCCGCGGGTTGATCGACCCGCTCGTGGAAGACCCCGGGCGGATCGTCGACTCCGCCCTTGCGGGCACAATCCGAGAGGTGGACCTGGAGCTTCGCCCGTTCTCGTCCCTCGATGCGGCGATTGTCACCCGGCGGTTGCGCCAGCTGGTGACACTCCCAGAAGGGGTCGGGCTCGAAGTTCAGGCGGGCGATCTCTACGTCAGCGGGATCGACCCACTCCAGTGTGAAAAGGCGGCTGAGGCCGTTCGTGAGCTCCCGCTGCAGCTACTCGGGATCCAAGCGGTTATCGTGCGTCGGTGATCAGGAAGAAGATTTGCCTGTTGGGCTCGTTCGCGGTGGGGAAGACCTCCCTCGTCCGTCGGTTCGTGCACTCGATTTTTAGCGAGCGCTACCACACGACGGTCGGCGTGAAGATCGACAAGAAGGCCGTCCAAGTACGCGTCGACGATGGCTCCTTGACCGAGGTGACGCTGGTGATCTGGGACGTTCAAGGTGAGGACCGCTTTCAGCAGATTCCCAAGAGCTACTACCGCGGCAGCTCGGGGCTCCTGCTCGTCGCGGATGGCACCCGGCCGACGACCCTCGACAGCGCGATTGAGATCGCAGAGACCGCGTCGGAGGTGATCGGGAAAGACGTGCCCCAGCGACTGCTCCTCAACAAAGGCGATCTGGTGGCGCAATGGGAGGTGCCCGCGCCCGAGCTGATTCGCAAGGTAGATCCGGCCTTGGAGCCAAGGGTCACCAGCGCGAAGACAGGGGCTTCGGTCGACGAGGCCTTCCGAGAGATCACGCGCAGCCTTCTCATGGGTGAGGCCTGATGGGTTTGATACCAGATGCCATCCAGGCCGGGCTCGTGGCGGGGACCACCAAGCTTGCGTGGGTGACGCTCCAGGACAGCGTCGTGGTCGACGTGGGTGGAGCGACCGACTACCACGCGCTCAGTGACGTCGCTGCGGGACAGCCGCTGCCAGACACGGCGGCCTGGGCGTCCGCGATCTCGGACCAGCCACTGACTGGCGAGCCGGTGGAGCTCAAGGGGCTGTCCCTCAATCCAGAGGGAGACTACGGCAGTGACGTGATCGCGTGGCAGGTCGAGGGGGTGATCAGCGTCTTGTTCTTCGACGCTTCGAGCACCGTGAAGCTCCTCGGAGCCACGATGCAGCGCGCCAACACCGACGCGTTCCTCCGCGATCGGCTCGCGGGCGCGGAGAGGATGCGGCGCGTCGAACGACGGTCCCGCGGCGAGGCTTTTTCGGCCCTTGGCTACGAGCTCTTGGAAGAGGGCCCGGACGGCGTGTTTCGACCGCCCACCGAGCCCGCCCCCTGGCTGGTGACCCTTTGCGGTTGGGAGCCAGGGGAAGCGCGCGTCGTTGACCCCGGCGACCCTGTGGATTACCTCTCGTCTTTCCTCGGCGACGCCGCCGAGTTCTTCCGCGGCGTGCGCGAAGGGTCGGCCGACCAAGAGGAGCGAGCGTTCTCGTCCGGCATCTGGACCGAGATTCTTCCGGAGTCCCGTGGGTTGGATGCGGAGTATCGCGATCAGTCATTCCAGGCCCACGCCTTGGCCCTCACGGATGGTCGCGGTGTCGTGGTGGTCGAGCTCAAGAGCATGAGCCTCGAGGAGATGCAGTCGACGCTCCAGCGCCAGCGTGACGCCGAACTCTCCTACGAAGGACTGAGCCACGAGATGCAGGTGAAGGACGTCCTGCTGCACTGCATCGTTCACGATTTGCGGGGTCCGCTGGCCAGTCTCGTGGGCGCTTTCAGCCTGCTGGAGTCCGGCCGCTTGGACGCCGTGGATCAGAAGGAAACGATCGAGATGGGCCTGCGCCAAGCGAAGCGCCAGGACGAGATGATCCGGCACGTTCTCGATGTGTTCAGCGCGGAGTACGAAGCCCTTCGGCAATACGACGACGACCCGGCGACTGCACCGGATGCGGTGACGATCGCAAGGGAGACGACCCAGCGCCAGAAGGCCGCCTACCAAGCGGCGGGGGTCGAGCTCGTCGTGACGGGCGATGCGGGGCCATTGCCTGTGGTGGGGACGGCGGACCGACTCGAACGGGTCATCGCCAACCTGATCGGCAATGCGCTGCGACACGCTCCCAAGGGTTCCGCGGTCGAGGTGGATTTGAAGTCGAAGCCGGGCGGCCATGTCGTTGTCTCGGTTCTTGACCGTGGCCCCGGGGTCCCAGAGGCCATTCGAGAGCGTCTGTTCCGACGCTTTGTCCAGGGTGGCTCTGCCGGGGCGGCGGGCCTCGGGCTCTTCTACGTGCGGATGACCGTGGAGCGCTGGGGCGGGACGGCGGAATACGCCCCGAGGGAAGGGGGCGGCGCTGCCTTCCAGGTGAAACTCCGCAGGGCGACGCTTTCGACTTGATCGCCCTCCAGTTAGACGGCCATTCGCACTATCCTCGGCGCGCCCATGACCGCCATCTCCACACCCAAGCTCACCGTCGTCGGGGCCGGCTATGTCGGCGCCACCTGCGCCCACCTGGCCGCGCTCAAGAACCTCGCCCCTGAGATCTGCCTGATCGATATCGCCGAGGGCCGCCCCCAGGGCATCGCCCTCGACATGAATCAGTCAGCGGCGATCGAGTGCTTCTCGTCGAAGGTCGTGGGGACCAACGATCCTCGGGACACCTACGACACGGACGTTTTCATCGTGACGGCGGGCCTGCCGCGCAAGCCCGGCATGAGTCGCTCGGATCTCTTGGAGGTCAACGGCAACGTCATGAAGAGCGTCGCCGAGTACATCCGGGCGGGGTCTCCCGAGGCCATCGTCATCGTGGTGACGAACCCCCTCGACTCCATGGTGACGCTCATGCGTCACGCCCTCGGGTTTCCGAGTCGACGAGTCATGGGCATGGCCGGCGTCTTGGACTCGGCGCGCTACTCATGGTTCCTGGCCGAGGCGATGGGCACTGCAGTGCAAGATGTCGACGCCATGGTCATGGGGGCCCACGGGGACTCCATGGTGCCGATGGCGGAGCGCTGCACCGTCAACGGCGTCGGCGTACTCGACCTCCTTGACCGCGACGCCATCGAAGCCATGGGGGAGCGCACGAAGAAGGGCGGGGGCGAGATCGTGAAGCTGCTCAAGACCGGCAGCGCTTGGTATGCACCCGCCTCCGGTGCGGTCGCCATGGCTGGATCGATCCTTCGCGACGAAAAGCGGCTTCTTCCGTGCGCCTGCCTTCTGAACGGCGAGTACGGCCTCGAGAACCTGTATATGGGCGTCCCCGCCATCCTCGGCACGTCCGGGGTAGAGCGCATAGTCGAACTGCCGCTGCGAACTGAATCGCGCTCGCTCCTTCAGAAGACCGCTGGGGCCATTCACGATGACGTCCTTGCGATGCGCGATCTCGGCCTGATGTGATGCCCCTCGCCTGTCCGTACACGTGCGGACGCTGACCCCCTTCACCTACCACCCTCCTAAGCCCCGCCCCAGGAATGTCGATTCCCACACGTACCGAGTCCGATTCGATGGGTCCCATCGAAGTTCCCGTCAACGCCCTCTGGGGCGCCCAGACCCAGCGCTCTCGACAGAACTTCAAGATCGGTGATCAGCGTTTCTCGCGGCCCATGATCCGGGCTTTGGGGCTCGTCAAGAAGTGTGCGGCGGTGGTGAACGCAGAGATCGGCGAGCTGGACATGCTGGAGTCCCACGTGCGCGACACGCTCATCAAGGCTGCCGACGAAGTCGTCGCGGGCGAGCACGACGCCGAGTTTCCGCTGGTCGTTTGGCAGACGGGTTCTGGCACGCAGTCGAACATGAACGCGAACGAGGTGATCTCGAACCGAGCGATTCAGCTGCTCGGCGGCGAGATGGGGTCGAAGGACCCCGTACACCCCAACGATCACGTCAACCGCGCGCAGTCTTCCAACGACACGTTCCCCACAGCGATGCACGTGGCTGCGGCAGAGGAGATCGTTCACTCCCTGGTTCCTTCCCTGAACATGCTGGTGAAGGCGTTCGAGGACAAAGAGGCTGCCTGGGAGGGCATCGTCAAGATTGGGCGGACCCACCTCCAGGACGCGACGCCGCTGACCCTAAGCCAAGAGGTGTCGGGCTGGCGCCAGCAGCTGCAGGATGGCATCCGCGCGGTGAACTCAACGCTGCCGGCGCTTTACGAACTCGCCCAAGGCGGGACGGCCGTGGGCACGGGGTTGAACACCCGCCCGGGCTTCGCGGACAAGTTCGCCGCGCAGATGGCGAAGGAGACCGGCCTGCCGTTTGTGACGGCTCCCAACAAGTTCAGCGCCCTCGCGGGGCATGACGCACTCGTATTTGCGAGCGGCGCTCTGAAGACCGTCGCGTGCGCGCTCATGAAGATCGCCAACGACGTTCGGTGGCTGGGCAGCGGGCCGCGCTCGGGGCTTGGTGAGTTCAAGCTGCCCGCGAACGAGCCCGGGTCCTCGATCATGCCGGGCAAGGTGAATCCGACGCAGTGTGAAGCGCTGACGATGGTGGCGGCCCAGGTGCTAGGCAATGACGCTGCGGTCGGCTTCGCCGGCACCCAGGGCAACTTCGAGCTGAACGTCTACAAGCCCGTCATGATCCACAACGTGCTGGAGTCCATTCGACTGTTGAGCGACGGGGCTGATTCGTTCCGAGAGAACTGCATCAAGGGCCTCGACGTGGACCGGGACCGTGTGGATCACCTCATGCAGCAATCGCTGATGCTCGTGACAGCGCTCAATCGCCACATCGGCTACGACAACGCCGCCAAGGTGGCCAAGAAGGCCTATGTGGAGGGGACGACGCTGGTGGAGGCCGTCACCGCGCTGGGGCTCATGACGGCGGATGAGTTCGCTGCCGCTGTGGTTCCGGTTGAGATGACCTCACCCCAACCTTAGGGGGCCGGACTTGGCTCAACGGGTTAGGCTCTAGGCGTGGCTTCATCCTCTGATAGCTCTCCTTCCTCTGCGTCGGCAGGCGGAACGGTCGACCCATTCCGGGACATCGCTCTCCATGGCGATCCCGAAGCGGTGGCCGAGCTGCTGGAGGAGTTCCGGGGGCGCATCTCACGCATGTTGGCGGTGCGCATGAATCCGCGGCTCCGCGGTCGACTCGATGCCTCGGACGTGATCCAAGACACCTTCATGGAGGTGCACAGCCGGTTGGACGAGTACAGGGAGCGGAACAACATGCCGTTCTTCCTGTGGGTTCGCTTCCTTGCTGGGCAAAAGCTCACGCAGATGCACAGGCGTCACCTCGGGGCAGGGCAGCGTGACGCCCGCCGGGAACTTCCGGATGCGCTGCGCAGCATGCCCGGGGCCACCACGGCGACCCTAGCGGGTTGCCTGATGTCCAGCGGTATCACGCCGTCCGAGGTGGCGATGCGCCTCGAGGACGAAGAGCGGCTGGTGGAGGTGCTCGATGGCATGCGGGAGCTGGATCGCGAAGTGCTCGCGCTGCGTCACTTTGAAGGGCTCTCTAACCTCGAAGTCGCGGCGCTCCTAGAGATCGAGCCGTCAGCAGCCAGCCGGCGCTACGTACGCGCGCTCGCCAGGATGCAGGAAAAGCTGCGCCTCTTCCAGGGCCGCCGCGAGCCGGGCGCAAGGAGCGATTGGAGCAGTCCGGAATGACCGACGTCAGCGGATGGAGGTCGCCCAGCGGAACCCATGGGCCGGGGGAGGGCGACAGCAGCTCCGGAGCTGAGGACCCGGACCGTCGGCTGAACGACGATTCCGCGAGCGGGTCTGACGAGAGCGACGTCATGGCCCTTGAGCTGGACAACCTCATCACGGAGTACTTCGACGCTCACCGTGAAGGGCGCGCGCCATCCGTCGATGACTACGTAGCTGCGCACCCCGAGCACGAACACGCCCTTCGCGCGGTGCTACCGGGGGCGAGCCTCTTGGATCAGATGGGCAAGCGCGCAGAGGACGCGTCGCCCAGCGCGCGATCGGGGGACAAGCTCGGCGAGTACAAGCTCCTCGGGGTCCTCGGTCGCGGCGGCATGGGGGTCGTCTACGAAGCCGTGCAAGAGACGCTGGGCCGGCCGGTGGCTCTCAAGGTGCTGCCCGCGTCGCGCGTCGTCGACCGCCAAAGCCGCGAGAGGTTCATGCGCGAGGCCCAAGCGGCCGCGAGCCTGCAGCACCCAGGCATCGTGCCGGTGTACGGCGTGGGAGAAGCCGAGGGTCAGGTCTATTACGCCATGCAGCGCGTGGACGGGGTGCCACTTGACGTGCTCTCCGCTGTTGTACGCGGCGAGTCGGCGAGCGGCGAGTCTTCCATTCTGATGGAACGGGCCCTCGGGGTCGTGGCGCGGCTTAAGGGGGAAGGCTCGGGCTCAGGCTTCGTCACGCCTCTGCCCGATGGGTCGCGGACGGATCACTCGCGTTCCGACTCCAGCGTGAGCGGATCGGACGTGACCCACGTCGTTTCAAAGCCGTGGATTGCCAATGCGGTGCGCATCGCCCAGCAAATCGCCGAAGCCCTGAGCTACGCGCACTCTCGCGGGGTCCTGCACCGGGACGTGAAGCCCTCCAACGTCATGCTGGATGAGTCCGGCCGGGCGTACGTGACGGACTTTGGTCTGTGCAAGGTCGAAGACTCAAGTTCGCTGACGGCAGCCGGAGACGTGGTCGGCACCCTGCGCTACGTTCCGCCTGAACGATTCCAAGGTCGGGATGACGCGCGCGGAGATGTCTACGGCGTGGGCATGATTCTCTACGAGCTTCTTTGTGGCCGCGCTGCGTTCGATCAAAAGGAGCGCGCGACCCTGGTGCAAGCCGTCACGCTGCATGCGCCGCCGAGGCCGCGCAAGGTGAACCCCGAGATCCCCGAGGACCTCGAGCGGATCGTGTTGGCGGCGACGTCGAAGCTGCCGGAGGAGCGCTACGTTTCCGCCGAGGCCCTGATCGCCGACCTTTCTGCTTTCCTTGGCGGCAGACCGATCGCAGCCCGTGCGCCGGGGAAGCTGTACTTGGCGAAGCTCTTCGCTCGACGCAATCGTGGCCTCGTCATGACCGTAGCGGCTAGCGCCGTTCTGCTGGCCATCCTGACGGTCGTTTACGTACGTGACCTGGGCAACCTGCTCCAGGAGGTGGAGGCCGGGCGCACCCGCGCCGAGCGGATGTTCTATCACGCCCAGGTCCACGCGGCGGCGGAGGCGGCTCGGAACAACAATGGCGGTAGTGCTCGAGCGCTGCGGATTCTGGATGGGGTCGAGCCCGAGCTGCGCGACTGGGTTTGGTCCACCATGCAGGCCCGCTGCGAGGTGGGTTTCCTGACGGTGGACGCGGGTACGCCCTCGATTCGTTGGATGGTGAGCGATACCTCGGAGGACTACGTGGGAGTCCTGCGTGACTCGAGCGTGCGCGTTCACCACGCGATGACCGGGGACCTCGTGTTCGAGGCCCCATGTGAAGCTGGCATCGACCTAGCCTTCATTCCTGGCTCGCTGGATCTCGTGGTCGTCGAACGCGGAAAGGCTGGTCCGCGTCTAATCCGGCAAGACTCCACGGCTCCGTCGCCGTGGGCGTCGGCGCTCGAAACCGCATTCGCGGAGGTCGAGGCAGCAGACGACAGCGCCGCGCTGGCGGTGGATTCGGACGGCTTGCGTCTCGGCTGCGTCTGGGACAGCGGGCGCTTGGAGATCTACAGCATGGAAGAAGACGGCGAAGGGTCCCAAGGCCTAGGCCTCGCCGAATTCCAGGTCCCTACGGGGAAGCACGTTCTGCTTTCGCTCTACGGCAAGGACGGTCGGGCCGCGTACGCGATGCGCGGCCGTGCGCTCCGCGCGCTGGGACCAGCGTCAGGTCGGATTCGTAGGGTGCGCGGAGCGGACGCTAGAGCGGTCACCGTGCTGGCAGGTGCGCGCGACGCCGACTACTTCGTGGCTCAGGGTGCCTCCAAGGTTGCGGTTCGGTACCACGACCGGGATGAGCCCACCATCGGCCACGCGGACGAGACCATTCGTGAGTCGGCGACGGTGAGCCTGGCGATCTCGCCGGACGGCGAGAACGTGATCGCGCAGTTCCTCAAGGGGAAGTTCCGGTTCTGGTGCAAGGCCCGCGGCCCGTCGATGTCCCGCGTGGCGTCGTACTTGGCGGAGCCTAGCTCGATCGTGTGGCCCCGGGGAGGCAACGTCGTCCTCACGGGCGGGCAGAGCGGCGACTGGCGGGTGGTGCCCCGGCCGGGGTACGACGTGGGAACGCCCGGAGCCTCGGAGATCCGCGGCCACTACAGCGACGTGCACAGTCTCGCCCTGGACTCACAGGGCCGTTTCCTCGCGACAGCGGAGACCACCGGGGCCTGGTCCGTCTGGAACGTAGCGAGCCATATGCCGCGGGCCGCTGAAGTGCGCTCCACCCGGCTCATCCATCACTCTGCGCTGTCTTCCGTGGAGGGAGACCCCGACGCACTGGCTGTTGCAGGGGATGAGGTGGCTGTCTGGCGGATCTCCGAGATGGCCCTCCAGCCCCATCACTATATCAAGGTGGCAGACGAGGCCGACGCGTGTGGGATCGCGTGGCTGCGGGAGGATGGCAGCGAACCCTTGACGGATTTGCTGATCGCCAAGGCCGACGGTCGGGTCCTGCTGGCGAGCGACCGTTCCGAAGGGGATTGGACGACGCAGGAACTCTGGGCAGCGGACGCGACGTTGACCTCCTTCTTTCACCATCGCGGCGCCGGCTTCTCGGTGGTCGGGGCCGACGACGGACGCGTTTGGAAGCTGCAGTTTGCGGCCGATGGTTCGCTGGACTCGGCAACCTTGATCGCTGAGTTTCTGAACGGGGTGACGGCGGTGGCCATCGGGACTCTAGCGGAGGCTGTCGCCGTGCAAACGTCCGCGGAGATACTGCACTTGGTGGATCTCAACGCCCGTGACGCCAAGGTGCGGTGGAGCGTCAACTCGTCGAGCTACGGCGTCCAAGCGCGGTCGGCGTCCGTGCTGGGGGTGGATGAGGCAAGCGAGTGGGTGGTGACGGCGGGGGCCGATGGCGCGCTTCAGCTCTGGTCGATGATCGAGGGGTTGCCTGGGCCGCTCTTGGAGACCCGCTACGGCACGTTCACCGGGCTCGCGTTCCCCGAGCCCAACACGGCGCCCATTTCGCTGGAGGAGCGCGGTCGCGTGACGCTGATTGAAACGGAGGGTATCGGGCGGATGCGAGAGCTCGCAGACATCGAGCCCACGGAGGGCGAAACGTTCCTCTTCATGTGCCTCGCTCCCCGGGTGCGGCTCGCTGAGATCGAGAAGATCATCAAGAAGGAGGCGGTCACCGAGCGAGATCTCCAGGCCTGCCGGGCCATCGCGATGGGCCTCATGAAGCTCAGCCGCTACTACAGCAACGTGTCGCCCGAGGAGGCGAAGGGCATGCTGGACCGAGTCGAGGAGCGCCTAGCTGCCTTTGAGGGGGAGTGAGGGCTCTTAGGGGCGACCCTTCTCCGGTCTTTTGGGCAGGGATCCGCGCTGGCCGGTTGCTTCTTGGACTGGCTCTCCGTACCGTCCGGGGCCAAATCGCGGTTTCGACCCCCCGCGACCCAGATCAGATGAAGCTCAAAGTCCGCAACAGCAAAGCAAAGAAGGCCAAGAAGACCGGGTTCCTGACCCGCCAGAAGACTGCAGGTGGCCGCAAGGTCAACAAGCGCCACCGTTCGCGCCACGGCAGCTTCTAGTCCTTACGAGTTCGAGCCCTAAGGGGCTCCCTTCGCCCAGCCCGCCGGATCGAACCGATCCTGCGGGCTGGTCGTGCTTAATGGGGCCGTCTGGACCAGCGGGGCTGGGACAGCGGAAGCGGCTCCGCGTGAGGGTTGTAGTAGGCCCCTTGCGGGCGGGCTACATTGGGCGCCATGACTCCATTCGCCGCCCTGCTGTGTTCTCTCACTGTCTCGCCCCAAGCCTTTGACCCTGCCTCGGTGCCGGAGTTCGCATCCGGGTTTGAGATCGTCACGGAGTTGGCCGACTGGGACCAGGACGGCCGCGTCACGAGCGACGAGGTGACGGACCTCGTGGCCTGGATCGGCCCGTTCACCGAGCGGGTGGAGGATGTGACCACTGAGCTCATGTTCCAGGGACTCGACCGGGACACGCTCAAGGACTGGACCCTACACGACGTTCGTGGGTCGTTGGACGCCCTCGACGGGAACGGCGACGGGTTGATTGAGGCCTCGGAGGCCACGCTGGAGCGACTGTGCAGCGGACGAACGGGGACACGGGGAGTCATTCGTCGGCTGGCCCACGAGCTGCTCCTAGAGGAAGCAGATCAGGACGCAGACGGGCAGGTGACCTCTGAGGAAAGAGAGGCGCTCTTGGCGTCGCTCCTGGGGGCACCGACGGTGGGGACGTTCAGCCGCTGGATCGAGAACGGCAAGACGCGCGAGGCCGCCGATCGCAACCGCATGGCGCCGGGGGTGGCTTTCTTCACGTTGGAGGGGGACATCGACCAGGATCGCGACGAGTGGTTTGACGTGGACCGCTATCGGTCGTGGTTTGCGGGGCGAGATACGGACCTCGACGGAGCACTTTCCATGGCGGAGCGCAGCGCTCCCCAGGCGCAGATGGACGAGGAGTTCTGGCGTGAGCCCACGGCCGCCCGCATGGCGCTGCCTGCGCTCATGCCGTGGCAGCGCAACCTGGAGGACGCGCTGGCCGTTCAGCGGCGGACGGGGCAGCCGCTCCTTATCTGCGTCAACATGGATGGGGAGACCGCGTGCGACGCGCTGGCAGCGTGGCGGTACCGGGACCCCGGTTTCGCAAAGCTCGCGTCCGGGTACGTCTGCCTCGTGGTTTCTCCGGACGACCACCAGCCCCGGGACTACGACGACCGTGGGAGGCGCATGGTCAGCCCGCGGCTCGGCCGCGTGACTGACGCGGAGCACATCGAGCTCGAGCCCGAGCTCTTCGCTCGCTATTTCAACGATCGTCGCGTGGCCCCGCGCCACGTCGGCGTGGCGCCCGATGGAACGATCCTGTTCGACGTCTATTTGATCAACAATCCTAGCCAGCTCGACGCCGAGCTTCGGAAGCACGGCAAGGCCGCGGCCTCTCCTAGCTGGGCCGAGATGGAGACTGCCGAGCTCGCCGGCTATCCCGATGCGTTGGCGCGTGAGGAGATGGAGCGCCGGATGCTCGCTGGGGATCCTGCGCAGCGTCTAGCGGCGGCAGCATTTGTGGGCTCGATGCCCGACGCGGGCATGATCGGGCTGCGGGATCCCGATCCAGCCGTTCGTGAGGCGTCGGCCCTGGCCTTGGCTTCCAATTCGGGCGCGCTCGGTGCCGTGCACATGCAGCGGCTTGTCGCTGCGGCGGGATCCCTAGCCGCGGAAGCCCGCGACCAGGTTCGTGCCCAGGTGGGCTCCGTGGTGGACGCTTCCTCGCCGGTGGCGCGGTCGCTCGGACTGCTAAATCCCGAGGCGATGGCGTCGTCGTTGGGGAGTGCCAGCGATTGGCGGGCGGCCGCGTCCCTTGCGACGCTCTACGCCGCACCCGTCGTTGGGCGTGACGCTGCGCTTTCGGCGTTGGAAAGGCTAGACGAAGTCGCTGAACCGGAGTCGGCGACGCCCGCCCAGGCCTTCGTTCGTGCGGGGGCGCTGCTCCAGCTCGCCCAGGCCTTTGCGGATGCAGGGGAGGATCCCCGGGACGCGGCCGCCGAAGCGGCGGTCTTCGCCCGCAAGGCGGCGACGGTGGATCCATGGCGCGCGTCGGCGATGGAGGCAGTGGCCGCCGGCATCGGCGGGGACTACGCCGCGGCCGTGGGCTCGGCGCGGCTTGCACTGCCGGGCCTTTGGGCCGTGCCGTCCGACCCGCTGACGCTCAGCACGCTGCGTGCCCTACGGACCGGCGCGACTCAGCTGGTCTATGCCCAGATCACCGAGAAGAAGCCCGTTGGGCGGACGCTGGTGGCCGATGCGGTCCTGGCCGGACGCACGCTTGTGGCCCACAGCGCGGGCGCCGAGTCCGACGCCACAATGCTGCTGGATCTCGTCAGCGTCGTGGGCGATCCGGTTCGGGCTCCCGAGCTTCTGCTAGAGGCGGTGACGCGCTTCCCCGCGAGCGCGGAGCTGCATCGCCGCTTCCGCGCCGGGGTCTTGGAGTCGATGGGCGCGGGCTCCATGGCGGCGCAGTACGACATGCTCGATGGTTCGCTGCCTGATTCTGGATACGGCCCGACGGTGACTTGGTTTCGAGGGCTCGCCCTTTTGGTGGCCGCTGAGTGGGAGCAGGGCCAGGGGGACAGCGGCGCCGCTATGAAGGCCTACGAAGGCTCGATCGAAGCGTTCGAGGCGTCGGTGGCGGCGGAGCCCACGTTCGAGGATTCGGCCCTGCACTACCTCGTGCTGTCCCATGCCGGAGCAGCCTCCCTGGCCGTCGACGCCAAGGCGCTCGACGAGGCCGCCGAGCACATGCAGGCGGCAGCCACGCTGCGGCCCAGCACGCTCGATCTGACGGATGGCTTGGGCGTGACGCCTCGCCAGCGTGCCCTCAAGATCCTGCCAGCGATCATGCCGACCCTGGATGAGGAGCATCAGGCGGCCTTCCGGCGCGTCTTCCCAGGCCTGGAGTAAATGGGCTATCCCGATCGGGGTATTTGATGCCCGCGAGGGTAGATTTGGCCAAAACTTTCCCGATAGCGCAATTTCCTGTGCGGCAGCCGTGGTTTAGGATCGATATTCCCGATCGGGAAAGAACCCCATGACCCACAGCATTCCATCCGTCACCGAGCTCGGCGCCATCATCAAACACGAGCGCAAGGCCCAGGGCCTTCGCCAGCCTGACCTAGCAGCGGCTGCTGGCACCAGCATCCGTTTCATCGTCGAGATCGAGGCGGGCAAGGAGACCGCGCAGATCGGCAAGGTGTTGGACGTCCTGCGCCAGCTCGGCCTCACCCTCGACGTCAGCGGCCTTTCGGAGGCGCCCTAGGCCGTGGCTCGGCAGCTCGACGTCGCCCTCCAGGGGGAAAGGGTGGGTGAACTGGTGCAGACCGACTCGGGTCGGCTCAGTTTCTCCTACCTCGCCCCATGGGTCCAGCGTGGCGGCGCGCCGCTCTCGATCTCGCTGCCCGTGCGGCCGGAGCCCTTTGGCCATCGCGAGGCAGAGCCATTCTTCGGGGGACTCCTGCCGGAGGAGGGCGTTCGCGATCGGGTGGCGCGCTACCTCGGCGTCTCGGCCAAGAACGACTTCGCCCTGCTCGAGCAGATCGGCGGAGAGTGCGCTGGGGCCGTGACGCTCACCCATCCCGGGGAAGAGGTGCCCGCGCCCCTTGCACCCGGCGAAGGGGAAGGTCAGCCGTTGGACCCAGAGCGCCTCGCCCAGCTACTCGACGACCTGCCGACCCGACCGCTGCTCGCTGGGGGCGAGCGGCGCCTGTCGCTGGCAGGGGCCCAGGACAAGGTCGCTGTGTCGCTTGTGGGCGGCGAGGTCACGATCCCGACGGGCCATCAGGCCACGACGCACATCCTGAAGACGCCGATCCAGGGCTTTGTCGGGACGGTTTACAACGAACTGATCTGCCTGCGCGTCGCGAAGCGCGTGGGCCTCTCGGTGGCGGGCGCGGAACGGCGAGTGGCGTCGGGCCGGGAGTTTCTGCTGGTGGAGCGCTTTGACCGAGCCGTCGGGGCGGGGGATATCGTGCTTCGGATTCACCAGGAGGACATGTGCCAGGCCCTTGGGGTGCCGACACGCCTCAAGTACCAGTCGGAAGGTGGCCCATCCTTGCCGGACTGCTTTGGCCTGCTAACGCAGCACGGTCGACGGCCCGCCGTGGACCGGCTTGCTCTCCTGCGCGCGACGATCTTCAACGTGCTGATTGGCAACGCGGACGCCCACGCCAAGAATTTCAGCCTCATGCACGGGGACGGTGGGATTCGGCTCGCGCCGCTCTACGACTTGCTCTCGACCCTCGTGTACGAGGACCTGAGCCCGCGCTACGCCATGAAGATCGGCTCGAAGGGCCAGTTCAAGGACATCCGTGGTCGGCACTGGGACAGCTTCGCCGAGGCTGCTGGGTTGGCGCCGGCCCAGGTGCGGAGAGAGCTGAGCGAGATGGCGCGGAAGCTCCCAGCGGCCCTTCGCGCTGAAGTGGAGGCTTCCGTGGACCGGGACGCAGCGCCCGAGGCCCGCGAGGTCCTTGAGCGCATCTGCGCGATGACAACGGAGCGGTGCGAGATCACCGAGCTGCAGCTGCGCTGAGCCTGTCTGGGAATTCCCTGTAACGGTCTGGCGAGCCAGCGGATGGACGTGGAGTCGCGCACAGCGGTGCTGCCTACCACTCCTACTCCGAATTCCCATGAACCGTCCCATTTGTCACGTCTTGGCGATCGTCGCGCTGGCCTCGTCCCACGACGCCCTCGCCCAGCGCCTCCTGATTCCTGATTCCGCCAACCGCGCCATCATGGAGTTTGAGCCCTTCTCCGGCGAGCTGGTTCGCCCCCTCGCCATCGATCTCGGCGCCGTCACGGGCGGCCTCGCTGGCGTTCCCGTCGAGGTGATGGATGCGCCGAACGGCGAGCTGTGGATCAGCGATTCCACGGCGGACACGATCTTCCGCCTCTCCGGCGACGGGAGCACCATGCTCGGCACGGCGGCCGGGCCGCTGGATCAGTGCCGAGGTCTGGCCCGTTTGGCAAACGGTGCTCTCGTTGCCAATTCCGGTTCCAGCGGGGGGGCGCCGGGGGATGCCCTCGTCCGGGTCGATCCGTCGGGCGCCGTGGTCGGCACCTCCGGCATCGGTGATCCGTTCGACGTCGAGCCCTTCACCTTCAACGGCGTTGCCGGCTATCTAGTCTCGGACATTCTCGGCGAGGACATCGTCTTTGCGGACGCAGCGGACCTTTCTACCCAGACGGTCTTCCACGATTCCAATGGCGTCAGCGGCATCGACACACCGAGCCAGATCCACGTGGCTGGGGCACGCGTGTTCGCCGCTGGGTCCTCGACTCCGGTGGGGATCTACGAGTACGACGCTAGCGGCTCGGAAGTAGCTTTCTACAGCACCTCAAGCGTGGGCGGCGCGCGAGGCGTATTCCTCCTAGGGAACGGACAACTCCTCTTCACCACAGGCTCAGGGGTTCACACCTACGACACTTCGACGGACGTGATCACCACGCGGTTCGCGGACGCATCCGGTTGGTTCATCACCCTCTATGCGGATGACATCTGTGCCTGCAATAACTACTGCTCGGCCAACGTCAATAGCACGGGACAGTCGGGGACTATTTCAGCCATCGGCACGGGCCGCGTATCTGACAACGACCTGCGCTTGGTTGCAGAGCGCTTGCCAGCGCTCTCATTCGGCTTCTTCATCACCAGTCGCTTCCAAGGTCTCACCCCGAACCCCGGCGGTAGCAGCGGCAATCTCTGCCTGACGAGCAGCATCGGTCGCTACGTCGGGCCTGGGCAGATCCAGAACACCGGCATCGCCGGTGCCTTCGCTCTGACCTTGGACCTAACGCAGACTCCGCAGCCCAGTGGGCTAGTGGCCGTGACCCCGGGTCAAACCTGGAACTTCCAGGCCTGGTTCCGGGATTCGGTTGGGGGCACGGCCACGTCCAATTTCACGGACGGTGTGCGAGTGGTGTTCTTCTAGGCATGGCCGCGAGACGACTCCAGTGGCCGACGCGCGACGAGGGCGTAGCCTTGGCAGACAGCCTGGTCGTTGGTCAGCTTCGAGGCGAGGTGGAAGACGACCTGGATGACGGCCGTGAGCGGAAGCAGAAGAACGCTCCGCCACGGGGATAGAATCACGCTGCCGTCGGACTGCCGCTTCGATGCGCCCACCGAGCGCGTCAGCCACTGGGACAGCATCGCTCCGTTGGCGCTCGCGAAGTTCCCGCGGGGCTCGATGGACTCAACCACGAGGCCCGCCGATTCGGCGAAGTCAGTAAGGCTCGATGGCGTGAAGCGATAGTAGTCACTCGGGAGCTCGTGCAGCGGCTGGATGAACGGCACGGTCAGGAGCAGTTTTCCGCCGGGTCGCAGGACCCGCGCCATCTCGGAGACGAGGGCGCGGGGCTGCGGAACGTGCTCAAGCACTTCGGTGGACAGCAGGGTGTCGATGGAGCCCGTGCGGAAGGGAAGGTGGGCGCCGTCCCCGAACACCTGGATGAGGCGGCTCAGGTTTGCGAGCTTCCACATGTCCGGCTGCTTGTCGAGGATCGCATAGGGGTACTCGAGCCCGACGTACTGGCTGACCTGGGGGCCAAAGACCTCGCGGTAAGGCCCTTCGGAGACACCCACGTCGAGGAGCGTGCCCGTGGCGTGGGGGACCAGCGCTTCGACGGAGTCTCGCAGGTGCTTCCAATCAAGCCAGTAGGGATTGAGCGGGGTCCGCTTGCGCCAAGCGTTCATGCGCTGCCCCAGGCGTCCGCGGTGATGGACTACGCCGACGCGGCTGCCCGCGGTGGGGCCGCCAGCAGGTTCGGATGCTTCGGATGGAGTCACGTCGCTCACGATGGTGTCTATCGGCGAAATGCGCGGGCCAGCGTGAGGTCTTGCCCCTGGTAGCTCTGGCCTTCCCTCTCTTGGCCGTAGAGGCGCTCTGGACGGGCGGAGCTACGAAAAAACTTCAGGCGGAAGAACGCTTGGCCGTTCTCCACGAGGAACGGCACGTCGTGGGCGCGAACCTCGAGGACCGCGGGCGTTCCGCACTCCTTGTCATCCCGCCAGCCAAAGCCGTTGTCAAAGAAGCCCGCGTAGTTGTTGCGGAGCTCTCCGATGCCGATGTCCACGGGGAGCATCTCTGCGGCAAGGTCGGGGGGGATGCGGAGGCGCTCCTTGCTCGCAAAGATATAGAAGCTCTCGGGCGCGAGAATGCAGCGGCCTTGGGGAGCGTGAACCGGATCCCAGAAGAGCGCCGGGTCGTGTGCGCCCTCCGCGCTGAATTCAACGACCTCGGTGTGCAGCGATGCGCGCCAGCCAGCCGGATCGCGTCCGGCGAGACCGAGGCTGAGCTCTAGGCCGCCGTCGTTGTCGAAGCGGATCTCGTCCACGTCGAGTGGGCGGTCGCCGTCGAAGACGAGGGGCGTCTCGATGTAGCGCGCGCGGAGCTCCTCGGTGCTGAGCCCGGGGCTGCCCCGATGGATGCGCAGCTGGCACAGGCGATCACCCCGTCTGAGGCGGACGGGGAACGAGAGAGGGCTGACCTCCAGCCAAAGGCCGCCGCGGTAGCCCCCTGGAGCCTCGTCAAAGCGCGGGTGCCCGTCCGAGAGGACGCGTGTGAAAACGTCGCAGCGGCCGGCCGAGCTGCGCGGGTTGAAGCGTACGGCAAGGTCGGGTGGCAGCTCGAGGTGCTCTTCCAGCTGGACGAGGTAGACGAGGCCGCGCTCGAGGACGGCCCCGTCGGGGGCATCCAGGTCGAGGGTGGAGGTGCCGAGCTCTTGGATGCGCTCTTCGATCGGGACGGTCGTTGGCAGAAATCCAGCCCGTACCCGCACCGCGGTGCGCCCGAGCCGCAGATCCATGGAGGCGGGCTGGATCTGCTCCGGCCGTATGGGGAGGTCGGTTTGGCCGCCGATCGAGCCCTGGGCCACGAGCTGCCGGAGCTCGCTGTCCACGAGGATAGCGCCCCCTTGGGTGCGATTTTCTAGGGCCGGGTCCTGGGGCCGTGGGGTCTGCATGGCTGGAGGTTACGCGGCCCGGTTCCCATGGGGCCGACCAGCCAGCCAGTTTTTGGCGCGGCACTGGGGGCCCAGATCACTACACTTCTGCCCCACGAACCTCGGCGAGGCCCCGCTTCGGGCTCTCCCAGGAACCCCATACGCACCCATGAACATCCACGAGTACCAGGCCAAGGAGCTGCTTCGCAAAGCGGGGCTCGCTGTTCCGAATGGCCATGTCTGCGACACGCCTGAGCAGGCCGCAGAGGCGTTCGACAAGCTCGGAACGCCCGTTTGCGTCGTCAAGGCCCAGATCCACGCAGGCGGACGCGGCAAAGGCGGCGGCGTCAAGGTCGTCAAGACCAAGGAAGCGGCCCAGGAGTCAGCCGAGGCCATCCTCGGCATGATGCTGAAGACGCCCCAGACCGGCCCCGAAGGACAGCTCGTCCGGAAGGTGTGGGTCGAAGAAGGATCCGACATCGCCCACGAGTTCTACGTTGGCGTCGTTCTTGACCGTGAGAAGGGCTTGCCCGTCGTCATGGCCTCGA
Organism: uncultured Planctomycetaceae bacterium; assembly: GCA_964417955.1. Lineage (GTDB taxonomy): Bacteria > Planctomycetota > UBA1135 > UBA1135 > Saltatorellus. Next base: position 55,168 of record CAYQKK010000036.1, read on the forward strand.
GCGAAGGCGGCATGGACATCGAAGAGGTGGCCGAGCACACGCCTGAGAAGATCCTCAAGGCGGCCTACCAGCCGAACGAGGGCCTCGGCCGCGACCAGGCCGTTGAGCTCGCCAAGGGCATCGGCATCCCGGACGACCTCGTCGACCAGGCCGTCGCGTTCCTCGTGGGCCTCAGCAACCTCTACAACGAGCACGACTGCGCGCTCTACGAGATCAACCCGCTGGTCACCACCAACGACGGCAAGGTCCTCGCGCTCGACGCGAAGATGAACTTCGATCCGAACGCGATGTTCCGTCACCCTGACATCGAGGCGTTGCGCGACTTCGCCGAGGAAGACCCCAAGGAGATCGAAGCCAGCAAGTTCGACCTCGCCTACATCGCCCTTGACGGCAACATCGGCTGCATGGTGAACGGCGCAGGCCTGGCCATGGCGACCATGGACGTCATCAAGCTTTACGGCGGCGAGCCGGCCAACTTCCTGGACGTCGGTGGTGGAGCTACCACCGAGAACGTGACCGCGGCCTTCCGGATTCTCCTCGGCGACTCCCAGGTGCACGGCGTTCTCATCAACATCTTCGGAGGCATCATGAAGTGTGATGTCATCGCGAACGGCGTCATCGAAGCCGTCAAGCAGATCGACCTCACCGTTCCGTTGGTCGTGCGCCTTGAGGGCACGAACGTCGAGAAGGGGCGCGAGCTGCTCGCGAACTCTGGCCTTCCTATTATCCCCGCCACCGACCTGGACGACGCCGCCCAGAAGATCTGCGAGGCGATCAAGTCATGAGCATTTTCGTCGACAAAAACACCAAGGTCATTTGCCAGGGCTTCACCGGCAAGACGGGCACTTTCCACAGCCAGCAGGCGGTTGAGTACGGCACCAACATGGTGGGCGGCGTCAACCCTCGCAAAGCAGGGACCACGCACCTCGACCTTCCGGTCTTTGGCACCGTGGCCGAAGCGCGTAAGGAGACGGGCGCCAACGCGACCGTGCTCTACGTGCCGCCCCCGTTCTGCGCGGACGCCATCATCGAGGCCATCGAGGCCGAGATGGAGCTGATCGTCACCATCACCGAGGGCGTCCCCGTGCTCGACATGGTGCGTGTGAAGGATGCACTCAAGGGTTCGAAGTCGCGCCTTGTGGGTCCGAACTGCCCCGGCGTGATCACTCCGGGTGAGTGCAAGATCGGCATCATGCCGGGCTACATCCACAAGCCTGGTCGCGTGGGCGTGCTCTCACGCTCCGGCACGCTCACCTACGAGGCCGTGTGGCAGCTGACCAGCCGGGACATCGGCCAGTCGAGCTGCGTCGGCATCGGCGGCGACCCCGTGAACGGCACGAACTTCATCGACGTGCTCGACGCCTTCAACAAGGACGAGGGCACGGACGCGATCATCATGATCGGCGAGATCGGTGGTTCGGCCGAGGAAGAGGCCGCTGACTTCATCAAGG
>CAYQKK010000037.1:0-14470 GCA_964417955.1 uncultured Planctomycetaceae bacterium
AGCTGCTCCTCTGGTGCTGCGCCTGCGCCTGCGCCTGAGTCTGAGTCTGAGTCTGCGTCTGAGCCTGGGCCTGGGCCTGCGTCCTCGTCGCTGTCCCCCGCCGCACGCTGGTTGGGGATCTCCTTGATGGGCTCCCCACTCTCTGGATCACGCGACTCGCCCGGAGAGCCCGGGGCGTCCCCGGGCAAGGCTGCGTCACCTGCACCCCCGACGCCTTCTTGGGTCCGCTTGGCGGTTCCGGTGGTCTCGGGAGCAAACTCGTCGATCTCATCCAGCTCCACGCTGACAAACCGAGAGACACCCTTGGTCTGCATCGTGACGCCGTAAAGCGCCTGGGATGCCGCCATCGTTCCCTTGTTGTGGGTCACAACGATGAACTGCGTGCTCTTGCGGAACCCGTCCAGCATGCCGAGGAATCGGTCCACGTTCGCGTCGTCCAGCGCCGCGTCGACCTCATCGAGAACGCAGAAGGGGCTAGGCCGCGCCTCGAAGACCGCAAACAAGAGCGCAAGGGCGGTCATCGTCCGCTGGCCACCGGAAAGTAGGCCGATGGCGAGCAGCTCGCGCCCGGGAGGACGGGCCACAATCTCCACGCCAGCGTCGAGCACGTCGACGCCCTCTTCCAGTCGGACGTCGGCTTTGCCGCCGCCGAAGAGCAGTCGGAAGATGCGCTGGAAGTTGCCGCGCACTTCCTCGAAAGTGTCCACGAAGAGCCGGCGACTCTCTTCGTCGATCGTCTTGATCGTGTCGAGCAGCGTCTTGCGAGCCTCAGCAAGATCCCCGGACTGGGTCTCCAGGTGCTCCAACCGGCCGCCGACCTCTTCGAGCTCGTGCACGGCCTCCACGTTGACCGGGCCGAGGCGGTCTAGCTCGGCCTTGACCTTCGACACGTGCTTCTCAAGATCCTTCAGCGTGGACTCTTCCGCGAGCTCCTCCTCCAGCGCAACAAACGCCTCGCGCAGGTCATGCTCGGCGAGCTCTAGCTCTTCCACAGCGCGGCCTACCACTTCCTGGCGAGCGAGGTCGGCCTTCTGCGCCTCAAGTCGGTGCTTGCCGAGAAGTTCGCTGTGGCTGTCGAGCTCGCCCTGCACGGCTTCCGCCGCACGGCGCGTCTCGGAGATTCGCTGAGCCCCGGAACGCTCGCGCTCGCGCAGCTCCTCCAGAGATGCGTCGATCTCTTGGCGAGAGATCGCGAGGGTCTCCGCTTCGACCGCGATGCCCGCCACTTCGGTGCGCCCCTCTTGGGCGCTGTTTTCGTAGGTCACCGCCCGCGTTCCCGACCGCTCGATTTCCGAGCGCGTCTCCACCAGCAGCCTTTCGAGGCCCGCGATGCGCTGCTCCAAACCGGTGAACTCGGCCTTGGCCGAGCTGAGCTCCACCTGGGCCTGGGCTTCCTCGCGCTGGAGATCCTCACGCTCCGTCTCGAGCTGACGGCGTCCCTTCTCCATATGTTCGAGGCGCTCGTTCTCGGCGTCGAAGGCCTCGGACGCAGCGCCCTTGGCGGTGGCCGCCGACTCTAGCTCCGACTTCACTCGGTCCACTTCTGCTTCCGCCTTGGCGCGCTCGTCCGACTGGGCCGCCATGGCGGCCACGAGGTCGGCCAAGCGTGCACGGCCAGCGGACAGCGTGGCCTCCGCTTCCGCCTGGTTCTTGCGAGCGACATCGCGCTCTTGGCCCTGCACCTTGATGATGTCCGCGAGCTGCCCAATACGCTCTTGGGCCGCTTGGATCGCGAGGTCGTCCGCTTCGATGGCGTCGCTGAGCTCGGCGATCTGGTGCTCGAGGTCCTCTGCGCTGGAGCGCCGCCCCACAAACCCGTGGGCCACGTCGCGATAGCCGCCGACGATCCCTGCGGAGTCCACCAGCTCGCCCCGCGGCGTGACGAAGCGCCAGCCAGGCTCACGTCCGACTAGGTCGAGGGCGATATCGAGGCTCGACACAAGGACGACGTCGCAGAAGAGCGCATGCACCATCGGACGCATGGACTCCTCACAGCGAACGAGGTCGCCGAGACGGCCCTCTACGCCGGCGCCGAAGCGTGCGAAAAGGGCGTAGTCCGACGGCGGCGGGCAGTCAGGTGCACCGACCCCTGGCGGGATCACGACGCCCACCTGCCCGACTTCCTCGGAAGCGCACCAGTCGACGATACGACGCGCAGCATGGGCGTCCCGGGCCACGAGCGCGTGGGCACGGTCACCGAGCACGGCATCGATGGCTCGTGCGAGACGCACGTCGGCCTTGAGGTGATCGGCGACGAGACCGAGCAGCTCTTCGTTGCGGCACGGACCGTCTCCTTCGTTAGCGGCTTCAAGGACGCGTCGCGCGCCGCCTGAGAGATCTTCGAGCTCGCGCTCTCGGTCGAGCAATGCCTCCACGCGGCTGCGGTGCCCCGCGCGCAGGACATCCCGCTCGGAGCGCTCCTTGCGGCGCACGTCGAGGCCTTCCTGGACGGAGACCCGTTCGCTGCGGGTGGCCTCCAAGGTGGTCTCCGCTTCCGTCACCGACTCGGCCAAGAGACCGAGCCCTTCTTCGGACTCGGCGACGGTGGTGGTCACCGTGGCGATTTGCGCCTCGGCCGTCGCGAAGCGCTGCACGACGCGGGAGAGACGCTCCTCGCTGGGCGGCAGGGCCTCGGTCAGGTGCACCACGCGGTTTTCCGCGGCGGTGCGCTCGTGGAGTCGCTCGAGCACGCGGTCGTTCTGGGCCTGGACTTCCTCGCGGAGCTCCTTGTAGCGCTTGTTGAGTTCACGGGCCTGTCCCGCCAGACCTTGGGCGCGCTCATCTGCCTGGGCCGCGCGCTCGCGCAGCGCTTCGATGTCGGCGCCGAGGGTGCTCAGCTCGTCCTCGCGCTCCTGAAGCTGGGCTTCCAAGGCGGTCGCACGGTCACCTTCTTCGGAGGCGCTCGCAGCCCAGCTGGCGATGCGCATCGCTAGCTGGCTCTTGCGCTCTTCGAGGGCCCTGAGATCACCTGAAATACGCGCTGCGTCATCGCCCACGGAACGCAGGGACTCGACCACTTGACCGCGCTCTGCTTCTCGCTCCTCGATCAACGAGTCGCACTCGGCGCGCTGCTCGCGCAGCTCGCCAAGGCCATGCTCAAGCTCTTCAACCTTCGGGGCCAAGTCCCCGAGCGTTTGGTCATAGCCCACGAGCCTGTGACTGAGGAGCCGTGTCCGCTCGCGCGTCCACTCCTCTTTCGCCACGACGTACTTTTCAGCCTTGCCCGCCTGAATCTTGAGGGAGCGGACGCGGCTACGCAGCTCGCCCATCACGTCTTCAAGCCGCTCGACGTCCTGTTCGCAGCGCTTCAGGCGCAGCTCGGTCTCGTGCCGCCGCTGGCGGTAGCGGCTGATGCCTGCTGCCTCTTCGAAGATCGCGCGACGCTGGGCCGGGTTCGCGGAGAGCACCGCATCGATGCGACCCTGCTCGAGAACCGAGTAGCCGCGACTGCCGAGGCCCGTGTCGAACAGCAGATCCTTGACGTCCTTGAGGCGGACGCGCTGGGCATCGATCAGGTACTCGCCTTCGCCGCTGGCGTAGAGGCGGCGGGAGATCGACACCTCGCTGCCACGCTCGGGGAGCACGTTGCCGCTGTTGTCGAGGACCATGGTCACTTCAGCGGTGCCCATGGCGGGCCGGCTCGCCGACCCCTTGAAGATGACGTCGGTCATTCCTGACCCGCGCATCGACGTGGGGCGCGTCTCGCCGAGGACCCAGCGCACAGCGTCGACGACGTTGCTCTTGCCGCAGCCGTTGGGCCCAACGATGCCGGTCAGGGTCGTCTGACCGAAATCCATCACGGTCCGGTCGGCGAACGACTTAAAGCCGAAGAGTTCGAGGCGTTTCAGGCGCATGGGGCTGGGGAGGCTTGGGCGGCGCGGTGAGGCAGTCGCAGGGCCGGGGGAGGCGGCTCAGAATGACAAATCGAAGGGGTCATCAAAAGAGCGTGGTTTCGACGGCCTCGGTCAGGGGCGCCGTGGCCGCGGCTCGGACCGCGGCGAATCGTGCCCATGCGGCCAGTCGTGGCCGCCTACTGCGGTTATCGAGCAGGGTCTCTACCGGACCATGAGTTGGATTTTCCGAGCCATTTTCTGGTCCATTCCCTGGGGATGCGGACCCCATCTTGCCCTGCGAGTCCCGAGCGCTCGATCTGGCGGGCGAACCAGCCGCCGAACCAGCAGAGGACCTCGCGGCGCGGGCCAGCACTTCTTGGAAGTCGGCCACTCGAGCACCGGGCGCCGCAGCGGCCTCCCGCAGTCCCTTGCCTGGCACGAGAGCCCCGGATGGGACGGTGCAGAGCAGGGCCCCGAGCGCCTCGGCACGCTCCCAAATCCGGCGCGCGTCATCCCTGGCCGTCAGCTCCCCCACGACGGCTCGGTAGGCCCGCGGACGTTCCTCTTCAGGGCGCGGAAGATCGGAGAAGAGTCGCGGCTGCCCTGGCCCACTCGCCCGGGCGTCGCAGCGGGCGAACCATAGGGCTGCCGCCTCCGCATCGTCCGTTGGACAGCCAACACTCAGCCGCGCGTCAAGACCGCGGGCGGTCGCCATACGCTGGACGGCCTCGTCCAAGAAGCCGAGAATTCGAGAGCCCTGATCGGCGCGCGCGATCCCGTCGCCGAGAATCCGTAGGGCATCCAGCAGCCCGACGGGGAGCACCCCGTAGGCGACTCGGTCGGACGCGGCGGTGCCGTGGAGTCCGCGAGCGTGGGACTGGAACGCCGAGATGTTCACGAGCGCCTCGAGCGACGACTCGACGGCCTCGGCAGCGGCCTCCAAGAAGACATCTTCACGCCACGGGCCTGCACGTCGAGCGAGGCGCGGGAGGTTGATCGCGATGGAGCTGCCGAGCGCCATGGAGCCGCGCTCCCCAGGCCCTCGATCCAAGCCCGACCAAAGACCATCCGAGCGCGACCAGGCGGGCACAAGGTGCCCGCTCCAGATCAGCGTTTCCGCCGCGTCCGCGATCGCGCCATCGAGCGCCGCCGCTTCGGCCACGCTTTCCAACGGGGCAAAGATCCGCGGCAGAGTCGGGTCCCCGACAAGAGCCGCGCCCATCGACCCGAGGAAGTCCCCCAGGGCCTCGGCGCTGCCAGAAGCACCCGCCACGAGATCGATGCGACGTCCCGAGGACTCCGCGAGGGCCCCGAGCGTGAGCGCTAGGGAGCCGGCCGACTCCCCCTTGCCGAGGGCACGATGCAGCAGCGCAAGGTCCTCGATCAGCAATCCACCCGAGGTGTCCTTCGCCAATCGGCCGATGCGGCCGAGGGCGGCGAAGGCGGAGTGCCCTGAGCCCTTGAGCAGTAGCTGTGCCGGGAGCGAACGGAGGCGCACGCGATGGAGCGACTCCAAACCGCCAACAAACAGGTCGCCTGTGCGGTGTGCCTGGGAGATGGACGCTTCGAGACGATCGTCCAGGAACCAGCGCCTGAGGACCCCCCGTTGCACGCTGTCCTCGAACCGCTGGGACTCGGTGCTTCCATCGACGGACTCGGCCGTGGCGGACTGGAAAAGCTGCGCAAGGTCGTGGCGCGGAATGCCCACCGACTCGTGACGGCGCTGGGCTTCGCTAAGACCCCGGGCCAGCAGTTGGCTGCTCACGAGCTCGCGCACGAGCCCCGTCGAGACGACGCGAAGACCCGCCCCCGCGAGAATTGCTTGAACGCCCGAAGCGGTGGCCTCGGCGTCCGCGGGCAGGAGCCCCACCTCCTCGATGAGCGCCGCTACGATCCGTCGCGCCTGAAACGGTTCCGCACCGGACGCGCCGCGAACCGAGGGAAGGCCTGCCCGGCTCTCCGAGGGCCCGGCGCCTCCGTAGCCGAGATCCCGTGCGCGCATACGACGGTCCCTCGCAATGATGTAACTGCGCGCCGTTCCCGTCGCGCCGACTTCAAGCAGCGCTCGCTCCACGAGCGCGCCAATTTCGTCGACGTGGAGCGGCGGCGAGTTGGCACCGGCGCCGTCTGTGCCGGAGGACGCGGCGGCCCGGCCACCGCGCGAAGAGAGCGTGAAACGGACGATGTCCGCCACCTCGTGCGCGAGCGAGGTCACCACCTCACCGGCCTCCCTCTGGGCTCGTTCGATGCTAGCCCGCAGTCGTTCCTCGTCGAAGTCCACGCGCTGTCCGGCAGCGTCGCGTACCCAAGGCAGCTCTAGCGAGCCCCCAAGGGGAGACTCGTCTCCGCCCTCGAGGGCACTCTGAGTGTCGCCGCCCTGGCTAAAAAGATCCTCAGTCATCGAATCGAGCTGCGTCAGGAAGTGCCGTCGCCTGGATCGTTCGTGTCATCGTCGCCGCCCGCTGACTTGGACTCTTCGGCATCCTCGTCGAGGATCGTTTCGAGCTCCGACATGAACTCCCCCACGTCCTTGAACTCACGGTAGACGCTCGCGAAGCGAACGTACGCCACCTGGTGCAGGGCGCGAAGCTCCTCCATGACGAGCGTACCGATCACAGAGCTCGGCACTTCGCGGTCGTACTCGCCTTGGCAGCGCGCTTCCACGCGCATCGCCGCTTCCTCGATGTCCCGCGCTGACACGGGGAGTTTCTCGCACGCCCGAAGGATCCCGGAGAGGATTCGATCGCGGTCAAAGCGAACGCGATCCCCGTTCTTCTTGATGACGCGCAGAGGGCTCTCCTCGATGCGCTCGTAGGTCGTGAAGCGCATGAAGCACGAAAGGCACTCTCGCCTCCGCCGGATCACAATGCCGTCAGCGGAGGTCCTAGAGTCAACGACACGATCGTCGTCTGCTTCGCATCGTGGACACTTCAAGGTGGAAGGAGTGGAGCAAGCTGGGGAGGGCCTGTCAAACAGGGCTCGACGTCTATCGAGGAGTCGTCTTCCAGGCGGACTCCCGCGTCTACTTTCCGAGGCAGAACTGGGCAAAAATGCGGTCTAGGAGGTCCTCAGGCACCGTCGTTCCCGTGATTTGGTCGAGGCTTTCCGTGGCGAGCTTGAGGTCCTCTGAGACGAGATCGAGGGGAGCTGAGACCTGGATCGCCCCGAGCGCCGCGGCAATGCGCAGGGCGGCCTCCTCAAGCGCAGCGAGGTGCCTAGCCCCAAGGCCAAACGCGGCTCCGGAGGTCGCGCCCTGGCTGCCTTCGGAGCCTGACTCCACCCCGTGGGCAAGGCCCAGGAACCGCTCGGTCGCCTCGATGAGCTCAGACAACCCCGTGCCGTGACTCGCAGAGACCCTGAGATGGCCGCCGCCCATGCCCGCCTCGACGGCCTGATCCACCTTGTTGATGACCGTCAGCACACGCCCAGCCGATGCGGCTGCTGCCACCTCGGAAGGTGCCTCAGCCGGCGGCGCGGTCCCGTCGATGACCCACAGAACGAGGTCGGCGGACTCGATTCGCTCGGCCGCACGTTCCGCCGCCAAGCGGTCTGGTTCCGAGGTCTTGGGCGCGTCTTCACCGAGCCCTGCGGTATCGAACAGCGACACCCGAACACCCTGGGCGAGGATCCATTCCCCTGACTTCGCGTCCCGCGTCGTGCCCGAGAGGTCGCTCACGATCGCTGGCCCGGCGGCCTTCGCTCCCTCAGCGCCGATCAACTGATTGAAGAGCGTGCTCTTACCGGCGTTCGGCGCACCCGCGAGGACAACCCTCGCTAGCCGGTCGGAAGCGCTGCGCTGGCGCTCCCAGCCGAGGGCTTCGTTCACGCGCCGCAGCGCCCCCTCGGAGAGGGCGATGATGGACTCGGTGGGCACGTGCCCCGTGTCCGCTTCGTCGAAGTCGAGACTGGCCTCGGAGAGCGCACGGACGGACTCTAGCTCGGCGCGAATGCTGTCGATCCGCCGTCCAAGGCCTCCGACTAGAAGCGCCGTCGCTGCGCGGCGCTCTTCACTTGAGCGCGCCGCGACGAGGGCCGCGACGCCCTCGGCGCGGGTCAGATCGATGCGCCCGTTGAGGAACGCCCGCCGCGTGAACTCACCGGGCTCCGCGAGGCGCGCCCCTTCGAGCAAGATGCGCTCCAGCACGCCCTCAACGAGCTCCGGGTGACCGGGCATGTGGAGCTCCGCGACGTCTTCGGCCGTGAACGAGTGAGGCCCCGGCATCCAGAGAAGGCGCATGGGCAGCGTCCCGACACCGTCGTGGAAGTCGACGTCGAGCGCTGCGCGACCTTCGAGGACGAGCTCGCCCGCTTGCGCGCCGCCGCGCAGCCGGCTGAGCCCACGAATGATCTGTCCGGTCCGGGGACCGGACAGGCGCAGAACAGCCCGGTGCCCGCGACCGGCCGCCGAGCAGACAGCGGCGATGGTCCCACCGGCCATGCTACTTCCGCTTGCCGCCCTTGCCCTTCTTCTGGCTGGCCTTCTGGCGCTGCTGGGCCTCGGCCTGCTTCTGAAGCTCTTCCATGCGCTGCATGAACTTGCCCTTCTTGCGCGGCTGCTCCGTGTCGTCGATCGGCCAGATCTTGCGAATCACCGTGGACTCCAGGATGCCGAACGCCGACGTGGTGATCATGTAGAGCGACAGGCCTGCCGCGTAGTTGTAGAGGAAGAAGCCGAACATGATCGGCATCCACATCATGATCTTCTGCATCTGCTTCGCTTGGTCGTCCTGCGCCGTGGGCTTGGGCATGACGCGCTGCTGGCCGACCCAAAGGACAACCATCAGGATGGGCAGCAGGTTGAACCACTCGATGGTTCCGATGAACGGCAGGTGAGTGTTCAGGTCGATCCGCGCGAGGTGATCGGGCTTCGAAAGGTCCTTGATCCAGCCCATGAAAGGCTGGTGGCGCAGATCAAAGGCGACGCGCAGCGCGCTGAAGAGCCCGAAGAAGATGGGGATCTGCAAGAACATCGGCAGGCATCCGCCGAGGGGCGGCATGACGCCCTCTTCCTGGAAGATCTTGGCCTGCTCTTGGCGCAGCACCTGGGGCTTGTCCTTGTACTTCGCCTTGATCGCATCGATCTTCGGCTGCACGCGCTTCATCTTCGTGGCGTGGCGCGCCATGGACGTCTGCATCCGGCGGTTGAGCGGGAAGAGCATCAGCCTGACCGTCAGGGTCAAAAAGATGATCGCCCAGCCCCAGTTTCCGAGGAGTCCGTGGAGGAATCGCAGGAACCCGAGGATCAGCTTCGCGATGCCGTCGAAGAAGCCGAGGTCTTCGTCGATGATCTTGTTGAAGGGCTCGTCTTCTGGCGTGAACTGCAGGGGATCCTTCGGACCCGCGTAGATCGTGTAGTCGTAGGTGTTGGCGCCAGCGCCGACGGCCGGAAAGGTCAGCTCGACATGGCCTTCGACAAGCACGTCGCGGAAGCCCTCTTTGACGTACACATCGGGGGTCTTGTCGGCGGCCCACCCCATGTCGAAGACGCGTTCGAGATTGGCTTCGCGGGTGTGCAGCTTCGCCGACTCCGACACCGGGCGCGCGAGCATCGCGAAGTACTTGTTGTGGGTTCCAAAGAACTCGAGCGTGCCCTGGCGCAGGCTCTCGGTCAGGGGCGAGCCGTCAAGGTCGGGCGCGACGTCCTTGATCTCCTTGTCCACCAGGGCAGCCACGGCTTTCGGCTCCTGGTACATATTGTCGTCCCCGACCTGGGGCATGCCCGCGGACGCGACGAAGCCCATGGCCAAGCGCTTGTTCGCGTGCTCAGCGTTCGTGGTGCGCACCGAGATTTCCACGTCGAAGTGGCTCTGCCCGGCGACCTGTTCAATGCGCTTCTGCAGCACGAGCCCCGAGGGATCCTCGTGGGTAAAGACGACGCCGCGATCCACCGGCGTGTGCGTCCAGTGCACCTGGCTTGGGTTCTGCTGGAGGATCTTGCTGGCTGCCAGCCCCGGGCGCAGCATCAGCGAGTGCAGCGTGCGTTCCTTTTCGACGGTCGGCACAACGATCGGCACCATGTTGGTGCGATCGAGCTTCTCTTCGTCGGTCAGGCCGAGCCGCACGAAGTGATCGGCCGCGCGGATCTCCGCAATGCCGCCGCCGTAGCTGTCGAACTTGACCCACATGTGGCCCGTCTCGCCGCTGGCTCCGAACTCACGCCACTCGGACCAAGCCGGTACCGCGGGAACCTCCGGATCCGTCATCACCGGGGGACTGTCCGCAAACTCCGGGGTTTCCTGGCTCGACGCTGCGTCACCGCTCGAGGACGCGACGTCAGCCGCCGCTCCCAGTACCGCGTTTTGCGTGACCGATTCGATCTTGCTCGGGTCCGTCGCTTCTTCGGGTGGCAGTTCCGGCGCGTTGCGGAACTGAACCACCAAGAGGACGAGGATGCAGAGGAAGAGGGCCAGTGGTAGGCGCTTTTCCGGGCCCATATTCAGGGAGGGGTCAGGGTCGAGGACTAGCGTCCAGCGGCGAGCCGATCGGCTAGAAAGGCGGGGAGTTCGTCGACTGCGCGGATAGCATCTGCGGCAGCCTCGTGGTCATACTCAACGCGGACGAACGTGACGTTCTGGCCGTCGTAGAGGACGTAAGAAAGGCGCGGGTCACCGTCGCGGGGTTGCCCAACGGAACCAACGTTCACAATGGCGCGGGTCTTGTCGAGATCGCCAAGGTCGTAGGGACCGTGGACGGCGTCTTCCCCGCGGGGCACGAAGTAGGTGCCGTCGGCAAAGAACACGGCGGGCACGTGGCTGTGCCCGATGAAGCAGACCCCACGGTCCATGGCGCTGAAGAGCGCCTCCATCTTTTGGCTGTCCCGGATGTCCCGGGGCACGACGTACTCGCGGAGCGGATCCCGTGGGCTGCCGTGGGCGAACATGGCGCGTTCGTCGGATTGACTTGGCTCGAGGGCTCCGATGAAGTCCCAGTAGTCATCGGCACGCTCTGGGTCGCGCCCCACTTCTGCGCGCGTCCAATCGATGGCGGCGCGGGCCTTGGGGTTGAAGTCCTCCGCGGTGAAGAGCAAGGCCTCTTCGTGGTTGCCGCGCAGGCAGAGCCCGGGAAGCAATCCCGGCGCCGCCTCCGTCGCCTCGCGCCCGGCAATCTTCGCCATCACCGCGTCGAGGCATGCCCTGGGCTCCGCCCCGTAGCCCACCACGTCGCCAAGGCAAACAAAGCGCTCGACCCCGCGCTCTTCAGCGTCAGCTAGGCACACCTCCGTGGCAGGGCGGTTGCCATGGAGGTCGCTGATGACGGCTGTCAGAGGGTAGGTCAAAGCAGAGGGAGCCCGTGTGCGCGGACTTTGGCCCAGGAGTATCGGGATGCGCACCCCAAAATGGAACCCAGACACTTCGCATTCGGGCGAGCGAAAGGGCCCCGGGGCACGCTCGATTAGGAGTCGGTTTCGCTGGGCGGAGGGGCCGCAAAGGGGCCCGAGGAGGCGTCTGGGGTCGCTGAGGGGCGCGCGAAGGGCTCAGGCGGCAGATCCTCGGGCGGTAAGCGATCATCCGAATTGGGCTCTCTGCCTGGTTCATCTGACGGCTCAGAAAGTCCCCCGCCGCCCCCGCGCTGTGAGCCCCGGCGGCCCTGGGGCTTGAGGATCCGATCCGCGAGGCTGGACTCCTCCTCGACGCCGCTCGCACGGGCGAACACATCGGAGACGGAAGCCCCGCTCGAGCCAGGCTCCTGAACGGGTTCGTAGTCGTCGTGCCGCTGGGGGCCATCCCCCATGGCGTGGTCCGCCATGACGAGCATTCCGAAGTAGAGCGCCGCGGTGGCCAGCAGCCCCGCCATGAGCGTCGCGGGCCCATCCAGCAGCGCGACCGCCACCAGGGGCGGCAACAAGAGCACCGCCACGAGGATCGCCGTGACGACCGGGGAGAACCCAATGCCGTGGAGCAGATGCCCCAGGTGGGTCCGGTCGCCGCGCCAGAATGCGCGCCCCTGAATGATCCGCTTGAAGACCACCCGAACCATGTCGAGCAGCGGCAGCGCCAGGAACCACCAGGCTCCCGGCGTCGTGGCCAACAGCACACCGACCACGTGGCTCCCTGAATCCCCCAGCATCGCGAAAGGAGCCGACGGCGCGCCCGCATTCCCAAGGTCGCGCTCAGCGCGGTCCGCACGTCGCCTGAAAACCAAGTTGAAAGGGAGGTAGCCCGCCGCCGACGCGGCAAACAGCGGCGCCAGGGGAGCCTTGCCCGCGGCCATGGCCATCGTGCATAGGACCCCAACGAGCCCGTCCGCGTGGTCAAAGAGATTGACCGCGTTCATGGCCACGAGAGCGAGTCCCCCGAGAACCACGCACTCCGTGGCCGTCGCGTCCGCGAACACCGCCCCTGGGAAGAGAGCCACTAGGGCGGCCACGAATAGCTGCCCCGCAAACTTCACCCGTGCGGACAGGCCGCGCGGGACAACGTCATCTAGGAGTCCAAGCGCAAAGGCGCCCAGAAGACCGGGCCAGGCCATGCCTCCGAAGTCCTCATCGAACGACTCCATCGGGTACGGGGAGTCGATCGCGGAAAGGACAATCGTGAAGAGCACCGCCGCCAAGATCGCGGCGCCGCCGATCAGCGCCACGGGGGGACGTAGCGCCTTACGGTGCTCCTGCCCTGCGCGCTGGTCGATCCAGCCAACGCGCAGCGCGATGTGGGTGAGGAACCAAGTGCCGATGGCTGCCCCAAGGAGTGCGACCATCACCCTCATGGACGTGGATCCTTCTGCTCGGCGATGCCTCCCTGCTCGGTCGCTTCGTCCTCGAGGTCATCCTCTTCAAAGTCCACGAAGCCGTCGTCGTCGGGGTCGTCAACGTCTTCCTCGTCCACTGGCTCAGGCTCGGGAATGAACGGATTGGGCACGTCCTCGGGCCAGCCGTACATGCCCTGCTCGAGCAGAAACTCCAGCACCTCAGGATGCATCGCCTCTTCCGGGAGGACTCCGGCTCCGATCGACGCGCGGATTTCAGTCGAACTCATCGGGAACGGCGGTAGGCCAATCAGCCCAAGCTCGAGGCGCTGCATCGCTTTCGCGGAAAGCTGCCCTTCGAGGGCCCGGATGGCGCCCTCAGGGCTGGCGTTCGGATCCTCGGGATCGCCGCGCCAAACAACGATGGGCTGCGCCATGGCGAGGATGTCCTCGACCTTGTGCCAGCCTGGCAATCCGGGCAGGTTATCGCTGCCGATAATGAGGAACAGCTCGAGGTCCCGCTTGCGTTTCGCGATTCCACCTTCCTTCTTGGTGACGAGACGGAACCTGAGGTGCTCAGGCACCTCCAGCAGCGTGTCGTAGGTATAGGAAAGCCCTTTTCGAGCGAGCTCGATGGCGAGGACGTCCCACGAAGGCTCGAGGGCCGTTGCGATCATGGTCGCCGCCAGGCGCAGGTGCGGCTCAGCGAGCTCGCGGCCCTGTTTGTGGGGCGGCTGGGCAGCCGGGATGAAGAGAACGCGCTCGAGCTGGAAGGCCTCCTGGGCGCGCCGTGCGACCTCAAGATGCCCTTCGTGCACTGGATCGAAGGATCCACCGAAGATGGCGGCTCGCAGCGGTTCGATCTCGGGCATGGGGAGAATGTGGGGTCGTGGGGACTTTTTTGGTGACCCACCTGGGAGGCAGGGGTTGGACCGCCGCGACCTGCCCAGGAATCTGGCTTCGACGGACAACTCTGCCGATCTGCCTGGACTTGGGCGCGGTCGTCCATGATACTCCCGGGGCGCGACTGAACGGTCGACAACCCCCACCCTAGGACAAGCTCCTGGCTCCCCCCATGGGAAGCCGGCACGATCCGTCCCGATAAGAGCCCCATGCGGGCGTATCCGGGCCGAACCGCGCCGTACTCCCCATTAGATCCCTCTCATACAAGAATGCGTCTTTCCATCGCTGCCGTCGCCGCCACCTGCGTCGCCGCCCTGGCCTCCTGCCAGTTCTCGGGTAACAACCTCAACGATCACTGGAACTTCGCTTCCGTGGCACCGCGCGCGACGCGCACGTTGACGGGCTACGACGCCTCCAAGGAGTCCTCGTATAAGGACTTCGCATGGAACCGGAAGAAGGCGAACGGACTCACCTTCCGTCGCTACTTCCTGAACCACAACCCGCTCAACCCGAACCAGCCCCCGGTCGACGCGTACTACGAGCCGCGTCCTGTGAACTCGCTGCTGCCGAACCCGTGGAACTACGTCCACTTCGAAGGTCTGATCCTCGGCTTCGCTCTCACCGGTGGCCTCGTTCCGATCCCAATCGACTCCCTTATCGGTACCTTCGAGCCCGGCGGCTTGGAGGAGTTCAAGTCCGGCATCCGCGCCGCGGGCTCCGAGCAGGGCGTGATCACGTCCGCCGATGCCCGTTCGTTCTACGGCGAGGACGGCGAACTTCCGCCGTTCGAGATGACCTCCAGGGGTCGCTGATAGTCGGCTAGAGTTCGGGCACTCTCCCCGTTCACACCATCAAGGCCCCGGGGCCCGCAAAGCGCGGGCCGGGGGGGTGTTTTTTGGGTTGTTTTTGGTGTTTTTAGAGTGTTTATTGGATTGTTTTTCATTGCCCTTTCTTTAACCTGATTCTTATTTTTGCTTCCGGTTTCTGTTTTCTTTTTTTTTATATAGATGTATCCATCGTGGTAGCTTCTTCACGACCATGAGAACCAC
>CAYQKK010000037.1:14480-23562 GCA_964417955.1 uncultured Planctomycetaceae bacterium
TCGCTCTCGGCGCGCATCTACTCGCTTGACATGGGCGCGCTCATCGCGGGCGCCGGGGTCTTCTTTTGGGTCTTCTTTTGGGTCTACGCTTGGGTCTACTCTTTGGGGGGAGCCGAGAGACAGCGGGCGGGCGTCACCTACTCCCAGCGAAGTTCGCGCAGCGCCGCTTCCACGAGATCTGTGCCCGTTGCGTCCAGCCACTGGATGTCGAACTTGCGGTACCACGTACGCTGGCGCCGGGCGAACTGCCTCGTGCGCAGCGCGATCAACTGGGCCGCCTCCTCTTGTTCGAGTTCGCCCTTCGCCAGCGCAAGCGCTGTGTCGTAGCCGAGCGCTTGGCTGGCGGAGTCTCCCAGCCCTGCGCCTTCGGCGAGCGCCAGCGCTTCCAGCGGCCAGCCCCCCTGGAGCATCGCGTCCGTTCGCGCGCGGATGCGAGCATCGCGAAGCTCCTCCGGGACCTCCAGGCCGACGATGCGAGCGCGCTCTTCGCGCGGAGAGGATTCCGCATTCCACTGTGCCTGAAGGGACGTCATCGTCGTGCCCGTTTGCTCCCAAACCTCTAGGGCCCTCAGCGTGCGTCGGGTGTCGTTGGGATGAATGCGCTCGGCTGAGTCCGGGTCGATCGCCCGGAGACGTTCGTGCAGCGGAGGGGCGGCTCCGGACTCGGACTCCGCGCGCAGTCGCTCGCGCAGCTCGAGGTCCGCGGGTGGCCCTTCGAAGAGCCCCCGAAGGAGTGCCGCCAAGTAGAGACCGGTGCCGCCGACGAAGAGCGGAGTGGCGCCCCGCGAGACGATGGCCGAGCATGCCTCAGTCGCAAGGGCAAGATAGCTCTGGAGGTCGAACCTCTCGGAGGGCTCCGCCACGTCGACGAGGTGATGCGGAACCCGAGCGCGCTCTTCGCGAGAGGGCTTGGCCGTCCCGATGTCCATGCCGCGATAGACGTTCATGGAGTCGAGGGAAACCACCTCCAGGCCGCCGCTGGCTAGGACACGGGGGTGCTCCGCAAGCTTCAGCGCGAGCCCGGACTTGCCGGACGCCGTGGTCCCCACCAGGAACCGAAGCGGCAACGCATCGAGAATATCGGGGCCGGTTTGCGTAGCAGGGTCTCCCTGGGGGTGGTCGTGACTGCCTGTCATGGGCGAATCGTAAGAGGATCGTCCGGCAATCTGACGCGCCTCTGGAACTGTTTCCCGCTGGAGCCCACGATCTGAGTCATGCATCTCTCCCCCATGAGCCCCCTCGCCGCCATCGGCACGCTCCTCCTCGCACCCTTGGTTTGCGCCGCTGCCCAAGTGAGCGCCCCTACCGAGGGCCGCCTGGCCGCTCCGGGCGCACTCCCTGCCGGCAGCGTCATGGCCGTGGACGGCCGACCAGCCACTGCCGGGCGCATTCCCGACGGCACCCAGCCAGCGGCCGCCGAACTTTGGAACAAGCTGGTCGTCGCGCTGACTCCCAAGACCGCCGCCGCTGATTCGACGACCGGTCCTGCGGCCGCGCGGAGCTTCGAGCTCGAGTTTGACGGTCGCATTCGCTCCGAGACGGGATCCAACGACTATCGCGCCCGCTTCGCCTACTTGGAGCAGGGGCCCGGGCTCGTCCGCGCGATCATGCTCGACCCGAGGGATCGACCCAAGAGCATCCAGACGCGCGGCCTCGGAGCAGGTGATCGTCCCGAGTACTGGTTCAAGAAGCTCTCTGGTGACACGAAGAGCGACTGGTTGGAGCTCACGCGCAGTGACCACCGGGAAGACCGCGCCGAGACCGATCGCTGGGCGAGTATCTCCTACGACATCGCACGACTGACGGACCCCGCGAGCTTCCGCGTCGTCAGCCTCGCGATGCGATCCATCAAGGGGGACAGCCAGCGTATCAACCAAGGCATCCTCGACTTCGAAGGCGACCCGGGCGTTCGTCTGCCGGACACCGACGTCGACGGCAAGCTGAACGGCCGAGACAAGAGTCTCGTCGAACTATCAAAAGGACTGGTTTGGCTAGAGCTCGCGACGCCTGACTTCAAGGACCTGTCGGACGAGCGCACGTCGCGGCGCAGGCGTCGCGAGGAACAAGCGGCCGGAAAGGGACCCCAGGTTCGGCGCCTCGTCTTTGGTATCGATCCGAAGACGTCTCGACCGCAGCTAGTCATCGTGGCTCCCCATCGCACAGACATGCCGCTGCAGGTCGGCGGCTCGCTGCTCGTGCAGTGCACCGACTGGATCCAGAGCGGCCCCGAGGGCAAGCCGCGCTCGTTCGTCCCCGGTCGTTTCCTCAGCTACGAAACCGAAGTCATGCCCATCGAAGAGGAGAAGGCCACGGGCCTGCGGCGCCGGTTTTCGAACACCGCGAGCGCGGATCTCTTCCTGACCGATCGTAGCAACATGGACGCTGGCCTCAAGCGAGAGGACTTTCTCCCCCAGTGAGGGCGAGCAATGCAGTGAGGGCCGGCAAGGCCCCGCTACTTCCGGTGGAAAGCCTTCTCTAGGTCGTGCAGCGTAAAGCGCACCCGCGTCGGCCGAGCGTGGGGACAGGTTTGATCCGTCCCTGCGTCCCGTGCGCGCTCGAGGAGCGCACGGATCGACGACTGGTCCAGTGCGTCCCCGGCCATGATGGACGAGCGGCACGAAGCCCGGTGCAGGACTTCCTCTAGCACGTCCTCGGCGTCCGGCGCTTTGCCGGTGCGGGCGATCACCTCGACCATGTCCTGGATGATGGCCTCGGCGTTGGGTCGGCGAATTCGCACCGGTAGGCCATGGACCGCCACGGTCTTGTCGCCAAAGGACTCGATCTCCACGCCGATCCTGGCCAATGACTTTTGGTGGGTCATGAGCAGCCCGAGATCGGACGCTGAGAGTTCGACGAGCTCCGGCGTCAAGAGCCTCTGGACCTCGACCTTGCCGGCGTCCACTTCGCGCCGGAGCTCTTCAAAGGTCAGCCGTTCGTGGAGCGCGTGCTGGTCGACGATCTCGAAGCCGTCGGGAAGCGCGCGGATCAGGTAGGTCTTGTCGATCTGCAGGTAAGGCCCACGCAGGTCGTCGACGGCGTGCCAGCCCCCTTCGAATCCAGCGGCGTCGCCGTCCAGCCGGTCAGCGCCCCCCGTGGCCGCCACGTCGCGAATCTCGAAGGACGGATGGGCGGACGCTGAGCCGCTTCCGCCGTCGCCGTAGGGACTCATCGGTGCGGAGCCTTGCCCGGCTCCGGACGGCCGCGGAATCCAGCCGTCCATGGCGCCCCCGCTACGGGCTGACTCGATGGATGCTCCGCCAGCCAAAGGGCCACTCAGGGGTCCCGGATCCGGCAGGGTCTCGCGCTGCTCAAGCGTCTTCGGATCACGCCTCCGCATGCTCTCCAGCATGGTGTCCCCTGGGGTCGCCATGTCCGTGCGCAGCACGGCCTCCTTGAGTGCGTTCACCAAGAAGCCGAACAGCGGTCGCTCGTCGCGCAATCGCACCTCGCTCTTCGCAGGGTGAACGTTCACGTCCACCGTTTCCGGATCGATGGCCAGGTGCAAAAAGGCCACGGGCTTCGGCCCGTCGATGAGGACCCCGCGATAGGCCTCCTTCAGGACGCGGGTCAGGACCTTGTCGTTCAGGGGGCGGCCGTTCAAGAACCACATCTGACGCTGGGCGTCGCGGCGCGCGAAGCGCGGGGGAGCGACGTAGCCGTAGACGCGCGACTTGCCGGCTGACTTCTCGACGGGCTCAAGGTTCGACGCGAGCTCATCCCCAAAGATGCGCCGGATGCGCCCGAGGAGATCCATCGATGACTCCACGTCGAAGGTGCGCTTGCCACCGTGGTTCACGATGAAGCCGACACCGCCGTCGCCGTTCTCATCGGCGGGGTGCGCGAGCGCAACGCGCTGAATGACGGCCATGCAGCGCGCGAGCTCGGTACGATCTTGTTTGAGGAAGCGGCGCCGCGCCGGCGTGTTGAAGAAGAGGTCGCGCATCTCCACGACCGTCCCCTCGGGCATGCCGGTGGGCGTCACGCGCCCGCGCTTGCCGCCCTCTTCAATGATCTCCGCGCCGGTCTCTGCGCCGCGGGGCCGCGACCGGATCTTGCAGCGCGCCACAGAAGCCATGGACGCGAGGGCTTCGCCACGAAACCCAAGGCTCGCGATGTGGTCGAGATCGTCGGGCGTGCGCAGCTTGCTGGTCGCGTGGGCTTGGAACGCGAGCTCTAGGTCCGCGGGCCCCATGCCGATCCCGTTGTCCGTGATGCGCACCAGCCGCATGCCGCCCTCTTCGAGATCGATCACGATCTCAGAAGCGCCGGCATCCACGGCGTTGTCTAAGAGCTCCCGTACCACGGAGGCGGGCCTGTCGATGACTTCACCGGCCGCGATCTGGTTGCGCACAACCTCCGAGAGGACCGCGATCCGCGGGGTATCCAATGCCTCGTTCATCCCGCCAGTCTACCCGGACCGGACGCGGGAGCCCGCGCACCGTTTGGGATAGTGCGGTCATGCACGGGCCGGGGTCTTCCGGCGGCGCCAGCGAAGGGCGAACTGGGCGAAATCCGTGACGTCTACCGTCACGTTCGAGCGAGACCTGCGCTCCAACTCGCCGAACTCGTCGAGCATGGCCGTCCAGTCCCCAGGGGCACGGGCGCCGAAACGAGTCAGGAAGTCCTCGATCATCTTGGGCGACCCCTTGATGCCGCACCGCTCCACCGCGCGCTGGGGTGGTAGGCCTTCCAGCACGGCCTCCGCCACGCGGGCGGCCTCGCGGACCTTCGCCGAGATGGCCGCGGACAGCTGGGCGACGATGCCTCCTACGTCGATCGTGCGCGAGCCGTCGCGCTGGGAAGCCCCGCCGCTGAAGAGGGTCTCAAGGCCCACCAGTGCACGCTTCAGGTCGCCGCTGACGACCTGCTCCGCGACTTCGTACGGCGACGCCGTCGCGTCCCACGCAACGAGCTCTTGAATGGCCTCCTTGCCGCGCCCCACCAGTCCCTTGAGCTGGTCGTCGATGGAGGCGAGGTCGTTGCCCGTGGCCGCCACGATGTACGCGGCCTCGTTGAGATCGACGGGCACCTTGAGATCGCGCGCGCGCGCCGCGCACCACTGAACGAGCTCGGCCTTGCGCGGATCCGGGTCCCACGGCGGAGGGCTGTCGTAGAGGCGCCGGCAACCGACGATCTCGCCGCCCGCCGCGGTGGCTGCCTTGGCGAGGGTGTTGGTGCCGAGCAGCTTGGACATGGAGAGCACCAGAGTGCCCTCGGCCTTAGAAGCCAACCTCGCCTTCATCCCGTCGCGAATCGCAGCGGAGTACTGGGACGCACGCTCGATGACGACGCGCTCAGCGTTGTGCAGCACCAAGCAACGCGCACTTTGGAACAGCGCCCCCGTCGAGAGGTCGTCGAGGAGCTTGGCGCCGGAGTACTCAGGATCCACGGCGTCGTGCCGGCAGATCTCCATGCCAGCCTCTTTCGCTGCAGCAACGCACATGGCGACGCCGCGCTCGCGGAAGTAGCTCTCCTCGCCGCGCAGGATGACGATGGGCGGGAGCGCTTTTGCGACCAACCCTTTCAGGCTGCGCAGTGCATCCTCGGGAAGCGGATCGCGTTTCTTCCCGCCGCCGCGCGATGCCTTCTTCCTCGCCATCAGGCGCCCCCACCGGCGATCGCCATGTCCACGGCGAGGCCCACGAACAGCGCGATCCCCACCCAACCGTTGACGGTAAAGAAGGCCACGTCGACCCTCGACAGGTCATCCGCCTTGACGAGGCTCTGCTCCCAAACGAGCAAGAGCGCCGCGAGTGCGGCCGCGCCGAAGTACACGGCGCCGAGGTCAGCGCGTACGCCCAAGGCCACAAGCGCCAGAACCGTCGCGACGTGGAGCAGTCGACTGACCACGAGCGCACGACCGATGCCGAGTTTCGCCGGAAGCGAGTGCAGTCCACGGGAGGCGTCAAACGCCGCGTCCTGACAGGAGTAGATCAGGTCGAAGCCCGCCACCCAGGTCCACACGGCCCCAAACAGCAGCAGCGGAATGGCGAGGTCTCCTTCGAAGTTCCCGCGCACGGCGATCCAGGCGCCGAGGGGCGCGAGGCCGAGAGCGATTCCGAGCACAAAATGCACGAGGGAGCTAAAACGCTTCACGAGGCTGTAGCCCAGGAGCACGAGAAGAACGAGCGGCGACAGCGCTGCGCTCAGTGGGTTCAAGAGGTACGCCGCCAGGACGAAGACGGCAGACGAAACGACCACGAGGCCCGCCACGTACGACGGGGAGAGGGCGCCGCTCGGAAGCTCGCGCACGGCCGTACGCGGATTGTCAGCGTCGATGTCGCGATCCACGAGTCGGTTGAAGGCCATGGCCGCCGTGCGTGCGGCAACGGCCGCCACCACGATGAGTCCGAGGCTACGCCAGCGCGGGAGGCCGCCTGAGGCAAGCCACGCTCCCATGAGAGCGAACGGGAGCGCGAACACCGAGTGGCTGAACTTGACCATCGAGAGCGTCAAGGCAGCCCGGCTAGGGGGCGCTTGCGGCTCTGGAGCGCCGCTGAGATCTACCTGACTCATCGAGCTCTCCCCCACTCCTGCGGCTCGGTCCCCGGATCGCCCTCGGGCTCTTCCTTAGACTCGTTGAGTCCATTCCAGCGCGCGCCTACGCTCTGCTCGACGCCGATCCGATCGAGCGTCTTGCCGACGACGTGGACCACGAGATCATCGATCGTCTTGGGCCCGTGGTAGAAGCCCGGCATACAGGGCAGGATGATCGCGCCAAGGCGAACGGCCCGCAGCATGTTCTCAAGGTGGATCTCCGACAGCGGAGTCTCACGGGGCATCAGCACGAGGCGGCGGCCTTCCTTCAGGGCGACGTCCGCGGCGCGCTCCACGAGGTTGGAGCTGAATCCCGAGGTGACCCGCGCGAGGGTTCCCATGCTGCACGGAGCGATGATGACGCCGCCCGTCAGCGACGTTCCCGAGGCCGCCGGTGCTTCGATGGCGTCCGACGGGAAGACGCGCACGCGCTGAAGCTGCGCTGAACTGATGCCCATCGGGGTCAGCCAAGCCTCAAGCGATGCGCCCAGGGCTTCGCCCTTCGTGCCCGCCTCGACGCCGAGCTCATGGCGCAGCACCTTGCAGCCTGCATCGGTGATCGACAGATCAACCTCGCAGCCAGCCCGCAGGAGCTCGACCACGAGCCGCTCCGCGTAGGCGTGCCCACTTCCGCCCGTGATTCCAACGAAGAATCGCAGGTGCTTTCCTCCGTGGGCGGTCAGCTGAGGGTCGTCATGCGTCATGGCGAAGATCTTAGCCCATCCTATTCACGACGGGCTTGGCCGTTCAAAACAGGCTCGGGGGCGTCACCCCGATCAGGAGCGCCAGGTTGAAGAAGGCGTGGGACCAGGCCGCCACACCGACCCCGCGCCAGAAAACGATGACCGTAAGCAGCACGCCGGAGGCGGCCCTCCAGGTGAAGAGCGCGGGATCGTAGGCTTCGCCGCCGAATCCCAGCCAAGCCGTGGCGATCTCAGTGTGGAAGGCAGCGAAAAGGAACGCCGACACGCCCGTGGCTCCGATGGCCGCCAGCAGACCAGAGAGGCGCCTGCCGAATCCGAACCATGCGGCTCCCTGCCGCAATACCAAGAAGGCGAGGGCAACGGCGAGGACGCGGAACACGATCTCTTCGAATGCGGCCCCCCCCATCACGAAGGCAGCCCGCTGAAGCTGGGGAACGCCGGCCACACCCCCGGTCATCATCGTGCCCACGAAGGGCGCTGCCGCCTCCGCCGTCATCGCGAGGATCGGACCCAGGAGAATCGCTCCGAGAGCTCCTTCGGCAAGGACGCGCACGAGCCTCGGCACAACGGGAACGTGATGCCGAAACGAGCCGACGAGGCCCCAGAAGGCAACCGCCAAAAGGAGCGACCTCCGCACCAAGGTCGCCGAATCCGTACCGAGCGGCCGTAGCGGCGTGCTCAGGATCGCCTCGGCGATCGAGCGCGTTGATTCCAGTCCAGACGCTGCCTGCCCGAGGGCCCATTCGTAGCCAAGGAGCAGCGGCAGCATCGACAGCACCCCGAAGCTGACGGTCGTGGAGAACTCCCTCGCGGAGATCTCACCATCACCGTCCTCGTCCCACGCTTCGGACCAGTCGACGCCCTCCTCCTCATCGTCGTCGTCCCACTGGTCTTCATCCTCTTCCCACTCGTCGCCCTCTTCCCACTCTTCGTCCTCGTACTCGTCGTACTCAGACTCCTCTTCATGGGGACGCCGGCGCTGAAGGACTGACCAAAGGGGCACTTACTCGCGACCCCCGGGAGCCGTCGCTACGTGGAGGTAGGCAATGCCCCTGAAGAGGCGCTGGAACTCCACCGACTCGAACCCATCCTCGCGCATTTCCTCGGCGAGCTGGTCGGCCTCAGGCCAGGCCTGGACGGTACTGTCGAGATAGCGGTACGCGGCGCGGTCCCCCGAAAGGACGCCGCCGATCCGAGGTAGGACGTGGGTGAGGTAAGAGCGATACACTCGACCGAACAGGTCGCGGTCGGGCATTCCGAACTCCAAGATGAACACCTTCCCGCCCGGCTTGGTGATCCGCAGCAGCTCGCGAAAGCACTGCCTGCGATCGATCACGTTCCGCAGGCCAAAGCCCATCGTCACCACGTCGGCGAGACCCGACTGAACCGGCATGGCCAGCGCATCGCCTTGGACCCACATCCCCGGACGCACCTTGTTCGGTGCATGGGCGAGCATTTCAAACGTGAAGTCCACGCCGAGAACCTCCGCGCCCGCACGATCCAGGGCGGCCGCAAGGTCACCGGTGCCGCAGGCCACGTCCACAGCGACCTGGCTGCGAAGGTCGCCGCCCGCCCTTCGAATCACGAGCTTACGCCAACGGGTGTCGACGCCCCCGCTGAGCACACGATTCGCCACGTCGTACCGACCAGCGATGCGCGCGAACATTCCCTGGACCACCTTCGGGTCCTTCTTATGCACTCCTTGCGAGTCCTGCGTCGCGTTCATACGGAGGTCATTCGAGCCGCTTCAGGGGGCAGATGCCACGATAAAAGAAGCGCCCCGCGCAGGAGCCAAGGGGGGTGGGCCCGGGGGGCGGGGGCTTTGTTGGGGGCGCGGGGGG
>CAYQKK010000037.1:23572-35687 GCA_964417955.1 uncultured Planctomycetaceae bacterium
TTCCCACTAAAAAACACGCGCCCCGCGGACAAGCCGGGGGGCTTGGCCGGGGGGCGCTTGAGATTTGGTCAGGCCGAGGGGGCCTGCCCAGAGGTTTCGTACAGCCGCTGGCCTACTGTCGGAAGTAATCCGAGAGCACCGACACCTGGGGCACGTCGACCGACTGAACGCCGTCCACGTATGGGTTGGTGTCGAAGCGCGGCGTACCGGTGATGCCGAGGGCGAGCACGTCGATCACGCCGCTCGCGCCCACGGGGTTCGGAACCGCCGCAAACAGGAACTGAGACTCCGATGCGTTGATCGGAATGGCCACAAAGTCCACGTCCCGGATGGTCGACTTGTTGTTAGCCGGGATCGGAGAACCCGCGCTGAAGTCGTTACGCGGGCCTGGAAGGCCGCCGAAGTTACGCTGGTTGTCGAACGCGATGTCGATCGGAATACCGGAGAGCTGACCTTCTGCCTGGCTCAAGGAAAGCGGAACGCTGAAGGCGAGGTCTCGGAAGTTCGAGGCACCAGCACCCGACTGCGTCAGCAAGATCTGACCGAAGAGGCCACTCTCGATGCGCAAGCGGGAGATCGCACCTTCGCCGAGCGGACCCGCCACTGCGGTGTTCGGATCGATCGCGCCCTCGTGGACCACGTACACCGAGGCGTCCAGGTTGATCGGGTCGACCTGGATCGTCTTGGGCGCCTGGAAGTCGAAGGGCAGAATACCCACGACGTCATCGAAGCCCCAGCCGTTCACGCCGTTCGGGCCCGACTCGAAGAGCGCCATCGTGCCCGTCCGATTCAGGATGTAGCCGAAGTACACGCCGCGCGAGAACGAGAAGGTCGTCATGCGCGGAGTAATGGAAAGCTCGAACGGACGGTTGAGTTGGGAGTTGATCGTTCGACGCACCAGCAGGTTGCTGGCTGCGACGATGGAGATCGAGCTGTCCAGCTCGTTGCAGACGATCAGGTCCTCGTTGGAGCCCTCGAAGGCGAGGCCACGGGGCGAGTTCCCGACTTCCACTTGGTCGATGACCCGGTGGAACTGAGCCGAGCTCGGGTTGATGTCGATGAACGTCACCGTGTCCGCCAGCTGGTTCGAGACCGCAAGGATATCGATGTTCGGGCCAATGGCCATCGAGGTCGGGTCGGCGACCGGGATGCGATCGACGACGAGCATGCGGTTGGAGTTGAACACAACGATCTCGTTCCGCGGACGGTCCGCAACGTAGAGGAAGTGGCCAATCTGCTGGCGAATCTGGTAGGCGGTACAGAGCAGCGGATCCACCTGACCGAAGGACGGCCCGAGGAAGAACTGGTTCTGCTCGAGGGTCAAGAGGCCCGTGGGGGGCGTCGACGTCGCGGGAATCGGGAAGGGGTTACCCGTCACCAGAAGGTTCTGGATCGGCGTCACGATGCCGGTTGTCGGGTTTGTGATGCCGTCCACAGAGGTCGGCTCGCTACCCGCCAGGAACGGCGACACACACTCGGGCGGGAACGACAGCCCCGGGGGGTTGGGGTGAGGTGCCCAGGAGATGACGTTCTCGTAGCCAGGGTTGATTCCACCGCCGAACTGCAGGTCCTGTGCAGGAGCCACCGTGTTCGGCTGGTTGCCTTGGATCGTCGAGATGATCTTGATTCCGTCCAGGGCGCAAACGTTGCCGCCGCCGGCCTGGCAGCCGAAGGGCGGAGGCGAGTTGCGGAACGTACCGTCGAGGGCGTGACCGAAGTGGATGTCCGTTGCCGAGCTGAGCAGTGGCGCGGTCGCCAGAAGCTCTTGGAAGCTGCTGTCGAGGGTCAGCGTGAAGACCCCTGCGGAACCACCGTCCAGCGTGCACTCGCCAGCCGTCAGGATCGGGCGGATCGACGGGTTCTGGGTTACGTTCGGGTCGTAGGGGAAGCGCGTCTCTCCGTCGAGGGGGAACGGCATGCTGCTGATCGGGTTGCCAGTGGACTGACCAAACCCGCACAGGTCGAGGACAGAGACGCCCGAGTTCGCTCCGCTTCGGCCAACGTAGATCACGTCCGGAGCCACAGGAGCGTTGACAACGCCGGGGCCTTCACCGGTTTCGAAGAACGTGTCGGCGCTACGGGTGTTGACGTTCGCGACGAACTGACCCGGGTTGTTCGGGTCGTCGGCCCGCGTCAGGTCTTCGATTTGGTTGGTTCGCATCGCGACCGACACCGTCGAGAACGTGCCGCAGGTCAGGAACTCAGGGCCCTGACCGGGGAACTGGAAACCGGGCGTCACGATGTACGTCGAGAGGTCGAACGGGCTGATCGGCTCAACGTTGACCGGCACGCTCGTGGGGCCCGTGTCCGGACCGAAGCGGAGCTCGATCGCACTGGAGAGCAGGGGGGGGCCCTGTCCAACGACCTCGCCCACGGAGAACGGCTGAACCGGCTCGGTGAACTCGAAGCGAATGGTGGTTTCGGGGTCGACGTTGATGTCGCCGTTACCCGGCGTGATCAGCGGACGCTCGGCCGGGGGCGGCGTACGAAGCAGCTCCGGCGTGAGGTTGTCAGTGCCGACGGTCGTCGCTGCCAGGACTTGGTCCGTCAGGTTCTCGCCGTTCGCCGCGCGCAGCGCGGTCGTGACGCGGAAGCGCAGCGTGACGCCCTGGGGAAACGTTTCGAACGACGTGAGGTCGTCATCAGCATCGGCCACGAAGAGAATCGTGTTGTCGGAGACCAGCGTGGCAGCGTTCGCCACCACGCGACCGAGGGTCGGGAAGCCTTGCGCCTCGTCCTCGAAACCTTCCGCAGGAACGATCATGCGACGATCTTGGTCGTAGGTGACCCACTGCTGGAGCTCCAGCTGGCCGCCGCTCGCCGGACGAACGAGGGTCTTGCCCCCAACGAAGGCGCGGCCGTCAGCCGAAAGCGATGAGCCGCTCGCCGAGTTGATCGTCGTCACGCTGACCGGGCCGGAAAGGCCCGAGCTCGTCGGGCTCGGGTTGAGCACGTCGAGGGGGTCGATCACCTGCGTGAAGTTCGCGTAGATGTAGTGGTTGCCCGGGGTGAAGTCCGGCTCGACCGCTTCCGTCGGGAAGGTGGGCGTCGGCTCAATGCCGTTTCCACGCATGACGTTCTCAGCGATGTCGGCAAGGGAGCGGATCGAAATCAGCTCGTTCGTACCCGGTCGCCGGACGGTGTGCGGAAGGATCTGGCCGAAGCCGGTGCTGACTTCGTTGAGCCTCAACACGGCCCCTGATCCACTGACGCCGGAAACCGAGTTCTTACTGCTGTCAAAGCCGCCACAGGCGGTCATCAGAAAGAGAGAAGCCGAGACAAGTGCGGTCTGGCGTAGGCGTGATCGGAGGACGAACGAATTCGCGGTCATGGTGTCTCTGGGCATATGGAACGCCGAAGGTGATTCGACTTGCCGAGTGCAAATAGGTCTGGGGGGGGAGACGTCTGGTTCTGACCGCTACAGGCTACGGTTTGATGCCTGCAGAGGGAGGGGCCAATACGGAACCCCGCTGGAATTAGCGGCCCAAGGGCCAGTCGTCTTGGATCCAAGCTCCGCGCGATGAGCGGTC
Source organism: uncultured Planctomycetaceae bacterium (assembly GCA_964417955.1). Classification (GTDB taxonomy): domain Bacteria; phylum Planctomycetota; class UBA1135; order UBA1135; genus Saltatorellus. The sequence continues at coordinate 27,103 of CAYQKK010000037.1, forward strand.
AGAGCAAAGGATGAGCAGTGATCTCGGAAGGTGCGAATAGAGGGTGAAGTGAGCGTAGTTTCGCGATGAAGAGCCCTTTTAGCGGAGGATTCAGCCATGCGCGACACGCTGCTAGCTCAGAAGGTCTGGGGTGGAGAGAGGCCCTGTGGCATCTCGCCAGGGGAACTTTCGCCAAACGAGAGCCACAACTCACGTGCCCGAATGGCGACTCAGCCCTTTCGACACAGTCCATCGCGTCAGCAGCATGGCGTAAACCTCGGGAACAAAGTGATTTACGTAACACTCCATTTCCTCGGTAACGATCTCGTTCTCCTGACAAATCAGCGACGGCGGGCGCAAAACTGTGCGCCCGCACACCCCTAGGCCGACCTCGCGCCCCGCCCAATGAGCGATCCCGCACAGCGGGCCTCGGCGGCAACAGAATCGGAGCGCTCGGCGCTCTACGCCGACTCAACCCGCCGTTTCATGAATACGACGGGTTCAGCGTGCAACCTGGGGCCCGCGGGGCCCAAAATGGTCCCGTGAACGCGCACCCACCCGAAGATGAAGGAGGCGATGGCCCCTCGGTCGACCACGTCTTCAACGCGGGAGCCCTCGCCGGGCCCCTCCCATCGTCCGATGGGATCGGCGATCTCGCCGCCCCCGAGCGGGTGACCGAACTTGGACTCCGCCCGAGCAACCTCGGGCAGTTCGTGGGCCAACCGGGCATCGTCGCCAACCTTCGGGTCCACCTGGGTGCGGCGCAAGGTCGCAATGAGCCCCCTGACCACGTCCTCTTCTGCGGGCCCCCTGGCCTTGGAAAGACGAGCCTCGCGAGGATCCTGTCTGAGGAGCTGGGCTCTGAGCTCCATGCCACCTCTGGACCGGCCCTCGACAAGCCGCGGGATCTCGTGGGGCTGCTCACCAGCCTCAAGCGCGGAGACGTCATGTTCATCGACGAGATCCATCGCCTGCCCATCAGCGTGGAGGAGTACCTGTACACCGCGATGGAGGACTTCCGCGTGGAGATGACCATCGACTCTGGCCCCCACGCCCGCGTCCTTCCCATCACCGTCGAGCCGTTCACGCTGGTGGGCGCCACGACCCGGGAAGGTCTCCTGTCCGCACCCTTCCGCGCCAGGTTTGGCCTGATCGAACGCCTCGATCCCTATCCCGCGAGCGATCTCGTGCTCATCCTCCATCGAGCCGCTGGAATCCTGGGGATCGGACTCGACGATGAGGCTGCGGAGCTGCTCGCCAAGCGCAGCCGCGGAACACCGCGCATTGCGGGGCGTTTTCTCAAGCGCGCGCGGGACCGCGCCCAGGTCGCCGGGCTCGACGTGATCAGCGGCGAGCTGGCCCAAACGACACTGACCAGCATCGGCGTCGATGCAAGCGGCCTTGAGGAGATGGACCGACGCATCCTGCGCTGCCTAGCCCAGCACTTTCCGAAACCTGCCGCACTCAAGACCATCGCGGCCGTGATCGGCGAGACAGAAGACACCATCGAGGACGTCTTTGAGCCACACCTTCTGCGATCCGGCTTCGTGCAGAAGACGCCTCGCGGCCGCATGATTTCGTCGGCGGGTTTCTCCGTCATCGGACTCGAGCCTTCGAACCCCGCCGGCAACCCGTCCGGGGACACCTCGCCGCTGCCTTTCGAATGAGCCGATCTAGCATCGTCTTGCCCTTCGCCTGTCTCGCGCTGGCGCTCGGCAACCTGACGTGCGCACCCGTCACTCCACGGAGCGCACCGGTGCGGCCGACGAGGCCGGCGCCCGCCGTCAACTGGCTGTCGAAGAACCCGCGCGGCGAGCTGGTCCTTCCTCGGTCGGTTGAGATTCACCTAACCGAACTGGATGGGAGCAAGGCCCTCTCCGTCGAGCTGCCTTCGAAGGAAATCCGCCGCGTGACGCGCGCCGGTGAAGGCGTCATACGCGGTCCCGTTCGAGTCGGCGGTCGTACGCATTACGGGGACCTCAAGGTGGCGAATCAACCGGGTGGCGGACTGCGCGCAACGATCATCCTGCCGCTGGAAACCTACGTCGCCGGAGTCGTGGCTGCAGAGCTTTCGATCTGGTCGGCCGCGCCTGCCGAGCTCGAGGCCATGGCCATCGCAGCACGGACGTTCGCCGTCTCCGCCATCGCGAAACGGCGTCAGGACGGCCAGCCTGCCGTGCTCACCGACGGCGTCATGGACCAAGCCTATCGCGGCACCTACGATGGCACCGGTTCGAAGGGAGCCCAGGCCGTCGCTGAACGCCTGCGCGCCGCCGTTGCCCGGACCGAGCGCATGGTCGTCGTACGCGGCGACCGGCTGGAGGAGACGCGCTACCACGCTTCTTGCGGAGGCCACACCGCGAATTTTGCGGATGTCTTCCGCTCCGAGGTGCAGCGCTACGATGCCCACGGCCCGACGGGCGTCCCGTGCGCCCCGTGCCAAAAGCGAGCTGCCGTGGAAGCGTCTCAGCGAGGCGCCGCCGAAAAGCGCCCCCTCACCTGGTCCATGGACCTGAAGTCAACGGCCCTCGTGGAGGCGGGTGCACGGCTGAAACTCGGCGGCGAAATCCGCAGCATCACCCCCACCCAAAAGGACAGCGCCGGGCGCTGGCTCGAAGTTCGCGTAGCCGGCCCGTCCGGTGCAAAGAACCTGCGCTTCGACGCACTGCGGGCTGCCCTCGGATACAAGAAATGGAAGAGCGGCGTGGTGGACGCACTGAGCCCCAAATCGGGCGGTGACCCCACGGCCGGCGCGACGCTTCGCGTGCAAGGGCGTGGGCGTGGACACGGCGTCGGCCTGTGCCAAGAGAGCGCCCGCGACTACGCCCGTGCGGGTTGGTCTGCGCAGCAAATCCTCAGCCACTACTATCCGGGAACCAGCGTGAAGCGCATCGCTCTGAGCGCACCGTAGCCATGACCGAGCCCTCTCTTCCCCACTTCGAGCGCGCAGGCTTTGGCTTCAAGGTCCTGTCCACGACCCCAGGGGACATCGAAGCACGCCGCGCGCGGGTGGGCGTCTTCACCACGCCCCATGGGGATGTTCAGACGCCCGCGTTCATGCCCGTGGGAACGCGCGGGACCATCAAGGGCGTCCTTCCACGGGACATCGGCGAGGTCGGCTCCACCATGATCCTCGCCAACACGCTGCACCTGCACCTGCGCCCCGGTGAGGACACCGTGGCGGCCCTTGGCGGCCTGCACAAGTTCATGGGGTGGGACGGTCCGATCCTCACCGACTCCGGCGGCTACCAAGTGTTCAGCATGGCGGATATCTCGACGCTGGACGACGACGGCGTGACGTTCAAGTCGATCGTCGACGGTGACATGATTCGATTGACGCCCGAACGAGCCGTCGAGATCCAGCAGCGGCTCGGCCCCGACGTCTTCATGGCCTTCGATCACTGCCCGCCGGATCCGCGCGACCGCGTCGGCGTCATCGAAGCCACCTCACGCACTCACCGCTGGCTGGCACGGTGCGCGTCGGCCTACGAGATGTCAGGCGGCGTCGAGGGAACGGAGCAAGCGCTCTTCGGCATCGTCCAGGGTGGCGCTTTCCCCGACCTTCGGGAAGCCTCGGCCGACGTCGTCGCAGGCTTTGACTTCATTGGCAATGCGATCGGTGGCGTGAGTGTCGGTGAGGACCGCGAGAGCATGCGCGTTGCGGTTGATGCCGCCGCCCCTGCGCTCCCGGCGGACCGGCCTCGCTACCTCATGGGAGTTGGAACGCCTCGGGACTTCTTCGACGCCGTTGAAGCCGGGGTCGATCTCTTCGACTGCGTCACCCCCACGCGCCACGGAAGGACGCACCAAGTGTGGACCAGCCGCGGCCGCATCAACCTGCGCAACGCCGGCTGGAAGAACGTGGACGCTCCACTCGACGACGTCTTCCAAGCGCCCCACGTCAAGGACATGTCCATCGGCGTGCTGCGGCACCTCTGCCTCTCTGGCGAGATGCTTGGCGCGTCGCTGCTGTCACTGCACAACCTCTTCCTCTTCCACCAACTGATGGAGCTCATTCGCGACGCGATCCCCAAGGGCGAGCTCGGGGCGCTTCGGGACTACTGGGTCCCACGCGTTGAGCGCCGTTTGAGCGCCGACGTGTTCCTCGGTGGTGAGGTGGACTAGAAAAGGGGGAGGCCGCGCGAACGCGGCCTCCCCCTTTTCTCGTCAGCGTCGCTTGTGGTCCGGACACGTCTTCGCGTTCGGGCGCTCTGGACGCTTGCAAGCGTCACCGTAGTCCCACTTGCAATTGTCGCAGAGGTAGCCGCCGCCCGACGACCTGAACAGCAGTCGCCCCAGCGCGCGAAACGGCGCGGTCAATAGCTGAAGGAGGACCTTCACAGGGATCGCGACTCCTAGAGCCTCGCCTTGGCCGAGATGACTTCGATGCGCTGAATGTCCACCACTCGGGCTTCCGCAAGTGTGGAGGGCGTCGCTTGGACCACGGGCACGACCTCATGGCCAAGGACGCCAATCTCAAAGCCGTCGAAGACCTCCAATTGGTAGCGCTCGCTCATGCAGCGAACTTCGGCCACGGTGGCGCCCGCAAACACAAGGTACCAGCGCTTTTGGCCGCCGACGTTGCGCGACTCAAGCCAGCCCCGCTCCTCGTAGCGATCCCAGCGCGCCGAACGGCGACGCTTTTGGTGATCGAGGAACTCGTCGATCTGACGCACTTCCTCGTCTCGCCGCTCGCGCTTGGCCACGAGCTCGTCGCGGAGCGCAGCCACCTCCAGCTTCATGCGGGCGTCCTCCATCCGTGCAATGGCGTTGGAGTAGGTGATCGAGCTCTGGGGAGCGCGTTCCGCCACGGACGTGTAGGCGTCCACAACGTCCTGCCACACCTCGGAGGTCGGCGACTCGAGTGCGTCCGCGGCCTGGAATGCCTTGTCAGCTTCCGCGAGATCAAGGATCACCTCGCCGCCGACGGGCGACACGGCAGCGCTTGCTGTCCGCGTCGATGAGGCCTTCGAGGAGTTGAAGCCCGCGCGCCGCGTGGGAGCTGTGGGAAGTGGCACGTTGACCTCGGCCCAGCGTGCTCGTCCGAGTGCGGCATCCACTGGCTCCAGGGCGCCGTCCGTGATCCAAGCCTTCGCGTTCGCCGGAGCCTGGATTCGAATCCAGTCTTCGTGGAACAGGGGCGACTTGTTCGCCCTGGCCAGCATCTTCACGCGGTTGCCGCTTTCGAGCTTCGAGCGCAACGCCATCGCAGAGGCCGACAGCTCGGGCAGGGGGCGCATGTTCACGCGCGAACCCGTCACCATAAGCACGCCTTCGGTGTCGGTCTGCTGCAGGTAAGCGCCAAACACCCAGACGGGGAAGCCCCCGGCGACCTCGACTTCTCGAAAGACAGGTGTGCCGCTGCTTGAGCGGTAGGCCCGGACGATCGTGCCCGGCGCGATCGTCGCGAGGGCCGAGCCGTTCTGATCGGGAAAATTGCGCGCGACGGCCTCGCCCTTCGTGCGCAGGTAGGCGGCGCCCTGGGATGGCGCGGCGGCCACCGCGGCAGAGGGTGAAGAGTTGGCCGCTACGGCAGCCTCCCCCGCGAAAAGGGCGCCGACAAGCGCGGTAGCAGCAACCGTGCGTGCCGCTCGGACCAGGTGTTGTTTCATCATTGGATTCCCCTCCAGGCTGAACAGGATCCCGTCGACCGTGCGGTGGCCGGGGGCTTCAGCGTGGGCAGCGCGTGAGCACCGTTACGGGCGACTCTAGGAATCTCGAAGGGCCGATTCCAGATCCGGGAGACGGGATTCGGGAGGTATCTGAGCTGGAAGGTCCCATCCTCTGCGCCTACCCTCTTACGCAGAGGACCCAGGTGGTCCTCCCACCCCGAGAAAGCCCCGAGAGCCCTATGCGCCAGTTCCTGCGAGCGAAAATCCACCGTGCGACCATCACCGAAGCCGACCTCGAATACATGGGCTCCGTCACCATCGACTCCGATTTGATGGAGAGAGTGGACATCGCTGCCTACGAGCGCGTCCTCATCGTGGACAACACCAACGGCGCGCGCCTCGAAACCTACGCCATCCCTGGCCCCGCTGGCTCCGGCGTCCTCTGCATCAACGGTGCGGCCGCCCACCTCGTGAAAGAGGGCGACCAAGTCATCCTCATGGCCTTCGGCTTCGGCGACAAGCCGGAGCCCCCGAGGCAAATCCTCGTGGACGAGAAGAACCGCTACGTGAGAGAGATCGCGACCGAAGAGCGCGGCGTCATCGGCGCCGCGCCCTCTGCCTGACCGGAATCAGAAGTCGTTCCAGAGCATCTGGTTCGTCACCTCGTGGTGGTACTGAACCTCGGCCACCTTGACCCGCGAACCTAGGGCCCTGGGACAGCGATCCGCAGAGGCCTGCTTGAGGTCGGCGAAGCGTTCGTGCACGGCTGCGCCAAAGAGCTCTTTCGCCCACGAGCTGCCCTTGAAGATCCGGATCGCGTCGTAGATGTTGCTCGGCAGATAGCGCGTGCGGGTGCGCTTGGTCTCGTCCCGGGGGTCGCTCGGCGGACCCTCGAGGCCCGTCTTGAAGATCGCGAAGAGCGTCTGATAGATGTTGCTATCGGGTCCGACGGAGCGCACCTCGACGCGCGCGCTGCGCTCGTTGCCGAGGGGGATACGGATCATGGAGCCGCGATCGATGGGCGACACCTTGATTTGATTCGGCGCTTCGAACGCCGGGTCCAAGCGTCGGTAGGAGTTGACGCTCGCATTCATGACGAGGCAAATGTCAGGGGCGCTGTTCAGGATGCGATCGATGAAATCGCGAGCCTCGCCTGAAACCTTGTCCTCGCCGTTCTTGTCGAAGAAGATGTTCTTGCCCTTCTTCGAGATGGACATGTTCGTGTGCGCGCCGCTGCCATTGACGCCTACGACTGGCTTGGGCAGGAACGAAGCCGTCATGTCGAGGCGCGCGGCGACCTGGCGGCAGAGGAGTTTGTAGAGCTGGAACTGATCTGCGGCGATCAGCGCTTCCGAGTACTCGAAGTTCATCTCGAACTGGCTCGGCGCGACCTCCGGGTGGTCCTTCTCGTTAGCAAACCCCATGGCGCGCTGCGCCTCAGCGGCAGCGTCCATGAAGAGACGCAGCGGATCACTCGGGAGCGAGTGGTAGTAGCCGCCGATGGAGACGTACTCGAAGCCCTCCGACGTGGTGAGACGTCGCTCGGCGTCGCGCCCCTTGAACAGGAAGCCCTCGATCTCGTTGGCCGCGAAGCAGGTCAGACCGTTCTCCTTGTGCTGCCGATCCAGGAAGGCCTTCAGCTGTCCGCGCATGTCACTGCCGTAAGGGGAGCCGTCCCGCGCAAGCACGTTGCAGAACACAAGGACTTTGCCCGCGCCAAAGACGTCGGACGGGAGCCAGTAGAAAGCCGGCCAGTCGATCACGAGGCGCAGGTCGCTCTCCTCTTGATCGGCAAAGCCACGGATCGAGCTGCCGTCGAAGGTCAGGTTGTCGTAGCTCTTCAGCAGGAACTTCTTGTCGTAGTCCAGCATGTGCATCCGACCCTCAAGGTCCGTGAAGCACACCGTGACGGCCTTGATCCGCGACTCGCCCTCTAGGTAGGCGATGCGCTCTTCGCGGACTTGATCAGCATCCACGCGCTCAAGCCGCTGGGCCTTCGCCCGAAGGTTCATCTCCTCCAATTCGTCGTAGGGGATCTCGAGGAAGGATCGAAGTGGGGCAGTTGGCTGCATCGGTGGTGAGCGGTGACGAGATTGAGCCGGGGCAGGCAGAGCGCCTACCCCGCCGCAACACTACCCCACCCATCGCCAAAATAGATCTACCCGTATTGATTATTAACCCTAAACCCATCATGGCAAATCTATCAATGTACCTCACTCTCATAATGACACGCTATGCAGCGATTACGATTGTGAGACCGAACGGCGTTCGGTCGCCCAGGTCTCACGGCTCCCTAAGACCCATGAGCAGCGACTCACCCACCCCTCCCGGGTGCGACTGAAGCAGCTGCTCGAACGAAGGCTCAGCTTCGACCCCGCTCTCGCGATCCTCGAGTGGAGCCCCAACCCCCTGACCCCAGCAAACCATGCCCGTGCCTAGCTTCCCGCAGGGCACTCCCAACAGACTCCCAAAATTAGACCCATGAAGAAGCATCTCGCAGCCTTCCTCCTGACCGCGTCCATCGCAGGCGCGGCCGCCCTGACCGAGCCGTGCATCCCGGACGGCGCCACGCACGACATCAAGTTCAAGGCGAACGTGACCGACCCAGGCTTTCCCCCTGGATCCGAAGTCGTGCCAGGCTCTGGTAGCGGAGTCGAGTCAGATCCCGTTGGGGGCGACGACCCACTCGGCGGCGCCTCCGAAACCACAAGCGGCGACTGCACGTCGTTCACCGTTCCCATCACGAACGACGGTGGCGTCCTCTCCGGCCCCAACGGTACCGCCCAGAACGGGGGCGCCGAGGGCGACTGCATCGAGGTCTACGTCAAGTACAAGATCCGGTACAAGGTCAAGGTGTGTGAGGACGAGCCCACCGGCGTAGACAACAGCCAACCGGTGGACTGCTGGTATGAGTGGCGCACGGAGGAGAGAGAGATCTCTCCGCCGAAGGAAATCTGCCCCTGCTGATTTTACGGCTGAGTCCACGGCTGAGTC
>CAYQKK010000037.1:35787-45680 GCA_964417955.1 uncultured Planctomycetaceae bacterium
ACGGCTGAGTCCACGGCTGAGTCGATCGCTGATCTCAGCGCTGGCTTCACCGCTGGCTTCACCGCTGGGCTCATTCCCAAGCCCCTGCCAAAGGGCCCCCTGCCAAGTCCCCTCGCCACTCGATGGTAGCGCCTCGCACGCGCTCGCGATTCTGATCGCGGGCGCGCTGCTACCCCATCATTCACCCACATTGGAGAGTCATGCGCATTCGCTTCCTCGCTATCACAGGTGCCCTACTGGTCGCCGCCATGTCCACATCGAGATGGACTGCCACCGAAGCCGCCCTGCAGCCCGATGAGCCGCCGGCCGCTGAAGTTTCTCAACCTACGCCCGGTAGCCTTACGGAGGTTCCTACCCGTGAGCCCCGCGTCGCCCTGCTTCGCCAACCAGCCAGCGCCCCCAGTGTGGAGGCGGCCCCGCTTGAGCCTAAGGGGGACACGTTCCAGTTCCGCCTTCGCGCCCGCGGCACGCTGTTCGATTTCGATGGCCAGCCCGTGCCCCGCGGCCGAATCGGCTTTGAGCTCGAAGCCGACCAGGATCGAATCCCCACGGCCTACGGCAACTGCGATGCCCAAGGGCAGTTCGACCTCCCCATAGGTCCCGGAACCTGGCAGGTCGTCTACGCAGGCGAGCCGGGCCATCAAGGTGGCAGGCTTGCCCTGACACAGATCACGGTTCAGGACAGCGCGGAATCCGCCTACTTCGACTTCTACTTGCCAGGTTCTCGCCAGGTGGCGGGAGCCGTATTTAGGGAAGATCAGGACCACGCCCACCTCGAGCTAGAGATCTTCGATCTCGCCGACCCGTCGCAGCCCGTGGCTACGGCCTTCTGCTCGACGAACGAGGCTTCCCATGCGGAGTACCTAGCCGCACTGGAGCACCCGGATCAAGACGCGCCGCCCGCGGCGCATTCGCCGGGGCGCGGACGGTTTGAGATCGCAGGGCTTCCGCCTGGGCACTACCAGCTGCGGGCGTACATGGACATCGGCAAGAAGTACTACGTCTGGCACAACTTCGACGTCACGGGAAGCGACTACGAGTTCCCACCCGTCGCCGTTGAGCAGCGCGACTTCCTCGCGCACGCCGAGATTCAGTACTGATCCCGACGTTTCCGTCGGCTATGCGCGACACGCTCCTAGCCAAGGACCGAAAGCACTCGACGCCTGGCGGATTCCAGAGAGAGGCCCAGCTCGTCGGCTAGGGCGCGAACATCATCGTGCTCTAGCCAGCGGGTCTCGCTCCCGCCCTCGGCGATGCGTACTTTCACGCGGACCTTCACGCCCTCCACCGTGACCTCGTCGAACCGGCGACCGAGAACGACACGTTCTACGGTGCTCCAACGCACGCCGAACGTGCCGGAGTGACCAAAGAGGACGGCGGTCAGCGAGGCTCGATCTTCCGGTCGCGCCAGCGCGGTCAGAAGCACGCCGGGGCGATCCTTCTTCATGGACACCGGACTTGAAAACACCTCGAGGGCGCCGGCTTCCCTGAGCTTCTGGACGAGGTAGCCCACGTCCTCCGGCGTCATGTCATCGAGGTTCACGCGCAACTCGTCGATGGTCTCGGTCGCGCCCGGGGTGGATCCGCCCTTAGGCTTCCCGCCGGACGTACCGAGCTGAACGCGCAGCAGGTTCGGCGGTCCTTCGCGGGGATCGCGGGTTCCGGCCCCATACCCGATCGCGTCAGCTGTCCAAGCGTCGGGCACCTCGCCGACCCGCTCTTGGGCCGCGAGCTCCCGACCGGACGTCTCGCCTAGGGCCATGAGCTCAAGGAGGACTGCCGCGCCTGTCGGCGTGCAGCGCTCGCCGCCGCCGCCGCCAGCGATGGTCTGCGTTCCGCGCAAGATCTCAGCCGTCGCTGGCGCAGGTACCGGCATCTCTCCATGGGCGCAGTGCACAACGCCCGAGCCCAGGATAGGAGCGGCTGAGTGAACGCGCTTGATCCCCAGGCGCTCCAACGCCAGCGCGACTCCACCCACGTCGATCAAGGTGTCCACCGCGCCGACCTCGTGGAAGTGAATCTCCTCAGGCGAACAACCATGGACTCGCCCTTCCGCCACCGCGATGCGTCGCAACACCGCCATCGTGAACGCCCTAGCGTCCGTCGAAAGCGGCGAGCCGTCGATGATTTCGGCGAGATCCGACAGGTGACGGTGGGGCGGCGCCTTGGTCTCTGGTGTGACGACATCGAGATGGGTCCCCGATAGCGAGCCGCGCCAAGCGACGGTCTGCGCCAACTGAGCTTCACCCGGAACAAGCGCCTCCGCCAGCCCGCGGAGATCGCTGAGGGTGAAGCGCTCATCCCCAAGATCCAGTAGCCCCGCAAGGAGCATGTCACCCGCCAGCCCGCCGAAGGGCTCTAGCCAAAGCTCACTGCCCGTCGAGGCAGCCTCTGAAATCGATCGCGTCATGGCGGTGAGGGTAACGGGCCGACCTCAGGCGCGCGCCACTGCGAGCACTCGGATTTCGCCGCCACCGGCTTTTCGAAGCGCAGCCGCGCAAGCCGAGGCGGTGGCACCCGTGGTGATCACATCGTCGACCAACCAGATCCGACCTGCACGCGAGACCACCGTTCGGAGATCCACAGAGGGGACCGTGCGAAACGCCCCTTGGACATTGAGCCGTCGGGACGGCGCCGCGAACTCACCCTGGACGAACGTAGAGCGCAGCCGCTCTAGGATCGGGAGGTAGTGCCCACCGACGCCCCGCGCGAGCTCCCGCGCGATGAGGGCCGCTTGGTTGTAGCCTCGTTCCGCTAGGCGAGCAGAATGTAGGGGGACGGGCACCAAGAGGTCACCCTGAACGGGCCCCCCGTTCGAGTCGCCGCCTAGCGCAGCAAGCATCATCCTTCCGAGCGGCTGAGCAAGATCTGGCCTCGCCCCGTGCTTGAGGCGCAGCACCCAGTCGGAGACCCCAGGCTCCGAGTAGAGAAAGGCCGCCTTCGCGGCCACAAAGCTCGGCGGCCTCTGACGGCACGCGCGGCAGCGCTCACCCGCCGCGATCCCCTCGGGCAAGCGGTCCAGGCAGCGGAAGCAGCGAACGACTCCGGGGGAGTCAGAATGGAGGTCAGAGCTGGAAAGCCCACGTTCGATGCGGTGCGCGGCGCATACATCGATGCCATCGCTCGGCCCATTTCGACGCGCGTCGACGACGTCACCATCCCCACAAACGAAGCAGCGCCGCGGCAGGAGCCCATCGAGCGCAGACTCCCAAGCCTGCGCGGCGAAGCGGACCCAGCGCTGTGACGTTTTCCTACCCATCCATAGGCGTAGGACCGCGGCGGAGCCAGCAAGGTTACGTCGTGGTTGCGGCCGAACACGAAGGAGTCGAAGCCGCCGAACGAATCAGCTACTCAAAGTCATCCGGCAGGATGCTCGCACCCGCAAAGCCGCCCACTCCCGGGGGGGCGCCACCTGAGCCCGCCCCTGGGGGCATGGCTCCCCGTAGGTTGGGGCCGCTGAGGCTGGGGCCGCTCAGGCCGCCGAGCGGACCCGCTCCACCAGGCCGTGGCGAGGTCGAAGGGCTCGACCCTGTGGAGCCTGTGTTCGGTGACGCTGTTGGACTCGTGCGCTGACCACCGAGATGTGGCAGGCCCGTCTCGGAGACGAGCCGCTTCACATAGTCTTCCACGGTGTCGTTCTCGCCGGACTCGATGCCGAAGAGCTCGCCCACCTCTCGGGCCACGGCGGGCTCCGCCATGAAGTCGCGGGGGTCCTCCGAGAAGTACTCGCGCACGTAGCGACGGAAAGCCCAAACGGACCACCACCATCCGCTGAAGAGCAGCACGATCGCCGAGGCGACGATGACGCCGACCCAGGCCATCGAGAGCGGTGGCTCCACCAGTCCGGAACCCTCTGGCACCACTTCACGAAAGCGTCCGATCAACTGAAAACCGAACCCAGCCAAGAGGAACGCAAAGCCCAGGGTCGTTTGAACTCTGTTATAGACGTACTCCCTCACCGACTGCAGGCGTCCGGTGGAGCGCCCGAAATATCGCCCCACGAGGGAGCGTGGATGCTCGAATAGCGTCGAGTTGGCGATGAGGAAGGCCCCGATAATGCATGAGACAAGACCGAGGGAGGTCCAGTCAGCTCCGCCGAAGAGGCTCTCCGGGGGTCGTGCGATGCAGAGCGGGGGCATAGGATGAAGGTAGGCCCCTAAGAGTGCCGCCGCAAGAAAGGCCGAGAAAAGCCTCCCGAACACGGCGTTCAGAGGTCTGATTTTGGATCGAAATCGCTCCGTTTGACCCGGTCGCGGTGCGGTCTCCGGACTCTTCCTGTCAGCCTCCCCGGTCAGCCCCCTGTCCGGATCCCGCCTGGCCACTCGCCACTCCCTTCCCCCCATCGATCCATGAAAGTCTTCGGTCCCAACGCCACCATCACCGCTCGACGCGAATGGACGGATGGCCTCACGACCTTCTCGGTCCGTCCGGACGGCTGGCCGCTGCCGGACTTTCAGCCGGGGCAGTTCGCCAATCTGTCCCTGCCACTCGGGGACGACTGGGACGCTGAGACGGGCAAGGTCGTCCGTCGCGCCTACTCCATCGCATCCTGCCCCGGTGAGGAGGCCCTCGACTTTTTCATCCGGCGTGTGGACGACGGTGAACTCACCCCGAAGCTCTTCCGCGCTGGACCCGGCGACCGCGTCTACCTCGACGAGCGCATCGCGGGACACTTCACGCTCGAAGGCGCCCAAGACGCCGAGGACCTCATCCTCGTTGGAACCGGCACAGGCGTCGCCCCCTACCGCCCGATGATCCTCGACCCATCTCTGCGCGCACGCTTCGGGCGCACGATCCTCGTGTACAGCGACCGCTTCGTGCACGACCTTGGCTACATCGACGAGTTCAACGCACTCGCGGAGAAGGACGATACGTTCCACTTCTTTCCGACGGTCACGGGCGATGTACCCAGCTCGGAGTGGAGCGGGCTCCGAGGTCGCGTGCAAACCCACCTCAAGGGCGATGCCTACGAGGCATTGACGGGGCGCCCGCTAACGAAAGATCGCTGCCAGGTGTTCCTTTGCGGCAACCCCGCCATGGTCGCCACCATGCAGGAGAACCTGGAGTCGATTGGAATGGCCCGACACAAAAAGCGCGAGCCGGGCCAAATCCACATGGAGAAGTACTGGTAGGTCCGCTTCGGCGAACGCTGACGTTCAGCTCTGTTCGCTGAGGGCTTCCAAGAGCCAGAGCTTGGCCACTCGCCAACGTCGCTCGGCCGTCGCCAGCGACACCCCGAGGACGCGACTGAGCTCGTCCATTGACAGCCCACCGAAGACCTTGAGCTCCACGACCTGGGCGAGCTCTGCGTCGGATTGCATCAGCACGGAGAGTGCGTCGTCGAAATCGACGAGATCCGTGCCGCGCTCGCCAAAGCGGGCGATGACCTCGTCGAGCTCCAGGCCTTTGGCGGCTCCACCGCGCTTGGCTGTTTTCTTCGCCCGCGCGTGGTCCACCAAGACCCGACGCATGGTGCGCGCCACTAGGTGCACGAGGTGATCGCGACTCTCCACCTCTAGGGGCTCGCCGCTACCCTCCCGATGGAAGAGCCGGATCCAGGCTTCGTGTACGAGGGCCGTGGGCTGGAGCGTGTGGTCTGAACGCTCGTGGCTCATGGCCTCGCGCGCGATCGAGCGCAGGACCCCGTAGAGGTCCCGCAAGAGCGCGTCGGAGGCTTCAGCATCACCGGCCCCGAGCCGCTCTAAGAGCACTCGGATCTGCGCGTCTGATTCGGCCCCGTGCCCCATCGCTGTAGTCTACGGGTGCTGGACTTCCACAACGGTCGTGATCCCGCCGCGGACCCAAAAGTCTCCCTCTACGACCATTTTCTTGGGCGCGATAGCCGCCACCAGGTCGTCCAGAATCTTGTTGGTCACCGCCTCGTGGAAGGCCCCCATTTCGCGGTAGGACCAAAGGTAGAGCTTGAGGCTCTTCAGCTCGACGCAGGTGTCGCCGGGCGTGTACTTGATGCGGATCGTGGCGAAGTCGGGCTGGCCCGTCTTCGGGCAAACACAGGTGAATTCCGGGCAGTCGAACCGGATCTCGTAGTTCCGGCCGGGGCGTGGGTTCGGGAACGTATCCAGTTCCGTGGAGGGCTGAGTCGACATGGGGGGCAAGCTACAGGCCTTGGCTCGGCTCAGGTAACCCACAGCGCGAACAATTGCGCGGATACGGGCCTGGACGAAGCCGGCGCTCCGACGCAGCGGCTACCTCGGCTCATCCTGCGACGATGTGCGCCGGCCCCTCGCCCTTCCCACGGTGACCCCGCCGATGGTTCGATCGAGAATCCAATCCACGGGCGCGCTGTGGAAGACCCCGGCCCCCGGGACGTTGAGGCGGCCTGTATCCGTCACGGTCGGAGTGATCTGCAGCCCTTCGCCACTCGCGCGATCGACAACGAAGAGGACCCAGGCCTCCTTAGCATCCCGAGATGCTGGCCGCAGCAGAGGCGCCGCGGTGACGTCGAAGCTCCAGTCGGCGCCTTCATTGACGAGTCTCGGCTGGACCGACTCAGGGAGCGCAGGTGGGCCGGAGCTCAGCCGGGTCGAGGCGGCAAACTGAAGGTCCCCGAGGAACCACACGGACCGCAGGGGCCCCGCGAGGAGCCAACTTGGGCTGGTCGCCAGGGAGAACACCGCCTCCAGCCCGTTGTCGCCCACGATCCAAACGCCGCGCTCCGTTCCGTCGACTTCCAGGTCCGAGCTGCCGTGGAAACGCACGAGCGGAGCCTCGTCGGTTTCGACGTCCGGCGACTGTGAGTTGGGCAGCGTCGCCACGACCGTGGTCAACGCGATGGGATCGATGTGGACGCCGGGGGGCGACGTACCCTCGCCAACCCAGCCAAGGCCCGGGTGGCGCGGCGCGCCCGCTCGACCCGTGCCGGGATCCACGGCGGCTGCGGAGTCACGATCGACGTAGAGGCCGCGACGGGTGACATCCCGCGCGATACGTCGGCGACGTCGGCCCGGTCGATCCGTGGGCGCAGTGTCATCGCCCTCCACCGTGACGAGGAGCGGCCCGTCGTCCGGGTTCTCTTTGACCTCAGGGGGCAAGAGCAGGACGAGCCCCGCCTCGCGCACAGCGTCGAACTCAGGGTCCGTCGCAAGCACCCAGAAGGACGCAGATCGAACGCCCCGCACGCGGACTGGCTTGGACCCCTTGGGCAAGAAAGGAGCGGACCCAAGGCTCCCATCGTGGCGCGGAAGCAGCGTCTCCACCCCCGCTACGGTGCGGGGTGGGTCGAGGACCCAAATCTGGCCGACATCGCGTCCGTCGTCCTCGAAGTGCGCACGCGCATCGAGGATGGCTTCCTGAACAGCGCCGGTTTCTGCGGCGGCCTCTTGGATCGTTGCTCCGCTGCCTGCGGTGAGGACGGCGTAGGCAAGGCCTGTCAGAGCGGGAAGAAACGTGCGCCGCGCGCCCGAGAGAGCCGTGCTCGACACCCCCAGCCCCACGGCCATGCAGACCGCGAGCGTCAGCGTGCCGGGCGCATCCGCAAGACGGGCGGGCTCCGCGCGCTCCGTCACCCCCAGGGCGAGCAGGACGAGGAGCGCGATGGCCCAGCCGCCCAGCACGCGCCCCCAAAGACGCGGCGCAGCGCGTGCCGCGACGAAGCCGGGGTGCAGCGCCAGGAGCAGAGCCGCGACGGCCAGGACGTACCCGAGCATGCCGAGTCCCGTCGTGTTCACGGGCAGCACAACGACGCCGGTCTTCTCCGCTGCGAGGGCGAACGCATGGGCGAAACCCGTCTCGGTTCCGGCGAGAAGGGCCGCTGGATCGACGGCCGCTCCTGCCGCCTGAAGACCGTCCGGCCCAGCTGAGAACCCGAGGCGTACCGCGGTCTCAAACGCCAGCGCCGCTGCGTATCCGAGAGCCACTTGCACGGCCGTGCGGACCTTTTGTACGAGCGGCCGGTGCCGGCGCGCCGCGATGAACTCAAGCCCGAACCCGAGGGGAACCAGCGCCAAGGCTGCCGGCGACGAGGCTGCCGCCACCGTAGCGAGAATGAACGCCATCGCAATCGCAACGGCGCGGCGATCTTGGCGTCCCTTCAGCAGCAGCGCCACGGACCACGCGCTCGCCGCTAGGGCGACGACGTCCCCACGGCTCGTAAGGTGGCCCACCACCGGCACGATCAGAGGGTGCACCATGAGGAAGGCGCCCGAGGCCGCCCCCGCGGCGCGCGCGTGGTCTTCCCCTGTCCACGGACGGAGCGCCCGGATCACCGCGATACGCACGCCGAAGGCTGCCATCACCAAGAGGAGTAGGCCTTCCAGCCTCAGCCGCCCTGCGTCCCCGGGTGTGTAGACGTTGTCCGTCGCGTGGAGCGACCTAGAAAGCGCCAGGGAAAGGGTAGCCGCGGGTCGGTGGTCCAGGGCGGACACGCTCCAGGCAGCTCCCGCCCCGCGCTCGGGCCCGAACGCTTGGCCAACGTCCTCCAACACCGAGGTGTCCGACCCAAGAAAGCCCGCTCCGAGGAGCGGCTTATGGGCGTACCAGGACGCGAAGACGCAGAGGGCGACGACAAGGAGGCGCTTGAGAGGTGCTGGCACGCCCCGGAGGTTACCTTGGGGGAGGCTCCGACGTTTCTACGGGGCCCCTGCCAGCGTCGAAAAATTGGGCGCGGCGGATTCCCATGACCCCGCAAGAGGCGCCCATTGGGCGCAGACCGACGACCCCGATGCTCAAGACCTTCCAACCGCTCATCCAAGCCGCTAGCGGCATCGACCTCTCCGACCCCGAGGCCGCTAAGGCAGAGCTCTACTCGCGACTCGACCCCTCCTCCGAGGCGGGGAAGGCGGTCAGCGCAGCCCTGATCGAGCTGTTGGAGAAAGGCGAAGTCGCCAACCGCGGCGAGGCCCCCGTGAAGTTCAGCCGCGCGGCCAAGGCTACGGAAGAAACCCAGGACTTCTCCATCGATGTGGTCGACATGACCGGGGCGGGCCCCCGCCACCTTCACCCGAATGGCGAGATCAACTGGTGCATCGCGCTGGAAGGCGAACCCACCTTCCAGGGTCAGCCCCCGGGCTGGGTCGTTGAAACACCGGGAAGCGAGCACGTACCCACCGTCGAGGGCGGGCGAATGCTGATCGTCTACCTGCTCCCGGGCGGCGCGATGCAGTTTCTGTAGGCGAGTCCCTACCGCTTGAGCGAGACGACGCTCTCCTGGCACGGGCGGACGCTGAGCTCCTTGTACTCATAGGGCGTCCCCGCCGACGGAAACGGGTTCTCGCGAAAGAGCCCGAGGACGTAGCGCCCGATGGGAAGCCGCTCGAACTTCAGGTCCGCTAGGTTGACGAGAATCTCCGAGCGGCCGTTGAACGACGCATCGAGGAAACTCTCTCCGTCCGCCCGGCGCAGGACGAGGTGCGACTGAAAATCGCCCTCGTCGCACCCCGCGAGCTTCACGAGACAGTCCCCGTAGAACTCGGGTTCAAGCCGCACCGTGCCAGATGGCGGGGACGAGAAAAAGACGCTGCGGCGCAGCGCCATGTACTGGTGCTCGATCCGAACCGATGCGAGTCCCTCCGCCTCGACGTCAGAGCAAGGAACCTGCTCCCCCTCAAAAACGCGGCTCCAGAGCTTTTCCCCGTCCCCGTCGAGGCCATGGAGGATCGGAGCCGAACAGATCTCAGAGGCCCCCCCCCAAGGGCCAGCTCAAAGACCACTGCCCCAGGCTCCACAACCACCGCCCCCCGAGCTTCCAAATTGCCTCCCCCCACGCAGGACACCCCAGCAAGAGCCACCACGAAAAGCAGATGAGTACGAAACATGCTTGGACTGGTCATGCCTGAAGAACGTCAGCCAGCTGGATCCGACGACGGGAAAAAAATCGCCGCCCCCAAAAAAGCGAAGCTGACGTGTTCGGTACCTGGTACTGAACACGTCAGCTT
>CAYQKK010000037.1:45780-56117 GCA_964417955.1 uncultured Planctomycetaceae bacterium
GGATGGCAGCTATTGGGGGCGGCGGGTCCAGACGGTGGTTTCGCCGGACGGGGCGTGTTTGCGGTAGCCGAAGAGATGGAGGAGGCTGGTTGTCAGGCGGGAGGCGCCTCGCTTGGCGATGACGCGGCCGGCGCGGCCGTCGAGGGCTTTGACGCCGGGCAGGAGCCTCAGGGAGTGCTCGACCCAGGACCGACGGAGGAAGCGCGAAAGGAAGAGCCAGACGCCACCCACTTGGCGGCAGAGGAAGAAACCCTCGGTGCCGAGCCCCTGGTAGAGCGGCATGAGCATGTAACCAGCAATCGGCGCGGGCACCTCGGTCTCGCCTTCGAGGGCGAGACGCTCGCTTAGCTTGACCGGCATGAAGTTGGTCCAGCCTGGATCCATCACGAAGCGGGAGTCCGCGTCGATCGCGTGGGCGTACACGAGGTCGAGGACGCCCGGGACATCGTCGCAGGCCGCGCGCATCAGCACTCGGGCCCGCGCGACGCGCTCATCGTGCTCGGGGAGCACGCCTACGTGATGGAGCGCCACCCAAAGGCCGTCGCGCAGTACGTCCTGGGTCATGGGCAGGTCGTGCTGGCCACCCTCGATCACGGTCGCCGTATCGCCCTGGCTCACGAGCCAGGTGAGCAGCGGACCCGCGATGCGCTCCTCTAGGCCCAGGATCACGGGGAGGCCTATGTCCCGCGCGAGGCGCCTGCTTGGAATCGAGTCAGGGACGACCGAGAACGCGCCGCCGTCCGCCGAGGTCGAGTGGAGATCGATGAGGACGACACGCTGTGCCTTGGCACGCGCGGCGTCTCGCTCCGCCTCGATGGAGGAATGCAGCGCACGGAGCTCGCACTCGTCCGGCGTATCGTCCTGAGGCGAGCGACCGCCAAGGGGCTGCAGGTGCTCGGCAGTCCAGAGCCGGTTGAGGTCTTGGCCCTGGTGGCGCACACCCTTCTGGATCGCGCTGAGGTTTCCAGCCAGGGCGACGATGCGACCGCCGGTGGGCGTGTCCTTGAGGGCGCTCAGAATCTCACGGATAGCACGAATGCCTGCGGGCTCATTACCGTGCAGGCCCGCCGTGATGATGACGAGCGGCCCGGGCCGGCCGTCGTCCTTGACTCCGATCTGCCGCTCCAGCCCATCCAGATCCGGGTAGAAGGCATAGGGCGACAGGTCCCCACCCTCTTCCTCTGAACGGCTGGATCGAGCCGCCCCTGAGCTGTGTTCAGATCGTGTCATGAGCCGATTATTATCGGGTCAAGAAGGGCTCAAGTCCGCGCCCCAAGTGACGGATCTTCTGGGAGTCCTGAACAGGGTCAGTCCCGGGTTTAGGAGAAGCGCCCGGGGGACCTCGCTACTTGGGACCTTCTAACGTCTGCTTCAGGAGCTTGGCCGCCGCGGCCACGAAGTCGTGCTCGGTCACGATGCCCACAAGGCGCCCATTCTCGATCACCGGGAGGCAGCCGATCTTCATCTCGTCCATCTTCTCGATGGCCGCCAGCGTGGTATCGCTCGGCGAGATCGTGACCGGATCCTTCGTCATGACCTCTCGCACGGCGAGGGGCTGATCGCTCGCTCGCTTTCCATGGCGCTTGGCCACGAGCCGCATCAGCATGCGCTGGGACAGAAGCCCCACGAGAGCGCCATCGCCGTCTTCCACGGGCACGTAGCGGATGTGCTCCCAGTCCATCAAGCTGACGGCCAGATCGATGACGTCCTCTGGGTGCACCGTGAAGACGTCCTGGCTCATGACCTGGGCCACGGTCCGGAAGCTGTCCCTCCAATCGGTGTTGTCGTCGAAGTCGGCGAGGGCCCAGCGGTGACCCGGCAGCCCAGCCGCTTGCCGTGCATACGTGGCGGACGCGAGGGCGCGATGCCGCTCATCGCGGGTGCCCTTCTCCCCCATTCGCGCGAGGGAATCGAGGGCCCACTGGGCGCCCGTGCGCCCTGACGAAACGCGTTCTTCGATGAGCCCGAGGTAGCGATCCACGTCGCCGGAGTCGATGTTCTTGAACGCGAGGCCCTCGCGGGCCCGGGGCAGCAGATCCGAAAGAATAAGGTCCCGGGCGCTCACCCGGCGGCCCCCCATCCAGCGCATCTCGGCGCTCAGCCCGTAGCGCGCCGCCGCCATGAAGTTGCCCTTGGCATCGTCGAACTCCATCACGCGGCGAACATCGTCAAGCTCTTCGCCGTAGGCGATCATCAGGCCGAAGAAGAACGCCGAGTTGGCGATCTCATCCTCGGTGGTCGGGCCCGCGGGCAGCACACGATTCTCGATCCGCAGGTGCGGCTTGCCGTCTGAAATGCCGTAGCAGGGACGGTTCCAGCGGTAGACCGTACCGTTGTGCATGCGTAGGGCATCGAGGGTGGGCACCTCGCCGCGCTCGAGTTGCTCGAAGGAGCTCGAAACGCGATCGGCCCCGAGCAAGAGACGGAACCGCGCGACGTCTTCGCGGAAGATCTCCAGCACGCCGTCCTGGACCCAACGGTCGCCAAAGGTCACCCGCTGCCGCTGGTTGCGCGCCAGCTGCGAAGCGTTGCGTACGTCAAGGGACTGCTGGAACAAGGCCACGCGCGACTCATGCCAAAGGCGATGCTGCAGTAGCACGGGCGAGTTCACCGCCGCCGCCATGACGGGCCCCGTCACGAGCTGGGCGAGGTTGTAGAGGTTCGCGAACTCCTCGTCGCACACCTGAAAGTGAATCTGGAAGGAGGTATTGCAGGCCTCCATCATCACGTTGTCGTGAACCACTCGGAGTTCATCGAGTCCTTTGATGAGCGTCTCGAATTGCCCACCCCGCATCTCGACCATCACGCGATTGAGTCGGTGATAGCGTTCGTTCTCCGCCATGTTGTCCAGGCTGAGATCCGACTGATGGAGCGTCGGCAAGATCCCGCACATGAGGATATGAGCGTCCTCGGCCTGGGCCGCGCCGCGGGCGTCGCGGATGAGGAGGTCCAACTCGGAGTGCATCGCCGAGAGGCAGTTGCCCGAGAGCGGCTGGGGCGACAGGTTCGCCTCGATGTTGAATGCGGCGAGCTCGCGGGTGTAATTCCCCTTGAGGCGTGCGAGCACCTCGCTCTGTTTTGCCACGGCATGCCAGGAGTCATTCACGAGGAAGAGCTCTTGCTCGGCCCCAATGCGGCGCACGTCGCGCTCGATCATCCCGCGCTCGATCATCGTCTCCAGCGCCTGGATGTCCTCGAGGACGGCCTGCATGAACGTGCGCAGGTCGGTGTTTTCGCTCTCCGTGACGTCGGGATTTGCCATGAATGGAGCGTAACCGGAGCCATAGGAATCCGCTGTCGCGGACGGACGGCATTCCGTTGCGAATCGCGGCGGCACCGAGGGGGCAGCCGTGGGATACTGAAAGGGCCTTGACCCCCTCCCCCTACGAAACAACCGATTCTCACCCCTCCCAAGTCTCGGGAGCGGAGCGCTGGCTGGGAAGCCCGATTCGCCTGGCCATTCTCGCTGCCCTTGCGGTGGTGATCGCGACCGCCGCAACTTCGATCGGAGCCATGGAGCTCGGCAGCGCCGGAGGCATCGACGAGGCGGACGTCGATGTGCTCCGCCGCGAGGGCATCCTCTCCCTGCTTTGGGCCCTCGCCACCCCCGTGTTCCTCTGGGTTGCCCTCAAGCTCAGCCGCGCCGTCAAGGCCTGGCCGCTGCTCGTCGCCGCCCACATCGTGATCAGCCTCGTGGCGGGCTCGCTCTTCCTGTGCGCCGAAATCAAACTCGTCGAGTGGGGTCAGACGGCCGAGCAAACCGAGGCGTACGCTGGTTTCGTCGCCGCGCGGGAAGAACGCTCGGCTGCCTTCCGCCGGGACGAGCCCCCTCCGCGCCGGCCTGAAGGGCGCGGCGGTCCAGAAGGGCGAGGCGGGCCTGAAGGACGCGGCGGCGAGGGCCGCCCCGGTCCCCGTCGCCGCTGGCGAGGCCGCAGCGCCGGACTGACCCTTGCCACGGGAGACCTCGGGGCAGACTTCAGCCGGCGCTTCCCGCTGCGCGTGCCCCGCTACGCCCTCGTGTACCTCTCCCTCGTCGGTATCGGCCTAGGGATCCGTGCGTATCTGAACGGACGTACCCAAGAACGCCACGCCGCGCGCCTCGAGCAAGATCTAGCGCGCGCGAGATTGGAAGCCCTTCGGGGCCAGCTGCACCCCCACTTCCTGTTCAACTCGCTGCATTCCGTCGGCGGGCTCATCCGCACCTCACGCGGCGACGACGCCCTCACGGCCCTCGCCTCCATCGGCGATCTTCTGCGCACAAGCCTCGACGCGCAGCCCGAGCAGTTTGTGCCCTTGGAACGCGAGGTCGAGCTGGTTGAACGCTATCTGGAGGTCGAGTCCCTGCGCCTTGGGGACCGGCTGAAGATCACGTTGGACGTGCCGGAAGCGCTCCTGCCCGCGGAGGTCCCCACGTTCATCGCCCAGCCGCTCGTTGAGAACGCCATCAAACATGCCGTGGCGAATCGCGCGAACGGCGGTGCGATCACGCTCCGCGCGAGGCAGGAAGAGGGTGTGCGCCTGATCCTTGAGGTGGAGGACGATGGTCCAGGCTTCGCGCCACGGGCTGACCATCAAGGTGTGGGCATCTCCCACGTTCGGCAGCGCCTTGAAGCCCTTTTTGGAGAGACGGCGAGCCTCGACGTTGCGACGCGGGACGAAGGCGGGACGCGGGCGCGGTTGACGCTTCCCCTCGACGATCTCGACGACCTCGGGGATCCAGCATGAGCCGTGACGGCGCCACCATGCGCGTGCTCGTCGCCGATGATGAGCCCAACGCCCTCGCCACCCTGGAAGAGCTCGTGCGCGGGCATCCAGACCTC
This sequence comes from uncultured Planctomycetaceae bacterium, assembly GCA_964417955.1. Classification (GTDB taxonomy): domain Bacteria; phylum Planctomycetota; class UBA1135; order UBA1135; genus Saltatorellus. The sequence goes on from CAYQKK010000037.1 coordinate 50,601, forward strand.
GAGCTCATCGCAGCCTGCGCCGACGGTGCGACGGCCGTTGAGCAAGCGCTGGCCCTCGAGCCGGAACTCCTGATCCTCGACGTACAGATGCCGGGCGCGACGGGCCTAGAGGTCATCGAGCTGCTTCCCCAGAACAAGCGTCCCCTGGTGATCTTCGCCACCGCCCACGACGACCACGCTGTGGAAGCCTTCGACCTCCACGCGGTGGACTATCTTCTCAAGCCGTTTGACGACGAGCGCTTCCGCAAGGCCCTCGACCGTGCGCGCAAGAGACATCAAGAAGAGGGGCCTGAGAAGGGCGCGCAGCGCCTGCAGGGCGTGCTCAAGGAACACGGCGAAGATCGCATCGCCATCCATCGCGGTGGCGCCCTCGTCCTCGTGCCGTTCGACGACATCGCCTGGGTGGAGTCCGCTGATCAGTACGTGCGGCTGCACCTGAAGGACGGCCGGGAAGAGTTGATGCGAGCCTCGATGGGGCACCTTGAAAAGCGCCTCCAGGCCCCACGCTTCATGCGCGTCCACCGCTCTGCGATCGTCTCGGTGTCCGAGATCCATAGCCTGGAAAGCGCCACCTCGGGCACGGGCCAAATCAGCCTCCGCGGCGGCGCTAAGGTCCCCGTGAGCCGCACGCGGCTCGCGCTCTTGAGACGGGCCCTCGGATAGTGCCGTGGGGGCGATGGCCGTCCCCGATTGAGCGGATCCTTCCGTTCCCAACACGGCCTCCACCGCAGCCGCCAGGAAGGTCACCCGGCCGGAACTTTTGGTCGACAATGCCTTTGAAAGGGCGCATACCTGACCGTGCGCCGAGCTATCACGGCGAAGGAACACCGCACCAACATTCTCCAAACCTGATCCCATGAAGCTGAACTCGACCACCCTCCTCTGCGCCGGAGCATCACTGACCGCCCTCTCCTTGGGCGCAACCCTCGCATTCGAGGCGCTCGGCACCAAGTACGTCGAGAAGCGCGTGTTTGAAGTGAGTTACTCCACCGAGACCGTCACGGAGAACCTCAAGACCGAGATCATCCGCGATGGCGAGGCCATGGACCGCGGCGGACGCGGTGGCCGCACGCAGAACTTTGAGGTCTCGTACACGGACACGGTCCTCGCTGCTGCAGACGGCGCCCCCACCCAGATCCAGCGTGCGTTCGACTCTGTCGGCGGCGACATGATCATGGACGGACGCGACGAGCCCATCGAGCGCACGCTTCAGAGCGCATTCGACGGCATCACCATGGTGCTCAAGGACGGCGAAGACGGCGTCGAGGTCGAGATCGAGGACGGCGACGCCCCCGACGCGGAGCGCCTTGAGGGGCATACCCTCGCTCTCCCCCTGGATGGACTGCTTCCTGGCGCGGAAGCCGAAGACGGCGCCGAGTGGGAGATCGACGGTGCCGCGTTCATGGCCGCGATGGGCATGGGCATGCAGCGCAAGCTGGTGGACCGCCCCGAGCGCGAGGGCGGCGGCGAAGGCCGCGGCGGACGCGGTGGCGGCGGCGGTGGTCGCCGTGGCGGCGGCCAGCGCGGCGGCGGTGACGGCGGCAACATGCTCGCCCAAGGCACGTGGGAAGTGACGGGTAGCCTCACCGGCGAGACGAAGGAAGTCGACGGCGTCGAGTGCGCGGTCATCAAGATCGAAGCCGAGGTCGACGGCGAGCCCGAGGCAGGCGAAGGCGGCCGTGAGGGCATGACCCGCGAAAGTAGCTTCAGCGGTCAGTTCGAAGGCGAGCTACTCTTCTGCATGGAAGAGTCGCGGCCCGTGAGCCTCGAGGTCACCGGCGGCTACGAGCTCACGAGCGACACGTCCTTTGAGTCCGAGCGCGGCTCCATGGAGATGTCCCGCATCGACGAAACCACGATCACCCTCAGCGTTACGGTTGCCGCGAGCATGGCTTCCGACGACGAGTAGAGCCGCCACCAAGAAAGAACACAGAACCCTCTCCCACGACACCTATAGCCATGTCTAACCCACTCCCCCTTGTCATTATCGCGAGCCTTATCGCGGGCGGCGCCGGCGCTGCTGCGACGACGATCCTCACGTCCAAGCCCGCACCGGCGAGCACCCAGGCCGTCACGTCCGATTCCTCCGAGATCCTCGCCAAGCTGGACAGCATGCAGCAGTCCTACGACGAGCTGGCCGGGCGCATCGGCTCCCTCGAGGACAACGCCGAGCTGGCACCCATCAGCTCGCCGGGACGCGTCTCAGCGGCGGCCTCCGAGGCCTTCACCGAGGAAGACGTCCGCGAGATCTTGAAGGAGATGGACAGCGCTTCCGTCGCCGCGGTCACGCCGAACTTCCAGCGCGCGGTGGAGTCGGCCATCGAGATGCGGGATGAGCGCCGGAAGGCCGAGCGCGATCTCGAGCGCGCCGAGGCCACGGAGAAGCGCATGGAAGACCGCCTGGCGAAGCTCCAGACCGAGCTAGGCCTCGACCAGAACCAGGTCAACTCCATGCGCTCGATCTACCAAGAGCAGGAGATCAAGCGCGGCGAGCTCCGTACCGAGATGATGGCGATGCGCGAAAGCGGCACCGGCTCCCGAGAGGACATGCGCGACATGTGGCGCGGGCTGACGGAGACGACGAACGAGTCGATCCAGGGCGTTCTCGATGCCAACCAGTGGGAGACCTATCAGGAGTCGAACAACAACGATCGCGGCGGCTTTGGTCGCGGTGGCGGTGGCGGAGGCGGCGGGAACGACGGCGGCGGCCGTGGTGGCGGCGGCGGCGGCGGTCGCGGCGGCCGCGGCGGCAACTGAGTTTCGTAGAGAGTCATGGCGAAGTAAGAGAGTCTCGTAGCTCGGGAAGGAGCTAGGAAATCGACCTCGGGTCAACGCCTGGGCCCCGTTTAGCGAAAGCTGCGCGGGGCCCTTTTGCTTGGGGCCCCATCCCATGCCGAGCACCGAGCCGTATCGCTCAAGTAAACCGTCCGCTGCATCACCCTGAGAGGCCAGCCCGAGGCCAATCCGGTCGATAGGTCCCGTAGCCCGAGCCGCCACGTACACTCGTGCCCCTCTCCGCCTCGTTTCCTATCCGACCCAGACTTTGATGCGATTCTCCAGCGAACGATCCGCCCGTCCCAAGGCCCTTGGCCTCTTCGGCGTCGCCGTCCTTGCCCTCACCTACAGCGCCGGAGCAGGCGGCGACGGCCGTATCGACCGCTTCGCCCAGCTCCGCGCCGAGCTTCCGACGCCCAATAGCTACCGCACGGCCTCGGGCGCTCCTGGCCATGAGTACTGGCAGCAGCAGGTGGACTATCGGATCGACGTGGCGCTCGACGACGAGACCCAGACCATCCATGGCTCCGAGGAGATCTCGTACCACAACAACTCGCCGGACGAGCTGCGCTACCTCTGGCTGCTGGTGGAGCCGAACCTCTTTACGCCCGAGGCCCACGCGGTGGCCACGAGCCTCTCGCCGAACCTTGAGAGCGGCATGAGCTTCGGCGCGCTCAAGTCCATGATGGAGCGTAAGACCTTCGACGGCGGCGCCAAGATTTCAAACCTGTCCGACATGCTCGGCAACCCGCTGGAGCACACGATCGTCAACACGACGATGCGCATCGACCTACCGAAGCCCTTGAAGAGCGGTGAGACCTTTCAGTTCTCCCTCGACTGGCAGCACAAGGTCAACCCGAGCAAGACCATCGGCGGCCGCACCGGCGTCGAATTCTTCGAGGAGGACGGCAACTACCTCTACGAGATGGCCCAGTGGTTCCCGCGCCTCTGTGCCTACACCGACTACATGGGCTGGCAGAACAAGGAGTTCCTCGGCCGCGGCGAGTTCACGCTGGAGTTCGGCAACTACGTCGTCAGCATCACCGCCCCCGACGACCACGTCGTCGCGTCCACGGGAGTCCTTCAGAACCCCGATGACTGCCTGAAGCCAGAGTGGATCGAGCGCCTGAAGGAGGCCGAGACCGCCGACGAGCCCGTGCTCATCATCACCAAAGAAGAGGCGGAGGCCAACGAGACCACCGCCCCCACCGGGACCAAGACCTGGACCTACGCCGCGGAGAACGTCCGCGACTTCGCATGGGCCTCGTCGCGCAAGTTCCTCTGGGACGCGAAGCTGCACCAGAGCCCGGAAGGCGATCCTGTTTGGGCGATGTCCTACTGGCCGAAGGAAGGCGAGCCCCTCTGGAGCCGCTACTCGACCCATTCGATCATCCAGACCCTCGACGTCTACGGCAAGTTCACCTTCCCCTACCCTTACCCGGTGGCGATCTCCGTCAACGGCCCGGTGGGCGGAATGGAGTACCCGATGATCTGTTTCAACGGTCCGCGCCCCAACAAGGACGGCACCTACTCGGCCCGCACCAAGCACGGCCTGATCTCCGTCATCATCCACGAGGTCGGTCACAACTGGTTCCCGATGATCGTGAACTCGGACGAGCGCCAATGGACCTGGATGGACGAAGGCCTCAACACCTTCTGCCAGTTCCTTGCTGAGTCTGAGTGGCAGGACAAGTACCCGTCCCGCCGCGGCGATCCCGCGAACATGGCCAGCTACATGTCGAGCCAGGCCCAGGTCCCGATCATGACGAACTCGGAGAGCATCCTGCAGTTCGGCAGCAACGCGTACGGCAAGCCCGCAACGGCGCTCAACGTTCTGCGCGAAACCATCATGGGCCGCGAGCTCTTCGACTACGCGTTCAAGGAGTACAGCCGCCGCTGGATGTTCAAGCGCCCCGAGCCCGCTGATCTCTTCCGCACGATGGAAGACGCCAGCGGCGTGGACCTCGACTGGTTCTGGCGCGGCTGGTTCTTCACCACCGACCACACCGATATCGCACTCCTCGGCGTTAAGCAGTACCGCATCGACACCAAGGACCCCGAGGTCGAGAAGGGTCTCCGCCGTGAAAAGCGCGACGCCGACCCCATCACGATGTCCACGGCCCGCAACCGCGAGCTCCCCAAGTACGTCGAGCGCTACCCAGACCTCGTTGACTTCTACAACACCTACGACTCCCTCGACGTGACGCCGAAGGACGTGCGTACCTACGAGGAGTTCATGGAGAAGCGCACGGACGAGGAGCGGGCCATGCTCGCCCTCGAGACTCGCTTCATCACGATCGAGCTTGAGAACCAAGGCGGCCTCCCGATGCCGGTGATCCTCGAGGCCCACTACGTCGACGGCTCCACCGAGGAGGTCCGCGTCCCCGCCGAGGTATGGCGCTCCAACCGAACGACCATCACGAAGCTGATCGTGTCCGACAAGGACATCGCGAAGGTGGTCCTCGACCCCCACAGCGAAACCGCCGACGCCGACACCTCCGACAACGTCTGGCCCCCCGCCATCGACACCGGCCGCCTGCAGCTCCGTCCCGACCGCAAGCGCGGCGGCGGCAGCAACCCCATGAAGGAAGCGCAGGACGAGGTCAAGCGCATGAAGCGCAAGAGCCCCGACGTGACCGCCGGCGCCGACGCTGAGTCCGGGGATGACGCGGGTGACGACTCCGACGACAACTAGGGCGTTGGGCTCTGTTGGCTGAATCTGTTGGCTGAATCTGTTGGCTG
>CAYQKK010000038.1:0-23977 GCA_964417955.1 uncultured Planctomycetaceae bacterium
GCGGCCTACTCGGCCTCCGCTGGCTTCCCTTCGTCGGGGCATGTGAGGAGCGCGGACTCTTCGACCCGTTCGAAGCGCTGGGGGCTTGCCGCGTCCACGGTTACGGCGAGGCGGAGAGTCTTCGTGGGAACGGCCCACGACACCGTGCTCTCCACGAGGAACTGGTGCCCGGCGTCGGAAACATGCGCGCTGCGGGCTTCGTCCAGTCGGTCGAGGAGGGCTTCGAAGGGCTCTTCCTTGAGGGACTCTAGCTCTTGCTGGGCGAGTCGATAGGCGGCTTGGCGATCCATGGTCACGGCTGAGCTTCATTCGCGCAAAGCGCTTATTTCAGGTCTAGTTTGAGGAGCAGCTCCTGCGCGGCCTCTGTGATCACCGTGCCCGGGCCGAATACGGCGGCGGCGCCCATGTCGATGAGCTTGGGCACGTCGGCGGGGGGGACGACGCCGCCGACCACGACGAGGATGTCGGAGCGGTCGAGGGCAGCGAGTTCCTTCTTCAGCGCGGGGACGAGGGTGAGGTGTCCGGCGGCTAGGGAGGAAACGCCGACGACGTGCACGTCGTTCTCGACGGCTTGGCGCGCCGTCTCGGCGGGGGTTTGGAAGAGGGAGCCGATGTCCACGTCCCACCCGAGGTCGGCGAAGGCCGTTGCGATGACTTTTTGGCCGCGGTCGTGGCCGTCCTGGCCCATCTTGGCGACGAGGATGCGCGGCCTGCGGCCGTTGGAGGTTTGGAACTCCGCGGAACGGGCGCGGGCCTTGTCGATGCCTTCGGTGCCTGACTTCATTTCGGATTGGTAGACGCCGGAGATGGTTCGGATGACGGCCTGGTGGCGCCCGAAAGCGTCCTCCATGGCGAGGGAGATCTCGCCCACCGTGGCGCGGGCGCGGGCCGCGCCGATAGAGAGGGCGAGGAGGTTCTCTTCGTCGGTTCGGGTTTCGCCGTTCTGGACTTTGTGGGCGGCGGCGCGCAGGGCGTCGAGGGCCGATGTGACGGCGGACTCGTCGCGGTCGGCCTTGAGTTCGGCGAGACGCCTGAGCTGGCTTTCTCGCACAGCGTCGTTGTCAACGCTCAGGACCGGGATGTCCTCGGCGTGCTTGGGCGGGAAGCAGTTCACGCCCACGATGGGCTGGGCGCCCGAATCAATGCGCGCTTGGGCGCGGGCGGCGGCCTCTTCGATGCGCAGCTTCGGCAGACCCTCTTCGATGGCGCGGGTCATGCCGCCGAGCTCTTCGATCTCTTGGATGTGGGCTTCAGCGCGGGCCATGAGGTCGGCCGTGAGCCGCTCGACGTAGTGGGAGCCGCCGAAGGGATCCACGGTGCGCGTGATGCCGCTCTCTTGGTCCAGCAGGATCTGGGTGTTCCGCGCGATCCGGGCCGAGAAGTCGGTGGGGAGCGCGAGGGCCTCGTCGAGGGAGTTCGTGTGCAGGCTCTGGGTGCCGCCCGTGGTGGCCGCGAAGGCCTCGACGGCGGTGCGCGTGACGTTGTTGTAGACGTCCTGCGCCGTGAGGCTCCACCCCGACGTCTGGCAGTGGGTGCGCAGCATCGAGGACTTGGGATTCTTGGGCTCGAACTGCGCTACGAGCTTCGCCCAGAGCTGGCGCGCCGCGCGCAGCTTGGCGACTTCCATGAACGGGTTCATGCCGATCGCGAAGAAGAACGAAAGCCGCGGCGCGAACGCATCGACGTCGAGGCCCGCTTCGATGCCCTTGCGGATGTACTCCACGCCGTCCGCGAGGGTGTAGGCCAGCTCGAGGTCGAGGGTTGCGCCGGCCTCTTGCATGTGATAGCCGCTGATCGAAATCGAGTTGAAGCGCGGCATGTGCTGCGACGTGTAGCGGAACACATCCGCCACCATCGAGATCGACGGGGTCGGCGGGTAGATGTACGTGTTGCGAACCATGAACTCCTTGAGGATGTCGTTCTGGATCGTTCCCGCGAGCTTCTCCGGCGTCACACCCTGCTCTTCCGCCGCGACGACGTAGAGCGCCAGGATCGGCAGCACCGCGCCGTTCATGGTCATCGACACGCTCATCTTGTCGAGGGGAATGCCCTCAAAGAGAACGCGCATATCGAGGATGGAGTCGATGGCCACCCCGGCCATGCCGACGTCGCCGACAACCCGTGGATGATCGGAGTCGTAGCCCCGGTGCGTCGCAAGGTCGAAGGCGATGGAGAGGCCCTTTTGTCCCGCCGCAAGGTTGCGCCGGTAGAACGCGTTCGAGGCCTCGGCGGTGCTGAACCCCGCGTACTGACGGATCGTCCAGGGACGGCGGACGTACATCGTCGAGTACGGCCCGCGCTTGAACGGCGCGAAGCCGGGCAGAGAGTTTTGGCCATCGAGATCTTGGACGTCCTCGGGGCCGTAGCGCGACGCCACGTCGATGCCCTCGGGCGTCGACCAGACGTTCTCGCCCTGCGCCGGGCGCGGCGTGTTCGCTGCCTTGGACGTGTCCCAGTTCAGCTGGGTGAAATCGGGGATACGGCTCATGCGGACGTCTCCGGAAGGTCAGCGCCGACGTGGCGCAGCAGATGGGTGAGGGCGGCTTCGGCGTTACAGCCCATGAAGAGGTGTCCGTCGAGGCCCGCCTCCTCTAGGGGCTTCGCGGCTCGATCAGGCGGGGCAGCAACGTACACGAGCTCGACTCCGCTGGACCGCAGCGCGCCTAGCGCGGCGGTCGCGTCCGCGGATCCGTAGGCGTCGTCGTTCCCTGCCAAGCAGGCCAACTTCGCACCGGCGGCCGAGGCGGCCGCGCCGATCTCCTCGGGCGTGAGCCCCGGATCCCCTTGCACCACGTCGAACCCGCCGGCCAGGAGAGTCTGGGTCGCGAACCCCGCGCGCGCCGTGTGTTCAGCGAGCGTGCCGAGGCAGGCGAGGAAAACGGTGGGCTTCGGGGCCAGCGCGAGGGCGGCGTCGGCGATCCGTTCGAAGACGCTGGCTTCACGGAAGAGCGCGATGGGGGACATGGTTTCAGGGGCGCCGCGCACGAGCGCACCGCCGATCTCTTCGATCGTCGCGCCGAGCTTCGCGGCCTCCTGGGCGTGGGGGAAATGGTCCACCGCGCCGAGGGCCAGCGTGCCGCGTGCGCCGATGCGCTTCGTGCCCGCAGCCCGCGAGGCCTGAACCTCTTCGGCCGCCCTGGTGCGTTCCTCTTCCGAGCCCTCGAGCCAAGCGCCCGGGTACTCCGACACGCCGACGATCGGGCGCTTGCGGTGGGCGACGGCCTCTCGAAGTTCGGCCCGCGACCGATCGAGCTCGCCGGCGATCCAGTCGTCCTCAAGGGCCTTCGCCATGCCGCCATTCTCTTCCACCTGGAGGAAAACACCCCAGGCGGCTTCACACAGGTCGGTGGTGCGGGCCTCAACGAAGTGCGACCCCCGCGTCGGATCTCCCACGTGATCGAGGCGCGACTCGTGGGCAAGCACGAGCTGGGTGTTGCGCGCGTTGCGACGACCGAGGGCAGAAGCCTGGCCCAAGGATTCGTCGAAGGGCAGCGCCGTCATCGCGTCCACGCCTCCCGTGGCGCCCGCAAAAACACCGAGGGACGTGCGCAGCATGTTCGTCCAAGGGTCCCGGCAGCTGAGGCCCCTGGGGGAGGTGGTCCCGGTGAGGCGCATCGGCGCGCACTCCTGCAAGCCCATCGACCCGAGGACGCGAGCGTGCAGCTCGCGGGCCGCGCGGAGCTTCGCGATCTCCGTGAACACGTCGCGTCCGACGTCGAAGCGCCACGCGAACTCCACGTACGCTTGGGCCGGGTCGAGGCCGTCTTCTTCCAGCCAGCGGAGGTATTGAACGAAGGTTGCGAGCGCAAAGCCTAGCTCCTGCGCGGCGTGGGCCCCGGCCCTGTGCCAGATCCCGGCGTCCACCGCGATCGACGTCCCGCCGTCGATGTGCAGCCGGGCGTAAGAGGCGAGCGTGCAGAGCTCCTTCCGCGCGTCCTCCATGTCCCCGGGCAAGGCTCCGTCCCGGGCAAGGGCGCCAATGGGGTCCATGCCGAAGTCTACGCGGGTCTTCGCGAGCTCAACGTCGCGTTCCTTACACAGCGCAGCAAAGGTCGCTGCGAGGGGCAGGGCGTTGGCGCTCGACTCGAAGGCGATCGGGATCGCGTCGAGGAACACCCCGTCGAGCAGCTGGTCCATGCTGCTGAGGTCGATCACGTCGACGCCTTGATCGGCCGCAGACGTGTGGTCGGCAAGGCCCTTGGACGCGGCGCTCAGCTGAATCGCGCAGCCGGTGGCGCCCTGGGTCAGGTCCTCTAGCAAATGCGCATTCGCTTTCGCCGGCGCCGGATGGTCCACACGGGGCGCGATGGCCCACCCGCCGGAGCCAAGCTCGAACGACGGACCGCTCTGGTCCGGATCGGCGACGTAGAGCGGCGCGATGTCCAGTCCTTCCAGAGTGCGCGTGACCAGGGATCGCTCGAAGCTGCGTCCGGGACCGAGTTCGGTCTCCACGCGCTCGCGCCATTCGGGATAGGTTGGAGCAGCGCTAGAGGATTCTGAACGGCTGCCCTGGGAGGTTCTGTTCGCGTGGTCGGGGGGCGTCATGACCCACGCAGGGTATCGGCCGGATCACGTCTCGTCCCTGCCGCGACGGGGGAAAGCTGCTAAAGCGCCGCCATGAACAGGTCGTATTCAATCTGGGCGGCATCGAACTCATCTTTCGCCTCCAAGGCACGCTTGATCGCGTTGTCGGCCTCGTACTCAAGCCTCTCCCCAGTGGCCGTGCTTGCGTTCGTCGCGCTCGCCTCGGAGTCGACGGCCCTGGCCTCTGCCTTTTCTGTGGCATTTGTCAGTGCTTTCAGCGCTGCCTCGGCCGCAGGGCTGAGCGCGCCCCCGGCGAGGGGAACCGTCAAGTCGAGGAGCGCCTGGGCGTCATTGGCAAAACCGCGCGCGGCGTTGGCGGCGCGGATCGCGGTTGGCAAGTCCAGCGTAATTGCGGCGACCGTCTCGTCCGTGCGCTGGACCGCACGCTTGACAGCCTCGGTTTGCGCTGCCACGTCGGCTGGGGCCACGGCGGCTGCCGCCGCTTCCACCGCTTGGTCATCGGTCAGCGTCGCGGCGTCCAGGTTGGGAGTCGTCGTTTGGATGAGGGTCCGCAGCTCACGCAGATCGCTACGGAGTCCTTCGACGGCGTGGGTGGACTCCGACCCTGGCGGCGCCGTCCAAGAGCGCATGGACCCATCCCTTGGGTCCTTCCACTTGGCGCCGATGATTCGCTCTGCGTTCTTCGGGTCAAAGGCCGCGATGGCCCCGCGGTAGGTCGCTGCCTGGCTGTAGATGTCCATGTACTGGAGCTCGAGATCAGTCTCCAGGGCCGCCATCGAAGACGGCAGGGGCGTCACGCCGCGCATCGCGAGAGCTAGCCGTGGCTCCATCGCCAGCGGCCTCGCAATCTCATCGCCCAACGCGACAAGCTGCCAGGAGAGCTGCCGCGGCAGGGATGGAAACCCATCGCTGCTGAGGGTCAGGCGGCGATCCACGGTGATGTGAGTGCCAGGATCGGTCATGACGAGGCGCGCCACCAGGCTGCCCATCCAGCGAAGACCCGAGTCCAGGCTCACTACGTCATCCGGCGCGTAGAGTGCGCCGTGGAACGAGCCTTCGCAGCCAAAGTCGACCCGGTTGCTCGCGGCCGCCTTCCCGGGAACCAGAAGGAACGTGCCCCTCGCGGTCTCCTCGGGGGCGATAGAATGGATGAACGAACCGTCGCCAAAGTGAAGCCCTTCCTCCGCGTAGATGTGGATCGGACCGTCGGTGTCGTCGAGGATCAACGTCGCGCCGCGTTCGAGCGTGATCGAAGTGCAGCGCAGGACCGCCGGGCCTGTGATCTTGAGCTTTACGTCAAAGTCGACGAGGACTTCACCCATGACGTGGGTTGCCATGGCAACGCCGATGCCGTCTTGGTCTGCCTCAATCATCAGCGTGCCGCGGATGATCTCGTCGGGATCCGGTAGCGTGATCTCTGGGAGGTGCGGCGGTGCCTCGTACGGTTCCCTAGCGCCGTACATGCGAGGCAGCCCAGAGGACACCACGTGATGGTCGTTCCCTGGGCGAAGGTCCCCGAAGATGTACGTCGGGGGCGAGGTGCGATCAAACGGGACGCTGAGATTGTCCTCGAGCGTAATGTCAGAGTCGCTGCCGATCAGGCCGCCTCCACCCGTTGAGAGAGTGGGTGCCGTTGCATCGAGCTGCGAGGCGTAGTCTCCGCGACCCGAGTGATAGCCGTCGACCACGGTGCCCCATCCAATCCTGACGCCCTCGATGCCAAAAATGCCGAGGCTCGTGACAGGGTTCACGCTCGGAAGGACCATCGATCGGAGCGCGATCTCCGCCGTGCCCACTTGCGCGGTGCAGCGCAGCACGATTCGGTCGTCCGGGAGGTCGTCGGACTCCACCCAGAACACACCGCCGCCGAAGCTGGCGGGCACGGCCTCACTCCCGATGATCCCCGTTCGTCCAGAGGTCACGGCGAGGGCGGCTTCCGCGATACCGGCCTCGGCGAGATAGAGCGCCCGGCGACGATCGACAGCAAAGTTCATCTTGTTGTCGATGGCGGACTGCAGCTGCAGCAGCCCGGCACCAAGGCTGGCGATCACCATGACGCTCACCAGCGACAGTGCAAGTGCGGTTCCGCGCTGACTCTTCCTTCCGTGCTGTATACGTCCCATTTCACTGGAACTCTTCGCACCCTGACTAAGGGGGACTGGAGCCAGCCCGGGAAGACTTTCTCCTCGCAGCCGATTCCCAAGGGAAGACCCGCGGGTGTCTCTATTCGGGAGAGCCTACGGGGGACTTGGTAGGTCCGAGCAGCCGGATCAAGCGCTTGTCCTTGGCATGTTCAATCACAGGTGATTCAAAGAGCCAGCGCTTCTCAGCGTCCGTTACCCAGACCTTGCCCACCGATGGATAGAAGTTCTTCTGAATCGCAATGTCCGAGATCACGAGCCAAGCCGCGCCCGTTTCCTTGGCCATGGACATGAGTGAGCGCCCCGCGTTCTTGATGGGGAGAACCTCCGGGGAAACGAGGGCTCCGACGTCGATGACTCGGTGCCGCGTTTCGAAACCAAAGACGCCGATCTCGCCGATGAGCACGCGCTCGGAGTGCGGTCGATCAAGGCTCTCCAAGGCTGCGGCGCAAGCGCCGTATCCGTCGACGTAGCTGTGCAGCAGCGGTGCCCGTCGGTGCACAAGCCCGGTCGACAGGAGCATCATCGACGTGGCGCACGCAGGGACGAACCAGGCGCGAATCCGAGGGAAGCTCTCCGGAAGGGCGGGTCCCGCGCTCAGAAGCAGGGCCACCGATGAGGGAACCGCGTACCAGGAGGCCTCCGTGGCGCCCTTGCCAGCCAGATAGAAGGTCATGTAGACGGCGTACACGATCAGCCAGGCGCGCGAGAAGGGCGTGCCCTGACGCACGTTGCGGTAGGCGATCCAGAGCACCGACGCCGCGATTGCAGCGGTCACCGCGTGGGCTAGCAGCGCGGGCAGGTAGTCCACGAAAGGCACGAAGGTCAGTCGGGCGAGGCTGAGCCAGAGGTGCAGCGCGGTCCCGAGCGAGTCGTAGTGCTCTGAATTCCAACCACTCTTGGCGACCATCGACTGGGGCAAGAACGTGCCGTAGCGCGCCGTCGCGAAGGCGATCCAAAGCACTCCTGGCGCGAGGACAAGCGCCGCGGGGAGCGGTTTGATCAAAGACCGAATCGCGGACTTCAGGTCGCCCTGGGAGGTCGCTGCCGCAAAGAGCAGTGCCGGAGCGAAGAGGACTCCCTCGGGGCGCGCCACCGTCAAAAGGCCCGTCCAGAAGGCAGCGCGAATGAGCGCACCGTCTAGCGCCGCGCCCATGGCGTAGACGGCCAAGAAGACGAAGAGCGGCGTCTCCATCCCGAGCATCTGGTTGTCGATGAAGACAGGAGCGAAGAGGAACGTCGCGACCATGAGACCGCGGGCGCGGGCCGGCGCAAGCTGAGAGAGCCGATAGGCGGCGAGGGACCAGAGCGCAATCCCCAATACAATGACGGCGGGCGCGACGAGACCCGCGCCGAAGACCATCATCATCCCCGAAGTGACAAAACCCCATAGCGGTGAGGTGACCCCGAAGACGGCCTCGCCCGCGTTGTAGACGAGCGACCCTTGCTCGGCCGCGTTCCTCGCGTAGCGGAGCGTGATGTACGCGTCGTCCACGAGCACGAAGTCGGTGACGAACCACGCCATGAGCAGGCGTGCGAGGGCCGCGAGGGCGATCAGCAGCAGCCATGGGCGGCTTGCGCTCGTCCCTTCTCTGCCAGCAAGCGATGTGTGGCTGGATCCAAGCATCAGGCTGCCTTGCGCTCGGACCACGGGGCCGTCAGCGACCCGTAGACGTCGAGCATCGCTTGTGCGTACCCCTCGTGGGTGAAGAGCGCCTGCTGACGCGCCTGGGCCGCTGCGCCCATGGCCTCCAGGCGCTCATCGCCCGAGAGTACGTCCTTGATCGCCGCTGCGAGTGAGTCCGAGCTGCAGGGCTCGAAGAGCTGGCCCGTCACACAGTCTTCCACGATCTCCACCAGACCGCCGTGTCCAGCTCCGACCACGGGAGTTCCGACGGCCATCGCCTCGATCGCCACGAGACCAAAGGGCTCGGGGCGCGTCGACGGCACGAGGCACACGTCGGCCGCCGCGAGAAGCGACGGCAGGTCCTCGGTGAAGGGGATGCGAGTCACCTTGCCTTCTAGTCGGCGCTTGCGAATCTCGGCATCGAGGTCAATGGCGAAGTGCTCCTGCCCAGGAGGAGGGCTTCCCGCAAAGACCAAGTGCGGTGCAGCGTCACCGAGGGCCTCGATAGCGTCGAGGCTGAGTCGGTGACCCTTCCAGGAATTCACACGGCCGGGAAGAACGGCGAGCCGGTCGGTCTCGGGGATTCTAAGGCCGCGACGAACCTCGCTCGCGTCCGTCAGCTGATCGCCTGAGCGATCGGAAGACACGCCGTTGTGGATCGTGACAGCGCATTCGATGCGCGGATCGAGCATGACCGCGGCGGTGGCCTTCGAGTTCGCGATCGCGACGTCAGCCCAGCGCCTGATCAGCGAGCGCACCCCCGTCCGCGCCCACGACGGGCTGTCCAGAATCTCATGCACGTGCCAAACGTGCTTCGCAGCGGAGCGATGGGCGCCGTACGCGGCACCGATGAGAACCGTCGTGTTGGTGTGAACGATGTCGATACCGTGACGCTTGACGAGCGACTCGACGAAGCGTGCGCCGGTGCGGGCCTTCCGTAGGAACCGGCCGAAACGTCCAGGTGCGAGGTCAGCCCGGAGGGCAGCGCCCAGCTCGCCGAATTCGACCGTTACGCCGAGCGCCTCAAGGCGCTCCGCAAGAACGCCGCGGCGCGGCAGCGCGACGACGACTCGGCTCGGCACACGGGCCCCGCCTGCTTCTGGATTGTCTTGACGCTCGGAGATGGCCTCGACGACCTGCAATAGCGTGCGATCCGCGCCGTAGAGCTCGGCGGAGGGGTGCACGAAGAGAATGGCGCTCATGCTGCGGTCCTTGGCTGCTGTCCCTTGAGGGCGGCGAGCATGCGTCGCTCTCCCTCTTCCTTGTTTCGATACTTGAGCACGCGCGCGGGCACGCCTCCCACGATGGAGCGGGGGGCGACGTCTTGCGCAACGACCGCTCCGGCGGCAACGACCGAGCCACGACCGATCCGCACGCCGGAGAGGATCGTCGCCCCGGCTCCGATCCAGCAGTCGTCTTCGATGACGACGCGACGGCGATCGACGCCCTGTTCCTTGATCGGAACCGACAGCGACTCAAATACGTGGTTCTCCGGCAGGATCGTGACGCGGGGGCCCATCAGTACGTCGACGCCGATCGTGACGTGGCCCGATGCGCCGATCCATGACAGTGCGCCGATGCAAGAACCGGCTCCGACGCTCAGTCCCTCGCCCGCTTGATGCCCGTAATAGGAAGATGGGCGAATGGACGCGTTTCTGCCGATTGTCACTCCGTCCCCGAGGACGACACCGCGGACCGAGCGGCACTGGACCTCGGCGAAGTCCTCGATCTTTACCCTAGACCCTAGGGTCAGGTGCTGGGCGCCGGTCACGGTCACGCCCTTGCCCACGAGCAGCAGGCCCTTGCAGTGGCGCGCGCCGAGGCGTACCGGGAGTCCTCGCAGCACGCCGCCTGAGACGCGGATGAGGATTCCGAGCGCGTCCCAGTCGGACATCTGCATCTCCAACGGCTGACCCTCTGTATCCACCTGGGGAACGAGGCGCATGAGTAGCTTCGCGACGAGTCCCACTAGGCTGCAACCTCGTGGCGGCGAGCCGCATGACGTTGGATCGCTGCGGTGTAGATGCCCTGGAGCGCTGCTCCTTTCGAGGTCCATGTCGCTCGGCTGCGCGCCCACTCTTGGCCAACCTCTGCGACGCTGAGGCGCAGGATGTCGTCCCGGTCGAGTCGGCGCAGGTAGGTAGCGAGCTCGGAAGCGGTTTCGAGGGACGAGCGCTCAAGCGGCACGGTGATCCCGCGCCCGTCTGTGCACATTTCCCCTGGGCCGCCGAAGTCGAGGCAGAGGACGGCTGCGCCCGAAGACATGGCTTCGGGCACGACCATGCCTGCTCCTTCAAAAGACGGGAACAGGAAGACGTGGGCCTTCTGCATGGCCGCGATCGTGTCCCCGTGAGTAAGAACCCCGTGGAGCTTGACGCGGTCTTGGAGGCCGTGCTTTTCGATGGCGGCTTCGAGCTTGGGCCGCTGGGGGCCTTCGCCCACGATGTCGAACACCATGTCGCTCTGACGGGCCGTTAAGGCGAACGCGTGCATGGCCATGTGGATGCCCTTGAGTTCGACCAGCCTGCCGCAGAAGAGCACGCGCAGCGGTTCGCCTGCGCGTCGTGGCGTGGGCTCCGAGACGCCGCTCGCATCGATTCCACAGGCGAGCATCGGGAGGACCTTCTTCTGGAGGGGCTTCGGTAGCCGGTCGCCAAACGCCTTCCCCAGACTCAGGATTACGTCGGCGGCTTCCCACGTGGCGTCTACGCCCGCGTCCATCTTGGGGACGAGCCTGCGTGCGCTTTCGCGGAAGCTCTCCGATGCACGGCCGAGCAGGTTCCCTGAGTCCTGGAACCCAGCCGGGATCTTGGGGTGCTGCCCCACGGGACCAAAGACGAACGGTGCGCCCACGGCGCTGAGCCCGGAGGGGATCCAGCCGGAGGCAAACGTCAGGTGATGGAGGACGTCGAACGGGTTCTTCGCGTGCAGCGCGGCGGCTACGCCCGCGAGGCTCTTCTGCCACAGGTAGTAGTAGGTCATCGCGCCGCGCGAGCCCTTCTTCCAGCGCAGGATCTTGTCGCTCAGGTCGTGCCCGACGACGGTCATGCGGATGTCCTCAGCCGCGGCGGCCTTGCGCACCGCAGCCACGTTGTTCTGCCTCGTGATGAGAGTCAGCTCGTGGTGGAGGGCGATCTGACGCGCCCAGTTCCAGCCAATCCCTGGCTCAGAGCCGAGACCGGGCTCGCATGCATACGCGCTGGCAAGGACACGGTGTTTCACCGCGCCCTCTTGGGGAGCTATCAGAGCCATGGGGGGGCTGGGTTAGGGGTTGGCGCGCGGATGGCGCCTGCACACGGAATGCGCCTGCACCGGCGCTTTCCTGGTGAATGGATCGGCGTTTCGGTCTCGAAGCCCCCAGTGGAAGCTGGACTTTGGGTTTCGCTAGACCCGCGCATGTGCCGAAACGGGCTGGTCTGGGCGGTAGGCAGAATGATTTTCCTAGTCGCGCCGCGGCCCTGATGCTGCGAACATGCGCGCCATGCAGTCACCACGATTCGAGAGCACCGCCCGGTACATCGCCGGGGAAGACTTGGCCGTTGCCGTCAATGCCGCGGTCGCCCTAGAGCGTCCCTTGCTCGTCAAGGGAGAGCCCGGGACCGGGAAGACCGTCCTCGCCGAGGAGGTCGCGGGATCCCTCGGTCTTCCTCTCCTGACCTGGCACGTCAAGTCCACTACGAAGGCGCAGCAGGGGCTCTACGAGTACGACGCCGTGGCACGCCTGCGTGACTCGCAGCTTGGGGTCGACGCGGTGCACGACATCGGCAACTACATCGTGAAGGGCAAGATGTGGGAGGCGTTCGAGAAGGAGGCCGGCTGCGTTCTGCTCATCGACGAGATCGACAAGGCAGACATCGAGTTTCCCAACGACCTGCTCCAAGAGCTCGATCGGATGGAGTTCTTCGTGTACGAGACGAAGGAGGTGGTGTCCGCTATCAAGCGCCCAGTCGTGATCATCACGTCGAACAACGAGAAGGAGCTGCCCGACGCGTTCCTGCGCCGCTGCTTCTTTCACTACATCCAGTTCCCGGACGGCGCGACCATGGCGTCGATCGTGAAGGCGCACTACCCAGACCTTCACAAGGAGGTCCTCAACGAGGCGCTCGGGATGTTCTTTGGTATTCGGTCCGTGCCGAATTTGAAGAAGCGGCCATCGACCTCCGAGCTGCTCGACTGGATTCGCCTGCTTGTGATCGAGCACGTGAAGCCGGGGGATCTCGAGGAGAAGACCAAGGCGAACGCGGTACCGCCGTTCGTTGGCTCCATGGTCAAGAACGAGCAGGACATGGAGCGCCTCGCCCAGTGGGTTGGGTCGCGCGGTTGGCAGAGGTAGCGCGGGCGTGTTCCTAGAGCTCTTCTACGGTCTGCGTGAATACGGCGTTGCCGTCACGCTTCAGGAGTACTTCGCGTTCATCCGCGCCGTCGAGCTCGGCGTCGCGGAGTTCGACCTGGATAAGTTCTACTTCTTAGCGCGCGCCAGCCTTTGCTCGGATGAACGTCACATCGACCGCTTCGACCGTGTCTTCGCCGCGTGGATCGAGCGCGCACAGGCGCTGAAGGACCCGCTGGCGGAAGTGGACGAAGAGTGGCTCAAGTCCGTGGGGGGCAGGCACTTCACCGAGGAAGAGAAGCGGTTGATCGAAGAGATGGGCGGCTTCGCCGAGCTGATGAAGACGCTTCAGGAACGGCTCAAAGAACAGGAGGGGCGGCATGAAGGCGGCTCGAAGTGGATGGGCACGCGCGGCACGTCGCCCTTCGGCGCCTACGGCTACAACCCAAGCGGCGTCCGCGTCGGCCAGGACTCATCGCGCCACAGGCGTGCGGCGAAGGTCTGGGACAAGCGTTCCTTCCGCGACTTCGATGATGGAGTGGAGATCGGCACGCGCCAGATGAAGCTTGCCTTGCGCCGACTGCGCAGGTTCACGCGGGAGGGCGCCCAGGACGAACTGGATCTCGACGGGACCATCGCAAGGACCGCGCGCAACGCTGGGTTCCTCGACATCGCCCACAGGCCCGAGCGCAAGAACCGCGTCAAGGTGCTGCTGCTCCTCGACGTGGGCGGTTCCATGGACGACCACGTGGATCTCGTGCAGCAGCTCTTCTCGGCCGCGCGCTCCGAGTTTAGCCAGCTAGAGACGTTCTACTTTCACAACTGCGTCTACGAGCGCGTATGGCGCGGCAACGGCGTTCACCGCACAGGGGTGATCTCCACCGACGAGCTCATTCGCACGTACGGCCAGGACTACCGCGTGGTGTTTGTGGGGGATGCCAGCATGTCGCCCTACGAAATCACCGAGTCCGGCGGCAGCGTCGAGCACTGGAACGAAGTGGCGGGCTCCGTGTGGATGCAGAAGATCCTGCGGCGCTGGGAACGCGCCGCTTGGATCAACCCGGTGCCCGAGCAGCACTGGCGCTACACGCCCTCCATCGGACTCATCTTCCGCCTGATGAACGCGCGGATGATGCCCCTGACCCTCGCGGGTCTCGATGCGGCGACGGAAGAGCTTCGGAAATAGGAGGGCGCCCGTGAGCCCCCTGGGCTGGGCGGGCTGAGTCTTTCTGAGGCACAGAGATAGCGGGGAGGCGTCGAGGAACGGCTCTGGGTGCTCTCTGGGTTGGCCGCCTCATATTAATAGGGCCCGACGGGGGCGCCTCCGGGCAGAATATGAGGGACGCCTCACGGCGCTAATTCTCTCCGAC
This sequence comes from uncultured Planctomycetaceae bacterium, assembly GCA_964417955.1. Lineage (GTDB taxonomy): Bacteria > Planctomycetota > UBA1135 > UBA1135 > Saltatorellus. Next base: position 14,014 of record CAYQKK010000038.1, read on the forward strand.
ACCTCCCTTCCTGTTTTCTCCGAGACATGAACAAGTTCACAGTCCCATTCCTCGCATCGGTGTGCATCACCGGTTCCGCCTTTGCACAGGGCGGCGACGACTGCACCGTGCCGACGCCACTCTCCGCCTTCGGTACCGTTGGGTTCGACACCACGGCCGCGACTACCTCAGATTTCAACGGCGGTGGAGCGTGCGACAACGGTTCGGGCACCATCAACCAGGACTTGTTCTGGGCCTTCACAGCGCCTGCGACAGGTGACTATCAGTTCGACACAGACGGATCGACCTTCGACACGAAGATCTCAGTCCACTTCGGTGGAGACTGCGCTGCTACCTGCGCTGTCTACGACGACGATGCAGGCGCCGGCCTCCAGAGCTTGGCCCAGCTCAACGGCGTGACCGCGGGTGATGTACTCCTGATTCAGGTCGGCGGGTTCGGCGGGGGCAACGGCACCGGACTCCTCAACATCACGCAAATCGTGGATCCGTGCAGTTCCTCTGCCGACGACTCCTTCGAGGACAACGACAGCTGCCTCACCGCGGTACCCCTCGCGCTCGGTAGCTACTCTGGCCTGTTCGTCACAACGGGAGATCAGGACTACTTCCGCGTTACCGTTCCGGCGAACGAAATTCTTACTGCCACGGTGACGAACACCTCGGGTCCGTCCACGGACGTGGCTATCTACGATGCGTCCTGCATGGCGCTGGTCACAGGAGGCTTCAACGGCAATGACTTCTCTACGGTTGGCGCGACGACCGCAACAGACCTCATCGTTGGTGTTGTCGTTGACCCGAGTGCCACGGCCAACTGCACGACCTACGATCTGGAGCTCTCCGCGGCGCCCGATCCCTGCGTTTCAGGCATCGATGATGCCTTCGAGGACAACGACACGTGCCAGACAGCGGTGCCAATCGCCGTTGGTAGCTACATCGACCTCTACGCCTCGAACACTGATAGCGACTTCTATTCATTCACGATTCAGCCGGACGAGATCCTGGATTTCACCTGCTCGAACGACCTGAACGCCGACGTTGATCTGAACCTCTTCGATGCAGGCTGTAACCTGTTGCAGACGTTCAACGCGGATGCACTCACTGCGGGTAACCCCGGGGGAGCCACTCCGCTGACCGTCATCATCGAAGTCTTCGTCGACTCGACGTCCGCCGAGAACTGTACCAACTACGACCTCGACGTCACGACGATGGATGACCCTTGCGCGCTTGGTGCTGACATGTTCGAGGACAACGACGACTGTGCAGGCGCCGTGGCGCTTGGAGACGGCTTCTATCCTGGCTTGACCGTCTTCGAGTCCGACAACGACTATTTCGCTGTTGGTGTCGACCCGGGCGCCACGATGACCGCTGACATCTTTTTCCTGGACGCGACCGCGGACGTGGACCTCTATCTCTGGGACCCCGCCATCGACTGCGACACCAACGTCGCAACAACCGGTGGTGCCTGGCTTGCACAGGGCTTCTCGGTTACGGACGACGAGTCGATTTCCTACACGAACAACACGGGCGCGCCCCAGAGCCTGATCCTGGAGATCGACATGTTCACGGCTGGTGGATGCAACACCTACGACCTTCAGGTGGCTGGTCTCAACGGCACGGGCGGCGGCCCTGGCACGGGCTACTGCCCGGGCAACCCGAACTCAACGGGGATGCCGTCTGAGATCTCCGCTTCCGGTTCGCGCGTCGTCTCCAACAACGACCTCACGCTGACCGCGACCGACCTTCCGCCCCTCGTGTTCGGCTTCTTCATCGTTTCGCGCCTTCAGGGCCTTGTGATGAACCCCGCGGGTAGCGCTGGCAACCTTTGCCTTAGCGGCGCCATTGGCCGCTACGTCGGGCCGGGCCAGATCATGAACTCCGGTTTGGCCGGTGAAATCAGCCTGACGCTCGACCTGACGGCGATCCCCCAGCCCCTCGGCTTCGAGGCTGTCATGTCGGGCGATCAGTGGAACTTCCAGCTGTGGCACCGCGATGCAGGTTCGACCTCGAACTTCACGAACGGTGTGCAGGTCGACTTCATCTGATCCCGCGCGCCCAGGGCTCGCGGGCCTTGGGTGAGCGATTCTGCTCAGCGCCCCGGCGCTGAGTTACTTGCGAGCGCCCCGGCGCTGACGTTGCCCATGCGGCCACGTCAGTTCCGGGGCGCACTTCGTTTGGAGCGTTCGCTCTACTTCGAGACGTCGAGCTCCATGACGGGCTCGTCGTGTTCGATCTCGCCGGTGTACGTAAAGCCGAGCTTCACGTAGAAGGGACCGGCGCCGCCTTTGCGCGGGTCGTGGGACAGGCGAAGCTTGGTCACATCGGGCATAGCGCGAACGTGCTCGATGATGGCCAGCATGGCCGCCGTGCCATACCCCTGGCCCTGGAGCTCGTGGCCGATGAGGAAGCGCCACAGCCAAACCACGTCGTCCTTGATGTCCTCAAGGCTGAGCATGGCGAAGCCCACCGCTCGGTCTTCGCTGTAGAGCGCGAAGGGTGACGCGTAGTCGAAGACGTAGGCCTGGGCCAGGGACCACAGGTTGTTGGCGACCAAGTCCTCCTGCGAGGGACTCACCTTTAGACGCACGACGTCGAGATAGTTGTCGGTCGTGATCGTCTCGAGTTTCACTTCTGTCATGGCGGTGCATCGACCAGGGACCGGACACCGAACTAACAAAGACGAGGCCCCGATGGTCAGAGCCCACAGTCTATTCTGAGGGCCCCCGCGCGGCTCACGGTCCCCACCCGATCCACTGCATTGCTAACCCACCGAAGACTCAGAACCGCGCGAGAGGTCTGGTTGGCCGCTGCGCTCGCCCTTTGCATGGGCTGCGGGACGGATTCTGCTCCGGCGTCCAGCTCGCAGCCGGGTGCGCCCGGGGCGAAGAAGGCCGCGGCGCCCGTAGAAGTCGCCGCTTTGGAGATCGCGCCCATTACGATGCGTCGAACGTTCAGCGGCACGCTGGAGGCCGCAACGCGGGTACAGATCGCTGCCCGGGTGGGTGGACGGATCTCCCGCATCGCCGTGGATCTCGGTGACGAGATCGAGCGCGGTCAGCTCATCGCGGAGATCGACGCCGCAGAGCTCGACGCAGCCGTGCTCCAGGCCGCGGCCGACCTGGCGGTGGCCAAGGCCACGGTGACGGAGGCCAAGACGTCCGCTGACTTCAGCGCTCGGACGCTGGAGCGGCTTGAGCTACTCGACAAGGAAGGCATCGCGTCGGCCTCGGAGATCGATGCGGCCCGCGCGCAATCCACGGCTCGCCAGGCCTCGGTGGCCGTGGCAGAGGCCCGCGTCCAGCGTGCCGAGGCGGCGCTGGGTGTGGCCCAGACTCAGCTCTCGGAGACGCGGGTGCTCGCGTCTTGGAGCGGCGAAGACCTGAGTCCAGCGCCCGGAACCCCGGAGCTTGCGGAGACCGTGAGGCCGCCTGGCGTTCGCGCCGTCGCCGAGCGCTACGTCGACGAGGGGGAGCTCGTCAGTGCGGGAACGCCACTGGCGTTGATCGTGGGGCTCCAACCGATCGTTGCGGTGGTGTTCGTCCCCGAGCGCGACTATGGCAAGGTCCAGCTGGGTGCCGTCGCCTCCCTCGTCACGGATGCCTACCCTGACAAGGCCTTCGATGCCGTGGTGTCGCGGGTGGCCCCCGTCTTCAGTCGCACGACCCGGCAGGTGCGCGTGGAGCTGACCGTCGATAACCAAGAGCTGCGGCTGAAGCCTGGCATGTTCGTGCGGACCACCCTCGAGCTTGACCAGAACGATCAGGCAGCTGTCATTCCCTACGCCGCCATCACGCGGCGCGACGGGATGGACGGCGTTTTCGTTCTGACCGGACCCGACGGGCTTTCGGTCCGCTGGCTCCCGATTCGCCAGGGCATCCGCGAGGGAGATCGCGTGGAGATCGAGGGGGCTCCTGGGCATACAACACCCAGTCCCGGAGCGCGCATTGTGACCCTCGGTCAAGAGCTCTGCGATGACGGCTCCCAAGTGGTGGTTCCCGACGACGCGGCACAGGCGACGCGATGAGCCTTCCCGATTTCAGTATTCGGCGGCCCGTCTTCGCGACGATGGTCGCGCTCATGGTCGTGGCCCTCGGCGCGGTTTCCTTTACCCGCCTTCGCATCGATCTTCTCCCCGCGGTCGAGCTGCCCACCTGCTCCATTCGCACGGAGTACGAAGGGGCGAGCCCCGAGGTGGTCGAGCGGCTCGTGACGCAGATCCTTGAGGAGATCGTCGCCACCGTCCCAGGCGTCGAGGAGATCACGTCCGAGTCGTCGGAGGGCCGCAGCAACGTCCGCGTCCGGTTTGCGTTCGGTGTGGATCTCGACGCGGCGGCCATCGACCTTCAAGCGCGCGTGGAGCAGGAAATCGACGAGCTGCCCGAGGAGATCGGACGCCCCCGCGTCTCCAAGTTCGACATCGCGAGCTTTCCCATCGTCATCCTAGGGGTGTCCAGTCCTCTGGATCCGGTGGAGCTCACGGAGATCGTCGAGGATCAGGTGCGCTTCCGTTTTGCGCGCATCCCCGGCGTGGCCCAGGTGGACCCCTGGGGCAGCTACAGCCGCGAAGTCCGCGTCGAATTGGATCCCGCCCGGATCAACGCCCTTGGTATCCCCCTCGATCGAGTGCTCGATGCACTCCGCAGCGCCAACCTCGATCGGCCTGCGGGCAAGCTCGAGCAGGGACGCCTTGAGGTCACTCTCCGCGCACCGTCCGAGTTCCAGAGCCTCGACGAGATCCGCAACACGATCGTCCTAGAGCGTGGCGACGGAGCCGTGACGATCGGGCAGATCGCGAAGGTCAAAGACACGTACGAGAAGCTGAGCCGGTACGTGCGTGTGAACGGCCACCTTGGGCTCCGCGTCGCCATTCGAAAGCAGTCGGACGCCAACACCGTCGACGTGTCGAAGGCGATCATCGAGGAGGTCGCGCGGGTCAACGAGGCCTACCCCCAGCTGGAGATGGTCGTCATCTCCAACCAGGGCAACTTCATCGAACGTTCCATCTCGAACGTGGCGCAGTCGGTGCTCTACGGCAGCGGCTTCGCCGTGCTGGTGCTGCTGTTCTTCCTGCGTAGCCTGCGCAGCACCCTCGTGATCGCGATTGCGATCCCCATCTCGATCATCGCCACGTTCGCGCTGGTTCAGCTGGGCGGGTTCACGCTCAACCTCATGACCCTTGGCGGCCTCGCGCTCGGCGTGGGCATGATGGTGGACAGTTCGGTGGTGGTGCTGGAGAACATCTTCCGGCGCCGTGACGAGCTAGGCGAGTCCGCACGGGAGGCGGCTTCCCGCGGCGCATCCGAGGTCCAGAACGCCATCATCGCCAGCACGATCACGACGCTGGTGATCTTCCTGCCCCTGGCGTTTATCGAGGGAGTCGCGGGGCTTCTCTTCGGGGAACTGGCGCTCGTGGTGGTGTTCAGCCTCGTCTGTTCGCTGCTGGTGGCGCTGAGCCTTGTGCCAGTGCTCGCGTCGCGCCTCTTGGATACCCAGGCCGGGGATCGGACTTCCTCGGCCGTGACGAGCTGGGCCGATCGCGCCGAGGCAGGCTTCCGCCGCTTTGACAACGGCTACCGGGACCTGCTCCTGCGACTCCTGAAGCGGCCGCTGCTGGTCGTCGCCGGGGCGCTTGTGCTCCTCGGGCTTTCTCTCACGCTCTACCCGCTGATTGGGTCGGAGTACCTCCCCCCGAGTGACGAGGGCGAGGTGCGCGTCACGGGCGAGATGGAGATCGGGACGCGGCTGGGGCTCGTCGATCGACAGGCCCGCAAGCTCGAGGACCTTGTGATGCCCTTGGTCCCCGAAGCGATCGCCTCGGTGGTCTCCGTTGGGCCGGGCTACCGAAGCTCGATAGCGGCGCGGGGTGAGATTCAGCTCTCCCTGGTGCCCGCCAAGGATCGAACGCGCTCCAACGCGGACATTGCGAATGAGCTGCGCGGCAAGCTCGAGGGACAGGTGGCCGGCATGGCCATTCGAACCCGTGCGCCGGAGGGGCAGTTCCTGCTCCAGCGCGTGCTCGGTACTGACGAGGGCATTCAGATCGAGGTCCGAGGGCCCGAGCTAGAGGTCTTGGAAGGCCTGGCGCTTCTTGCCAGCGAGGTCGCCGCGAGCGTCGATGGCGTGACCGACGTGGAGGTCAGCCGCAAGGCGGGCGCTCCCCAGCAGGAGATCCGCGTCAACCGCGAGAAGGTCGCGGACGTTGGCCTGACGGTCCGCGATGTGACGCGCATCCTGGAAACTGGGTTCGCAGGGACGGCTGCCGGGGAGTACCGCTCGGGCGGCAACTCGTACCGCATCCTCGTCCAGCTTGAGGACGCCGAGCGACGAACCATCGACGAGGTGCTCGATATGACGCTCAGCACGCCGCAAGGGGAGTCTGTCGCCCTGCGCAACCTCGTGGAGTCCGCTTCATCACTGGGCCCACTCATCGTTGAGCGCCGCAACCAAGAGCGCGTGGTCAAGGTATCCGCCAACGTGGCGGGGCGCTCCGAAGGCGACGTCGCGCGCGAGCTGCAGGCACGCCTCGATGAGATTCCGCGTCCGCGCGGCCATGAGCTGGTGGTGGCGGGTTCGTTCGAGGCCCAGGAGCGGGAGACCCGCGAGCTCATCCTCGCGTTCCTTCTGGCCATCGCTCTCGTCTACATGGTGCTCGGCTGCCAGTACGAGTCGCTCCGCGATCCCTTGGTCGTGATGCTGTCGGTGCCCTTCGCGGCCGTGGGGGTGCTGGTTACCCTGTACGCCACCGGGACGACGTTCAACATTCAGAGCGCCATCGGCTGCGTGGTCCTGGGCGGTGTAGTGGTCAACAACGCGATCTTGCTCGTGGACCAAGCGAGCAAGCTCGTCCTCGAAGGCCTCGAGCCAGTGGCGGCCGTCGCTGAAGCCGGCAGGCGGCGTCTGCGTCCGATCCTCATGACCACCCTCACGACGGTGCTAGCGCTTTTGCCCCTCGCCTTCGGCGTTGGAGAGGGCGCTGACGCCCAGGCCCCCCTCGCGCGGGCCGTGGTGGGCGGCCTCGCGGGTTCAACGCTCATTACGCTGTTCCTCATTCCGGCCGTCTTCGTCAAGCTTCGACGCCGCGCGGCTTAGGGCAGTCGTCCGCGGGCTATCATGGGGGCTATCATGGGGGCGATGTTCCGCCCACTTGCCTTTGCGACGCTTCTGCTCGCCGCTGCTCCTCTTAGCTACGCCCGTCAGAGTCCCACGGCAGACGGGGAGTTCGCGAAGCCGATGGACCCTAGCCGTCCACCGTCTCCCTATGCGCCGGGGGACCTCGATCGTCAACCTCCGGGGTTCTTCCTGCGAGCTCACGGGGAGACTCGCTTTCGCTTTGTGGACTGGGAGTCGGAGAACACGCTCACCGAGGCGCTGGCGGCCCTGCCGAAGGCCAAGACCGGAACGGCTGAAGTGCGTATGGCGCCGGGTCGGTACGTGGTCGAGCAGCAGATCGTGATCGAAAACGTAGATCGCCTGACGATCACAGGGGGCCCTAGCGCCCACTTCGTGTTCGCCGACGGGCCTGACGCAGTGACCTCACTGGCGGCGCCCGTCGAGCCGGGCGATCTCGTCCTGCGTGTCAGCGAGATCGGCCGTCTCCGGGAGGGGTTCCACTACCAGGTGTACAAGGCTGACGGGACGGGGGATCGGTTGCTGGAGTTCACGGTATTGGCGATCAAGGATGGCCTCGTCTACCTGACGCGAGAGGTGCAGTTCATGTCCCACGTTCAGAGCGTGCCCGCGGGTGCCTCCGTGATCGAACAGGTCAACTTCTTCCGCGTCCGGGAATGCAACGACCTGACCCTTGAGGGCCTGCACTGCGACGGCCGGCATCGTGGCGGAGTGCGCACCCATACGACCTACTGCGGCGTCTACGCCACAGGCCACTATATCGCGCACCAACGCGCCACCACGAAGGGCCTGACCGTGCGCAACAGTTCCTTCAAGAACCTCAAGGGGCGCGGTGTCGTGTTCTACGGCATGGAGGACGTAGCCATCGAAGGCAACTACTTCGAGCACATCCGCGCCCAGGCCATCGAGATCGATCACTTCTCCTCGGGCCGCGTCCGAGGCAACGTCGTGAACGGAGCCGAGGTGGGCGTGATGGTCAACGACGCCTACGAGTCGGTGGTGGAGGGCAACGTGCTACGCCACTGCCAGGACGGCATCCGGTTCCGCGAGATCTACGACGACGACTGGGTGAACACCGGGAACGTCGCGCGGGACAACCTGATCGGTCCAGGGCTGCGCTACGGGGTCTACTTCCAGTTTGAAGGCTGCGTCGACAACCTGATCGAAGGCAACGTCTTCGTCGGCTACGGGAAGGAGAACCGCGTGTTCGGGGGAGAGGGCAACGACGTCCGGCTCACGGACTGATCGCTGCCCCCTCGTAGAGGCCAGGGCCAGAGTGGGTCTAGTAGTCGACGTCGCTCTTGGAGGCGATCAGAACCACTTCACTGATGCCGTCGAGGCCGCCGATGGTGCTCGTCAGCTCCTGGGCCGTCTTGCCTTCCTTGAGCACGATGTCGTAGGTGAGCTGGAGGGACTGACCGTCCCCCGAGTGCTCGATGTGCAGCATGCTGGAGCGCTTGGCGAAGAGGTTGATCTCCTTCAGGTAGACGGCTGTGTCGCCGCCCGAGGGGCCGTCGCCGCCCGTGGCCAGACGGAATCGCAGGATGAACTCGCTCTTGTACAGCGCACCGAAGTTGGATGCGTGAAGCACGAGGGCGAGCGCTGAGACAACGCCGGTTCCGATGGCGCCGAGGATATAGTTGCCCGTACCCGCTGACATGCCGACCGCGAGGGCCCAGAAGACGAACGCGGTGTCTTTGGTGTCCTTGACGACGGTTCGGAAGCGAATGATCGAGAGCGCGCCCACCAGTGCAAAAGCACGGCTCAGGCTGTTGCCAATCACCATCATCACGATCGCGACGATGACCGCGACGAACACGACCGTGAGCGTGAACGACTGGGAGTAAGACAGTCCCTTGTGCGTCTGCCGATAGATGATCGCGACGATCATGCCCAGAGCGATGGACACGGCAAGGTTCACGAGGATCTCGGGTGTGCCGTATACCTCCGCGGGCAGGGACGTCAGTGGTGGGCCTTGGGTGATAGCCATGTTGGGGGTCAGTGAGAAGGGGGTGGGGAGGGGCTCGGCGTGGAACAGAGTGGGTTGAGATCAGTCGAGCGTCTTGGCGACGCCGAGCGCACGCATGCACGCGCAGTACTTCGAGATGGAGACGCGCCGCAGCTCCATGGTCTGAATCAGTCGATGGAACCACTTCGGTACGTGGAAGCGAAACTTGACCTCGAGGATGGTGTATCCCGAGAGGACCGACTTTGAAACCTGCTCGGCGCCGGGGGCGAGCCAGGGTGTCGCGGTGCCGTGGAGGCTGTCGTCGAACGTGATGCGGAACTCAGGGTCGTACTTGCTGATGTACGGACGCCGCATGTAGTCCACGAGCATCAAGGGCTTCAGGTGCTTGCGGTGCAAGTCGAACTGGAACGCCTCGCGAACGTCGCCCCGCTCAAGGTGAGCAAGCAAGTCGTTCGTCGTATCGTGCCACAGGAGCGACGGGGAGACATCGGTGCGAGGCTCCGTGAGGAGCGGTGTCCGATGCTTGAACACGAGGTTGTTGTGGCGGCCCTTGATCTCAAGGAAGCGCGGCGTTCCATCGCTGGGAGTCTGCGTGTAGGTGCGCAGGCGGAACTTCTGGCGGTGCTTCTTGCCGTCCTCTTTCTCCCAGTAGTTGACGTGGGCGTCGTTGTCGAAGTAGAGGCTTCGAACGAAGTACTTCTTCTCGGGCTTGGAAGCGACGTAGGGATCGAGATCGACGAAGTACTGAAACTGTGTCTCGAGCTCCTCGCGCATCTCCGACGGGAGGAGGTACTTGAACTCGAAGCGAGAGAAGTGGAGCTTCGCCCCCGTGCCAGCACCGGCCGATGCCGAGCCCGATCCCGAGGAGGAGCC
>CAYQKK010000038.1:24077-54640 GCA_964417955.1 uncultured Planctomycetaceae bacterium
GGAGGAGCCGGAGTAGGAGCCAGTAGAGGGGTTCGAAGCGGGGGACATGATTCAGCGGGGGGAGGGGCAAGGGAAGGCTACTGCGCTCGGGCCCGCTTGCAAACGGGATGCGATCAAATCACCCGTTAGCCGACAGGTGCGCCCCAAGATGACCTCTTCCAGCTCTCACTGTACCGGCTTGAGGCCCCGGACCTGGGGATCGATCGCTCGCCATACCCGATCGAAGAGCAGTCGTGAGTCGACTTGGTCTTCAGGGAAGCGAATCGAGAAGGGGAACTTCGGGGTGAGAGAGCCGCCGCCTTCACAGAACTTGTCCACGACAACGGACTTGGCGGCCGGCGGGAAGGGTTCGAGGGCGCAGTCATGGAACCGGAGCCTGGAGTGGCGGTCCGCCGTGACGGACTCAGCATTCCCCGCCAGCTGGGTCTTGTAGACGAAACCGATGCCTCCCGATCCGTAGCGCCAGTTCTTGCGGAAGGCGTCCACGCCCTTCCGATTCTGGGACAGTTGGCAGTTGTGCAGCGTCGCGCGAGAGCGGTCTTTGATCTGGATCCCGATCTCGCAGTCCTGAATCGAGCAGTTCACCATCATCAGCTGGGTGTTCTCGCCCACGGAGATTCCCTTGTCTCCGCTGCCAGAGATCCGCAGGCCCTCGGCTGCCACGTGGGACGTCATGAGGTCGAGGGCGTCGTTGCCACTGCCCGTGAATACGCAGTTCGACACGCTCGCCTCAGAAATATCGATGTCGAGGGCGTCGGACTTGGCCCCGTTAAAGGCGCACCCATCGAAGGCGACCGTCGAGTAGACCACGTGAACCATGTCGTCGACGACGCGGCTGTCACGGAAGGCACAGCTAGATACATGGACGTCCTGCACGTCGTGGATAGAGAACATCGCGCTGTACTCGACGAGGTACTCCTTGAGCCCGCTGCCACCGGTGAACTGCACGTGGGCGAACTGGGAACCGTTGGCTCCCTGCCCTCTGAGGGCGAACGTGCCCCATGGAGCCTGATTCGGAACTTCCGGCTCGATCCGGATGGGAGCTTCGACGGAGCCCTCGGCGAGGACGCGGCCTTCGAAGATCACGCTGGCGCCCTCGCCCATGCACAGCTTCGTTCCCGGACGGATGATGATGTCCTCCTTCACGCGCAGTGCGCCGCGGAAGAGCTTCGTGCCCTCCCATGTGAGCGGCATGCTCACGGGCTCCTCGTCCGCCACGAGGGTGGCTCGCTGGAAGACAGCCGGATAGATGCTCTCGACTCGTTCGGCCCGCGCGTGCTCGCCGCCGGCGTAGCGACCGCTCACGCCTTGAACCGCGGGGACCTGCCGTGCTTCGTCCCCCAGTGCGTAGAGGCTGACTTCGTAGACGCCCCGGGCAGGGCGCATCCTGCGGCTCCTGCCTTGCGTCTTGGGGCGATCTGGATCTGGCTCTAGCTGGCAGCAAAGGAAGAGATCGAGGTCGACCGTCCCGCCCTTCATGCTGAGGCTTCCCGAGATGTCGCGCTCTTGCAGCGCTCCCGTCGCGTCCTGGTAGCGAAGGCGCGCGCCAACAGGGAAATCCGGGATCGACGTCAACGCAACCTGCAGGCCGAAGAGTGGACGCCTTCCGCCGATGGCCACCCGAACCGAGGACGGCCCCATGCTGCCCTCCGTGAACATGAAGTCCGTGCCGGTCAGGTAGTCCTCGCGGATCTGGTCCAGGATCAGCTTCACGAAGTAGCGGTAGATCTTGGTCGCGGTTGCGACCTCGGCGACGCTCATCGAGGTCAGCTTCCAACTGATCCCAGGGTCGGTCGCCAGGGAAGGTTCGATCTGCTTTGCGACTCGGTCGAGCTCAGTGAGGAGCACAGCGTCTCCCCCGGAGGAATAGAAGGTCTCGATGGCCCTTTGTCGGGCTGCGAGGAAGGCATGGTCTTCCATGAGCGCGAGATCGAGGGGGCTCGACGAAATGTCAGCGCGGGACCGCTGATTGGGCTTCGGGCGCCAAGTGATGGCCCAGCCCGCTGGGTCCCAGACGATCGGCTCGAATCGGTTGCGCCAGGGGTCGTAGTAGAGGCGCCAATTGTGGGCGTTGTCGAAGTGCTCGGACTGGCAGAGGGTGCGGAAGGCCGAGAACCGGCCAAACGCATCGATGTCGACGAGTTCCCGAAGCCTGAGGCTGCGCTCTCTCGACGACGGCATCGCCAAGGCACGCACGAGGGCTTCAATGGGCTCCTTCGAGTCCAGCTCGAAGTGGTTGTTGACGGCGACCTTCTCCCATAGGCCGGCGTTCTCGAACACGGACGCCGGGAGCCCTCGGTACTTGTCAACGCTGACGATATCCGCGGAGTAGATGTCCCCTGGCATGCGCCCGTGCTCGCGGATCACCATCTCTTCGAGCTGCTCAAGCAAGAGGTGAACCCCTCGATAGCTACCGTTGACGTGGACATCCACAAGCTCGGCCCTTGGGGCGATTAGATCGAACTGCCGCGCCAAGAAGTAGCTCATGTAGCCCGAGATTTGCTCCGGCAGCTTCGGCGCGATCAGGTTGAAGCTCCGCATGCCGCGGTAGAGCTGACTCTTCTTCGTCTTCACGCGAAGGGACTTCTTGCGACCGGCCCAGTGCCAGTAGTGGTCGCCGCGATAGCGCATCTTGACCTCTTGCGCGTCACCGCTCTCGCCAATGAGGGCGCCCGGCACGTACTTGCGACCGGAGAAGGGTAGGTCTCCGTTGAGCGCGGCCTCAGAGGAGCCGGGCAAGTAGAGGCCGATCGGACGCAGATGGCGCTTGGGCTGCGCGCTCCTGAGCTGCATGCCCAGCCTGAGGTCGCGCGCCACGAGGTTGCCCTCGTACTCAGCGGCGCGCGCTAGGTTGATCTCACCGTTGAGCGCGTCGTACCCGAGACCAAAGTCCAGGTACTTCGTGCCGGTACGGAAGAGCCACAGTCCGAAGATCGCCACGATCGGGACGGTCAAGAAGAGGCTCCATGTCCACGCGAAACGGAGCGCGCGGGCCAGTTGAGAGAGCAGTGGGTGGGCCGCCAAGAACCGCTGGACTCGCCCTTGGTCGGATCTAGAGCCCAAGGGTTTCCTCCAGTGCAGACACCAAGTCCGCGCCGAACCGCAGCGTCCACGCCGCGCGTTCGTCAGGACGTAGTCCACCGCGGAAGAGCTCGCGGGCAGCGAGGGGTAGGAGGGGATGGCCCTCAAGCGTCATCGAGATGTGCTTCACGCCCCTGAGCAGCTCGGCTCCCGGTGACTCGAACACCACGAAAGGGTCGGGCATGCCTTCGGCGCGGAATCCGGCGTCGCCTGTCGTCTCTAGGTGATGCGCCTGAACGATCTGCGGAGCTCCCAGCGTTCTTTGCGAACCGTCTTCGAGCGTGACTTCCAGCTGCAGGTCTTGAAGGCTGGCGTGGACACCCTGTGGGAGGTCCACGCGAATTTGATGGGCGGCTGCGGATACGCCGGCCTGCATGGGCGCTGCGCAGCGGAGGCGCCCTGTTCCGGGGTCGATCTGGGGAGTCAGGTTCACGATCGATCCATAGGACGATCCAGGCGCCTCCGTCCAACGCAATTGCCAGCCCCTAGCGGGCAGCTGGAGCGGTCCGGACCGGCCGAGGCGCAGGAGAGACGTGGCGAGCTCTTCCCGCAGGCCGTGCCTCGCCATCGCGCCGATGAACGGGCCACTTGCCTGCCCTGTCGCTCCCCCCACGTGGAAGGCGGCGCGGATGTCCGCAAGCTCGGCTTCGTCGTTGCCCGCGCGGCGGTGCAGCTCCGCGCGCCTCACGAGCGCCGGAAAGTCCCGCGGGTCGTACTCGAGGAGCTCTTGGGTCCACTGCATGGCTTCGTCATGGCGCCCCGCAGCGAGGAGAGCCCCACCCAGCTGGTCGAGGGTCCGCGTGCGAACCGCTTGGAGCCGCGTTCGGAGGCGCACGTCGCGCAGGTCCTCCGCGAGGGCCGAAAGCGCGCGCAGCCCATCTTCCTGTTCGCCCGCTTTCAGCTGGGCAACGGCTGCCTCCAAAGTCTCCGTCGGCTTCTTCGTGAGACGCTCAACGAGATAGCGATCGAACCGCATCGCGTAGGGACGGAGCCGTTCCCATTGGAACGTTGTTGCCACCGCGCACACGGAGCCGAGTAGGAACGCGATGCGGAGCGCGTTGAGTAGCGGTCGAGTGCTCATGGCGGGGCCTTGAGTTTAGCACCCAACGATTCCAAAGTGGTTACCCGAAGCCGACGCCGTAGATCGGGAGCGGGGTTTGACTCACGGCGATCCATGACTCACCCCGGTCTTCGCTGACGTAGAGGTTCCCGGTGGTGCTGCCGAGAGAGAGTGTGTCCCGTGCGCCGTGGAACACCATGCCGGCAGACCACGTCGTATGGGTTCTTCCCGGACCGGCCTTGGTATCCTGTTCCCATGCTCCTCACCTACCTCGCGCTGACTGCCGCTTCGATTTTGCCAAACCAGAGCGCCCCTGAATTTCAGTCTACTTTCGTCCGCGGCCGCGACTTCAGCATGCCGTGTCGCTGGATCGCGCCGGAGAAGATGACTGAGGGTGAGACGTACCCTCTGATCCTCTTCCTCCACGGCGCCGGGGAGCGTGGCTCGGACAACGAGATTCAGCTGAAGCACTTCCCGTCGAAGATGGTGTCGCCAGAGCGACGGGCCAAGTTCCCCTGTTTCATCCTCGCGCCCCAGTGCCCGGAGGGGGGCCGGTGGACAGCGGACGACTGGGGGTCGTCGAGGGCGCAACGCTTGGCGAGGGGAATGACGGAACCGATGGAGGCCGTGACCGCCCTCTTGCGACAGTTCGTGGCGACGCATCCCGTGGACATGGACCGGATCTACCTGACGGGTCTCTCGATGGGGGGCTACGGCACCTTCGACCTCGCGGCGCGGCGGCCCGACTGGTTCGCGGCGGTGGCGCCGGTTTGCGGCGGGGGTCACGTGGAGACCGCCGATCGCTTTGTGGGCGTTCCCCTGTCGATCTGGCACGGGGATCAGGACGACGCCGTCCCCGTTGGGCGGAGCCGCGACATCGTTGCTGAGCTGGGCGAGCTTGGGATCGAGGTGGAATACCACGAGCTTCCAGGCGTGGGTCACGACGTCTGGAACCAAGCCTATGGGGAACAAGGATGCCTCGACTGGATGTTTGCCCAGCGCCGGGACCCCGGACGCCGCGCCCGTCTGGCGGGGGAGATGATGGCTCGCTCGCTCGCACCCAAAGAGCGCTTAGCCTTCCTTGGGGACTCCATCACCGAGCAAGGCGCGGACCCGTCCGGCTACGTCGACATCCTCCGGAAGGCGGTGAAGCGCACCCAGCCGGGGGCAGAGGTCATCGCTGCGGGCGTCAGTGGGCACAAGGTGCCGGACCTCTTGCTCCGTGAGGAGGCCGACGTCCGCGCGAAGGAAGCCTCGCTTGTCTTCCTCTATATCGGCATCAACGACGTTTGGCACAGCGAGTGGGGTGAGGGCACCTCGGAGGACGACTTCCGGGCGGGCCTTGGGGAACTGCTTCGAAGGTTGGAAGGCCCGGGCGGTGCCACCGTGGCTATCGCGACCCCCAGCGTCATTGGTGAGATGTCCTATGGAAAGGGCAAGTTTGACAGCCTGTTGTCCAAGTACTCGTTCATCTCGTCCCAGACGGCGAAGGCCGGCGGTCGGCCCATTTGCGACCTCCAAGAGCGCTTCCGCCAGCATCTAGAGCTGTTCAATCCAAAGGATGATCCGAAGGGCATCCTGACAACGGACGGGGTGCATCTAAACCAAGCGGGCAATGAGTTTGTTGCCGCGGAGGCGGCCCTTGCCATCCGTAGGGCCGTGCAGGGTCGGGCCGCGAAGAAGCGCTCGCAGGCCCCGAAGTAGCTCCCAAGCAGCCGCGTACCGGCTCGAAGCCAGGGGCTCTTCGTCGCCCTTAGGTGCCCCTGCCCAAGGGGTTTAGGGGAGGGGGTTAGGGGAGGGGTGTGCAGCCGGTGGTCCCGGATGTTCCCGAGCGAGAGCCACCGGAAGGACGGTCCGATCCCCTGGACGGTCGCACGCACCCAGTGGGACCACTCCTAAGGGAAGACTCATGAATGACGACGTTTGGATTTCGTGGGACTGATCCTTGGGACCCCCGCCGATGCCTCTATACACGCCTGTGTATGCGGGTCGTCGGCTTGCCCATCGGTGCGGCGCCGTCGTCGATCCCCCCATAGGCCCCAATGAGTTCCTGCGCGCTTCGCAGGCCTGCTGCCACGGCCTCTCCAATATCGATCCGTTCCTCATCATGACGTCTCCAAACGCCCTCTTCCCGCGTGCCAGCTTCGGCGCCTTTCCCCTAGCGATTCTCGCTGCGGTCTACCTCCCGGGCTGCGGCGGCAGTGACAGCTCTAGCTCTCCTACTCCCACGGTGCGCTTCCCCGTCGCTGGCTCGTTCGTCGGCGGCACCCAGGAAATCACTTGGACGGGATTTGGGTCCAACGGAACCGTGAACGTCGAGCTCTCCAGCGACGGCGGCGCGACATTCTCGTCCCTCGACGGCGCTGCTGATAACAATGGAAGCTTCACCTGGGACACCGCGACGGTGGCCGATGACGACGAATACGAGGTCCGCGTCACCAAGGGGAGCTCCACCGACACCAGCGGTCTCTTTGGCGTAGACAACACGGATCCAGTGCTCACCCTGACCGCCCCCGATGGTGGCGAGCTTGTGGGTGCCGGCGGCGTCGTGACCTGGGTGACCACCGATGACAACCCAGGCACCGTTCAAATCCTCGCGTCTGACGACAGCGGGGCTTCGTTCTCTATCATGGTGGCAGAGGCCGTTGCGGACTCTGGTACCTTCGACTGGGACGCCTCCGGGCTTCCCAACGGGACGACCTACCGAGTCCAGGTGATCGCGACCGACCTCGCGGGCAACGTCAGCAACACGGTCACGTCCAACGCTGACTTCGAGGTCGACTCGACCCCGCCGACCATCACTCTTACCGCTCCCAACGGCGGCGAGACGCTGACGGCCACTGAGGCCATCACGTGGACGTCCGCGGACGCGAACCTCGACATCGTCGAGATCAGCCTCTCGTCAGACGGGGGCTCAACCTTTTCGGAGGTGATTGCCCTCGACGCACCAGACATTGGAAGCTTTGACTGGGCCTCCGGCCGGGTCGAGGACGGAACCAGCAATCGAGTGCGCGTGGTCGCGATCGATGCAGCTGGCAACCGTTCGACGCCCGACGAATCCGACGCCAACTTCATCACGCGCAACGTCCGCCTCCAGGGGCCGGCTCACTACCGCGATATCAACGGCGACGGCAACCTCAACCAAGGCGATCAGCTCTACCTTCGTTTCGCGGAGCCGATCGTCGTCAATCCAGCCGCGAGCATCTCGGATATCCTCCTGACCAACGTCGGTGACGACCTCGGGGCAGGGGCGACCGTGGAGGCCGGCGAGGAGAACTTTGCGGTCCTTGTGACCCTGGGCGCATCGCCGATTCTTCGAGTCCGCGGAAACTTCGTCGAAGAGGATCCCACCACCACGGACCTCTCGGGTATCGACATCGCAGCTGTCGTGACCGCTGACTCCATCGAGTCAGCCGCGGACGGCACGGACGTGTCTTCGGTAGGCCCCGTGGACATCACCACGCAGCCTGTACCGTTCGCCGCCACCGCGGCGGAGACCGTCGAGGCACGACGCGGCGCCGTGGGCGACCTTGATGGCGATGGCGTTCTCGACCTCGTGTTGGCCATCACTGACGGGGATCCGAGCCAGCGTTGGGTCGGAAACTCGAACGCAACCTGGGTAATGACCCAGACCTTCGACACGGCTGATACGCGCGACGTCGCGCTGGGCGACCTGGACCGTGACGGCGACCTCGACCTTGTGACGGCTGTGAACGGGCCGAACGAAGTGTGGTTGAACGACGGCACCGGGGCCCTGATGGACGCAGGCCAGGCACTGGGTACCTCGATGAGCCAGTCCGTCGACCTCTTTGACGCGGACGGCGACGGCGACCTCGACGCTCTCTTCTGCAACATCATGAACCAGTCGAACCGCGTCTGGTTCAACGACGGCATGGGTGTGTTCACGCCCTCCGGCCAGCAGCTGGGCGGCGGGATCAGCACCCAGGCTGCGGCTCCGGCTGACTTCGACGGCGATGGCGACATCGACTTCTTCGCGGCGAACGACGGTTCCAACTCGCAGATCTGGCGCAACAACGGCAATGGTGTCTTCACGGGCGCGTCCATTCCACTGACGTCGACCAACGGCCGCGATGTCGAGGCGGCAGACCTCGACCGAGACGGTGACATGGACGTCTTCATGTCGGCGCTCGGTCAGAAGCAGGTCCTCATCAACAACGGTGACGGACAGTTCCCCGACGGGCCGGTCTTCTACGGCAACAACGACAACCGCGCGATCGAGCTGTTCGACGTCGACGGCGATGGAGACATCGACGCCGTCGCAGCGAAGAACCTCGACAGTGGGCGCTACTTCCTCAATGACGGCAACGGCATTTTCTTTGAAGACGGCATCGACCTTCTGCCCGGGCCAGCGAACGACCTAGTGATCGGTCAGTTCGATTCTGACTCAGACATCGACATGCTCGTCATCAACGGCATCGACCCCAACACGTCGATGGGCGGCATGCACCAGCCCTACCGCGGATCGGTGTCAGGTGGTCAGGTGACGGCGTCCTACACGGCCTCGGCTCGCACGGAGGGTCCGTGGCAGAGCGGCGACGGCGCGCGCGGCGACATCAACCGCGACGGCTCCATGGACCTTGTGATCCCGGATGTCGTCGGTACCGTGAACATCCTGCTCGGCGACGGGTCCGGTGACTTCACGGAGGGCACGTCGTTCGGCGGTGCCGACGGTCGTTCGGGCGAGCTCTTCGACGCGGACAATGACGGTGACCTCGACTACCTCCTGCGCCTTGGTGACGCGGGCGCGGTGACGGACCGACTCTACTTCAACACCGGCTCGGGGTCCTTCATCGATAGCGGGCTGACCCTCGGACTCGAAACCTACGCTCCCGGTGACATGGATGGCGACGGCGACGCAGACCTGGTCGTGTTCACCGGCGCGGACGCCGAGGTTTGGACCGGAAACGGCAACGGCGGCTTCAGCCCCAGCGGCTCGATCCTCGACCTCACGACGGATCACGTCGTGGCCACGTTCTCGGACTACGACCGCGACGGAGACATCGACGTGTTCTCAGCCGACACCGCTGGCGTGCGCGTCCTGAGCAACGACGGAACAGGCATTCTGACCATCGAGTCCACGGTGACCTACGCGGACGCGGGCGCACTTGCCATGGCTGATCTTGATCGGGACGGTGACGTCGACCTCTTGATGGGCAGCTCCGGTGGCGCCACCAACCTGAGCTTCGCGGCGAACGACGGAATGGGGGGCTTCGGCGCGGCTACGACGTCGATCTCCTTCACGAACGTCATCAACGACATCGAGCTGGCGGACGTCAACGAAGATGGCCTCTTGGACCTCTTCGCTGTGGATGGTGCCACAGGCAACATCTTCATCAAGAACGGCATCGGCGACGGCACGTTTGCGTCCGGCGGTCCTACGTCGAGTCCGGGCATCTCTTCGGTGACCCTGATCGACTGGGACCGTGACGGCGATCTCGACGTCTATGAATCGCTTGGCAACGGCGGCGCTCCCGCGGCTACGGCTGACCAGGTGCGAACGCTCGACTGATCGCCGCTTCACTGCGTCTGCAAAAGAAGCGGGCCGGTTCGGATGACTCCGAACCGGCCCGTTTTCTTGTCCAAGCCCTCTCAGCCTGGCTTGCGCCCGACGAATATGTAGTGCCGTCCGCCTTTCCGATTGGGGCGAGCGTTTGTGATGTGGCGCTCCGCCCGGAAGCCGGCTGACTCAAGGGTCTTGAGGAAGTGCGATTCGTCGTCCGCCGCCCACACGGAAACCGCGCCGCCTGGAATGAGCGCCCGATGAATGGCGGCAAGGCCGGGTCGGCTGTAGAGCCACTGGTTCTGCCCTCGAATCAGCGGAGTCGGGCCGTTGTCCACGTCCAGCAGGATGGCCGCAAGGACCTTGTCGTAGCGGGGGATCACCTCGCAGATGTCACCCATCACGAGCTTCGTGCGTGGGTCCTCAAGGGGAGCGTCCGCATGGAAGGCCATTGGCCCGCGATTCCACTCGACTAGCTCGGGCATGAGTTCCACCTGAATGGCGCGGCCGCCCTCTGGAAGGAAGTCGAGTACGCGGCGCAGCGTGTACCCGATCCCAAGCCCGCCGATCATGACTTTGGCCTTGGGAGGCAGTTCCTCGCACACGATGCGGGCGAGCTCTTGCTCTGAAAAGTGTCTCCTCGAAGCCATCAGCGCGCGCTTCTCGAAGATCACTTCGTGGTGGCCATCGTGCTCATACAGCTCCAGCAGACGGCCTTCCGGCGTTCGGGCTTCCCCGAGCTTGATCCTTGGCTTCAAGTTGATTTGCGCTCCATGGGGGGGAGGCTAGCAAACTCATGGTCGGGGTGGCGCCGATCCCGGTCGAGCCGAGGCGGAATCAGCAGAGGCGGCAGTCGTCCCCGTGATCGTGGTCCTCGCTGCACCCGCCGCCTTCCTGGACGGGAGCTTCTGCGAATTCCTCGTCGCGGGAGGCTTCCTCGGAATCGGGCTGTGTGCTTGAGGGAAGCGGCGCGAGTGGCTCGAGCCCCGTGGCTTGCTCCGTACTGACGACTCCGTCCTTTGAGGACATGAGTAGCTGCACGAACTCGGGCTCCTGGAGCAGCTTCGCGACGGCGACTCCAGCGTTGGCCGGCTCCGACAGATCCATCAGCTGGCCCTCGGGGAAGACCTTGATCAGCGGACGATCGAGGCTCTTGCCTGCCCGGGCGACTCGACCGAGGTAACCGTTGCTCAGGAGCACGAAGCGCCCTGGCGGGAAGAGGCCCATGGCCCTCGTGAACGCCGAGAGTACCGCCGGGTCGTAGGCCCCTGCGTCCGAGTACAGGATCTGGAACGCTCGCGCTGGCGAGTAGGGCGCCTTGTAGGGTCGGCGCGCGGTCAGCGCTTCGAAGACGTCGCAGACCTGGATGAGGGACGTTGCTTGGGTGACTTCAAACCACGGGCGACGCTCGGGATAGCCCTTGCCGTCGTGGCGAAGGTGGTGGCCCCAGGCGGCGCCGAGCGCGCATGCGCTCACCGATGGGCTCTCAAGGAGGATCTCTGTGCCGAGCTGTGGGTGGGTAGAGATCACGCGGCGTTCGTCATCGTCGAGGCGTCCCGGCTTGTAGAGGATCTCCTCGGGGATGCGACCCTTGCCGACGTCGTGGAACATCGCGGCGGCGCCGAGCTCTGTCATGAGCTCCTTCGAGGCGCCGTGTTGACTCGCCACGTACGTCGCGAGTAGCGACACGCGCAGCGAATGCTGAACGGTGAAGACGTCGAACTCGGGGCGCTCTGCGAGCTGCATCAGATTGTCGAAGCCGGTCTGTCCGACGGCGACGATGCTCTCGCTAACGGTGCGGGCGGTGTCCATTTGGACGGCTTGCCCGGCACCGGCTTGGCCCATGGCCTCCTCAACGGCGCTCGCCACATCTTGGCGGGCCGGAGCCGCGCTTTCCAAAGAGAAGCCTGCGGACTCGTAGGCCTCTCCGGCGGGCCCTTCATCGATCCACTCCCAGGTGATGTTGTCGTTGGGCTCCAAGAGAGCAATGCCGCGGAGTTGGGCGAGTCGCGCGTTGCGACGCTCTCCGAAGGCGTGGTCTTCGCCCTTGCAAACACCGCGCGCAAGATCGACGAGCTCTACGATGCTCGGGAGATCGATGTCCTTCGTGAACTCGATGCCGCCGGACTCCGTGAAGCGCAGGAACGCGATCGTTGCCCGCCCCCGGATGGAGGCGTCCGCAAGCGGAATACCGGAATGCACAAAGAGGCTCTCGCACATGTGCAGCTTGATGGGTGCGCCCTGCTGCTGCTGGAGCCCTTGGTGGATGAGCTCAAGGAGGCGCTGCGCGTAGCGCATCGTCGCCGTATCGCCTGTTCCAACGTCCATGGCGGATTCGACCGCGGACGAAAGCTCGAGCCAGAGGCCCTCGGCTTTTGAAAGACTGATCATGACCACGCCCCGTTGTCGAGTGCCTGTTGCGCCGCCCGCCTGCAGTCACGGCTCCAGACTTTCCTGATACCGCTTCGCTCGGAGACGACTCGCTGAAACAGCGCACCTGTCGACTCCAACTGGATGTCTGAGTCGAGCGAAGTCTCTCGACTACCTAACCACTCAAGAGCACCAGGAATCCAGACTTCGCTGCGCCGCTCGCCGTGGAGCTGATCGATTGAGGACATCAGAATCCAAGCCGCCGAGCGCTGGACCTCTTCCGACACATAGCCGTTGAGGTCCTTCATTTGCTCGGAGAGGAGCCACCCGATGGACTCGTCGTACTGCCGACTAGAGAACACGCAGTAGCTCACCCCTGGGTCCGTGGGGAGGACTTCCTTGAACGCGGAGAGGAGCACGGGGCCAACGCTGTGCCGTGCGGGACCGTCCATGAGGCGCAGGAGAAGGTCGTGGGCAAAGCTCTGCTGGAGTGAGAACATCCCCGGTGCGAAGACTGAGCGTGAGATCGACGGGCGCTGGCTAAGGCGCTCGATGGCGAGGTCCATGCTGATCGCAGTCAGGGCGTGGACGCTCGGGTCGAGTTCGTGGGTGCGCCCCTTTAGATTGATGAGCAGCTCGTCCACGATGTGCGGCCACAGCGCTTCTTTCCCGTGGCTTGACGCCTGGCTTGAAATTTCGGCAAGCCAGTCGCACAGCGAAGGCGTCGCCCGGCGCGCCGCGACCATGATGGCGGGCATCCAAGCGTCGAAGACCTGATGGGGCAGCGACTCGCTCAGGTCGGTGATCGCAGCGCGCGCGAAGCGCTCGACGTCGACTGAGTCTGCGCCCCGCAGGATGACGTCGATGTGCTTGCCGTACTTGACGGTGTCGAAGCCGATCACCTGGTGCGCTTCGTGGAGGATGATCGAGGCACGCTCCAGCGCCGCTTGCGCCTCATCCGAAAAGTTGGGAGCCGCTGTGCCCGCTTCCAGCAGCGAAACGAGGCAGTGAATTTCATTGCTGACGACGCCGCCGCCGCCCTCGCGCTCCGCTGCCACCGGGTCGAACTCGTCGCCGTCCTCTACGTCCGTCGAGCTGACGAGGCGCTCGCGCGTCGCGGCCACGGCTTCGTCGAGTGCTTCGAAGTCGAGATCGCCCTCCATCCCGGCCAAGTCGAGGGACAGCCGGAGATTCTGCGTCCCCGCCTCTAGCACATCTTCCAGGGTGACGCGTTGCGCCTTCTGAGCACTCGTCTCTGATCCAACCAACCCTGTGTCTGGGGCGCTGGTTGAAGGGTGCGCGCGGCGAGGGTTCCCTGGATCTGGTTGGTGTTGTGGATCAGTCACGTCGGGTACCGCAATCAATCCGTGGGGACACCGGACTTCATGGGTCGAAGATTGGGGGGGGGCGGTCCCTCTGTCTTCGGATTGCGCTGTGTCCCAGCTGTGCTGCTATGCATGTTCTCCGGCTGACAATGTGTCTATTTGAGGCTCGATAGGCTCTGCACGGCTCTCAAGCAGGTGAGCGCCGACAGCGAGGGCTAGACCAACGAGGAGAACCACCGCGGGGAACTGGGTGTCGAAGCCTGAGTACGGGGCGATCGCTCGCTCTCCCTTCGTCAGCAGCATGAAGCCCAGGCAGGGCCCATAGAAGAGCCCCACGATCACGACCTGTGACGGGACGGTGGAGAGCAGCCCGACTGGAAGGCTTTTCCACCCCAGGGTCTGCATTGTCTGCCTCCAGGCCTTCCATTTCCCAGCAACGAAGAGCACGGAGAACGCGAATCCCAAGGGGGCGATGATCCAGGGCGAGCGCAGCATGAAGCCGGCTGCCATCGCTGACCCAACGAGCCAGAGACCGCACACAAGGCGCAGGAACATGGAGGCACGGGTGAAAACAGGCAGTTCCATCGAGGGGAGGGGGCAGTGGAGTCAGGGTCTACCTCCTCCATCGGACCATCGGCGGTACTACTGGACCCAACCCTTCCGGAGTATCTCCTCCAATCCGGCGGTCCTCAGGGGCTTGGCCATGTGTTCGTTCATGCCGGCCGCCAGGCATGCATGACGGTCGCCGCCGATCGCGTTCGCAGTCAGGGCAACGATCACATGGTCGCCTTTGATGTTTCCTTGGCGCTCCAGCTCTCGAATCTCGCGGGTTGCTGTCAGGCCGTCCATGACGGGCATGTCGATGTCCATCAGGACTAGATCGAAAGACGCTGTTCGAATGGCCTCCACCGCCTCTGCTCCGTTGGTGGCGCTGGTGACGATGCAGCCTGCTCTGCGCAGAAGACCCTCCGCGACGCGGCGGTTCACGGGATTGTCTTCAGCGACGAGAACACGCAAGGGCTGATGCGTCGGGAGCGGCTCACTGGAGCTCGCTGCGGGGATCAGGTGTGCCGGTTCATCCTGAGCTGCGGGCACGGCTACGGGGAGCTGCATCCGCACGCTGAGTCCGCACTCGATTTCCTCTGCCTGAAGGTCTCCATTGATCGAGCGCAGGAAGCCGCGAGCCAGCGAGAGCCCAATCGTCCCGGCGCCCAATACGAACGGATCTCCGGCTGAGTCTCCCGCGCACTTCTCGTCAGTAGACTGCGCCTTACCCGTACGCTCCTCAGCGCCAGCGTCCTTCGAGCGCAGCTCTAGGACGAGGTGGGGAGAATCGGACTCGCAGGTGGGGCTCTGGAAGCTCACGGACACATGCACCGAGCCGCGGGGTGCGCGTTCGGTGAGGTCGCGCAAGCCATGGGCCAGCCCCTTGGAGATTCGCTCTGCGTCGCCCAGCAGGGCATCCGGTACGTCCGCATCGATGGAGCTCGTCATGACGAAGCGGTCTTCGATGTCACCGCTGCGGGCGGACTCCAGCGCAGATTCGATCAGGACGTGTGGCGCGAAGCCGATCTTGCTGACGATTCGATCCTCGTCCTGTTCCTTGGCCAGAAGGAGCACGTCGTCGATCACTTCTGCGAGAGCCTGACCGGAGTCACCAATGATCTCGATCAGGTTCCGTTGCCCTTCGTCGAGCTCGGTATCCAAGAGCAGCGTCGAGAGTCCAATCACGCCGTTCATGGGTGTTCGAATCGCGTGACTCATGACGGCGAGGAACTCCGACTTGGCTGCGCTCGCTTGGCGGGCGAGCTCAAGCGCAGCAAGCCGCTCCGTCTGGTCGATGGCCATCACTGAAAAGCCAGTGCCGGCTCGTACGCGGGTCATAAGCGCCAGGAGAACCCTTCCTCCAGCGCGATCGCCAAGGGCGATGGTCACCTCTTTGTCGAGGGCTGAAGAGTCCTCCGAGAACGCGAGCAGAGCATCGGACCAGGTGGGGCACTCCCCACACGTGCCGACGGCACGGTCGAGGAGTTCCTCTCCTTCGAGCGAGAGTGCTGCGAAGGTCTGCTCGTTGACGTCGACGTAGTGGCCTTGGTCGTCAATACGCAGCACGGCCCAGGGCGCGCGCTCCGTGAGATCCAAATACCTCTCGCGAGCGATGTGCAGACTCTTCTCAAGTGACGCCTTGCAGCCAATCTCCTCGGAGAGAAGCCCCTTCAGCGCCCCAAGCTGGGTCCGCAGTCGTTCGTTTTCGAGCTGGAGTGATTCCTCTCGATCAGGCTGCACGCTTGCCGTCCGCCGGGCTGGTTGGCGACTGCTTCAATGGAGCACTCAGCTCCGTCAGCGTCGAGACCTCCGCGTACAGCGGGAAAATGTTCTCACAGTAGAACTCGTGCTCTGTCTGGCTTCGTCCTGCCGAGCAATCGCTTGCGACGGTGACGCTGAAGCCCAGCTCTGCCGCCGCACGACCCGTTGAGTCGATGCAGACGGATGTGACCACGCCTGCGAGGATGACGTGGTCCACGTCGTTCTCCTTCAACGTCGTCTCCAGCTTGGTCCCAAGAAACGCGTTGAACCCGGTCTTGCCCTCGAGATGTTGAACGCGGTCACCGAGTGACAGGATCTCTGGGGAGACCGCGCCACCGCTCGTATTACGACGGAAGGCGCCCACTTCCTTGATGAGAGCGAGAAGGCCTGCCGGGTTCTGAAGCTCGTGGTAGTCCGGAGAGAACAGGATCGGCAGGTTGATGAACAGCGCGTCCGTGTCGCTGTACTGGTCCAGAAGCTCTAGCGTGTTCTCCAGGACGCGGTTCTCCGCGGCGTTGGCCTCAATGACCTTGTGCAGGATGCCGTCCTCCGCGAAGTAGTCGTTTTGGTATCCGACCAGGAGAATGGCGGTCTTGGTGGGCTCGTTCGTGCTCGATGGGGTCATAGGTAGCCTGGCGAGTCAGGGAGTAAAAACCATCTCGTCCGCGACGAGCGGAGAGACCTTCCCTGTCAGGTTCGTCAGCCCCGCACGTTGGTCTATAGGGATAACCCGGATTCAATTGGGCGTTTGTGCCAGTCTGGGCTGGGCGGTGGGCCCAGCAGCTCAGATCGAGACTCAAACAGAAGGAGGGCAGAGCCGCTGAGCGGCTCTGCCCTCCCAATGCCCCTCTGGGGGCGAAGGAGGGCGAGCAGGGCCGCTCGGCGGCCCTCCTCGCCCTGTAGAGATCAGTTGAAGGTGATCGCGAGCCCGTTCGTGAAGTTCGACGTGGGCACGCCGCCTACGTCGTCGCGGTGCCAGGTCTGGAAGTTACGCGTCTCGCCTGCCATCACCCCGACGAAACCGGTCGGCGTCGGGGTTTGGGTCAGATCCAGCATGAGGCTGAAGGTGCCAGCAGCTCCAGAGTTCTGAATCTCACCAGCGCCCACGTAGCGGCCAATATCGCCGTCAAGGCAGAGGTTGCCAGCGCTTCCACCGGGGTTAGCGACGAACCCTTGGTCCAGGCTGGTGAGGAAGTAGCCGAAGGACGTCGTCGGAAGATCAGCAGCGGTGAGCAGGATGTCGTTGTCCGATGCCGCAAGGCTTCCCATCGCGGTCAGTGCACTGGCGGCACCGGTCGAGTTGGGGTTGACCGCGCAGTAGCTCGTACCCAGCTCGCCGCTGAGCTCGACGACGTAGACAGCGTCAAGGTCGCCGGCGGCTTCGTCGAGGACGACTTCGATGATCGCGAAGGTCCCGCTATCGCTCATCGCGATCTCGGAGTCGCTGTTCGGAACGTCCTCCAGCACGAGGCCTCCCAGCATCGAAACACCCTCTTGCAGGATGAGATCGTTGTTGAACATCAGGCCGGTGTCGATGGTGGTATCCGGATCGTCCCAGTCGAGGAACCAGATGACATCGCCGTTGTTGCTCATGGGAACAACGCCACCGAAGCCAAAGCCAGCGGTGTTCCAACCGCCGCCAACCGAAGCCGGAACCGGGTCGCCCTCGTGGGCGAGGACCTCGATGACGCCGCCAATGGACTTGAAGATCCAGGAGTCATCGCTGGACGGTCCGCGGTCAAAGCCAGAGAAAACGAAGTCGCCGGAGTTGTTGAGGTCGATCTCAGCGGTGGAGAAGTGATCGAAGACGTCCGCGAGGTCCGCGGGGAACGGGTCAGCCTCGTTGTACAGCAGCGTGTTCACGTTGGCGCCGTCCGTCATGTAGATGTTGGCATCGGTCAGCGTGTCGCCGGGGGCGACCGTGTGATCGTCGTCGACATACCACATGGATTCGCCGTTGTCATTGATCGCCTGGCGACCCTTCGAGAATGAGAAGCCCTGGATCGGCGTCACGTGATTGGGACCGGGAAGGGTCTCGCCGCGCAGGGCGAGCTTGGTCTCGCTCGTGATGTTGCCTGCGGCGTCCAGGTCGATGCGGAGGAGGATCGGAGTGGAGACGCCGGTGATGCCCACGGAAGCTCCGACGAGAAGCTGCCCGTTGTTGTTCTGCCACGCCTCGGAGACAGCGGTGTAAATCGTCCCTGCGGGCAGGCCGGCCGCGTTGCACGGGGTCACGTCTCTCTCGATGATCGTGACTCCGTTCCAGACGAGAAGGGTTCCGTTCGTCGTCGTCGTGCCGGTGTCGCGCAACGGGGTGATGAACATGATGTCGCCCGCATCGTTGATGTCGAGCGTATCGATGAAGCTGCTCGCTTCTTGACCCGCGGGCGCGGTGAAGCCGAGGGACGTGCCTTCCTGCCAGAGGATGGCGCCGTTGTGGAGGACGACGGCGTCGTTGGCCGAGGCATCGGTGTCCAGCTCGATGAGCCAGTCGCCGCTCCCGTTAATGTCGACGTTGTCGATGCGCGTGATGATCTCACCGGTACCGCCGGGAAGGGGATCACCCTCGCGGATGAGCTCGGTAAAGGTCTGAGCGGAGGCTGGAAGGGCCATGGCCAGGGCAGCCAATCCGGTGAAGCTGAGGGGATAGTTCATACGGGCGACGTTACCAGGAAATAAAAATCCCCCCCCGAATGAACTCAGGGCTTACAGATCACGATGGTTGAGGCGCTCGATCTCGCGCTGGTCGGCCAAGTACAGCTCTTCCACCTCGCGGCGGGCCCAGTCGACCTTGCGCAAGAACCGCAGGCTGGAGGTGAGCGTCGGCTCGTACGCGAAGCAGTTGATGTGAATCAGCTCGGCCAGATTCTCGAACCCGCGGCGCTCGATCAGGTCCTCGAGAATCGCCTTCAACGTGATCCCGTGGAGTGGGTTGTTCGGCTGCTGTTGGGACACTCGTCGATGGGCGGGGTGGCGGTGGATAGGGCTGGAAATCACGCCAATAGTAGCGGCAAGGTTCGGCGGAAGGGGCCCGGAGAGTCGGTTCGCGAAGTACTCTCTCCGCCCCATGTCCACTCGCGAAAATTCGACGGACGGCCCCACGGACTCCTCGGTCCAGAGTCCGATCCTGGGCATCGACTTAGGCACGACCAACAGCCTCGTAGCCATCTTTCACGAGGGGGCACCGCGCCTCCTCCAGAATTCCAGCGGCGAACCGATGACGCCCTCCGTCGTGGGGTTGCTCAAAGAGGGGGGCGTCCTCGTGGGCAAGGCCGCCGCCGAGCTGCGTGTGACGTCACCAGAACGCTGCGCCTCGTTCTTCAAGCGCTGGATGGGAAGCGATCGCACCGTGGACGTGGCCGGGACAGAGTACTCGGCGATCGAGCTTTCGAGCATGGTGCTCAAGGCGATCAAGGACGACGCGAGCGCCGCCCTCGGACTTGAGGTCACCGAGGCGGTCGTGACCGTCCCGGCCTACTTCAACGATCACCAAAGGAGCGCGACGCGCGCGGCGGCGGAGCTGGCCGGTTTCACCGTGCTGCGCATCGTTAATGAACCGACCGCGGCCGCGCTGACCTACGGTTTCCACGAGGCCGACGCCGAGAAGCGCCTGCTCGTCTTTGACCTCGGCGGCGGTACGTTCGACGTGACGCTCATGGAGATCTTCGAAGGACAGCTAGAGATTCAGGCCACGGCTGGAGAGAGCCAGCTCGGCGGCGAGGACTTTACCGATGCCCTGACGGCGTGGGCGTTCGATCAGGCAGGCGAGCAGTCAGAATCCGTGGCGCTTTTTGAACCGCTGCGCTTTGCTCGACTGAGGGCCAGCGCCGATGGACTCAAGCGAAGCGGCGGCCTGGGGAGACTGAGCCTGCCCGACGGCGACGGGAGAATCGAGCCCGGGGGCCCAGCGGTCGACGTGAGCGATGAGGATCTGAAGAAGATCTATGCTCCCCTCTTGGCTCGCTTGGAGCGGCCTTTGCTCCGTGTGTTCAGCGACGCCCGCGTCCTGCCCGATGAGGTCGACGAGGTACTGCTCGTGGGCGGAGCCACCCGCATGCCCGAGATCCCGCTGCTCGTCGAGCGCATCATGGGCAAGCCTCCCCAGTGCCGTTTCGATCCGGACCACGTCGTGGCCCTAGGCGCAGCGGTTCAGGGAGCTCTGATCGCAGACGATGCCGCGGTCGAAGACATGGTGGCCACGGATGTATCGCCTCACACCCTTGGCATTGAGATCAGTCGCGAGCTTGGCTCCGATCATCGCCCTGGCTATTACCTGCCGGTGATCCACCGCAACACGACGATCCCCGTGTCGGATGAGGTGGATGTTGGGACGATCAGCGACAACCAAGATCGGCTGAACATCCGGGTCTTCCAGGGGGAGGGCCGCATGGTGGCTGACAATCTCCCGCTCGGAACACTTGCCGTGACGGGTATCCCGAAGGGCCCGTCCGGCCAGCAGGTAACGGTTCGCTTTTCCTATGACGCGAGCGGACTGCTCGAAGTGGAGGCCATCGTCGCGAAGACGGGGGAGCGGTTTCAGGCGGTGATGGAGCAGTCCGTGAAGAGCCTCTCCCGGGAGGAAATCGACCGTGCTCTCAAGCGCCTTGCGGCGATCAAGTTCTATCCGCGCCATGATGCGCTCAACGTCGAGCTCCTCGCTTTTGCGAATCGCGTCGTCGGAGAGCTGAGCCGGTTCCAACGTGACTCACTGGATCAGGGGATTGACCGCTTTGAGTCTCAGCTCTACAGCAAGGATCGCACGGGCTTCGCGGCTGCACGTGAGGAGCTGCTCGCACTTCTCGATGCCGCTGGGTTCCCGTTCCGCGGCGAGTCATCCTCCGATGAGTGAACCCGAGCAGCGCGGGAGTTTCCGAGAGGTCGCAGCGTGGCTCAATCAGCTCCTCGAACGGCATCCCCAGTACGACGCCGACGGTGTGCTCGAACTTCGCGCGCTCTTCCTGTCCCAGCTCGGGCGAGCGCCTTCAAGCAGAGTCCTGGACAGGAACGAAGCGAGTCGCGCTGGCGGTACGGCGCGCCCTGAGGCCGCATTGGTTCTGCGCGAGCTACGCGAGTCGTTCATGGATCGCGAGGTCGGAGAGATCTCGACGGAGCTGGCGCGGCTAGAGCTTGGGAAGCTTCCCGACCTGCGCTCCGCGGCACAGCGACTGATCCTCGACGACGAGCTGCGCGCCAGCTACGACGCGATCGCCCAAGATCGAAGCATCGACGCGGAGATGAGACGGCTGCTCGCTGGCAACGTCGTTCTCCCTTGGCGCGAACGTCGGCGTGAGCTCGCGGAGTTCTTGACCGCACGCCAGCTTGGACCCAAGTCGGGCCCGAAGCTACGGAGCAAGGCGCGCAAGAGCGCCAAGCATGTTTCGAAGCACTACCCCGAGCTGGACGACCTCTACGGCTGGTGGCTACGCGACGTGGCTCGCCTTCCCCGGTGGAATCCGCTCCGACGCCTGTTCCGCGCCGTCCGCGGCTGGGCGCTCAACTACTTGGCGCTGCTCTGGTTGATGGCCACCTTTGTGGTCCTCTTCGCGGGTGGTGGAATCGGTCACGGTATTTTTTTGCAGCTCCTCAAGCGCTTGGGCGTGGGGGCGTCATGACGCCAGACACGCCCAATTGGGACCTGCTCGCCCGGGATCCCGCGCGGTTCTTTGACCTGAACGGAGACTGGGAGCGACGGGATCTCCGGCGCGCCTACGGGCGCTGGATCAAGCGCTTCAAACCCGACGCGCACCCCGATGAGTTTCGGAAGATCCGTGCGGGCTTCGAGCGACTGGAGGACGAGCTGCGCTTCGAGCGCCTGGATGGAGATACCCCGGCTACGCCCGAGCCCCCCGCCTCGGCGCTGGACGAGGACACGCGACCAGAGCAGTCCGAGCTGGTGGACGCGATCGCAGAACGCGGTCCCGCAGCTGTCCTGCTCCAGCTACGTGAGGATTTTCCGCTCTGGTGGGTACCGAACTACCTGCGACTCTTCGTGGATGGGGACGGGGCGGCTTCGGATGAGGTCTTCGAGCGGCAGCTCGTGGCCGCGCTGCGTCAGCGGCCCCGCGAACCTGTTCTGCTGAACCTGATGCGCTCGTGGGTGCGCCGGCGCGGCACGGCGGGGGATCGGCTGGCGCTGTTCGACGCGCTACGTGCGCTGCCTGACATGACGCTAGCTGTTGTCGCGACGCCGCTAATGAAGGAAGCCGCCGCCGCTGGCCGCGGCGACGTCTTGGAGGCGGAGCTAATGCGCCTTGAGGGCGCGACGCACCAGGAGGGGCGCGCAGCCTTCGCTGCGGTTCTCGAAGAGTGCCTCTTGGCCGCTGCGATGGTGCTGGATCCTCCCCTGGTGGATCGCTGGTTGGACGAGATCGCCCTCGATCGTCACGGGCGCTTCGACGTGGAGGAGGCCCACGCGGAGGCCGCTTCGCGGATCTTGCAGTGGCGAAGTCTCCGAGGTGGGGAGGATGAGAGCCCAGGCCCGAAGGGGGGGATGGTCCGCGAGCTTGAGGAGGCCCTCCTCCAGCTGGCCGTTGGCGACGACTCCGTGCGCTTAGGGGTGCTCGTCAGCTTGGGCCAGCGGGTCCGATCGGCGACCGATGAGATCTGCGGCCAGTTCAAGCCGTACGACCAGGCGACCTACGCGCTGGTGGAAGGGCTGAGCATCTTCGGGCTCCCGCTCGATGAAGCGGCCCGCCTCGGGGGGGCGGACCATCTCCAAGCGCTGGACGCGACTCACGCTTTTCTCGAAGAGATGAACGAGCGCACTGAAGGCAGCGTGCTCGCGCGCATCTGGACCCTTCTGCCTCTTATGGCGTGGACGGTGGCGGCCGTCTCGTTCGGGCTCTTGGTGAGCCCTCTGACCGCGCTCTTTGAGGCTTACTTCCCAGCGGCTTCATCGGTCTCCGAAGCGTCGGCGGGCCAGCCGGTGCCCTCCGAATTCGGATGGCTCGCTCCCCTCATCGGCGCGGGGATCACGATCCTCGTCCAAGTGGCGCGGCGGGACCGTGCTGAGCCCCTCTGGGTGATCACTCGGGCACTGCGTTGGACGGAGCGCCGCATCTCTCTTGTTCTCTACCGGACGCTCTGGCGGCGCAGGCTGATCGAATTCGCTTCTCTCCAGCCCTGGAGTGGACAGCAGCTCGCAAGTGTCCTCGGTGAGCTACAGCAGGGGGACGGATCGACCGTCGCCGAGGAAATCGCAGAGCACCTCGCGCGGGATCCCGCGCTCGTACTCGTTTTGTTTGGCCGAGATCTCGATGCGTAGTCGCGGCGGGGTCTGACCCCGCTCTCGGCGCCATGGAGCCGGTCTCTGTAACGGTCCCGTTCGAGCTCATTGAATCGCCGTTCGGTGTCGCCTCGATCGGGGGCTGTGCGCGCTAACGCAAAGTGCCGAGCTGCGTAGCCCTGCAGAGGTTTGGCCCGGTCTTTGCATTGGCTTGATCTTCATAGACGTTCATACGTTCCGCGGCCGGAAAGTCTTTCTACCCACCGGGCTCCCATGAAATTGTTGGGGCATTCCGTGAAGAGATTTGAGATTCCGTCCGTAAATCACCCTGCCGGCGACACTCCTACTGTGGCGCCCTTCCCCGATGCCCCCAGCGGCATCTAAAGAACGCCCGAGCCTCCCAGCTGCCTTTCCAGCTGCACTACCTGCCGGCCTGCCGCTCCCTACTACTACTACGGGCCATCTTCCTCCTGCCCGCCTCGCCATGAAGTTCTCGATCCTGCCGACTGTTGCCACTACGGCGACCTCACTCTTTGTCAGCGCGGCTGCTTTCGCCGCCGCTCCGCTGTCCGACGCTGCCGCGGAGTCCGACTCTCTTGCTGTCCTCTGGAAAGGTCAGGCGACCTCCCTCGCGGCCGTCGAAGCCGAGGTCGGCGCCGAGTTGTACTCGGGCGTCGCCAACCAGCTCGACCGCTATCGCGGATGGATCGCGGAGAACGAGTACCACGTTGCCCTCGCCGACGACCTTCGCGTCGTCCTTGTGACCGAGTCGGAAAAGTCCTCGAAGGACCGGCTCGAGCTCGTCAACGACACGCTCGCGACGTTTGACGTCGTACTCACACCGCCGGATCGCTCTGAATCCACAGAGACCTACCGGGGCGGCGAGTGGGGTGTGCGCGAGCATGCTCCGGACGCAGAGCCCGTGGTCCTCATCGAGCTCAAGAAAGGCGTTCACTACCAGACGCTCCTTAGCGCACTGGAAGAGTCCGACCCAGACATGAGCTCTTGGGCCAGCGTACAGTCCGCGGAGCCGGGCTTTGCGGAAGAGCGTTTCATGGCAACCGGTTGGCAGGCTGCCCCCGACGGCTATGAGATCGGCCCCGTGTGGCGCTCTGAGAACGAGCTTGTCAATCGGCTCACCCGCTTGCTCCTTTACCGCTCCTACGGCCCCCAGCCGAACTGGCTGACCCAGGCCGCAGGTTGGGCCGTCGAGCAAGACGTGGTCGGCAACATCTACTGCTTCCCGTACCGCTCTGAGTTCATCGGAGTTGGCGAGCACGAAGGCTGGTACAACGAGGTCAAGGGCGAGTTCAAGTCCCGCAAGAAGAAGCCGCTTGAGCTCTCCGAGTTCATCGAGTGGAAGCGCGGCACCTGGGACGCCGACGCGGCCGCCATGTCATGGGCCTTCACGCAGTTTCTGATCCAGGAGAAGCCGGGCGTGCTGCCGGCACTCGCTGAATCCAACCGTCTCGCCTACAGGGCTGGTTTCACGATCGACCTAGGCGATGGGCAGTGGAAGACGAACCCGTCCTTCGCGGTCTCTCCAGAGGCGCAGTTCAGCACGCTCCAGGCCGAGGCTGGCGAGGACGTCCTCGACGAAGCCACCAAGTTCTTCCGTACCTGGAAGCGCGGTCGGACGACCAAGGCGTCGTCCAAGAGAAAGAAGTCGAGTAAGAGGCGCGGCAGGTAATCACTGGGCCGAGCCCCGGGGGGGGCACTCGGCTCTTGCACTTCCGTAGCGCCGCTCGCGCTTCTGGCGTCTGCAACCTTGCTAGGTGGTAGGCGCCATTTTCGTCGACTTCTATCCGGCTCTTACTCGGGGGTCATGGGCGTCGCTTCGTCCAAGCGGACGTGCCCGGCCCGGAAGTCGTCGCGGGTCATGCCGGCGGCATCCATGGCTTGGATCGCTGCGACGATGCCGTGCACCGCCGCGAGGACGTCGCCTGTATGGCCGCTCTCTGAGGGCGTGTGCATGTTGCGGATCGGAAAGCCGATGCTCGTGGCTGCTGCGTCGCGCCCCGCGAGCACGGCCGCCATGCCATCCGTACCCGTGTCACGCCCGACGACGCTGATCTGGTAGGGAATGCCGCGCTCGGTGGCGGCGGTCTCGATGATCGAGTTGAGCTGCTCGGAAACGATCGCGCCCGTGGCGAGGGTGAAGCCCTTGCCCATGGTCGTGGGGGTCATGCGCCGGTCGCCAATGCCGGGCGCGGCGGCGTAGTCATGGCTCACGTCCACGGCGATGAGCACATCGGGGGTCATCTCCCCAACGATGACGCGACTTCCCATGCGGCCGATTTCCTCGTGGCTCGCGGCCGCCAACATCACGCGGACGTTCTTGACGCCGCCGGCCTCAGCCAGCAAACGTCCCACTTCGGCTGCGCAGAAGACGCCCAGGCCGTTGTCGAGGTACGCCCCGTAGAACGAGTCCGTGCCGAATCCGCGCTTGATCTTTCGAGCGATGAGGATGGGGTCGCCGGGGCGAATGCCGAGGGCCTCCACCTGGGCCTTGCGGTCTTCTCCGGAAAGCTGAAGCTCGAGGTAGAGCTGCTCCTTTTTGATGCCTGCGTCGCCGCTACGGGTCTTAGCGTTAGCGAAGTGAATGGCGCCGAGGGCCTCGATCGTGCCGCCCTGGAGGACGCGCGTCTTCGAGGGGCTGCCGGGCTCGCGGCTGAAGAGCAGAACCTCGTGCCCGAGGAGGGTCATCGGCAGGAAGGAATCGGAGTCGATCCAGACCTTGCCGTCATCGCCGATGGTGCGCACTTGGCAGCGGATCTTGTCCGCGTGTCCCACCACCATGATGGAGAGCTTGTCCGTGTCGCCGGGGTCCGTGTCGAGCACGATCGACGCGTTGCCGACGAACTTCACGCACTTCCAGTTCTTGAGCTTCGTCTTCTCGAAGTACGGCTCGACGACTCCGAACGTCATCGCTGCCTCATAGCCAACCGGGCTCGGGGCACCGAGAATGTCACGCATCAGCGTGAACGTCTCCTCGGTCATAGGTTGGCTCCAGGGTCCCTCTTGGCTCGTTGTGTCCTTCGTCATAGTGGCGAAGAGACTACGGGATGAGGGATGATCTGCCTACCGCGCCGCCTTCAGTACGGAGGCCTGGGCCTCGCCTGTCAGCCCTAGCTGCCCCAGCTTGCCCTTCGATGGATCGTCAGAGCGTAGGTCCTGGGACGTCCCGTAGCCGCCCACGAACGCGTTCGCCTTGGTCACGGCGACCGACCCTAGGAAGGCTTCCGTGGTGGGGAACATCGCCTCGTACTCAGCGATCGCGGCTGGAATACGCCGGAGCCGATACTTCTGGTGGTAGTCCTCCGCGAGCGTGAAGCCCGTGAAGTCCTCGATGTCTGTCTCGACGGCACGGCCTCGGGCTTCCGCCACCTTCTCGGCCGCGGCCTCAAGCGTCGCGCGCTGCTCTGGGCTCCTCGGGAACGCCGCAGAGCGATACTGCGTGCTCCAAGCGCTGTTGCACGGGTTGTGAGACGAGAAGAAAACCCGCGCGAGTTCTGCGTAGCTCAGGACTGTGGGATCGAAGTCGATCTCAATCGCCTCCGAGTGATCCCCGATAGATCGGTACGTCGGCGCTTCCGTCGTGCCGCCGGCGTATCCGACGCGCGTCCTCAGGACTCCTTCGAGACCCCCAAACTGGGAGTCAGGGCCCCAGAATCAGCCGAGGGCGAATGTCGCCGTTTCGTACTTTCCGCTGGAGATGATGTCGGCCGCTGCGCGGTCGAGGCCGGGCAGCTGGGCCGCATCGGGAGCGTGGCTTGCCTCCGCAACCTGGGGCGCGTCGGCGCGACTACGCGCGGGGATCTCGGACGAGTTCATAGCGTTGGGGTGAGAACAACCGAACAGCGCGAGTGCCGTGATCAAAAGAAAGGTGCGCCGCATAGGGTCATCGTAGGCCAGCCCGCAGCATTTGGAACGGTCTCTTTCGTTGAGCCGCAGTCTGAGAATAGGGTCACTTAATCGGGTGAGGGCCGTACCCTATGACGCGACATGAAGTACCTCCTCGGATCTCTCTATCTGATACCCCTTGTAGGGATCGGCCTGAAGTTTGCGGGGTGCTGAGGCGACCCACTCGACATGCTCGGTTCGGGCATGGTCCTCGCGGGCATACCCGTGGTGCTTCTGAACGACGTCTATCGCGCGAAGGCTGGTGGCTGAGAGGTCGAGTCTGCCCGTGCTGTGGCCGACCCTGTGCTGACGATGACGTTGACGAGCGAAACCCTGCAGCGGGCCCACGGCGCCCGTGCGGACCTTATTCGGGACCTGCACTCTGAGATGACGACGTGCTACCGGTTGTTCCACGGC
The DNA here is from genome assembly GCA_964417955.1 of uncultured Planctomycetaceae bacterium. Taxonomy (GTDB): domain Bacteria; phylum Planctomycetota; class UBA1135; order UBA1135; genus Saltatorellus. Next base: position 51,287 of record CAYQKK010000038.1, read on the forward strand.
GCAGCCGAGGGGCGCCCCGGTCTGACGATCGATCGCTATGGCCCCGTGCTCTTAGCGCAGACCTGGGATCAAACGCTCACACCGGACGAGCTCAAGGTGTTCCTCGACTCCGCCGGGGAGTTGATCCCTGTGCACAACCACCGGGCCAAGCCGGTGAACTTCGATGCGCACTTTTTGGTGGAGCCGTTCGAGGCCGTTGGTGAGGAGCTGGGCATGGTCTTCGACGTGAGCCCACGGCATCGCGGAGAGGATCCCCTGGTGTTTCTCGACTTTCGCGCCGCGCGGCGGAGGGTGCGACTAGAGAGCCGCGACCGCGACGTGCTCAATCTCTTCGCTTACACCTCTACCATGGGCCAAGTCGCCCACTCGATGGGGGCTAGCTCGGTGCTCAACGTCGACTTCGCAGGTTCAGCCCTCGACGTCGGCCGCGCGAACGTCCCGCGCAACCATCCCGGAACCGGGAGCATCGAGTTCTTCCAAAGCGACTGCCTCGCGGCCCTTTGGCAGCTCGCCGGTCGCGAACTGCCGAGGCGCCGCGGCAAGTCTCCTTACATCGCGCCACGATCGTTCGACCTCATCGTCCTCGATCCGCCGCGCCTCAGCAAAGGGCGCTTCGGGACGGTCGACGTGGTGCGCGACTACGGAAGCCTCTTCAAACCGTGCGTGCAGATCTGCCGTCCCGGCGGCGCGATCCTGGCCACGAACCACGTTCCGTCCGTACTCCTCGACGACTGGCTGAGGGGGCTGCGCCGCACCGCGGAGAAAGCGGGGCGTGTGATCGAGGGCCTAGAGGTCATTGCGCCGGAGCCTGACTTCCCAAGTTTCGACGGGAACCACCCGCTGAAGATGGCGTGGATCACGCTCGACTGATCGGTCCTATCGTGCGGCCCTAACCGTCCACAGAGCCGCCGAGTCGCATAGCGCATGCGGGGACTTGGTCGTGGTATCCGTTGCAGCCCTCGGCCCAGGCGTGCTGTGCCCATCCAAGCGGCGTCGATCCGTAGTTCTTGTCCGGCAGATCCGTTGGTGCGCCGGCCTCGACGAGCGCAGCCACGAGCCGTGGCAACCCCATGAAGGCAGACCAGTGCAACGCTGTAGCGCCGAAGAGGCCTTGGGCATGGACGTCGGCCCCAAGCTCGACGAGCCGTAGGCCAATCAACTCGGCCCCAAGACTCGCGGCGCTGATCAGGAACGTATCGCCGGACTTGGCGTAGCTTTCATGGATGTCCGCGCCAGCCTCGATGAGCGCGTCGGCCATGGACGCTGCTTGCTCTTGCGTTGCAAGCTTTCGAAAGACGACGTCGCAGCAGTAGTGCAGGGGCGGTACGACGTTCTTGTTGTTGGGACCCCACTCAATGTTCCTTCGTGCGAGGCTCGGATCGGCGTCGAGAAGCGCTCGGAGTTGCTCTAGGCTTCCTGACTCGATGGCGTCTCTGGCCGATTGATCTGTCATGGCCCAAACATCTTAGCCCAGCGACAGCCCGCCTAGGAACCTGTCGCGCATAGCTGAATCCGCGTAGCACGCGCCCGATTCCGATGGGCTGCGTTGCCCCAAGACCCCGGTGACCCTCCTAGAGGAAGGTGACAGTGAGGCCGTTGCTGAAGTTGGAGGTGACCTGGGGGTTTCCGTCGCGGAACCAAGCCTGGAAGTTCCAGGTCTCTCCCGGCTGAGCCGCGACTGCACCGAGTGGCTGGGGCAGCGACGTCGGATCCACGTCGAGGCTGATGACTCCATTCAGACCCGAGTTTTGCACCTCGCCGGGCCCGACGAAGCGCCCAATGGAGCCGTCCAAGCACAGGTTGCCTTGGCTGCCGGCTGGGTTCCCTGCGAAGCCTTGCTCCGAACTCACGATGAAGTACCCGAACACTAGGCTCGGCAAGGATTCACAGCGCACGGTCAGTCGATCGACGGCGACCCCGCTTGAGCCGCCGGCTGAGATCACGGCGGGCACGCCCGTGGAGTTGGCAGCGGTGAAGCAGTAGTTCTCAGAGAGCAGGCTGTCGAAACTTGCCACCCATGCATCTTCCCCTCCCTCGTTGACACCTGCAAAGGCGAGCGATGTGCTGCCGCCGACAAAGAGCTGGCCTGGCTGCGTCACGGCAATGCCACCGGCGCGGTCGGTACCCGGCGTGCCGATCTGGCGGAGCCAGCTCCGTTCGCCGCTCTCGTCGTAGCGCGCTACCCATGGGTCGAGTCCACCGAACGAAGTCTCGCCCAGTGCCCCGAGAGTCCCGCCCGTCAGATAGACGCCCCCCGACAAGTCGCTCGCCACCGCTGTCGACGTCTCGTTGTCCGGTGTGCCCAGCTGCCGAATCCAACTTTGGACCCCGGCTTCGCTGATGCGCGTCAACCACACGTCGACGCCGCCTTCGTTCGTGATCCCCAAGAGTCCAGAGGTCGAGCCGCCGACGAATACTCCACTCGCCGCGTTCCGCGTGACGCGGATGGAGGACTCTGAATCTGATGAGCCCCACTGGAGACCCCAGATCGAATTTCCGGATCCGTCGAAGCGTGCAGCCCACGCGTCCGCGTCCCCCGCGTTGATCCCGAACAGGTCGCCGCGGGTATCGCCCGAGACGTAAACGCCGCCGGATCCGTCGACGGCAATGCCACTCGCGGAGTCCGCAAGTCCAGAGTCGAATTGACGGATCCAGGTCACCGTTCCCGTGGCATCGAAGCGCGCCAGCCATGCGTCGCTAGCGGTGCTTGAGGTGCCTGCCAGCAGCCCCTGGGTTCTGCCGCACGCGAAAACACCGCCCGCGCCATCGGGCGCCACCGCAAGGCACGAGTCCAGGGACGTCGAGCCAAACTGCGTCATCCAGATCTCGGTACCCAAGGCGTCGAACTTTCCGATCCATGCGTCGAACGAACCGGCGGACGGACCCCCAAGGTCCCCGTCCGTTGAGCCACAGGCGAAGAACCCTCCGGATCCATCGCTAATCGCATCCCACACCTGGTCCCTGCCAGAGCTGCCGATGGTCCGCGACCAAGTGGGTAGGCCATCGGCGTCGAAGTTCGCAAGGATCACATCGGTGGTGCCAAAAATCTGGGGCCCCGAGTTGGTGGCCACGAAGACGCCGCCGTTCGCGTCGCCTGCGACCTGGGCGCTGGTCTCGAACTCAACGGTTCCAAACTGACTGATCCAGGCGGTGTCCTGGGCGCACGCGGGTGATGCCGCCGCGATGGTACCGGAGCAGGCAATGAGGACGGTGAGCCCCAAGGAGTAAGGCCCCGTGAAGCAGCGGAGCCGTGGGCGGCTGACGAGCGTCATGGTCGATCCAGTGTGCGAGCTTTCATAGTGGTCCCTCGTCTCCGATCATAGACCCATTCGCTGATCTGACAAGGTCACCGAC
>CAYQKK010000039.1:0-34452 GCA_964417955.1 uncultured Planctomycetaceae bacterium
GGGGCGTCGTCCATTTCGTGGCGGCGGCGTGCCTGTCACGGTACTACCGTCCCAACTCCAACCCCCCTCTAACAGCCGGTCCATTCACCCCCCCAGGCGTAGGCCGCTCCACCACCGCAAACGGCCCGCGCCCATCGGGGATTCGCGCATAGGCGGCGTCATCATCGAGCGCAGGGAAAGTCACCTGATCGATCACCTCACTGGAGAGTCCCACAGGCGCAAACAGCCCGACGTACTCGCCACCTGACGACAGCTTGAAGTTGGCGTGCAGACTGCCTTGGTCTCCGTCGTCATCGGCCCAGAAGAGAAGTCGGCCCAAGGGCTCGATGACCACCCCGCTTGGAATCTCGTACTGCTGGGGCTCGGTGGGGTCGTCCGTCAAAAAGAATCCGCTGAGATCCAGGGGCTCTGAGGTCAGGTTCCGCAGCTCGATCCAGTCGTCGTACTCGCCGCTGGGGTCGGCGATCGTCGTATCGTTGCTCGCTTGCAGCTCGTTGATCGTGATGCCGTAGCCGATGATGTACGTACGCGTGATCTTGGCCGCCCACTGTGTTCCGTCAAACGCACGCGCAACCACGCGATGGACGCCGCGGGGGAGGTCCAGCTCGCTGGCCGCAACGAGCGCCGTCGGAGACACGGAGCCGAGACTCAGCCGAGGGTCCGATCCGTCGAGGGTGTAGTAGACCTCCAGCCCTTGGTCCTGGGAGACGGTTAGGTCAACACCAAGCGCGTAGGAGCCGCTCGGCAGCGAGAAGGCTGGCGGTGCCACCTCTGGATAGAGCTTTGGCGTGGCGGCCTCAAGCTGGTCCAAGAACACGCGGCTGCGGATGGGAAAGTAGTCTTCCATGATCCGGCGTCGCTCGATGTCCCAGGTCTCGGGCGTGTACTGGCCCGGCTCATCGAAGTAGTTCCCCCAGCGGGCGTACTCCATGACCACGGCGGGAGCGAGCTCCGCAGCGAGCCGCTCGTAGAGGCTTGCGGGAACGTTGCGATCGGGACGGCTCGTATCGAACGGAGTCCCCGGCTGATCGAACCCTGGTTCGACCCAAAAGGCTCCGCCAGGGGTGAGAAGGTGCTGCTGCACGCGGTCTGCCAGGAGGATCCGATAGTCGGGATGCGAGAGAGCGGCCCGGTGGATGTACGCCGCGTTGTTGAACACGTCGCTGCCGCTGGCGGTGCGATCCCAGAAGCCGTCATTGACCGCCTCTGCGGCTCCTCCCCAAAAGAGAGTGGTCTCCGCATCCCACGCATGGAACCTGAACTTGCCGTCGGGGTTCACGTCGGCGAAGTCGGCAGACAACCGTGCGTGGGCCGTCGCCATCCAATTGTTCTGGGGCCAGTCAGTGTTGCCGCCGTACCAGTTGGAGAGCATGTAGTCGATGTAGTTCGGGAGGTCAACGCGCTCGTCAAGGGCTGAGTACGCGTCTTGCCCCATCCACATGCTTCCGGGGGAGACTCCCCCATCGATGATGCTGCGGACTTCCTTCCAGCGCCCCGGCGTCGTGGTTCCGACGTTGCCGTTGTTGCCGTCCGAGACGGTGCCGCGCTTGATCCAGTCGTACTCTTCGTTGTCCCCCGGCCCGTAGGCCGCAGCGAACCGCGTATCGGGCCGTTCATGCAGGTAGTAGACGCCCCAGTAGAGCCCGTTCAGGTAGAGGTGAACCCATCGACCCCGCGGAGACGGGTGGCCCATTCGGCGGTGGAGATCCGCCATGAAGCCGTCACGAACCTCTTGGGCGTGGCTCTTCGCGACGGAACCGGCTAGGTCGTTGATGGCGAGCTGGTTGCCCGCGTCGAGAACCAAGTAGTCGAACTCGTCGACGGGAGAGTGTTCGAAGACCTGGTACTCCAGCTTGCTCGGGCCGTACTGGCTCTGGAACTTGAGAGCGAGAGATAGCTGGGCGCGCTGGTTCGGATTGGTGCTGCTGCCCCCTTGGACATTCGTGCCGCAGGTCACCGTAAAGTCGAGCTCGCCCGAGGGATCGATCCACTCCAGGGAACAGGCGCGCTCAAAGTCATCGCCTTCTTCCGTCGAGTTTGGGTACATCCCGAGCTTCCCTGAAGGCGCGGCGAATCCAAAGAGGTCATCCGGGTGCATGAGCAAGGAGACCGAGGGAATCGCCTTCAGCGCGTCAATCAGGAGCGGTGTGGCGTACGGAGCCAAGACGGCGTTGTCCATTCCGTACCAGGCGCCAGGCCGTGTCCCCCCGAGATCCCAGTTGGTGCCGAATCGATCGATCCACTCGTTCGGCAGGCCTCGGGACTCGGCGAATCCGAGGTTCTGGGTAATCGCCTGCCGCGGATGCAGCCAGCTCGAAGCGGCCACAGGGGACGGTAGGAACCCCGGCTGGAACGCACGCGCGCGGATTGTCGCCGTCTGCGAGAGCCGGAGCGGCGAAGTGTAGATGGGGTCGAGGGGCGTTGGCTCAGCGCCGTTCCGCGTGAAGTGAATCGTGGCGTCAGCGCTGGGGTGGGAGAGCGCTACCTCTTGGCTCTCCAGAATCACCCCGTGGGGAATGGAGAATTCCACGGGAGCCAGCATCTCGGCCCCCGCCGCATTCTCAGCCCCCGGCGTCGGCGGGTCGAAGAACACGCGCGTTAGGAGATCGGCCTGAAGCCCGTAGGAAACATCGTCCGTCTGCTCCGGGTACTCAGGGCTGTACGCGGTTGCGACCACGCCACTGGGCCTAATGAGCGCGAGGTACTCGCCCCCGCCCGACAGCTTGAAGTTGGTGTGCAGCGGTGCCCCCGCCAGGGTTCGATCCTTGTCCGAAGCAAAGACGATGAGGTACTCACCGGCCCCAAGCTCTTCGGCCGGAAAGACCCACTTGTCCGGCTCCCCCTCGTCATCGGTCAGGGCCCAGCCGAGCAGAGAGACGGGCTCGGCGCCCGTGTTGAACAGCTCGATCCAGTCCGAGTACTCCCCATCCTCATCGGGCAGAACGGACTCGTTTCTCGCGAGGAACTCGGTGAGCTGGACTTGAGCGAACGAAGGTGCAGTTGCGCTCCCCACTGCGATAGTGAAGAGGAGCGCTGCAAGATTGCGGCAGGGCATATTGGACGTTTGGGCGGTAGTACTTGGACGAACAGGCAGCCATTGACTCGCGAACTAGCCACATGACGGCGTACATGGCGGTCACCGATATCCGGTTGGACGCGCCAGGGGATAGTCCGAGCGAGACGGCGCCTTAGGGGCGTACTACAGCGTTGATTTCACGGAAACTTCCGGAGAAATCATCCACCGGTTGGCTTCAGGGTCGAAACCGAACGGACAGCGCGTCCGAGAAGTTGTAGGTCGAACCGAGCGGCCCTCCGACATCGCGGTACCAGCACTGGAACGCCCAGGTCGTACCCGCGGTGACCTGTCCGGCGCCTGATCCGAGCGGGGGAACGCTGGAGTCGATGGGCATGGTCAGCACACCCGCTGTGCTCGCCTGGACCACGGGAAGTCGCAGGAGCGCCCCGCCGACGCACAGGAAGCCGTTGCCCGTTGGAACGCTCGTGATCCCCGGTCCGTAGAAGTAGAGCCCGAACGTCGACGAAGGCAGCCCCGTCACTTGAAACGAGAGGTCGTTGGCCGAGAGGCTCGTGGATCCAAGCGCCGACGAACGCGCGCCCGTTTGCGAAACGGCATTCGGTGCGGCTTCGCAGTAGGCCGTCACTCGCTCTTGCCGGCCTATGCGGTAGAGCTCTTTGTCGGCGTAGTCGAGGACGTAGAGTTCACCGAAACCGTCTTGCCCAAAGGCGACCTGGGCCGTGATAGCCCCGCCCCCCGCAGGCTGAAACTCGGCTGTCCGCTCGGTGAACGAATCGACCTGGCCCGAAGCGTTGCGCCTGAGACTCCAGACCCGTCCGCTGCAAAAGTCCGCGAAGAAGTAGTGGCCAACTAAGTGCGGGAGTTCCGCGCCGCGGTACACGAAGCCTCCGGTGATCGAGCAGCCGAGGCTATGGTCGTACTCATAGAGCGGCAGCGTGTACGACGGATCCCCACAGGGCGCTACCCCGGCCGGACACCCGTCGGTGTTGAAGCATGTGCTCCCCTCCATCACCTTCCAACCAAAGTTCAGCCCACCGACGCCAGCCTCGACAAAGTCGATCTCTTCCCTCGTCGCCTGGCCGACGTCAGCGATCCAAAGGTCGCCGGTCATGCGATCGAAGGACCACTTCCATGGATGGCGGAACCCTCGGTGCCAGATCTCGTCGCGGATCCCCGGGTCTGCCAGGAACGGATTGTCCCCGGGAACGGCGTAGGGAAACGCGCCGTCCACGTCGATCCGCATCAGCGCGCCCATCAGCGTCGTCGGATCCTGGGAGTTGCAGCCGGGGTCCCCAGGGTTGCCACCGTCCCCCAGCAGTACGTAGAGGTAGCCGTCCGGGCCGAACTCCAAGGAACCGCAGGCGTGGCCAAAGTTCGCCTGGGGCGCGCGCAGGATCTCCACCAATGACGCGGGGTCGACCTGGCCCGGCTGTGTGAGCGAATGGGTCATGCGCCCAAGCACCGCGTCCACGATCGCGCCGGTCGTGCTGGGCGCGTCGTACCAGCAATACACGTATCCGTTGCTCGCGTAGTCTGGGTGGAAAGCGATGGCGCGCAGGCCCGTCGCCGCCGTCAGAGCGAGCGGCGCGGGGAAGTCCATGAAGAGCACAGGCTCAAGCGCCCCGCCGCGTAGCACTCGAACCTGCCCCTCACGCTCGACGAGGAAGAGCCTGTCGTCCCCGGGGATCGACGCGATCGAGATCGGGTCCACCAAGCCGTCTGAGGCATCGACGATCAGCTCGAGGCGTGGCGTCGAGGCTTGAGGAGCGGGTGCGAAGCCTAGGGTCAGAGTCAGAAGAGCGAGCATGGGTACGAGCGGGCTGAGGCCAAGGTCGGACGCGCGCGCACGGTGGGGATGACCGCTCTGAACTCGCCCAGAGTTACCCCGCCAGCGTAGCGAAGAAATCTAAGCGCACGCTCACGACTCTCTCCGGAGCAGCTTCACACGAAAGGCCGCGGCCGCTCGCGCCCCAAAGGAGCCAGGGGCACGGAACTTCTGGTAAATCCAGCGGTGAGCGTGAGCCCTTAGAAGGCTGTCCCCTGCATAGACGTTGGAAGGACTCCGGTTGATGTGGAGCGGGGAGGTATCCACATGGTCAAGCCCAAGAAACGCCGCCAGCTTACGAGCTTCGTCCCCTGCCCCCCACGTGAGCTTCAAGAGCTTGCCAGGCCGATCCCTGAAGTACTGCTCGACGGATTCATTGTGCTCATCATAGATGCGGATGTGTTCCCCCCGACGGCCGTGGGGCATGCTCGACCCATAGACCAAGTTCTCGAAGAGAGGGAGCGGGCCAATCCTGACCGCCATGTTGCAGAGACTTCGGTACCAGACGTCGGCGGAGGTGCGCGTCGTCAGGACAAACTTCGCCCCTGGGAAGCGCTCGTCGATCTCGCGATAGAGAAGCGGCCACGGCCAATCCTCAAGACTGTCGTGGGACGCGACGATGTCCATGAGCGCATCGATGTCCCCGGATTGAAAGAGGTCGAACGAAGGCGACTCAGTCGTTGTCGCGGAATCGTAAGTTCGATGCGCCAAACCCCACGCCTTCAGGTGGTGGGACATCGTCTTTGTTCCGGTCTTATTCAGCCCGATTCCGATGACCTTGACGCCGGTAGGGAGCGGAGAGGATTTCGCCATGGGGTGGGCGCCGTCAGGGGCTGGGGAATAGATACGGGAAGGGCACTGGCAGTAGCGGGTGGAAGCTCGATTCGCTCGGCAGTGTCTTGCGATGAACCACCGATGCGGCGCAAACGCACATGCGACACTCAGGCCGATCCTACTTGCGCCGCAATCGACTCCGACTCCGCCGACGCAGTTCATGGTGGGGGACGGAACACGGACCCAAGCAGTTCCCTCTCACGGCACGTTCTCGATGCGGTTCAGTCGAGATTCTTCTTCGTCCAATCCCGTGCTAGAAGTTTGCACCGCTAGTAGTTTGATCGTCATGTCCCCCGTACTGCTTCCTCTACTTTTCGTCGCCGCCGTCACCGCTCAAGATAGCGAAGATCCCCTTCCGTCCCCCGCTTCCGAAGAGGTGCTTGTCATCGATGCGCGGGGGGGCCCAGGCCAAGGGGGTTCAGGTCAGACCGACTCTCCGGAGTCCTACCCCGAAGACGAGTACCTCGAGGCCATCATCGTGGAAGGTCGAGGCACCAGCCGCCTAGACCTCGCGCCTTCGGCGAGCGAAGGAGTCACGGGCCCCGAGCAGCTTCGCCGACGACCGCTCTTGCGCCCCGGCGAACTGTTGGAGACCGTGCCGGGCGTCATCATCACCCAGCACTCGGGCTCCGGCAAAGGCAACCAGTTCTTCCTCCGCGGTTTCAACCTCGACCACGGCACCGACTTCCTCGTGTCCATCGGCGGCGTGCCCATCAACATGCGCAGCCACGGGCACGGGCAAGGCTACGTCGATATGAACTTCCTGATCCCCGAGCTGGTGGAGAAGGTCGCGTACCGCAAGGGGCCCTATTTCGCGGACACGGGCGACTTCTCCAGCGCAGGAAGCGTGGCCCTCGACTACGTTCGAGACTTGCCGAACGGCATCGCCTCGCTTGAGACCGGAGAATACGGCTTTCAACGGGCGCTCATCGCAGACGCCTACGACGTGGGCAACGGGCGCCTCGTCACCGCCCTCGAAACGATGCATCATGATGGTCCCTGGGAGGTGGCGGAGAACTTCCGCAAGCTCAATGGGTTCGTGCGCTACGCAGAGGGCGACAGGTACAACGGCGTGGACTATACCGTCGGCGCCTACGACGGACGCTGGACCGCTACGGATCAGATCGCGCGACGCGCGGTGACCAGCGGCCTCATCGATCGCTTTGGAACGCTAGACCCCACCAGCGGCGGCAACTCGCGCCGGTTTAGCCTGACCGGCCACTGGTTCGGAGCCGATGAAACGTCGGAGTGGGACGTCACGGCCTACGCGTATCGATCCGAGCTCAACCTCTTCTCCAACTTCACCTACACCCTCGCTGACCCAGTCAACGGTGATCAGTTCGAGCAGCTCGACGATCGCTGGGTCCAAGGACTCCACGCCCAGCGCACCCGCTACGACACGCTCTTCGGAACGGACTCCGAGACCACCTACGGCCTAGAGTTCCGCAACGACTTCATCGAGAACGGTCTCTTCGCGACGCGCGAGCGCACCCGCCTTTCGACGGTGCGAGTCGATGACATCCGGGAGACGAGCCTCGGCCTCTTTGGAGAGACGACACAGCGCTGGAACGATCGGTTGCGCTCCAACCTCGGGCTTCGCGGAGACGTCTATGCCTTCGACGTCGACAGCGACAACCCCCTCAACTCCGACACCGAGTACGACTTCATCGCGAGCCCGTCAGCGGGCCTCGCCTACCGGGTGGAAGACAACACCGAGCTCTACCTCAACGCTGGCTTCGGGTTCCACAGCAACGACGCCCGTGGCGTCACCATCCGGGACGACCCTACGACCCCCGACCCGCTCGATGGCGACCGAGTGCCAGGTCTCGTCCGGCAGCGCGGAGCCGAGTTCGGCCTGCGCCATGAGAACCCTAGCGGTCTGACCTCGACCCTCGCTCTCTGGGGGCTGCGCAGCGCGTCCGAGCTCGTCTTCGTGGGCGACGGAGGCAACACCGAAGCAACCGGCGCCAGCGAGCGTTTCGGGGTGGAGTGGACCAACTACTACCAGATCTCGGATGCGTGGAGCCTCGACTTCGACGTGGCGTGGTCCCGTGCTCGGTTCACCGAGGGTGGCGACGAGAATCACGTCCCCGGGGCCATTGAGTCGTCCGTGGCGGCTGGACTCGCGTACGAAACGCCCGAGGGTCACTTCGCGGCGCTACGCGGGCGCTACTTCGGCCCTCGTGACCTCGAGGAAACGGGCGAGGTGCGCTCCACGTCTTCGCTCTTGTTCAACGCCCAAGCGGCCTACCGCATCAACGACGACGTGATGCTGCGGCTCTCGATCTTCAACCTGCTGGACCGGGAAGTCAGCGACATCGAGTACTTCTATCCTTCGCTCCTGAATGGCGAGACCCCAGGCGTGGGTGGAGAGGGTATAGACGATGTGCACTTCCACCCCGCGGAGCCCAGGTCACTGCGGTTTGGGATTGCGGTGGCGTTCTAGTGCTGCCCGCATTCAACGCTGCGACGCCACTCGCCCTCCACGAATTCATGTGGGGGCACAGCCTAGAGGACCTCTTCCTCATGGGCGGGCCGGTGATGTGGCCGCTGCTCGTGTGCTCGGTCCTTGCGACGGCCATCATCTTCGAGCGCTTGATGGTGTTCGCGCGCTTCGGACGGGTGCCTCGCAAGCTTGCTGCCTCCGTCGCCGCATCCGTGACCGAGGGAAGGGACGCAGATACGGACGCGGCGCTCAAGAAGTCGAGCCACCCCATGGCGCGCGTCTTCCGTCTACAGGCGGACATGGTGGATCGTCCCACGGACGAAAGAGTGCAGCTTGTCCAGCGCGAAGGCGGGCTCCTCTTGGAGCGGTTGGAAGCGCGGCTGTCGCCGCTGCTCCTGATCTCCCAGGCGGCTCCACTCCTCGGTCTTTTGGGAACCGTGTCCGGACTCGTCGGCAGCTTCTGGAAGCTCGAACAGATCAGTGGTCCCGTCGAGCCAAGCGACCTCGCGGCCGGAATCTGGGCGGCCCTGCTCACCACGGTCTTTGGCCTCGTGGTCGGTATCCCGGCCAGCGCGGCATGGCACCTTCTCCAGGACCGAGCGGATGGTTTCGCGCGGCAAATGGGCTTCGCCGTTACGGAGATCGAAGAGGGCATCGCCCGCCGCAGGCTTGGGCCTGCGTCGATCGAGTCCCCCCCGATCCAGTCGGCGCCAGAGTCCTCGCCCGAACAAGTCGCCGTCAATAGCCCCGCCGTTCCCGCCGCGGACCGTTGACCATGGAGTTCCAACGCCGCACCCGCCGACGCTCTGGCATCGAACTCACGCCGCTCATCGATGTGGTGTTCCAGCTGCTCGTCTTCTTCCTCCTCACGTCGAGCTTTATTCAGCCATCTCTCCGCTTGGAGCTCCCCCAGGGAGCAGCGATGGATGAGGCGGACACGACTCCTATCCTGTTGGAGATCGATGCGGACGGAAACTTGGCCATCGACGGAGAGGGGATCCGTCGGGACGCGCTCCAGGACGAACTTGAGAAAGCTCTAGCCGATGGCAGAGACGCCGTTCGACTGTCCGGCGACCGCAGCATGACCTACGGGATCTTCGTCGAGGCGCTCGACGCCGCGCGCGCCGCTGGGGCCGCGCACTTTGACCTAGTCCACAGCGGCGCCGCCGCGAAGTGATGCCCAGGTCCCGTCCCTTCGAAGACCGCCTGTTCCCCTTGGTGCTCGCCTTGTCGGTGGCGCTCCACTTCGCGCTTCCGATGCTCCGTACGGCAAGCGCGATCGACCGCCCCGACTTTGAAGTCGAAGAACGGATCGCCGCGGAGCCCATGACCGTGCGCATTCTCCAGCCTGCGGTGGACCCACCGCCCCAGCTTCCGCCGAGCCCAACCGAGTCCCTCCTCACGAGCGAGGACGGCGCACGCTCCATGCAATCCGTTGAGACAGAACCCGTGGAGTTCGAGAGAAACCGCGAGGAGCCACCGCCCCCCGAGCGCGTGCTGCCAGAGCCGGAGGCGCTCCCCGAACCGGTCGTCGAGCCGTTGGTCGAGCCTCTCCCGCCCGCCCCTCCACCGCCTGACCCCGAGCCATTACCGGAAGTCGTCGAAGAACCAAAGCCCACACCTCCACCCGTGAAAGACACGGTCGTGCCCGCGGGCCCCGTCGAGCAAGAGAGCCAATCGGGGGTGATCAGCCGTGCGGTGCAGAAGCGCCGCGGCAACCGAGCGCCGAACTATCCCCGTCGCGCGCGCGCCACCAAACAGCAGGGCACCACCAAGCTCGAAGTCTACGTGCGTGCAGACGGCACCGTAGAGAAGCTGAGCGTCTTTGAATCCAGCGGGTTCTCGCTCCTCGACGATGAAGCCCTCAAGGCCGTCAAGCGCTGGAGGTTCACGCCGGCCCGAAGCCCTTCTGGAGCACCGACGGAAGACCGGGTCATCGTGCCGGTAGTCTTCAAGCTTCGGTAGTGCCCAGATACGCGTGGATCGCCTGAAGGGACGAGAAGTTCTCGAGGGTCACATCCTCCGGAGGGATCGTCACGCCAAGCTGCGACTCGAGGTGCTGAACCAGTCGAGTCACGCTCAGCGAATCGAGGGTCTCCGAAAGCAGGAGATCCTGATCGGGCTCGATGACCGCAGTCTCGTCAAGAAGAAGCTCGCGCTGGATGTACTGGCGTATCTCGTCAATAGTCATGGTCGGGGGACGTCGGTGCTTGGGTCGGACGCTTGGGCCAGTTGGCGGCGATCGATCTTGCCGCTCGTGGTGCGTGGAAAGTCGTCGATAATCGTGATCTCGCGGGGGACGGCGTACGGGGGGAGCTTATCGCGCACGTGCTGGCGCAGAGCCGCCGAAGCGAGAGCTCTGCCCCCCACCAAGCTCACCGCGGCGAGAATGGAACGGCTGCCAGAGCCATCGGGAACGGTGAAGGTCGCCGCCTCGAAAACGCTCGGGTGAGAGGCGAGAGCCGCTTCGACTTCGTCGAGCTCCACGCGGTGCCCGCGCGTCTTCACCATACGGTCCTTGCGACCTAGGAAGCTCAGCTGTCCGTCCTCGCCGCGCGCCACGAGGTCGCCCGTTCGAAAGTAGACGTCCGGGAAGTGGCCCAGCGAAGGACGCGTGAAGAACGCTCTCTTGTTGAGCTCCGGCCGGTTCCAGTAGCCGAGGGTCAGCGTGGTGCTTCGGATGCAGAGCTCTCCAGTGGTGCCGACTCCCACGGGTTCGTCGTCCTCCCCAAGGATCAGGTCGTCGGAGCCCACGGAGACGGTTCCGATCGAGATCGGCGACTCGTCCCCCACGGCGATGGACTGAACATCATGGCAGGTACACGACGGCGCCTCTGCGGGACCGTAGACGTTCGTGAACTTCACCTGCGGCAGCCGCTCCATGAGGGCCCTCAGGTGCTTCGGCGGAAACGCTTCACCGCCGAACAGGATCCAACGCAAGGAGCTCAGGTTGCGCTGGTCGAGGGCGCCGCGCTCCAGCATCTCAATGAGCGTGAAGGGCACCGTGAAAACGACGCTCACTCGCTCTTTCTCTACGAGCTCGGTCCAGCTCGCGGGGAACTTCGTGACGGCCTCGGGGACGAGCACCACGGCCCCGCCGGCTTGGGACGTCGAGAAGAAGTCGAAAATCGACAGGTCGAAGTGAAGCGGGGCGTGGCTCGCCACTCGGTCTTCTGGGGTGAGCCCCACGTGCTGCAGTCCCCAGCGGGCGTAGCTGAGACTCCCACGGTGACTGTGCATCATGCCCTTTGGCTCGCCCGTCGATCCGGACGTGTACATGATGTAGGCAAGGTCCTGGTCGGTGATCCAGGCCGCCGGTGCTGCGGCCGGCTCTTGAGCGAGGTCGCCTGGCGAAACGGAAGTGAACCCGGGTACGCCTTCGACGCCGTACAGGGTGGGCGCGACCTCGTCCTCTCCCGTCCTCTCCGCCAACGCTTGCAGCACGGGACGCATCGCCTCGGTCGTCACCACGTGTCGAATGCCGCAGTCCCGGAGCATGAACTCAAGGCGCTCCACGGGCACCGCCGGATCCAACGGCACGAAGGCGCCACCCGCGAGTAGCGTGCCGTAGATCGCCGGCCCAAGCTCGAGCCCCTTGCGCATGAACACCCCCACCCGGTCCGAGCGCTGGAGCCCGTTCGCGAGCAAGGCCGCCGCAAGCCGCTCGCTCGCAGCCCAGAGCTCCCCATAGGACTGCATCTCGCCGCCGAAGACCATGGCAGGGGCATCGGGGGTCTTTCGCGCCCACGCCTGCACAGCCGAGTGGATCAAGAATCCAGTTTGCATCAGAGCACCACGCTTAGAGTCCGAGGAGCCCCGCAACGATGTTGCGCTGGATATCGGTCGTACCGCCGTAAATCAGGCCGCCGATCGCGTCGCGCAGGTCACGCTCTACGCCCAGTGCCGTCTTGTAGCCATTGCCGCCGTGGATCGCGATGGCCGCCAAGCACGAGTCGCGGAAGCACTCGCCCAGATAGGTCTTCGTGAGCGCTGCCTCCATCAGGTTGGGCCGGCCGCTCTGCTGGAGCCAGGCCGTTTTGTACAGCAGGAGCCGACCCGTCTCCAAGCGCAGCTTCATGTCGGCGATGCGGTGACTGATCGCTTGGTGCTTGCCGATGCTCTGACCGGCGCGCTTGCGGGTGCGCGCGAACTGAACGCAATCGTCCAGCTGGCGCTGCATCGCACCCAGCTGGGGCGCCAGCACCAGGCTGCGCTCCCAGCCCTGGCTAAAGGTGAAGATGCTCGCCCCAGCCCCTTCCTTGCCCAGCAGCTGATCCTTGGGAATGCGGACGTTCTCAAGGCTGACCCGCCCGAACGGAACCGTGCGCAGGCCCATCTTGGATTCGACCGGATGGGCAGTGTACCCGGGCGTGCTCGCATCCACCACGAAGGCGGAGAGCCCCCAGCGTCCAGCCTCGGGGTTCGTCTTGACGAAGACAATCGCCGCTTCCGCGATGGGACCGAAGGTGATCAGCTCCTTCTCAGCGTTGAGGACGTAGTGGTCCCCATCACGCACGGCGGTGCCTTCCAGCCCAAAGGCATCCGACCCGCTCACCTCTTCGGTCATGCAGTAGGCGGTGAGAGCCTCCCCGGCCACCGACGGCGGCAGGAACCGCTCGATCTGATCAGGGGTGCCGAAATGAAGGAGCGCGGTCTGCACACCCCACATCTGAGCACCTAGGCCGAAGGTGAGCCCGTTGTCCAGGCACCCTTCCCCGAGAGCCTCCAGCAGCCGCACGGTGGTCACGAGATCGTGCCCCTTGCCGCCGTGCTCCACCGGAACGGCCCAGCCCAGCACTCCATAGTCGGCGGCACGCTTCCAGAGTTCCTTACTGAAGGAGCCCTGGGCGTCCCGCTCCACAAGGTCGGAGGCAAGCTCGTGGCGAGCGAACTCGGTGGCCTCTCGCGCGAGACGCTCCTGTTCTTCGGTCCAGCTGAAGTCCATGGTCTATGCTTTATTCCTATGGGCGAGCGAGGCGCAGACAATCGAGACACCGTTGCCGCGACCTCCGGCCCCGCCAACGTCTGGATAGCGCGTCCGTGCTCCCCCGCCGAGTTGGAACATCTCTTGAGTGACGCGGAGCGAGCGCGCCTCGCGCGGTTTCGGTTCGACGCGGACGCAAGCAGCTACGCGTCGGCCCACGCGCTCGTGCGCCTGGCGCTTTCCGCCGCGGACCCAAGGACTTCGCCCCGGGACTGGTGCTTTCGGACGGCGGAATTCGGGAAGCCGGAGATCCATGTCACTTCGACTGGGAAGGGGGAAAGTGCCGCCGAGCTGCGCTTCAACCTGTCCCACTCGCGGGGATTCGTTGCGGCCGCCACCCTCTTCGGCGGTGAGATCGGAGTCGACGTGGAGGCAGTGCGCACGATCGGAGTCATGAACGAACTGCGCGAACGTGTTCTGAGTCCCTTGGAGAGCAAAGCCCTCGACGCTCTGCCCGAAGGTGATCGCCCGGCGCGCTTCTTTTCGATCTGGTCCCTGAAAGAGTCGTACATCAAGGCCCGCGGCCTTGGTCTGCGCCTTCCGCTGAAGGAGATCAGTTTCTCCTTCGATGAACTGGATGGAGCGCGACTCACCCAAACCCCCATTTCGGGCCCGGACGAGCCCACGGACTGGACGGTCAAGCTTGCCCAATTGGATACCCAGCTGGGTACGCAGCTGGGTACGCAGCTGGGCCCGCCGCCCCACGCGCTGGCCGTCACCGCAGCCTGCCAAGGCAGCCTGCCCGCGAAGATCCGAGTACGCCAAGTCGACCTGGGTCCGCTCGCGCAGAGTGATCACTGAGCCGCTTCCCATCAGAACATCTTCAGGATCGGGCCCAGCTTCTCGCCCAGCGTCAGGTCGACCTCGAACGCGCGCTCGATGAACCAGTACACGGACACGAAGCCCGCCAAGAACGCTCCGAGGTACACGAAGAAGCGCGTGTAGAGCAGCGACAGTCGCATCATGAAGAGCAGCGGGAAGACGAGCAGAACGATCAGCATCTGCCCAACCTCTACGCCCACGTTGAAGCCGAAGAGCGACAGCGCCATATCCCCGCCCGTGATGCCCATCTCTCCGAGGACGTTCGCAAAACCGAAGCCGTGGAAGAATCCGAACAGCAGCACGATCAGGAGGATCTTGCCGCGGAAGATGGGGAAGAAGATGTCGAGGGCGGCCACGGCGATCGAGATCGCGATGATCGACTCGACGACCCGAGAGGGCAGCGTCACGATGTTCAGCGCGGCAAGGCTGAGGGTCACCGAGTGCGCCAGGGTGAAGACCGTCACGATCTTCAGCACCTGCCACAGGGCCTGGCTGAACTTCTCCCGCGGCTCCCATTCGCTCTCTTCCCGCCGAATGAGCACCGACGGCAAGAGCAGCACGAGGAGAAAGAGAATGTGGTCGATGCCGATCAGGATGTGGTGAATCCCAAGCTTCACGATGGCGCGGATTCCCTGCCAGCGCGAACCGCCGGTGAGATCGAGGGACTGGGTGGCCTCGCTGGGCTCGAAGATGAGCGACACGCCCCCCTCGTTCATGAACGTTCCCTGGAGGAAGAAGTGCTCGATGACGAGGAAGCCGCGGTGCTCGGGGTCCACTTCGAACATCACGTTGTGCGTCACGTCGATGGTGTCGGGGATCCCCTCGACCCCCTCAAGGTCGTAGATGCACGAGACGTACTGATTGCCCGCGGCCTCGTAGAGCTTGAAGCCCTTGCGGGTCAGCTCGATGTCTTTGCCGTCGATCCGGTGACCGATGCGTGCGTAGCAGTAGGCCTCGATGGCCTCGAGCTGCGGCTCGATGTCCGCTTCGGTCGCCGTCCCGTCCTCGGGGAGAGCCGTGCCGAGGGCGCGGTTTAGGTCGCTCAGGTTGACTTCGATGCGCCCTTCAATGCCGCTCTTATCAACGCGCAGGTACGTGTAGCTCTGGTTGAATGCGTGGACCGCCGCGCGGGCCGCCATCGAGGGACTGACGAGGGCAAGGAGCGCTACGAGAAAAACTGGCGCGAGGGCCAAGCGGGTCAAGGTCGTTCGAAGCATGGGACGGAGAGTCTGGACACCAGGGGGAGTAGGTCGGGGCAAATCTAGGGAGGAGCGGCGCGACGTCAGGGGTCACCTAGGTGCCACTCTGCGTCGAGCAGTACGGCGCCGGTACGCCTCGGGAGTGAGCGCTCGAAGACGGAGGAACCCGGGGAGTGCACGGTCAGCGTGGCGCACTGCTCAAGCCAATCGATGGACTCCGAGTCCGAGTGCCGGTTCATCCAAAGCGTCAGCGGGTAGCGCCCAGGCATGAGCGAGAGGCGGCCGATACGCAGGTCGACCGCGTGCTTGCCAGGCTCGACCTTGCCGAGTTCAAACCCTGCGCTGAAGGTATTGGGATGCGTCACGATCGTGCCGAACTCCGTGAAGATCGAGAGCCCAATGTAGGGGCTCTGAATCGCTTGGAAGGCCTCGAATTCGAACCGCACCGTCAGCTCATCCGCCGTGCGAATGACCTCGAGGGGACGCCCGCTGGGGCCCTGGAACTCCATGGCCGAGAAGCGAGCCTCCCCCGTTCCCGGCCGCCCCGTGGCGTCGGAAAAATCCACCACCGCCGTGTTGGCCTGGGCCGTTTCCTTGAGATAGGCCGCGATCACCTCGCGCGATGGTCCGTCCATGCGCAAGTCGCCGCGATCGATCCAGATCGTACGCGAGCAGATGCTCTCGATCGCCTCGAGGTTGTGGGAGACAAAGAGCACCGCGTGCCCACGGCGTCCCACCTCGCTGAGCGTCGCGAGGCACTTCGCCTGGAACTCTGCATCCCCCACGGCGAGCACCTCATCCACCAACAAGACGTCGGGAAACAGATGGGCGGCCACGGCAAACCCAAGCCTCAGCCGCATTCCCGTGGAGTAGCGCTTGATCGGCGTATCGAGGAACGCTCCTACGCCGGAGTATTCGACGATCGCATCGAAGTGCTCGGCGATCTCGCGCCGCTTGAGGCCGAGGATCGATCCGTTGAGATAGATGTTGTCGCGCCCAGACAGCTCGTTGTGAAAGCCCGTACCTACCTCCACGAGGGACGCCACGCGGCCGCGCACGTCGATGGACCCGGAGGTCGGGTAAGTGATCTTCGAAAGCAGCTTGAGAAGCGTCGTCTTGCCCGAGCCGTTGCGTCCGATCACGCCCACGACTTCGTCCTTCGCAATCTCGAGGTCTACGTCCTTGAGCGCCCAAACCGTGTCGCGCTTGGAAGGCGAGGAGCCACGGCCAAGGAGTCGCTTGACGCCGCCCACAAGCGCATCTCGCAGCATGCCCTCGCCCTGGGAGGCACCGATGCGGTACTCCTTGGAGACGCTCGACATGCGAATGGCGATGTCGCGAGGGCTTGGCTGCATCTCAGACAAGGTCAGCAAAGCGTCGCTGGACGCGGTAGAAGTAGGCAGAGCCCACGAGGAAGACGACGCCTGCGATCGCGGCGGAGATCCCAAAGTGTGTCCAGTCGATCGCGCGCCCGGGAACGATGGCGGAGCGGGATGTTTCGATGATGCCGGACAGCGGGTTCATGAGCATCAGCCAGCGGTACTCGTCAGCGATGTTCTCGGTCGGGTAGATCACGGGGCTGACGAAGAGCATGAGCTGAACGGCGAACGGCAGCGCGTACTTCACGTCGCGGTACATAACGTTGATCGCGGCGACGAGCATCCCCGCGCCGAGTGTGAGCACGACCAGCACGAGGATCGCGAGGGGCCAAGCAAACGCCTCCATGTCCGGGGCGACGCCGTACCAAGGCAGGAGCACCGCCAGGAGCGCCGAAGCAATGGCGAGGTCAACGAGCCCCGCGAGAATCGTCGACGAAGGCAGAATCGCGCGCGGAAAGTAGACCTTGGTCAAGAGGTCGGTGTTCGTGATGAGGCTGTTGCCTGCGTTGGTGATCCCGGCAGCGAAGAACGTCCAAGGCAAGAGGGCGAGGTAGTAGAAGATCGGCCCCGGCATGCCGCCGGTGGGGATGTTCGCGAGCCTCCCGAAGAACACCGTGAACACCACCATCGTGATGAGCGGTTGCAGCACGGCCCACGCTGCGCCAAGGAGCGTCTGCTTGTAGCGGATCTTCACGTCTCGCCACGTGAGGAAGTACAGGAGCTCGCGGCTCCGGAAGATCTCCGCGAGCCGGCTCACCGCGTCGCTCCCAGTTCGGTTTCCTGCCCCGCTTTCGCGCGACTCGACTCCAGACGATCGAGCCGCTCCGTCATCGCCCGCGCCACGTACTGAATGTCGGGCTCACGCAGCAGCGCCATGTGCGCGTCTTGCTGCCCCCGGCGCTCCCGCCCCTGGGTAGCCTCGCGCTGGGCCTGAAGGTTCAGCACTTCAACGTCATGCGAGTATGAGCGCCACCCGAGGGCCTCATCCCGAATCCGCCAGTAAGGCTGCGCCGTATTGCGCAGGACCGTGATGCGCCCACGGTAGGTCGGCGCCTTCGGCAAGTGACGGGGCGTGTCGAACTCAAACCACTCGCCGTTGATCGCAGCCAACCGATCCTCGAGGGACGGGGTCGCGTCCGCTCCGGGGGCTGCATCGGCGGCCAGCCCAGGCGACGGATGGCCCGCTTCCTCGGAGCCGCCTTCCTCGGAGCCCGCAGAGCCGAGCTTCGCCGAGACGACCTCTTGGATGCGCCGTCCGTAGTAGCCGATCCGCGTGCTCGCTCGCTTGAACTTGTAGCGCTTCGAAAGCGTGCCCAGCGCGTAGGTGTTGAGGAGACACAGGAAGTCAACCTTGGCGCCGCGCTCCTCCAGGAGCCTCGCCATCTCGAAAGCCACCAGCGCTCCGTCGCACATCCCGAAAAGGCGATAGGGTCCGTCGGGAAACCGCTCTTGCATGGCATCCACCGAGTCCTTCGCCAGCCGAGGAATGTCGGACACCGCCATGCGAAAGATCGCGTCGGTCCCGCTGGGGCGACCCTGGGTCAGGTACACCGGCTGGTCAGAGCTAAGGAGGCGGCTCAGGCCAACGTACCCGAGGGAGTTGACTTCAGGGGACGAAACGCAGAAGAGCGGCGGCCGCGCTCCTTCCTCGCGAACGCCGCGAAGAACGCCCCCGAGGAGTGGCCAGGGCCGACTGACCAGCTCTTCCGCCATAGCCCCGATCGTTGGCGCCTCGAACAGTTCGAGGAGCGGCAGCGCGCGCCCGGTCAGCGCTTCAAGCCGGGCGTGCAGCTGGGCCGCGAGCATCGAGCTACCACCCTGTTCGAAAAATCCCCTACGGGGATCAAGCGGAGCGCTCGCTTCGAGCAGCGCCTCGCATTCGTCGAATAGGACCTGTTGCATCATCTCGGGATCGTCAAACTCTCGCCCACCGGGATCTAGCTCGACTTCGCTAGAGAGAAGCGGCCCTGATGGAGCGCGCGGCGCCGGCGCGCTGACGGAAAGAGGCGCACGGGCGCCCTTTGGTTCCCCCAAACGGAAGTGATCTGCGAGGGGCGCTTCCGGCGCCTCCATGAGTAGATGCGTGAGCGCTTTGAGATTGAGCTCGAGCGTCTCCGTGATATCTGCGACGGAGTATCCATGGCGAAGCCGCAACCCAGGGGCCGTCTGGGCACTGATGGACCAGTGGCTCTCCTCCTCAAGCACGGCAATCGTCAGCGGCCACGCGGTGGCAGCCTCGCCCTGCACGGGCGTGACGTTGAGTCCGTGGGGCGCTGCGCCCGCCGCTGGGCTCAGCCAAAGCAGCAGCGAATCGAAAAGGGGTTCACCCACAGGAAGCCGGCTGATTCGATGGAGGTCCGTGGGCGAGAGGTACTCGAACTTCCCCCTGGACTGGCCCTCGCGTAGGAGATGTTCACAGAGGGAGCGCGCGGTCATCTCCGCCGTGAAGCGGATGCGTACGGGGACGTTTCCGATGAACGAGCCCACCATTCGTTCGACCTCCGGCACCCCCGGAGGCCTCCCCGAAACCGTCAGCCCAAAGCAAACGTCGGCCGCACGGCTCATTCCGGCCATAGAGAGCGCCCAAGCCGCTTGAACGATGGCCCCCACCGTCACACGAGAGGCCTGGGCCGCCGCGCGCAGACGGGCACAGCTGGCTGCTTCGAGGCGGAAGTTCGAACGATCCGCCTCGGCCTGGGACGCGGACTTGCCCTGGCCCAACGGCGAGGGCCCCGCCTCGGCCATCCTCCTCGCGCTTTCGGAGACGCCGTCGAGGCGATCGCACCAGTAGGCCTCAGCCGCAGATGCGTCCTGCTGCTCGACCCAGGAGACATAGCTGCGGTAGCGCGGCCCCACCGGCGCGACCGCGTCTTTCGCACCTTGTACCAGCTGAGCGTAGAGGCTCCAGATGCCCTCGAACAGCGGCGCGATCGACCAGCGATCCAGCACAAGATGGTGGCTCGTCCAAACGAGCGTCCAGTCGTTCTCTCCCCACTGGAAGAGAACCACGCGGGTCAGCGGCGCGTGGCTCAGATCGAAACCGGCAGCCCGGTCCATTTCCAGGTGCGCGCGCAATGTTTCGGTTCTGTCTACCGCAGACTTTCCTGATCCACCTGGCGCTGCGTCCACGCATTCCAAGGGCAGAGGTGCGTCCTTTCGCACCACCTGCAACGGCTGCTTCAGTCCCCGCCAGAGAAAGGCCGTTCGCAGAATCGAGTGAGACTCCACGGTGCGACGCCAAGCCGCGCAGAAAGCGTCCCGCTCTAGGCCTCCCCGTATCTCGAAGACGAATTGCTGGAACAGCGAATCATGGCCTCCCGTCGATAACGAGCGCAATAACATGACGCGCTGCATCGGTGTGAGTGGGATCAAGTCTTCGACGTTTTCCATAGCCTTCCGCCGACACGGTAACGGGATCCGTCCGACCTGCATCGACTGACTCACGTTCAATTCCCACCGAGCACTTAAGCGAGATCCCCGTCTCCGCCATCCTGCCATATGTCGTCCGTCCCCGGCTCCCCGCCCGTTACTCCCAAGACTGCTGAAGACGAAGCCTTCGCACCTAGTCAGGCCCAAGCCCGTCTTTGGGCCGGGCAGACGTTCGCCGGTGCAGCGCCTCTCTATCGAATGGCGCTCGCCTTTCGAATTCGGGGGCGGCTTGATGCCCCGTGCTTTCAGCGCGCTTTTGAGTGCTTGGTGCGCGAGAACGCGGCTCTGCGGACCGTCGTAGATCGAGACGGCAGCGGCCAGGCAGTTTGTCGCGTCATGCCGAACGGCGCACGGCTGGATGTGATCAACGCCGCGCGCGCTGGTGCCGTCAAGGGCGCCGAGGAAGCGTGGTTAGACAGTTGGTGCAGGGAGCGCGTTGAGGCGCCCTTTCGCAAGGAAGATCCCCTAGCGGACTCGGCCCTGGTGGTCCTTGGCGAAGAGGATCACCTGTGGTACTTCGCCCAGCACCACGTCGTCGCCGACGCTTGGTCGACCTCGGTTGCGTTCGACCGAATGTCTGAGATCTACGCCGCGCTGGAGCGAGGTGTCGATCCCGCCCCCGCTGCACCTCGGGATTACCGCGACTACCTCGCCTATGAGCGAAGGGCCTCCGAGACCGAGTCGTTTCAACGGGCCAAGGCTCACTGGGAACGCGTCGCGGAGAGTCGATCCCAGGATGCATCCGGGTGGTACGCCCTGGAGAACGCGGATCGGTCCCGATCGACCCAAACCGTGCGCGTCCCGGTGCGCATCGGTCAGGAGCGTTCACGGCGCGTGCGCGAACTAGGCGGCACACCTGGGTTTCTGGGCCTCACGAAAGATCTCTCGCGCTTTCACGTGTTCGCGACCGCGCTCCTCGCCTGGCAGAGGCGCGTGGGTGACGAGTCCCCTGCGCTCTCACTGCTCACGCCGGTCCACAACCGCTCCAGTCGCGCCTTCAAGGAGACGCTTGGCCTCTTCATCGAAGTCCTACCACTGACCGTCCAAAGCGATCCGTCGGACTCCTTCCTCGACCTCGCCGCACGCACGCGGGCGTCGATGAAGGCGCTCGTGGGCCACGCCCTTCCCGGTATCACGGGCAGCACCACCGCGCCCCCGGGAGCGCAGGCGGTTCTGAACTACATCACGAGCTCGTTCGAGGGGGGCTTCGCGGGCCGACCCGTCGAGACAAACTGGCTGCACCCTGGGCATGGCGATCCGGAGCACCTGCTCCGCCTGCAGGTGCACGACTTCGACGAGAGCGGGGAGTTCCTGCTTCACTTCGACTTCCATCGCGACGCTTTTAGTGGTCCGGAACGCAGGGCGGCCGTGGGGCACTTTCTCACCGTCCTCGATGCGCTCCTCGACGATGCGTCAGTATCGATCGATGGCGTCGAACTGTTGAGCGCCAAAGAGCGCGAGCTGCGGGCCAACCAGCTCGATCGCGTCGCAAGCGCTCCCGCTGAAGAGCCTAGCGTCGTCGAACTCATTCAGCGGCAGATCGAAGAGCGCCCGGACCTCGTGGCCCTACGTCTCGGGCAGCGCGCGCTCACCTACGCGGAGCTCGACGCACTCGCCTCGAGTTTCACGGGCGCCCTCGCGCACACGGGCGTCGGAAGCGGGGATCTCGTGGCGCTGTCCGTGCCGCGCTCGCCCGAGCTCATCGCCCTCATGCTCGCTGTGCTGCGGCTCGGGGCTGCCTACCTGCCCCTGGACCGGGGGCTTCCTGCCGCGCGGCTCCAGGATACGCTGAGGCTGGCTCAACCGCGGGTCGTTGTCTCCGACGAAGGAGCCGCGTGGGACAGCGCCGGCTCGGCGCCGACTAGCGTGACGGTCGGCGAGCTCCTCGCCATGGGCAAGGCCGCAGCCGATGCGGCCGCGATCGCACCGACGGACAGGGCCTACGTCATCTTCACCTCGGGCTCAACCGGCCATCCCAAAGGCGTCGAGATTCCCCATCGTGCGCTCAGCCGCTACCTCCACTTCGCGCGCGGGCAGTACACCGACGGGCCGGGACAGGTCTTCGCCTTCCTTTCGCCCCCCTCCGTCGACCTCTCCATCACCTCGATCTTCACGCCGCTCGTCTCCGGGGGAACCGTCGAGATCTACCCCGAGCCCTCGGATGGACGCGACCTCGCGATCTTCGACGTGGTTGATCAAGACCGCTGTGACATCGTCAAGCTGACCCCCGCTCACCTCGCACTCCTCGTGCAGCGCGGTCCCGTTGCCGCCCAACGCCTCCGCGTGCTCATCGTCGGCGGTGAGAACCTAAAGCGCAGCCTCGCGCGCCGCGTGCAAGACGAGTTCGGTCCGCAGGTAGCCATCTTCAACGAGTACGGCCCCACCGAGGCAGCCGTGGGCTGCATGGTGCACCGCTTCGATCTTGAGGACACGGCCAGCCTCTCAGTTCCCATCGGACTTCCCATCGACGGCGTCCGCCTCCACATCGTCAACCAGGCGAATCAGCCGGTTCCAGACGGGGTGGCCGGGGAGCTTCTCATTGGCGGGTTCGGCCTGGCGAGCGGCTACTTGCGCGACCGCGCTGCGACGGCGCTGAGCTTCATTCCGAACCCCGTTCTCCAGGACGGCTCGCGGGTGTACCGCACCGGCGACCTAGCGCGCATTGACCCGCGCACCGGGCGTCTCGTTTTCCTCGGCCGCCGCGATGGTCAGGTGAAGGTGCGAGGGGTACGGATCGAACTCGCAGAGATCGAGTCAGCACTGGAGTCGCTTCAAGAGGTCGACGCATGCGTGGTCACCGCACCGGCTTCGACGGAGGAGCGTTCGGGTCGGTCCGATCTCAGCCTAGGGGACGATCCGCGCTGGATCGACGTGACCCACTGCGTGCGCTGCGGCCTCGCCTCCAATCACCCGGAGGCGCGCTTGTCCGATAGCCAGGACGGGGTCTGCGCTGTCTGCCACGACTTCGAGCGCTACGAGAGCGCGGCTAGCCGCTACTTCGGCACGGAGCGCGAACTTCGCGAGCGCCTGGATCGGGGGAAAGAACTCGCGGCAAAGAACGGATCGGACTTCGACTGCCTCGCGCTCTTGAGTGGCGGCAAGGACAGCACGTACGCGCTGTACCAGCTCGTCGAGCTCGGCTATCGGCCGCTGGTCTTCAGTCTCGACAACGGCTATATCTCCGAGGGCGCCAAGGCCAACATCCAGCGGGTCGTCGAACACCTCGGCCTCAAGTTGGAGTTCGTGGGTACGGGTTCCACGAACTCGATGAACGCAATCTTCAGTGACAGCCTGGATCGATTCAGCAACGTGTGCCAGGGGTGCTTCAAGACGATCTACACCCTGGCCACGAATCTGGCGCGGGAGCGCGGCATTCGAACGATTGTCACCGGCCTTTCCCGGGGGCAAATCTACGAGACGCGCCTCGCCCCGATCTTCCGCTCGGGCATCGTCGATCCAGCGGAGATCGAACGCTTCGTCATCGATGCCCGCAAGACCTACCATCGAGCCGACGACGCGGTGGCCCGCCATCTCGATGTCACCGCCTTCGAAGGGGACGAGATCTTCGATGAGATCGAGTTCGTCGACTTCTATCGCTACTGGGATGTCCCGCTCTCGGAGGTTCTCGACTTCATTGAGAAGCGTGCAGCGTGGAGACGACCAGCGGACACGGGCCGTTCCACCAACTGCCTCATCAACGACGTCGGCATCGCCGTGCACAAACGAGAGCGCGGCTTTCATAACTACGCGCTGCCCTACAGCTGGGATGTGCGCCTGGGACACAAGACGCGCGACGAGTGCCTCGATGAACTGAATGACGACATCGATGAAGAGCGCGTCCAACGCATCCTCCGGGAGGTCGGGGCTGACCGGCCAGCGCACGCGCTGACGGACGAACGCAAGCTAGTGGCCTACTTCGTTCCGGGCGAAGGCAGCCGCGGCGCCGAGGCCGCTGATACAACCGCGATTCGAAAGAGCCTGGCGCAGGTGCTTCCGGAGTCGATGATTCCCCAGATCTTTGTGCCCATGGCGTCCCTGCCCATCACTCCAGCGGGGAAGATCGACCGAGGGGCGCTGCCCGATCCGAGTCAGGGAACGGGCCGGCTCGAGCACGTCGCTCCGAGGACCGAGCTAGAGAGGACGCTGGCCAAGATCTGGTCCGGCGTTCTTCAGGTGGAGGACATCGGGATCCACGATCACTTCCTTGAGCTCGGCGGGGACTCGATCCTCGGCATTCAAATGGTCGCGCGAGCGCGAGCCATGGGGTGGGCGATCGCTCCCCGTGACGTGTTCACCTCCCCCACCATCGCCGAGCTCGCCGGGGTCGCGCGCGAGATCGGTCGCGAAGATCCGGAGAGCCCGGACCGACCCACGAACGGGGACCCGCTGGGCGAGGTGCCTCTGACGCCAATCCAGGCGATGGGCCTCGCCAGCCTCGCCTCCGCGCCCGGGATGTTCGGCATGTCGGTGGTGCTCGAAAGCGCCTGCGGCTCCGCCCTCCAGGAGACTGAGCTCCGCACGGCTCTCCTCGCGGTGACGCGGCACCACGACGCGCTGCGGTCTCGCTTCACTCGCTCGGGCGTGGACCAGGGCAACGGCGGCTGGGTCCAAGAGGTGCTCCACCCAGACGATGCGAGCGCCCCCTGGCTTGAAGTCCACGGCGACTGCGATCTGGAGCAGCAGGCCGACGAGCTTGAGAAGGCGCTGCACGGGAGGTTTGACCTGGATCGAGGTCTTCTCTTGGCGGCGGCGATCCTGCGCTCGGCAAGTGGACATCCCGATCGCTTGGTCGTGGCCGTCCATCACCTAGTGATCGACGCAGTTTCCTGGGAGCCCTTGCTGACGGACCTCAATACGGCCTACGACGCGGCGATCCGCAACGTGCCTGCGGTGCTCCCCCTTCCAACGACGGCATGGCGCGACTGGGCTCGCTTCCTTCGGGACAGCGCGCGGTCGGGCGCGTTTCAGCCGCTGGCTGAGCGCTGGCACGCGCCAGCTGCAACGGGGTCCCCAACTCCCAGCAACGGAGTGGTCGGCGATGAGCTGAGCGCTTCACTGAAGTTCACCCCAGAGGCAAGCGCGCTCGCGAAGGAGCTCGGTGCCGCCGACGCGCTCCTCGCTGCGCTGGCTTTCGCCCGCCAGTCTGCTCCAGGGTCGGTGGCGATCTCCATCGACGTTGAGTCCCACGGACGCGCCGAGCTGCCGATCCAGGATCCAACCCCCGACGTATCGCGGACCGTTGGCTGGTTCACGGCGATCAGTCCCGTCGTGCTTCCCCCTGCGGAGACGCCGCTCGATGCGCTTGAGGGCGTACGCGAGCATCGCCGAACCGTCGGGAACGCCGAGGCTGCCTTCGGCTACCTCAAGCCAAGCGGGCGCGGCCCGTCCGAGGTGCTGTTCAACCACCTCGGCTCCCACGGTGCGGCCATCAAGCTGGCGCCATCGGCGGCCACCCCGCGGCTCCGACCCGTAACGGGTGTGCGCCTGATTCGCAGCGACGGCGTGCTGCGGACCCATCGCCTCGACGTACACTCGATCGAGGCCGACTCCGGCGTGCTCGTCGTCACCGTGCAGTTCTGCGGTGCCGACGACTCCCACACGACGATCGCCGAGCTGCTCAACGCCATGGAAGCCGCCGTCCTTGCGATGGACGGGGCGCCGACCGGTCCGAGCCCGGGCAACTCACCTGAGCTTGAACTCTCAGACGACGACCTCAAAGACCTCTTGGAGGACTATGGGTAGCCCTTCAAACGTCGAGAGTATCCATCGGCTGACTTCGACCCAGGAAGGGATTCTCTTCCACGCGGTTCAAAACGAAGCCAGCGGCCTCTACCTGCAGCAGTTCAGCGCCGTTCTTGCGGGCGACCTTGACGTGGACCGATTCCGCGGCGCTTGGGCTGCAACGGTGGCGCGCCACCCGGCCCTGAGGGCGCTCTTCACCTGGAGGAAGCGCCCGCAGCCGCTGCAGGTCGTACAGCGCGTCGTCGACCTGCCGCTGGAGGTCCTCAACGAGCCCGCTCTTCTGGAAGAAGGCCCGGATCTCGATGCGTTTCTCGAACGCGATCGCAAGCGCGGACTGCCCCTGGATGCCGCGCCACTGATGAGGCTGACCGTGGTCCCCGGGACGAACGGGCGGCATCGCCTGGTGTGGACGTTTCACCACATCGCGCTCGACGGCTGGTCCATGCGGATCGTCCTGCGCGAGGTACTGCAGCGTGACGCGGGTCACGGACCGGACGGGCCCGCGCCATCCCATGAGGGGTTCCTCCAATGGCTCGGCGCACAGTCAGAGCCAGATGCGCTCGCCTTTTGGAAAGGCCGCCTCGGGGGCTTTGACGAACCCACGCGCCTAGCAGTCGCCGCGCCCTCCCAAGGATCCGAGCCGACGAGGAACACTCACCCCACCCACGAAGCACGCCTCTCCGCTGCGTCGACGGCGCAGCTCACGCAAGGGGCGCGGGACGCACGGGTCACGCTCAGCACGATTCTCCGCGCGGTCTGGGCCGTGGCGCTCGCGCGCTACTCGAACTCCGACGACGTAGTGTTCGGCGCCACCGTCTCGGGACGTCCCCCGGAGGTCCCAGGCATGGAAGAGATCGTAGGGATGTTCATCCACACGATCCCCGTCCGAGCGCGGGTCGACCTTGACCAGCGAGTCAGCGAATGGTGCGCCCAGCTCCAGCGCGATCAGCTGGACGCCATCCCCTACGAAACGACGTCGCTGGCCGCTATTCAGCGTTACTCGGACGTCTCCCCCGGAACGCCGCTCTTCGAATCGATCCTCGTCATCGAGAACCACGCGGTGGAAGCGGCCTCGGAACCGGACTCGATCCAGGTCGAAGACTCCCGCTACTTGGAGAGGAGCCACTACCCGCTTGCGCTCCTAGTGGTGCCTGGGCCCGAGCTAGAGCTCATTTTGGTGAGAGACGGATCCAAGGTGACGGATGAAGCGGCGAACGCGCTGCTCGCGCTTGCGAGGCGAGCGCTCTTGCGTTTCGCGGACGACCCGACCTGCACGGTGCGAGAACTGGCCGCTCCGACCGAAGACGATCTTCGGGTCATCGAGAGCCTCTCGACGCCACAGGATCCGAAGACCGATGCTGCGGTCGACGATGTGATCGAACGCATCGACCTTGCGGTAAGAGAAACCCCCGCCGCCGTGGCGCTGCGCTGTCCCGGTGAAGCCCACGCCGCCACGACGTACGCCGAACTCGGCGCGCTGAGCCGCCGCTTGGCCCTCGGGCTCATGGATCTCGGCGTGACGCTGGGCGATCTCGTTGGCGTGCGCCTGCCCCGCGGGCGAGAGGCCGTTGCGACGATCCTCGCCGTGCTGCGCTGCGGAGCGGCCTACGTCCCCATCGATCCAGAGGCGCCCGAGGCTCGTGTTCGCGCGATGGAGGAAGTCGTCGACATGCGGGTGATCGTTGGGGTCGGTGGCGTGGATACATCCAAACTCATGACGCTGGGCGACCACGTCCAAGCCGAGCTACCTTCGCTCCCCGTCATCCATGGCGCGCAAGACCGTCTCGCGTACGTTCTTTTCACCTCGGGCAGCACCGGCACACCGAAGGGGGTTGAGATCACCCGCGAAGCGTTGGCCCGCTCGACCGGTGCCCGCGAGGACTTCTACGACGAGCGCCCCGAACGGTTCCTGCTCCTGTCGCCGCTGCACTTTGACAGCTCCGTCGCCGGGCTCTTTTGGACGCTCAGCTCAGGCGGCACCCTCGTCCTGCCCGCCCTCGGGTCCGAACGGGACGCACGCAGGATCATCGAAACCCTCGACGGCGAAGGCGTGAGCCACACGCTCATGCTCCCGTCGCTCTACGAGGTCATTCTTGAGACTGCCGAGCTAAGCCAGCTAGATTCACTTTCGACGGTCATCGTCGCAGGGGAAGCCTGCACGCAGGCCCTCGTCCTCGCCCACGCACAGCGCCAAAAGGATCGGACGAGCGGGAGCTCCCGGCTCTTCAATGAGTACGGGCCGACCGAGGCAACGGTTTGGGCAACGGCGACAGAGCTGACGGGGAGTGACGCCGTGCAGCCCGTCCCGATTGGCGCTCCCATCGGAGACGTCGGCGTACACATCCTCGACCAGCACCTTGGGCCCGTTCCCGTGGGCGTCGCCGGGGAGCTTTACCTGAGCGGGCCTACGCTGGCACGGGGCTATGCGGGCGATCCGGAGCAGACCGCCGCGCGCTTCATCCGTGCGACTCCGCGATCCGAGCGACTCTATCGAACCGGCGACCAAGCTCGGTTCGATGGGAGTGGTCGGCTGAGCTTCCTTGGGCGCGTGGATCGCCAGGTGAAGATCCGCGGACAGCGCATCGAACTGGGTGAAGTAGAAGCAGCGCTGAGCGCAGCGAGCGACGTGGTGGAAGCCGCCGTCTGCGTCGCGGTGGGACCGGGGGGGCAGCCCCAGCTCGTCGCGTTCGTGACCGGCCCTCCCCCCGGTACCGAGTTCGATGATTCGAAGGCCCTCTCCGACCGACTGACCGGGGCGATGCAGCCCCAGGTGATCCTCGTCCTAGAGTCGCTGCCGCGGACGGCGACCGGGAAGATCGATCGGCCTTCGCTGGCCCCCATGGCGTCCGAAGCGGCGCTGCGCGGCCGCGCTCGCTCCGCGGTGGCTCCCCATCGCACAGACTCCGCGGCGTCCCCGTCGAGCGAGGTCGAGGCCACGCTGCTCGCCCTCTGGCGCGAGGTGCTCGGCATCGAGGACATTGCCCTTGACGAGGACTTCTACGGACTCGGCGGCGACTCCCTCACCAGCATTCGATTGGTAGCGAGGGCCCACAAGGCGGGGCTCGAGGTGGAGCTGGCCGACTTCGCGGCGGATCCAACCATCCGGGGCATGGCCATGGCCAGCCGCGCCCCTGCGTCATCCTCGAAAGCTCCGAGCGCGAAGGACCCGAGCCAGAAGGATTCTTCGACGTCGCTTCCCCTCACCCCGATCCAAGCGTGGTTCTTCTCGCTAGAGCTGCCGCGCAGGGAGCATTGGAACCAAGCGGTCCAGCTTGAGCTCCCATGCTCCACTGAGCCAGACGCACTCGCCGCAACGCTTGCGGAGCGAGCGCGAGAGCTCCCTGTTCGTCACGATGCGCTTCGACTTCGATTCGAGCAGACAAACGGCGAATGGCGGCAACGCATCGCGCCGCCCGCGGACTCAGCCAGCGCGTTGAGCCTAGAGGTGGTTGATCTGCGCGGGCTCGGCGGCGACGCCCGAGCTGAACGCGAGAGAAGCGCGGCCGAGTCCGCGCAGGCAGGCTTCGCCCTGGACTCGGGCCCCGTCATCGCAGTGCGCCTATTCATCACCGAGGCCCACGTGCGCGCGCTACTTGTGGCCCACCACCTCGTCGTCGACGCGGTGTCATGGAACACCCTGGCGGAAGAACTGATCGAAGGCCCTCTAGCCCAGCCTTCCGGCGCGACCTACGGGCAGTGGGTGGAAGCCCTCGCAGCCCGAAGAGACTCAAGTGAGCTTCTTGCCGAGGCAGAGTACTGGGCTGCGCTGCATGGCCCACCTGCAGCCAAGAGAACATCGAGCTCCGTCGCTTCAGAAGCGTCGCTGATCCAGTCCCTAGCTTCGGGCCCAACGTCCGCGCTTCTGTCGGGCATCCACGGCGCCTACGGAACGCGGCCGCGGGAGATCTTGCTCGCCGCCTTGGCCCGGACCATGGCCCGCTACGCGAAAGCCACCGAGTACCTGATCGACGTGGAAGGCCATGGGCGCGAGGCGCTGGCTGCCATGGCTCCGGAGCTCGACGTCTCATCCACCGTCGGCTGGTTCACCACGGCATGGCCGCTGCGGCTCGCCGAGCCGGACGCCCCCGATGGAACGAACCAAGCGGGCTCGATCAAGCGCACCAAGGAGGCCGTGCGTGCCGTGCCTGGCAACGGACTCAGCTTTGGGCTGCTCGCACACATGGCCACCGATGAACGTACGCGAGAGCGCTTCGCGGCCCTGCCGCCCCGGGAACTCCTGTTCAACTTCCTCGGCAATCTCGACGGAGACGAGCACGCGACTTCGCCCGTTGCGCTACTCGACAATCCGCTGGTTGGCCGCCTGCGAAGCGAAGAGGGAGCGCGGGCCTACCCCCTCGAACTGAACGCGTGGGTGTCGGCCAGCGTCCTACACACTCGCTGGAGCTACAGCACCGAACTCCACTCGGGCACTGAGATGGAAGAGCTCGGGCAGCTCTTCCTTGAGGAGCTCAGCGGCCTCATCGATCACTGCCAAAGCCCAAGCGCCGGAGGCGTGACCCCCTCCGACTTCCCCCTTGCGGGCGTCGACCAGGCCGAACTCGACCGCATCGCGAAGCTGCTTGGGGGGGGCCAGTAGCCCCTTGGCGCGTGTCCTACTGATGACGTCAGGCCTCAAGGGGATGGTCAACGCCAGCCTTGAGGTCGCCCGCAGGCTGGAAGCCTCCGGTCACGGTGTGGTTTACGCATCGCCGGAGAACGTCCGCGGGCTGGTGGAGCGCCATGGCATCGAGTACCGACAGCTTGCCCCCGTCCAGCGTCAGCCCGCGCCGGAGCGACTCCGACGGAGTGGTGAATCGCGCTTGACGCACAAGCTGGCAGAGTGGAACACGCGCGGCGCGCGCCGCCGTGACGGGGTCGCGGCGCTCGGCATGGAACCCTTCCGAGCACTCTTGGGGGAGCTAGCTCCGGACCTCGCCCTCGTGGACTTCGATCTCGAAGAGCACGCAATCACATGCGTCACGAGCTCCATCACCACCGTGATGCTGAGTCCGTGGTTCGAGTTCCGCAAGCTGCCGGGATTGCCGCCGCTGAGCTCTACGCTCCGGCGAGGGTCGCCGCTCCAGCGCTGGCTCGCGTGGACTGGCCAGCGACTCCGCAGCCGAAGGAAACTAGTGAGAACGTACCTCAGGTACTTCGGAACGGATCGACGCGGCGTCATCGAAGAGTATGCGTCACGGGCGGGCTTCCCCGCGGACGGGCTTTGGCCCCACGACTGGGAAACCCTGTTCGCCTTCGATCCGATTCCAGTTTGGAGTATGACGGCCGCCGAGCTCGACTTCCCCCACGCCCGTCGCGAGTCGTTCTCCTACATCGGCCCGATGGTCCGGCTGGGCCGATTGGAAGACGGTCCCTCGGGCAATGCCTGCGAGCAGCTTGAGCGGATCGTGGCTGAAGCACGGGAGGCAGGAAGACGGGTTCTCTATGCCTCCCTGACTTCCATGGGAGCTCCGAACCAGGACGCCTCGAACTTTGCGAAGCGTCTGATCCAAGCGGTGAGCCTGCGGGAGGACTGGACGCTCGTCCTCGGGTTGGGCGGGAGCGAGTCGGCCCTCGACGCCTTAGCCGCGATGCATGGCGGTCCGCTGCCTCCTCAGATCCAGCCGATGACCTGGGCGCCTCAGCTCGCCGCACTTCGCCACGCAGACCTCTTCATCAGTCACGGGGGCATCCACTCGATCCACGAGGCGATCGCGACGGGCACCCCGATCGTCATCTACTCGGGATCAGCCTTCGATCAAGACGGCTGCGCCGCGCGCCTCGCGTTCCACGGGGCCGCCGATGTCGGTTCGAGGGGCGAGTCTTCGGAGAAGATCGCTAGCCGGCTCGAAGCCGCCCTGAAGAGCCCCGAGCTAGAGGCCCAGGTGAAGGCGCTGCAGCCTTTGACCCAGGACGATCGAGGAGCGCTCGACGCGGCCCTCGCGGCCGTCCTCCCCCCCAAGCGCGGATCCGTTCGCGCAGGTGCCCCCTCGGTCTAGCCAGACTCTTCGTCCAGCCCCCACTCGTCCCCCCGTGCGCATCCTCTCCATTCTCCCCAAGCTCCCCGGCGATCCCGTGGACGGCCACGTGATTCGATCCCGGCCGTTCCATCGGCGGCTCGTGGAGCGAGCAGAGGTTGACATTCTTGCCTACGACGTCGGGACGATCGACGAAGACATCCGGGCGAGAGCTTCGTCGTGCCAGGTGGTCACGGCGCGCCTTCACCGCAACGCGTCTCTCCTCCACCGCATGCGGACGTTCTTCAGCCCCGAAGACGTCCAGCAACGCGACGCCGAGTTCAGCGATGCGCTCAAGGACAAGCTTCAGATCCAGGACTACGACATCGTTTGGGTCGCGGGGTGGCGAATGCTCCTCTACCTGCCCGAGATTCGAGAGCATGCTTCGGGTCGCACCAAGATCATCGCGGACGTTGTCGACGATGAGACGCTGCGGAACTGGAGCGATCTCCGGAGCGCCCGCGGCATCAAGTCGAACGCGACGATGTCTAGGCGCCTGCTCCGCAACTCGCTGTACCAGCGCCGCTTTCTTTCTGAAGCCGACCTCGCCCTCTTCGTCGCGGAGACGGACGCTGAGAGCACGCGTCGACGCCTCCCTGGCCTGCGCGTCGAGGTCAATCAGAACGGGGTCGACACGGACTACTTCGCGCCCGTTCCCTGCGGCCGTGCCGAAGGAGTGAGCGGTGCAGTGGCGGGAGGCAACGAAGAGCCGATCCTGCTCTTCGAGGGCACCATGTCGTACGCCCCCAACATCGAGGGAGCCAAGTACCTAGTCCACGAGATCTTGCCTCTGGTCAAGCGGACCGTCCCAGGCGTGAGAGTCGTCATCGTCGGGCGCAGTCCCACGCCTGAGATCCAGGCGCTGGCAGGTGACGACGTCGAGGTGACCGGCACCGTAGAAGACATCCGGGTCCACATGCGCCGCGGAGCGCTTCTTGCCTGCTCGCTACGATCCGGGTCAGGCCTCAAGAACAAGATCCTGCAGTCCTGGGCCATGGGAATTCCTGTGGTCGCCACGCCGATCTCTGTGCCGGGGCTCGGAGGAATCGACGGAGAGAACCTCCTGCTCGCCGAAGGCCCCGAGGCCTTCGCGGCCCAGTGTGTGAAGCTCCTCCAATCCCCTGAGCTCAGCAAGCGGATCGCACAAGCCGGCCGCGAGCTCGCGGTGGAGCGCTACTCCATTCAAGTCAAGCTTGACCAGATCGACGGCTTCATCGATGAGCTGGTGCGGTGACACCTGCCGGCGGTGACGACAAGAAAAGCGCCGATTCAAGGTCCGCGCTCGTAGGCCCCATGCAGTTGTAGGAGCGGGACCGGCACGGTGTCGGCCCTTCAACGAAGTTGCCTTTGCCTGTCTCGCCCCATGAAATCGCAAGCCGTCCACGCTTCCCCCTTCGCTGCCTGTCCGCAGCGCCTCCTCAGTCTCGCTCCGATCGGCGTCTCTCTGAGCCTCTCGCTGATCCTGTCTCTGGGTCTCTCTTCGGGTCTCGCGTCCGCGCAAACGACCTACGTGGTCGATGACGACGGTGGCTTCGGTGTCGACTTCACCGACATTGACAGTGCCCTCGCGGTGGCGGGCAGCGTGGACGTGATCGAGGTGCGCGCGGGGGTCTACGCTCCGTTCACCATGACATCCCCCACGCGCCTGCTCGGGGATCCGGGGGCCCGGGTGAACGCCGAGTCGCGGATCGTCGGCGTCGCAGCCGGTGCATGGACCGTGGTGGCTGGTTTGGAGATGGATCAGCTACACATCGAGGACACCCCTGGCACGGTCATCCTCGACGACATCAATCTACTGCTGAACCGGTCGTCGCTCGTGGTGGAGAACTCGGCGGACGTGCGCGGCCGGGATGTGCGGAACCAGCCCAGCGCGGGCCCGCTTGGGACGCTCCTGCGCGTGGACGCTTCCAACGTCCAGCTGGCGGACTCGTCCTTTATCTGTCCGGACGCTCCGAACGAAACCGACGGCTCCACGGCCGCCTTGCTCACGTCGGGCTCCTACCTACACCTGACCGATTGCAACGTGCAAGGAGGACGCGGTGGCGATTTCCTGCCGCTCCTCTTTAGCTACGTTGGTCGCGGGGGTGCCGGAATACAGGCAGCGGACTCCAGCACGGTCCGCTTGGTTCGCAGCGAGGTCCGCGGAGGTGGCGGTGGTCTCGGCGACCTCAACGTCTACTTCGATGCCCCCGCTGGCAACGGGTTCAACGCCTGCGGCGGGACCCAAGAGGTCTGGGCGTCGACCGTCGAAGGCGGCTTCACTCTCGGTAGCGTTGTCCCACCGGGCAACGCGTTCGCGATGGGCTGCGGCGCGATCTTGTCGGATCAACTGCCTCTCCCTTCGCTCGATTCTGTGGGTCCGGCGATCCAGGGGACGGCTCTTACGCTAGAGGTTCATGCCGCGCCCCTCTCGAGCGGACGTTTGATCTTCGGGCGCTTCCCTGTTCGGGTGGAGATTCCTGGGTCGGCTGCGCCGAGGCTCGTTGACGTTGGGCGATTGGCGTCACTGGGTGCGATGGCGCCGGGGGGGAGCTCGTCGTTACAGCTGGGAAGCTCGGTCTGGCCGCGGGGGACGGTGGTGTTCCTGCAGACCTCTCAGACGGTTGGGGCGGGAACTCAGATGGCGAACTCGGTAGCGGTTGTTGTGCGGTGAACGGCCGTCCCCCGCACCCCCCAGCCCGGGGCCGGGGCGCCCGGGGGGGCGAGGCCGTGCGCCACACCCCCCCCCCCCCAACCCCCCC
>CAYQKK010000039.1:34462-53862 GCA_964417955.1 uncultured Planctomycetaceae bacterium
GGGGGGTGGGGTGGGGGGGCCCCGGCCCCCCCCGCCCCCGGGCCGCGGGGGGGGGGGCACGACGGTGGCGGCTAGGCCTTGCGCAACTCCGCCGCGACCAGATCGCCGACTTCGTTCGTCGGGTGGGATCCGGTGCGCGCGCCCACGAGGCGGCCGTCCGCGAACAGCGCGGCGATAGCATCGTCGATGGCGGTGGCGGCCTTCTTCTCGCCCAAGTAGTCGAACATCATGCCCGTGGCCATGATGGCGGCGATGGGGCTCGCCACGTTCTTGCCGGCGTGCTTAGGGGCCGAGCCGTGGATGGGCTCGAAGAGGCTAACGCGGCCGGGGTGGATGTTGCCCGAGGCGGCCATGCCCATGCCCCCTTGGATCATCGCGCCAAGGTCGGTGATGATGTCGCCGAAGAGGTTGGGCGTCACGGCGACGTCGAACCACTCGGGGTTCTTCACCATCCACATGCACGCGGCGTCGATGTAGGCGTGGTCCGTCTTGATGTTCGGGTGCTCTTTAGCGACCTCCTTGAACGTGCGCTGCCACAGATCGTGGGCGCGGACGGCGTTGGCCTTGTCCACGAGGGTGACTTGGGCCTCGCGACCGGGCTGGCGCTCGCGGGTTTCGGCGAGGTGGAACGCGTAGCGAATCGCGCGCTCGACGCCCTCGCGGGTGTAGACCATCGTCTGGGTCGCGACCTCAAGGGGCTGACCCTTGTGGGCGAAGCCGTGCATGCCCGTGTAAGCGCACTCGGTGTTCTCGCGGACGATCAGCATGTCGACGTCCTTCGGAGTCTTGCCCTTCAGCGGGCAAAGGCTCTCTTGGAGGAGCTTCACCGGACGCAGGTTAACGTAGAGGTCGAGGTCGAAGCGGCACTTCGCGATGATGCCGTACTCGACCTTGCCCGGCTCGCAGCGCGGGTCGCCGATGGCGCCAAGGTAGATAGCGTTGGTGTCCTTCGCTTCCTCGAACATGGAGTCGGGGAAGGGGTCGCCGTGCTCAAGGAAGTAGTCGCTGCCGATGGGCAGCTCGTTCTTGTTGAGCTTGATGCCGAAGACGTCGCACGCGGCGTCCGCGACCTTGAAAGCTTCCTTCGTAACCTCGGGACCGATACCGTCTCCGCCGATCACTGTGATGTCGTACTGGCTCATACTAATTAGGGCTCCTTAGGGCCCTCTGGATTAGGCGTTGACGGGCGCGCGAAACATGCCCGGGGTGTAAGCGACGATGCGGCCTTCGATGGCGCTGGCTGCAACGGTCAGGGGTGAAGCGAGATAGAGCTGGCCGGGGCCGCTGCGTCCGCGGAAGTTTCGGTTGATGGCGCTGACGGTCACCTCTTCAGCGGTCTGGCTGACGCCGGGCCCGCAGCCGATGCAGGCGCCGCAGCCGGGCGGAATCATTTCGACGCCTGCGGCGCGGAAGATCTCGTCGTAGCCCTGGGCCTTTGCGAAATCGCGTACCGCGGCCGAGCCGTACTGCACCACCATCGTGACGCCTTCCTTGACCTTGCGGCCCGAGTCGAGCGCGTCCTTCAGGACGCGAGCGTAGAACTCGAAGTCATCTTCCTTACCTGCGGTGCAGGAGCCCGCGTAGGCGATATCGATCTTGATGTCGCCGAGGTCTTCGATGTCCTTGCCGTAGGTGGGGTCGCCGGGCTCGGCGACCATGGGCTTGAGCGATGAAAGGTCGATCGTGTGGGTGCCACCGGCGTACTCAGCACCTGCGTCTGGTCCCACAAACGTAGCCTCGATCTCTTCGAGGGTCTGACCGCTGCGACGCGGCTGTAGCCACTCGGCGAGGCGGCGATCGCCTTCGCAGATACCCGACTTCGCCGAGCACTCCGTCGCCATGTTGCACAGCGTGGCGCGCTCATCCGCCGACAGCGAGGCGAGCCCGGTGCCCCCAAACTCCATGACGCGATCGAGGGTGTCCTCGCGCTTCGCGTAGGTGTCGAGGATGTGCAGCATCACGTCCTTGGCGGTCACGCCGGGGTCCAGCTCTCCCACGAGATCGAAGCGAATGGACTCGGGCACCTGCACGAACGTAAAGCCCGCGGAGATCAGGCCGGCGTACTCCGTAGCCCCCACACCGTAGGTGAGGGCGTTGTTGCCGCCCCCCATGCACGTGTGGCTGTCGGTGGCCTGAATGAAATCGCCTGGGTCGACGAACTCCTCGCGCGCAATCTGGTGGCAGATGCCGGGGGACACGCCGTCCTTGGCGGAGTAGTCGCGAACGCCCGTGTGCTTCTGGAAGTCGTTCTGCAGTTCGCGCAAAAGCTCGATGTCCGCGGTGAACGGCTTCATGCGCTGAACACCGGTCGCGTAGAGCAGGTGATCCTCGAACACCCCGAACTTCGATGGGTTCGGGATCGTGTAGTCGGTGCCGTACTCCAGCTCGAGGAAGTGATGCACCTGCGCCGTGGTGAACTCGTGGCTGTAGCCGCCGTCCACGTTGACGAGACACACGTCGCCGGGCGCGAGGTTCACGTCCTTCGCAACGCCGCCGCTGGCCCCCACGACCTTCGCCGCGAGCATCTTCTCGGCCATGGTCATGGGGCGCTTGGGCGTCTCCGGCACCGGGACGGTCACCAGTCCTTCCTTGTAGAGCTTGGCAAAGGGGAACAGGCCCCCCGACTCCAGCATCACCGACGTGATCGGATCGAGGTCCTTCGTGATCTCCTCCAGCTTGACGTCCTCGCCTTTCTCCAGGCGCTCAAGAACGTCGTAGCCCGCCATGAGCTGGCCGAGGTTCAGGTTGTTGCGCTCGTGGATCGGCGCGAACGAATGCGCGATCACGAGGCGAATGCCCGACCACTTCTCGCACTGGGG
Organism: uncultured Planctomycetaceae bacterium; assembly: GCA_964417955.1. GTDB lineage: Bacteria > Planctomycetota > UBA1135 > UBA1135 > Saltatorellus. Next base: position 37,282 of record CAYQKK010000039.1, read on the forward strand.
GGCCGTCTCGCGGGACGAGCCCGTTCCCTTGCGCTTGCCGCTGACGATGACTTCGAACCCGCCGTCCAAGAGATCGCGGGTCTCGAAGACGCGCTTGCCGTCCGCATCGAGCAAACCCGCGTACGCGTCGAGCGCGATGTCCTCAGGCTTGTGGCGGAAGCAAACCCAGGCCGGCGTCATCGTGTCGGTGTTGATGTCGTCCAACAGGTCGGCCGGATCCACGTCCGCCATGCGCAGCGTTAGTTCACCCTTGAGCTGCTTGCGAATGAGCTCCAGATCTTTGGTGAGAAAGAGGACGCGCTTGCCCTCCGTGAGGCGCACAACGCGCTCACCGGAGGGGAGGTCATGGATCAGTTCGTTCATCGAAAAATAAAGAGTCGGGGCTGCTAAGCGTTCGGGTTCTCGATCAGCATCGCGATCCCTTGACCGCCGCCGATGCATGCCGAGGCGACGCCGTACTTCTTCCCGGCGCGGCGCAGCTGGTACATGAGCGTCAAGACGAGGCGCGTGCCCGTGGCGCCCAGCGGGTGCCCGAGGCTGACGGCGCCGCCGTTGACGTTGCACTTGTCACGGTCGAGGCCGAGCTCTTTCTCGCAGCCGAGGTACTGGGCGGAGAACGCCTCGTTGATCTCAAAGTAGTCGACGTCACCGGTCTTCATGCCGGCCTTCTCCATCAGGACGTTGATGGCGGGGACGGGGCCGATGCCCATCTCCTTCGGGTCGACGCCCACGTAGGAGTAGCCGCGCACGATGCCCATCACGTCGAGGCCATCGGCCTTCGCGCGGTCCGAGGTGGTGCAGACCACGGAGGCCGCCCCGTCGACGATGCCGCTGGCGTTGCCGGCCGTGACCGTGCCGTCCTTGCCGAACGCAGCACGCAGCTTGGCGAGGCCCTCGATCGACGTGTCAGGCTTGATGTGGTCGTCGGTGTCGATCGTGGTGTCGCCGCGGCGGCCCTTGATCACGATCGGAGCGATCTCCTCGGCGAAGCGCCCCGATTGAACGGCTTCGGCGCCCAGCTTGTGGCTGCGGAGCGCGTACTCGTCTTGGGCCTCGCGGCTGATCCCGAGGCGCGCGGCGATTTTCTCCGCGGTCTGCGCCATGTAGGTGTCGCCGTACGGATCGTAGAGGCTGGAGAACAGCAGGTCCTCCAGCGGCGGCTGCGTCCCGAGACGGAAGCCTTCGCGCGCTCCGTGGAGCACGTAAGGCGCCTGGCTCATGTTCTCCATGCCGCCCGCAAGAACGGTCTTGGCCTCACCGAGCTGAATGAGCTGCGCCGCGTTGACGATGGACTGAATGCCCGAGCCGCAGAGGCGGTTGACCGTCAACGCCGGCGCCGACTGGCTCACGCCGGCCTTCAACGCGACGTGCCGTGCGCCGTAGATGGCGTCGTTCGACGTCTGGAGAGCATTGCCGATGACCGTGTGGTCAATGGACTCCGGATCGATCTTTGACCGCTCAATCGCCGCCTTGGACGAGTGCGCGCAAAGGTCGATCGCGCTCATACCTTTGAGTTTTCCGTAGCCGGGGGTGCCTGAATATTCGGCCATCGGGGTCCGGGCCCCGCCGACGATGACGACGTCTGCGCTCATGGTTGCTGGTATCTCTAACGAGTCGAGAAAAGGAGAGTGTGCGAAAGGGGGCGAGCCGCGCGTTGGGCGCGGCTCGTCCAAGGCCCGATAGCCGCCGGTGAACCGGTGAGCCGTGGGCGGAGTGAGTGGCGGCGGGCTACTTGCCTTGGAAGTTGGCTCGGCGCTTCTCTACGAAGGCGCTCATGCCTTCTTTCATGTCTTCGGTCTCGGCAGCCTTGCCGAAGTACTCCGTTTCCAGAGCCTCGCCCGCCGTTTGGTCCATGTCCCATCCACGCAGGACGAGCTCCATGCCAAAGCGCAGGGCGAGCGGGCCCTTGGAGAGAATGCTCTTGAGCATCTTCTGGGTCCCCTCCTCGAGCTCTTCCGGAGAGAAGAGGCGATTCACCACGCCCACACGATGGGCTTCGTCAGCGGAGAACATGTCGCCGGTCAGGATCCACTCGCGCGCGACGCCGGGGCCGGCAATGCGCGCCAAGCGTTGACTGCCGCCGTAGCCCGGAATGATGCCGAGGCTCGTCTCTGGCAGACCGAGCTTCGCATTCGTGGACGCGGTGCGCAGCGTGCAGCTGAGGGCGAGCTCGCAGCCGCCACCAAGTGCAAAGCCGTTGACCATGGCGATGGACGGCTTGCCCATGTGCTCTAGCTTGCGGAAGACATCCTGGCCGAAGGCGGCGAGGTCGCTGGCGCCCTTGGCGTTGCCCGCTTGGGCGAGGAGTTCCGTAATATCCGCGCCGGCCACGAAGGCCTTTGGACCAGAGCCTGTCAGGATCAGCGCGCGAACTGCGTCGTCAGCCTTCGCTGCATCGAACGCTTGGCCCAGCTCCGTGATCGTCTGATGGTTGAGCGCATTCATCTTGTCCGGTCGGTTGACCGTGATGCGCGCAACGCCGCCGTCGACAGCGTAGGTGATGTTCTCGTAGCTCATAGTTTCAATTCTTAGAGGGCGACGGCCTTGAGGAGTGTCACGGGATCGAGGGGCTTGGAGTTCTCACCGCCAGGGCCCTGCATGGTGTCCGCATTGGCGATCGTGTCGAGCACGTCGAAGCCGTCGACGAGCCTGCCGAAGGCCGTGTACTTGCCGTCAAGGAACTCAGCCTCGCCGTGCATGAGGAAAAACTGACTGCCGGCCGAGTTGGGATCGGACGAACGCGCCATGGAAACCACCCCGCGCTCGTGGTGCATCTCGTTGAACTCCGCGTCGACGCTCCAGCCAGGACCGCCCGTTCCCCATGACCGCTCGTTGTCGGTCTTGGTGTTCGGATCGCCGCCCTGAACCATGAAACCGGTCACGACACGGTGGAACTTGGTGCCGTCGTAGAACCCGTCCTTGCTCAGCTTCACAAAGTTCTCGACGTGCTTCGGGGCGATGTCCGGAAGCAACTCAAGGGTGATGTTGCCGGCGGACGTTTCGAGGCGCACTTGCACGCTGCTGCTTGCTTCAGTCATGAATTCGTTGATGTAGGCGGACTACTTCGCGGGCCGAGACTTCGACGCCTTAACGACGAGGGCCTGGGAGATCACCTGGGGCGGGTTGGGGCGATTGACTTCGATGTCAAACTGCGGGTTGTTCGTCTCGATGCGAACCTGCTTGTCCAGCAGCCGGTTCTTCAGTGCGTACTGCACCTCGACGCCGGCCACCATCTTGTCCACGGCGTCCATGCCAAGGACCACCTTGCCGAACCCGCTGTACTTGCCGTTCAGGTGGGGCGCATTCCGATGAACGATGAAGAACTCAGAGGTCGCCGAGTTGATATCGCCCGGGAGGCGCGCGGCAGAGAGGACGCCCGCGTCATGGTTGCGCGAGTTGAACTCCGCGTCGAGCTTGCGCGGAGCGGCTTCGCCACTCGCAGCGCGACCGCCCTGGACCATGAACAGCGGAATGACCCGATAGAACGGCGAGCCGTCGTAGAAGCCCTTCGAAGCGAGGTCGAGAAAGTTGCGTACGTGATTGGGCGCCACGTCTGGCCACATCTCCAGCCAGATCGGGCCGCCCGTGGTTTGCAGCACGACGTGGTAGTTGCCGAGCTGCTCTTTCGGAAGCTCCTCGAAGTTGATGCCGCGCTCTGGCAGCTCGAGGTAGATCACGTCGATCGGGTCGACGCCGCTCTCTGCAAAGGAGAGGCGGAAGTCGATCGGATCGCTATCGAATCGCTCGTCGATGCGCGCCGCCAGATCGATCGTCATGGAGATGGTCTGACCAGGCTCCAGCTCGATGTTGCCCTCGGCCTCGCGGCGGACCAGCGGCTTGTTGTTCACGAGCCAAGAGGCCGGCGTCAGGAGCCAAGCAGGCATCTGACACGGCTTCTCCCCGACTCCGACGATATCGACGGTGACGCGGTAGGGCTCACCTTGAATGAACAGCGAGGGCGCAGAGAAGGTCGCGACGTAGTCGCCCTTCTTCTGAACGGGTTCCTTGGGGGCTGCGGGGCTCAGCGCGAGTGATGCCACCGCAGCCGGGATCAGGATGGCGTGGATCATGCCTTCTTGTCCCCGTCCCACTTGTAGTAGCCCTCGCCGGTCTTGCGACCGAACTTACCCTCGGCCACGAGCCGCTCTAGAGAAGCCGGGATCTTGAACGCAGGCTCGTCTGGGTAGCGCTCGGTCCAACCCTTCAGGATGGAAAGGGTGGTGTCCAGGCCGACGTAGTCGGTAAGGGTCAGCGGCCCCATCGGGTAGCCGCAGCCAAACTGCATCGCCGCATCGATATCTTGCTTCGACGCGTCCCCACGGTCCAGCATGTCGATGGCCTGCACCATGTAGGGCACAAGCAGGCGGTTCACGACGAAGCCGGGGGTGTCCTTACAGGAAACGGGCTGCTTGCCGCAGGCCTTGCCGAACTCCTGCGCAGCCTCGAAAACGCCGCCGTCGGTATCATCCGTACGGACCACCTCGACCAGGCGCATGAGCTGTACGGGGTTGAAGAAGTGCAGGCCCACGAAGCGGCTCGGGCGCCCCGACGCGTCCGCCATCTCTTTGATCGGAAACGACGACGTGTTCGATGCGAACACCGTCTCGGGCTTGCAGATGCCGCCCAGGTCCTTGAAGAGCTCCTTCTTGACGTCGAGGTTCTCGACAATGGCCTCGACCACAAGGTCGCAGTCCGCCACGTCCGCACGGTTCGTTGTGCCCGAGATGCGGGCGCGGGTCTCCTTGACCCAGGCGTCAGCGGCCGCCTGGTCCATCTTGCCCTTCTCGACGTTCTTCGACGCGAGCTTCGCGAGGCTCTTATCGACGCGGGCAAGCCCCTTGTCGAGGAAGCCTTGGTCAGACTCCAGGGCCACAACTTCGCAGCCGCCTTGGGCGGCCACCTGGACGATTCCGTGACCCATGAGGCCACAGCCAACGACGCCGACTTTCTTGATGTTCATGGGAGGGTAGAGACTGTACGTCTGGTGCTAAAGGTGAAGGATGAACCGGTGACTTAGAGGCCGGTGCGGTCGAAAGCGACCGCCAAGCCCATACCGCCGGAGATGCACAGGGTGGCCAGCGCATGCTCGCCGCCCCTGCGGTGGAGTTCGTGGAGCATCGTGGTAGCGATGCGGGCGCCCGTGGCGCCAATCGGATGCCCGAGGGCGATGGCGCCGCCGTTGACGTTGAGGCGCTCGTGGTCGAGCTTCAGGTCGCGGTCACAGGCGAGGACCTGGGCCGCGAAGGCTTCGTTGAGCTCGATCAGGTCGTAGTCCTTAGCGGCGCGACCCGTGGCGGCCTCAAGCTTGGCGGACGCGGGCACGGGGCCCAGTCCCATGACCGTGGGGTCAACGCCTGCTTGGCGGGCCTCCCCCACAAAAGCGAGGGGCGTCCAGCCGTTCTTCTCGCACGCCGCCTCGGAGGCGAGGACCAGCGCGCACGCGCCGTCGGTGATTCCGCTGGCGTTGCCCGGGGTCACGGTGCCGTTGCCGTCGTAGCGCTTGCCGAACACCGCGGGCAGCTTCGCCATGCTCGCCAGCGAGGCGCCCGGACGCACGTGCTCGTCCGCGTCCACCACCGTCTCGGCCTTGCGGGTCTTCACGGTCACCGGCGCGATCTCATCGGCGAAGCGCCCGGCTTCGATGGCCGCCGCCGCTTTGCGCTGGCTCGTCACTGCGAACTCGTCCTGGGCGTCGCGCGTGATACCGAGCTCCTGCGCGAGCTTCTCGGCTGTCTCCCCCATCACCATGTCCGCGAGGGGGCAGTCAAAGCCGTCCTTGTACATCGCGTCCACAAGGGGTGCGTGGCCGAGCCGGTAGCCGCGACGCATCTTGGGCAGGAAGAACGGCAGGCCGCTCATGGACTCCGTGCCCCCCGCAACGGCGACGTCGATTTCACCGCGGCGGATAGCGTTGGCGCTGAGCACGATGGACTTCAGCCCGGAACCGCACGCCATGTTGATCGTCGTAGCGCAAGCGTCCACCGGGATGCCGCTGCGGACCGCAATCTGCCTGGCCACGTTGGGACCACCGCCTGCCTGGCGCCCGTTGCCCATGTAGACCTCGCCGACCATCTCCGCGCCGACGCCTGCGGCCTGGAGCGCCGCTTCCACCGCGACGACACCGAGGTCCGCCGCCGACAGGTCTGCGAAGGAGCCAAGGTACTTCCCGATCGGAGTCCGCTTAGCGGACACAATGGCGACGCGGGAAGATGGGGCGTGAGGAGCGCTTGGTGCCATAGGGGAAATAGGGGGCCTTCGGGAGCCGTGAGTGATGCCTCCGAATGGACTTTGAGGGCGAAGAGGATAAGGAGACGTGCCTCGGGCATCAATCTTGAGCCCCCCAGACCGAGCTCCATTTGCAACTTCGAAGCTTTACGAGCTCCATGCACGGGGAAAAATGACAAGGCTGTTCCTGTCCCAGCCGATTCTGTTGCACCCTGTACGCAGCGATGGACCAAGAACCTCCAACGGGGAAACCCTCCCCCTCCATCGGCGCTCTACTGGCGCTTCTGACCGACGAATCCCGGTCGACGCAAAAAGCTGCGATCAAGGGACTTACAGACCTTGGATCCGCTGGGGCAAGGGCGCTGGAGGAAGCGTCAGACGGGGACGACCCCAAGCTACGAGCCAGGGCGCGCCAGGCCCTCCAGTCAATCGTCCGGACGCGTGGAAAAGGCACCCTCGCTCGCCTGCTGAAGCGCCCCTCCGGTGGGCACTCAGCGGAGTCAGGCGCAACCCTCACCGAGGGCCTCTTCGCGATCGACGAGATCCTGGGCTTCCGCGAACTCGACGGATCAGACGCCGAAGGCTGCCTAGCGGAGACCCAGATCGACCGCTGGGCCGTGGAGCTGAGCCAAGCGGAGGCCTGGCAGGAAGGACCGACCATCGCGGGCGCGGGTGCGCTGCGACGCGTCCTCTCGGACGGCGCAGGGCTCGCGGGTCCAGAGCGCGACTTCCACAACCTCCAACACGTCTCTCTCAGTCGGACCATCGTCACCCGCGTGGGACTGCCCCTGACCCTCGGGGCGATTTATGCGTCGGTCGCCCGGGCGAACGGCATGGAGGCTTGGTTGCTGCCGTTCCCGGGTCAGGTGCTTCTTGGCCTTGGCCCCCCATCAGACCGGCTCATCCTCGATCCCTTCCACGGCGGCGCACTCCTCTCTCCCGCCAACTGCCGGCAGCGCCTACAGGCGATGGGCGCCCCGTCCTCGGACCGCTGGCTGCACCCGGCCTCGGATCGGGCGATGCTGGAGCGCCAGACACGCAACCTTAGCGCTGCGATGATCCGCCATGGCCGAGAGCGCGAAGCGCGTCTGTTTGCCCGACTTGTGGGCGAAAGCTCTGGAAACCCGTGATCCCACGGGAACCCCGAGTCCGGCCTTACTTGATGGTCTGTTCCGTCCTACCTTCGGAGGGCACCCATGGATGAAATCCCGCAAGCTTGGCCCCCCGCCGACGACCCGCGCCCGGCGCAGACGATCCCCATGTTCCCGCTGCAGGGGGTGTTCCTGCTCCCGCGGCAGGTGCTTCCACTGCACGTCTTTGAGCCGCGCTATCGGCAGATGATCGACGATGTCCTCGACGGGCAGGGACGGCTCGCCTTGGGCACCATCCTCGAGGGCGAGAGCGAGCCCCAAGAGGGTGACGACGGGATGCCGCCGCGGGTCCTCCACGTCGGCGGTGTGGGCGAGATCGCCCGGCATGAGAAGACGCCCGACGGGCGCTACTTCATCTGGCTCTTCGGGATCGGGCGCTTCGATCTGGAGGAGGCGCCCTCCGATCGGCTCTACCGCCGGGTGACCGTTCGCGCTTTGGAGGAGACGGCCATGGGCGACAAGTCGGCCGCCAAGCTCACCCCCGCACTCCGCGACGCGCTGAACTCGCGCTCTGACTCCCCCCTCGAACTACCGGACGAGGTCCCACCCGAGCTGCTCGCCGACGCCCTCGCGCAAAAACTCCACCTGCCCCAAAGCGCCATGGAGCCGATCTTCACGGAGCCCGACATTCGCAAGCGCGTGCGGATGACGCTTGAGGCCCACGAGTCGTTCCCGAAACCTGACCTGGGTTAGCCTCGACACGTCGCGAGATCGATCGATTGCGGTTCTCGTCGATGGTTCCCGATAGGATGGGGCGATGACCGAGCCGAACTCGCCGCCCGAAAGTCAGCCCGAAGACCAAGCTGCCCGTGGGCCCGATCACTTCACGGGACTGAAGCGCACGGCGGCGCCCAAGAAGGCGGCCGGCCTCAAAGCCGTGACCGTCGCGCTGGGGCACATGAAGCGGGAGGGCTACGGCCCCGTCAAGGCAACGTCCGTCCTGTCGCGCATGAATCAGAAGGACGGCTTCGACTGTCCCGGCTGCGCTTGGCCTGACCCTGACGACCGGCGCTCTGCCATCGCCGAGTACTGCGAGAATGGCGCGAAGGCCGTGGCCGAAGAGGCGACCCGCAAGCGCTGCGACCCGGCGTTTTTTGCGCAGCATTCGGTGGCGGAGCTCGCCGAGCGGAGCGACTTTGAGCTCAGCCAGGCGGGCCGCATCACGCACCCGATGGTGCTGCGCCCCGGTGCCACCCACTACGAGCCGCTGCCGTGGGACGAAGCGTTCCGCCTGCTTGGGGAAGAGCTCAACCAGCTCGACTCCCCGCACGAGGCCATCTTCTACACGTCGGGGCGAACGAGCAACGAGGCGGCGTTCCTCTACCAGCTCTTCGTGCGCCAGTTCGGAACGAACAACCTGCCGGACTGCTCGAACATGTGCCACGAGTCGAGCGGCGTCGGCCTCTCGGAGACGGTCGGCATCGGCAAGGGATCGGTGACGCTGGAAGATGTCGAAACCTCGGAGCTCATCGTCGTGATGGGCCAAAACCCGGGGACGAACCACCCGCGGATGCTGAGCGCCCTTCAAAAGGCGAAGCGCGGCGGCGCGAAGATCGTGGCGGTCAATCCGCTGAAGGAGGCAGGGCTGCTCAAGTTTCAGCACCCGCAGTCGCCTAGGGATTTGATCGGCGGTGGAACAGATCTCGCCGACCTTTTCCTGCAGGTGAAGATCAACGGCGACGTTGCGTTTCTCAAGGCCGCGCTTGCGGCTCTCGCGCGGCGAGAGGACGCGCAGCCGGGAAGCGTGTTCGACGCTGAGTTCATCGCGAGCTACACCGAGGGCTTCGACGCTCTACTGGAAGATCTAAAGTCCCAGGACATCGGCGCCCTCATCGAAGCCGCGGGGCTCAAGGCCGCGGACATCGAAGCGTTCTGCGACCTCGTCGTCAGCCGACCGAAGATGATCATCTGCTGGGCCATGGGTCTGACCCAGCATCGCAACGGCGTGCACAACGTGCGCGAGGTGGTGAACCTCTTGCTGATGCGCGGCGCCATCGGCAAGCCCGGCGCAGGCACGTGCCCCGTGCGCGGGCACAGCAACGTGCAAGGAGACCGAACCGTCGGCATCTGGGAGAAGCCCCCGGAGGCGTTCCTCGACGCCCTCGGAAAGCACTTCGACTTCGAACCGCCCCGCGAACACGGACATTCGGTCGTGCACGCGATCGAGGCGATGCGCGACGGCAAGGGGAAGACCTTCTTCGCCATGGGCGGGAACTTCCTGTCCGCGACGCCCGACACCGACGTGACGGCGGCGGCCCTGCGCAGGTGTTCGCTCACGGCCCACGTGTCGACGAAGCTCAACCGCAGCCACCTCGTTCACGGCCGCACCGCGCTGATTCTGCCGTGCCTTGGGCGCAGCGAGATCGACCAGCAAGAAAGCGGCGAGCAGTTTGTGACCGTCGAAAACTCCATGGGCATGGTGCACCGCTCCCGGGGCAGCTTGGCCCCCGCCAGCGACGAGCTTCTCTCCGAGCCTGCGATCGTCGCGCGCCTCGCCGCGGCGGTTCTGGGCGAGCGCTCAAGCGTCCAGTGGAAGACGCTAGCCGCGGACTACGACGGGATCCGTGACGCCATTGAGGCCGTGATCCCTGGTTTCGATCGCTACAACGAGCGGGTCCGCCAGCCCGGTGGATTCGCCCTCCCGAACGGCGCACGGGAGCGCAAGTTCAAGACGGCTTCGGGGAAGGCACAGTTCACGATCAACGAGGTGCCCGAGATCGAGAGCGCGCCCGACGAGCTGATGATGATGACGATTCGGACTCACGATCAGTTCAACACCACGATCTACGGGCTCGACGACCGCTACCGCGGCTTCAAGGGCGAGCGGCGGGTCGTGATGATGAACCGGGACGACATGGCCGCGCGTGGGCTCCAAGACGAGACCGTTGTGCACATCGTGGGACGGCAGGAAGCGGCCGGCCGCGTCGCAAAACGATTCATCGCGGTGCCCTACGACATCCCCCGGGGGTCCGTGGCGACCTACTTTCCCGAGGCGAACGTCCTGGTTCCCCTTGGCGCGCGGGCGCACCGCTCCCATACCCCCGCGTCCAAGCTCGTAGTTGTCGCCATTGAGCGCGCCGAGCCAGTAGCACCGGTGTAGGCTTCGGCGTCCCACCCCGACGAGAATCGTCCCCCACGTCTTGATTCAGACCATTAAGAGCCTTGCGCAGAACAGGAGCCTGCTTCGCGACTTTGTCGTGCGGGACCTGAAGGCGCGTTACGTGGGGTCGAGCATGGGCTTCTTCTGGTCGGTCGTGTATCCGATCATGAACCTGTTCGTGTACCTCTTCGTCTTCCAGATCGTTCTGAAGATGACCTGGTCCGCCGACAAGTCGTCCCAGGAGGTCGTGCTCCTGATGCTGGTTGGCATCGTCGCATGGACGGCGTTTGCCGAGACGTTGAGCCGGGCCACGAACACGCTGGTGGACAACGCCAACCTCATCCAGAAGGTCGTGTTCCCATCGGAGATCCTGCCGGTGTACATCACGATCTCCGCGCTGGTGAATCTCGTGATCGCCCTGCCGGTCGTGGGCCTTGCGCTCACCTACGGGATGCTCAATCCCCCCACCGACCCGGTGACGGTCGCTGCGGCAGAGGCCTCGGGGAACCTTGGCATCCAGGTTGGACTCAACTTGGCCTGGCTCCCGCTGCTGCTCATCCTGCAGGGCGTGTTCACGGCGGGGCTCGCGTACTTCCTCGCGACCTTCAATCTCTTCTGGCGCGACACCATCCACATCATCGGCGTGGCCGTCACCGTGCTGATGTTCCTGACGCCCATCTTCTACCCTGCCGAGAAGATGGTCGCGGAAGGCTACGGGTGGATGCTCACCTACAATCCCATGCACTGGCTCCTCGACATGTATCGGGGCGTTATGGTGAAGAACCTCGCGCCTGACCTGCGCTTCCTAGCGCAGTTCACGGGCGCGGCCGCGCTTTCCTTCTTTGTCGGCAGCCAGTTCTTCTCGTCCCAGCGCGAGCGGTTCCCCGACCTCCTGTGACCCGACCGAGCCACTGACATGTACGAGAAGACAAGCAAGGGCACGGACGTCGCCAGCGCGGCTGGGGGCTCAGCCATCATCGCGCGGGGTGCCGGCAAGGCGTACCGCATGTACGACAAGCCGATCCATCGGCTCTGGGACCTCCTGCTTCCGGGCAAGGAGCGAGGCAAGGAGTTCTGGGCCGTGCGCGACGTCTACCTCGACATTCCCCAGGGCGCGACCGTCGGGATCATCGGCGAGAACGGCGCGGGCAAGAGCACGCTGCTCAAGCTCCTGACCGGCATCACGCGCCCTACGGTGGGCGAGGTCAAGACCAACGGCCGGATCGCTTCCCTGCTGGAACTCGGCGCGGGCTTTCACCCCGAGTTTTCCGGCCGCGAGAACATCCGCCTCAACTGCTCGATCCTCGGCATGACCGAAGAAGAGACGGAGGAGCGCTTCCACAAGATCGTCGAATTCTCCGAGCTCGGCGAATTCATCGATCGTCCGGTCAAGACGTACAGCTCCGGCATGCACGTGCGCCTCGGGTTCTCCGTGGCGACCACCGTGGATCCCGACATTCTGATCATCGACGAAGCCCTGTCCGTGGGCGACGAGCACTTCAAGGGCAAGTGCATCAACCGCCTGAACGAGTTCCAAGAGATGGGCAAGACGACGCTGTTCGTCAGCCACGACATGGGTTCGGTCAAGTCCATGTGCAAGCACGTGGTGCTGATGCACGAGGGCCGCGTCCTCGAGCAGGGCACGGCCGAGGACGTCGCCGACGAGTACCTCAAGCGCGCCCACGTGCGCGGCAACGAGCGCATGTCCTCGATCAACCGGACCACCGACGAGTACCCGCGCTGGGGCTCTGGCGAGATCCGCACCCAAGAGGTCGAGCTCTACGGCCCAGGAAACGACGCGACCAACGTCTTCCAGCCTGGCTCCCCCTTCCGCGCAAGGATTCACTTCGAAGCAAAAGAGACCTGCCGCCAGCCCGTCTTCGGCCTCGGCGTCTACCGCTCCGACGGCACCTACGTCAACGGCAGCAACCACCTCTGGCGCCGCGCCCCCATCGAACTGGACGAGGTCAAAGCGGGCACCAAGGGCTACGTCGAGATGGCCTTCGAGAGCCTGCCCCTGCTCCAAGGCGCCTACTACCTCACGGTCTTCGTCTACGACCACGACAAGGCAGCCCCCACCCCCATCGACCACCGCGAACACGCCGTGTCCTTCGAGGTCATGGACGCGAACCACATGCAGCACGGCCTGCTGTTCCTGCCGACGCGCTGGAGCGTGACAGTGGACGGCGCGGAAGAGCGCGTTTCGGCGGAGTAGCGGCGAGCTGCTGACGGGAAGGCCGTCACGGTCACGCCGCCTCGTCTGTCAGGTCAATAGAAGGTGACCTGGACGCCGTTTGTGAAGTTGGATGTCGGGGTGGGGTTGGCGTCGCGGAACCACGCTTGGAAGAACCAGGATTCACCCTGCTGTGCGTTGACGGAGCCCAGTGGCGTCGCGATCGCCATCACGGGCACAGCGAAGTTGAGCTCGCCAGCAATCCCAGAGTTCAAGATCTGGCCTGGCCCAACGAATCTACCGATGGCCCCACCGAGGCAGATGCGGCCCTGAGACTGGACAACCGGTGTGGCAGGAGTTCCGACCGGCGAAGCCAAGAAGAAGCCAAACGTCTGCTGTGGGATCGATGACGCCACGAGGTCCAATTGACCTGGTTGAGTGGCGTTTGTACCTCGCGCGACAATCTCCGCTGGTTGACCCGAGCTGTTGCCTTGAGCAGGTCCGCAATAGGGCAAGCCGACTTCGCTAGAGGATCGCCAGCGCGTGAGGTCTCCGCCGCGCGAGCTCCCAATGACTGTCGAAGCGTCTTCGTTGATCAGCATCCCGCCAGCAGACAGGGACCCCTGGGCGCCCAGGACTTCCAGTCCGAATGATGGCGACCAGCGGATCGCCTGATTCGCGGCCGGGCCCATAGCGAACCCCGTTGCGGTTGAGCCATCCGAGCTCAAAGCCGCAAGTCTGAGATCACTTCCTACCGGAAGAACGCCCGTCGTGCTCGACCAATAGAAATGCTCAATCGTCGAGTTGAAGGGGTCTAGGCTGGCCCAAAGCGCCGCTGTTCCGTCTGAGCTGATGTCGATGATCCCAAACTCGGCACTGTTCGTAGATGCCGACGCCAGGACCACGGGCCCGGACGCGGAGGTCCAGCGGATCACCTGATCGAGCCCTTGGAATTCAAGGGTCGATCCGAACACCACTGACCCGTCGCGACTGACTACGCCCCCGAGGTGATTCGCTGCTGGGAAGACCAAGTCGACTAGACCCGACGCGGCCGTCCATCGAAAGGCCCGGTACTGCCCAGCAGAGTCCTCCGCTGTTCCCACGATTGCGCTTCCGTCTGCACTCACGTCGGTCGCCCATGTTTGGTCGCCACCCAATGAACCCAAGTCATCGACAGTGTTGGCTCCCACCCAGCGAACGGCGCGAATGACGCCTTGGTCCATTCGTATCGACCCAACGACTGTGGAGCCATCTCTGCTGATGGCGTGCGCCTCGGGAAATAGCGACTGTGGGAGGAGCGGCAGCTCAACGGCGCCCACCGACCCCGTCCAAGAAATGACAGTGGTCATGCCTTGCACGACTGCATTGCAGAAGATCCGAGACCCGTCGCTGTTCATGCCACAGATTGGGTTGGAAACACCGCCCGCGGGAAGGGTTAGTGGCATCGCCCCTTCTTCGGCTGTCCATCGAAACGGCTCAAACTGATCGCTTGCCAGCAAGAGGACGGTTCCGTCGTCGCTTGCCGCCACGGGGTTGAAACGTTCGATCGGAGAGTCAGCGAGTATCTCCCAGTGGCTTTGTCCAAAGGAAAGAGACGGCACGAAGAGTAGAAGCGAGCAGTGAGTGAGGCGCATGGAATCGTCGGGGAAGGAAGGACTGATGCACCAGAAAGTACCAGCCCAAGTGCCGGCATGTCAGCTTTTCTGGAACTATTAGCGCCAAACGCGGCCCTATGCCGAGGCTAAGGTCCCCCATCGACCCCGCGACGCCCTCCGAGCTATACAGCGGCGGTACCGAACCATAACTGAAGCCGCCACCTTTCTCAGGTCCCGTGCAGTAGCCAAAGCCTCCATTGGTCCAGAGGCGATCGGAGTGGAAAGGTGGCGGAATCGGTTCCGGTTCGGTTCCTCCTATGGATTCGCCCCGTTGGCTGGGTTCTCACTGGCGCCGCCGCCGTAGGTCTTCCTGAACTGGCTGCGCATCGAGAGGGCGGCTAGGTCGTCTGCAAACTGCTGGATCGCGTCCTTTTCGGGTGCGATCCAGCTTGAAAAGGAGCGCTCGGCGATCTGCTCGATCTCGTTTTCGTCAACGTTCCCCTGCAGGGCATGAAAGCAAAGATCTAGCGTGTCGACGATCCCGCCAAACCACCGGTCGTCCCCATGGTTTTCCTGGATCTCGGTCTCGACCATCTCGGCTGCCACCTTGCCAAGGCCCTCGCCGCTATGCACGGCGGCTTCGATGGGCTCAAGCCAGCGACCTAGCTGGGCGTCGACGTGATCCCGTACCTGACAAAGGGCTTGGAAGACGTCCGCGTCGACGCGCGTCCGCTGCTCCTCCGTCGCAAGCTGCCAGTCCGCCGACTTCACCCCGTGGAGGCAGCCGTAGGGAAACGTGTGAGGGAGCCACGCACCGTACTCTGTGCGCAGAACTGCCCGTACCGCAGTACCGTCACAGGTACGCCGCCGCCACGAGTTGAACTTCCGCTGCCATGCATCCTTGCGCTTCGGCTGGGCCCCATTTGCGAGCCCCTAGGAGGCGCAGGAGTTTTTGATCCACTTTCGCGCACGGCTTTTTGCGAAAGCCATAGGGTGACCTGGGTGATCGAACATCGACATATACGTGCAACAATCGTCGTCGCGACGGGAGTCCTGAGCGGACTCGTCGGCTGTCCATGGCTCTTTGCCCAAGGATCAACGGGCCAACCCAAGGAGGAGTCCCAAGAGCGCAGCTTGCCAGCACAACAGGAGTCATCGCAGGACGAGATCCAAGAGCTCTTCTCGAAGGTCGAGCTGCGGCTCGAGCGCGTCACCGAATTGCTCTTCCAAGCCAGCAGCAGTCACACCGGCCCGGCGACTCAAGTAGGCGCGGCCGGCATCGATGAACTGATCCAAGGCGCTGAGTCCCAAGTCTCGAGTGCACGGAGCGACATCGCCAAGCTCTTGGAGGCGACACAGCGCCAAGGGGACGCCGTGATGTTGGAGATCGATCGCATGATCGAGATCGCTGGCAAGCCTTCCACATGAAGCTCCGCGGGCGGCACATGAAGCAACCCAAACCGGTCCGGTGGATCGGGACAAGACTCAAGCTCACCCAACCGCAATCTTCCAGGACAGGGCAAAACGCCGCCCGGTAGCCGACGCGAAGAGAAGGGCGACCAAGATCACGGAGCGCCTCCGGAACCATCGGAGGCCGATACGCCGACGGCCAGTCAGAACTCTACCAGCGATCAAGATCGCAAGGGAGACCACCTGCTACTGGTCAAGGGTGGAGAGCCGAACACGGCCAAAGGCGAAGGAGAATGGGGCGATCTTCCAGTCCACCTGCGCAAGGTGTTCCAAAACGGCGTGAACGACCGAGTCCCCATCCGCTACCGAGACTGGGTCAACTCGTACCACAAGCGCCTTGCCCACCGCTCTGGTCGATGACCGGCACCGTGGCCCCTCGTCACCCCTGGTGAGACTTTGGACCTAGCACTGGCTCGCGCCAGTCAAGCTGCCGACTGAAAGAGGCATCCCCATCACGGAGGTGCCCTTGAATTTTGCCGGGTCCGCCGACGCCCCTGCAGCGGTGCGCTTCTAAGTCGCCGCTGATGGACGCTCGCTCTGCCAAGTGGCAACCGCGGTAGAAGTTGTGGTCACCAAGAACCGGCCCGTCTGGTTCGGGGACGTGGAGAGCCGTCATGAATGAGGCCAGCGTCCGAGCCGCCTCGATCGGCCAGTCGAGCGCTACGTCGCCAAGGTCCTGACCCCGTAGCCAGCTTTGGACGGACCAGGGCCAAGGAAACTCACGGGTAGGCTGCCCGAGGGCGACCGGAGCAAGCACTATCCCCTTGCCTGCGCAGGTTTCGTGGCGGCGGAGTGACGGAGTCCGTACCGCGCGTGGCGGCGGAGTGACGGAGTCCGTACCGCGAGAGCGGCTCGGGAAACTTCCCT
>CAYQKK010000040.1:0-22731 GCA_964417955.1 uncultured Planctomycetaceae bacterium
CCCACGGCGAGACCTGGAACTTCCAGGCGTGGTACCGCGACGCGAACCCGGGCGTCACATCGAACCTGACGAACGCTGCGTCGATCCCGATCTACTGACCCGTCTCGGTCCGGGCGTAAACGCTAGAACACTGGGACCATGACCGCGTCCGTGAAGTTGGACGTAGGCGTTGGGTTCGCGTCGCGGAACCACGCTTGGAAGTAGTAGGGCTCACCGATGTAGGGGGCGTAGGGGCCGTTGGGCGTAGGGATCTGAGCGGGGTCGATGGTCAGGGTGAACTGGCCTGATGCGCCGGAACTCATGGCCTGTCCAGGACCCACAAAGCGCCCGATAGATCCTGTAAGGCAGAGGTTTCCATCAGACCCGCCCGGGGTCGCGACGAAGCCGTCGCGGTCCGATGCGATGAAGAAGCCGAACGACTGCAGCGGCAGGTTGGTGGCGCGTAGCTCTAGCGCCGCAAACTGGCGCAGGTTGGTGCCGGAAAGGGACATGAGTCCACCGTCGGGACTCGCGCTGTGGGGAGCGGCAGGCCCACAGAACTGAACGCCTATCGTGACGTTGGGGGCCCACTTCACGGCGCGCTGGAGGCCGCTCGGGTAGCGGAGCATGCCCACAGCCGAGGAACCATCAGCCGGGGTATCCACCACGGTGCTGGAGCCACTGCCTCCGAACTCCAAGAGGTCGACCACGCCCTCGGCGCTCGTCCATCGAAATGGGATGCCGGTGACCGAATTGACGCGATCGCGCACACCGTAGAGAATTGATCCGTCGGAGCTGCCGGTTGTGAATCTTGCATCGGCCGTTGGCAGCGACACAAAGCCAAGCGTTGCGGTCCAGTAGAACGGTTTGTCGACGGCTCCGCCGTAGATGGTCGACCCATCAGCGCTTAGCAGAATCTCCTCGTCGAGACTAGCGAGCGGCCCAGGGCCGATGAGCACGGCTCCGGTGGCAGCGGTCCACCGAAAGATCTGGTAGCTAGAGCCTTCACTCACGAAGCCCGCGACCACCGTCCCGTCGTCGCTCACAGCCGTTGCCTGGGAAAACGAGTAGCCCGGGATCGTGACTCCGATCGCGCCCGAAGTCGGTGTCCAGATGAAGGCTTGGCCGTTCCCGAACGAAGCGTTGAAGTTGATGCTCTCGCATCCGACCACGGTGCTGCCGTCGCTCGAGACATCCAGGGCACGCGAGTAGTCATGCCCAAAGAACGGGTGAATATTGACCGTCCCGGACGCCTCCGTCCACACGAAGGCACGGTGGTGAAACTGCGAAGTACCTCCGACTCCGACCACCGTCTGCCCGTCGCGACTGATTGCGTTCGGCTGGATGAAGGAGGTCGCTGGTCCTGGTACAAGATCGTCCATTGCATCAGCGGTACCGTCCGGACGCCAACGCACCCCAACCGTTCCCGCCCTGCCAGTGGCCCATTCGCCGTCGCCACTCTGGTCGACTGGGTCGGTGGACGAGGACGTCAACGGGTCGAGCACGACGGCATCCTCTCCCACTTGCCAGCGAACGGCCGTGCTGTAGTCGACCGTGCCCAGGAACCTCTTTCCATCGTCGCTCACCCGGACGATGGTTCGATTCATTCCTATGGTCGGTCCCAAGTCTTCGAACTGAAGGGTAGCCGCTAGGCTGAGGTTCGGAAGGAGCGGGGCTAAGAGTGCAGCGAGTAAGATGCGAGTCAGCATGAGAGGCGAGCGGCCCTGAAGATGGGTCGTTGAAGGTAGGCCTTGGGGCCCACTGGGAGGGTCGCGGCGAGGTCCCAGGTACGGAGAATCTGTCGCTTGTGTCTACTTGAGACCCTACCCCAAGTCCTCGACGCTCATTGTCATCGACTGATCTACTACCGGGGATGCCGGTCTCGCGGCCCTCTTGCGGGGGCCCCAGGTGCGATTTGGCGCGTGCGCCATGGGGGGCGCAACACTCTGGGGAAATCGTCCGCAATCTCTGTCACGATCTCGGCGGCCATGTCCCTCCCCTCCCAGCATGAACATCCGAACTGATGACAGCGTGAGCTTCGAGGCTCTCTTGGTGGAGGAACAGTGGCTCAAGCGGCTCGCACGCGGCCTCGTGGCCGAGCATGCCGCGGCTGAGGATTTGACCCAGGACGTTCTGGTTGAGGCGCTCGGATCCGCGCCTACTCGTGGCCTTCGTGGGCCGCAGCTGCGTGCTTGGCTTTCGACCACAGCGCGGCGAATGGCGGGGCGTCGAGGGCTGCGGGAGAGCCAGCGGGGCGCCGTCGAGCTTGAGGGTGCGCCTCCGTCCGTCGAGGATGGCCGTGCGGTCGATCGGCTCGTTCTTTCGAAGGCCATCGCGGAAGCGCTTGAGTCCATCGGCGCGCCCTATCGGACCGCGGTTGTCATGCGCTACTTTGACGATCTTCCGCCCAGGGAGATCGCCGCTAAGACGAACGCTCCCGTGGCCACGGTGAGGCAGCACGTGTCCCGAGGTCTCGCCATGCTTAGGGAGCGGTTGGATCGCGACTACGGAGACCGGAGCGCTTGGCTCGCTGCCTTGGGCTGCTTGTTGCCCGAGGGAAGCCTCGTTCCACCGCCCGAGGCGGCGGCGGGCGCGGCCCAGGCTGGCTCGGCAGTAGAACCGGTCGGCGGCGTTGGTACAGGCGTCGGCTTCATGGGTACCGCGGTCGTGCTTGCGTTGGGGGCTGCGGGACTGTGGCTCGCGGGACTGGGCCGGTCGAGCGAAGTCGACGCGGGCTCCCAGGGCGAACCAGAGGTCGTGGTCGCCAGTCAAACGGCGGGCGAATCTGCGCTGCGTCAGCCCAGCGGGGCTACGCGAGAGCTTGTCCAACCGACGGTGCAGAGCGAGGGCTCTCGCATGGCAGCCGCCGCGGCCGTCACGAGCGCGCCCATTGGGCCCAGCGCCGACGAAGGAACCGCTGTTCGAATCGTCGCCTCGGATGGCCGCTCGCTCACCAATCCCAGGGCGGCGTGGGTTGACGCCTACGGAAGCGTCGAGGCGCTCGAGGTGACGGACGGAGACCTTGTCACGCTCCCGCAGGGGGCGAGCAACGGGCATCTACTCGCACGCGCCGACGGCTACGGTTCAGGTGAGAACCACTACGACCCGGAGGCACGAACGGTTGAGTCCGGGCAGATCGAGCTAGAGCCCCTCGCGACGCTGAAGGGCGAGGTTTCCGTGGACGAACAGCCCCCCGGCGAGGTTCTCTTGATTCATGTGAGGAGCCGTGACGACGCGTTCCTTTCCGCAATGGAACACCAGCCCAAGTACAGGGCCTTCTCGGACCTGAGGGAGCTAGGGCTTCTGCCGGAGGGGGCGGAGGTCGAGGTCGCACCGAACGGTCACTTCTCTGCGCCTGGGTTGGATCAAGGCACCGAGGGCTGGATCATCCTGCCCGACTCGCTTGTCTTGGCAGACTCGCGAGATGCCGTGCTCGTGGGTTTCAGTCGTCCAGGCTCATTTCGACGGATCGCGACCACCAGACGTCGCTACCTCTTCGGGAGGGCCGTTTGGGCTGACACCGGTGAGCCCCTGCAGGGAAGTCTCATGGGCTCCTTCAAGGAGAGCGGCACAGGCCAAGGCCCGGGCTGGTCGCACTGGCTTCCTTCCACCGGCAGATTCGAGGTGGGGTTGCCGGCAGCCGAACTGGACGCCAGCCGCAAAGCATCCGACGGTCCCCAGTTCGAAGAGCTATGGCTCTCATTCCGCTCGGAGAAAGGTGGAGACAACGTCACCGAGGGCTGGTTCAAATTCGACCCCAACTTCGAGGGTGACTCGAAAGATCTCGGCGAAATACGCCTGACCCGAGCCAGCCATACCGAGGTGAAGGTGGTGGATTCTGCGGGACACGCAATTGCTGGGGCGACGCTCTTTCCCCACGGCGGATTCAGTTCAGGAACAACGGACGACCAGGGCCTCATTCGGCTCAGCTCTGCGGAGGGACAGCGATTCATCGTCTCAGCGAACGGCCATCGACTCCGCGGATTCCAAGTGCCGATGGCCTCCTCCAGAGACGATTCCGACTCTCCCCTCGTCATCGATCTCAGGGCTGGAGCGACGCTGCGGGTGACCGCGCCAGAGTTCGAGGGCCGAGAGCGGGTCAAGGCTAGGCCTCGGATTGGCATTGAGTACAGCTCGCCGCTTCTGGCGGACGTAGAGCCGTGGATGTTCCCCGAAGTCGCGGACCTCGGCAATCACCTGCGCGCGGTGACGACGCCCCGCATGCAGTATCACGAGTCAATCGAATCAAGGGGTACGCTTCGCAGCCACTTCTCGGTGGGCGCCAAGCCGCTCGTTGTCCCAGGGGTCATTCCTGGCAGCACGGTTCGCGTATCGCTCATGGATCCCTTCGGATCCGAACTGCTCGTGATTCCGGTAACGATCGGAGCGGACGGTGAGACGACGGACGTTGACCTATCTGGGCCCACACTTGCGGCAGGTCGTCTGAGCCTAGAGGTCAACGATTCCCTAGGGAGAGAGGTTGCGCTCGACAAGGCGACCGTGACGTCCCTCGATACGCCTAAGCCGCGTGAGCTCTACGCCTCAGACGAGAACTCAGTTCCCTACGCCGCGCCGGGCCGCTACCGCGTTCAGGCTCAAGCGAAGGGGTTCGTCCGGATAGTGAAGACGATCGAACACGGTGCTGAAGATCAAGTCGTGCAGCTCACGCTTCACCCTGCTCGCGCGGTCGACCTGTCGTTTCGCGCCGAGTCCGATGAGCCGATCGTCCCCAGTATGGTCACCCTTAAGGACATCCATGGGACGAGCGTAGCGCACCAACGGTACGACCTAGCCTCGACCCTTCGCTTCACAGAGATCCCGTTGGTGGGGGTCAGGGCGGTTGTGCGCTACGGAACCCAGGAGATCGAGTACGAGCTGCCCGACCATGCCACCAGCGCGGACTTCACGGGCCCTAGGCTCGGCGTGATCGAAGCGTTGGTCGACCCTCTCCCGACGGTTCAGGATGACTGGGGAGGACTGGAGCTCTGGGTCGCAGAGGAGTCCACGACAGAGTCGCGTATCTCCTACTCGGAACTCGACCAGAGCTTGGTACCGAGCGGACTCTGGCGGACGAGCGATTCATTCCTTGCGACGGCGAAGGGAGGGCTCACCCTTGGAACGCGAGTCGTTCCGGGCCGCTATCGCGTAACCTTGCTACTTGAGGGCGACGGGGCCGACGGCGTTGATCAGATCCTGCGTGAGGCTGTCGTGGAAGTCGCGGCCGGAGCCCGCGTGAGGCTGTAGCTAGAGCGCGACGGTACGGTGCAACGGCAGCCACACCCGCACCCGTGAACCGCAGGTCACCGCCGCCGCCTCGATCAGCGATGTGGACGCTGCGGGTTCCATCCTGCAGCGTTTCTACCGCAACACCGCGAACAATGGAACGCGTGCTACGATTTGCTGTGCTGGCGCCGGGAGCCCAGCACATAGCGCACGTCGACCTCCAGGGCACCCTGCCGCTGACTCAGCTCCTCCCGATCCTCGACACCCAACGGGCCAGACGGGACGTAGCTTCCGTCCTGCGTTCGAACGTAGGCCTCCCACTCGATCTCAGATTCCTCTTCATCCAGGTGATCTCCCCGCGGAGTCTGCAAGCCCGCCTCCCAGACTAGGCTCCACGATTCAGGTGACTTCGTGGACTTGCGCAGAAGCACCTCAGCCCAGGCGTCGGGGATCAACTCTCCACCAAGCTCGAACGTGTGCGTAGCTGCGTCCGGCGGAAGCTCATGGTAGCGCGGCAAGAAGCGCACGCTCTTGCCCCTTTGGGTCACGTAGCCGTACGAGAGCCGAACGTGGCGCCGATTGGTGTAGAGTTCGGACCCCTTCTTCAGGAACACCTTGAGCGGCGCTTCCTTGAGCCACTTGCGCTGCTCGGTCTCGACGCGGACATCGAAGACAGCATCTTGTGCAACTGGAATAGTGCAGAGGAGTGCGAGCGCGAACAGCATGGAGCGAGGCTATCAGAAGACCATCACCCGTGTAGCGGGCAGAGCATCCTTGGCAACGGATAGGCCTTCGAAACCGGCAGGACTTGTTGAAACCAGAAGGTCTGCTGACGCCCAGTGGTCTGCATCGTCCGCGACGGTATGGTCACCGTCACCCGCCGACGCGAAACTCAGTCCAAACGGAGTTCAGGTAGGCGCGACCAACGAATCGCTGGTCGCTCGACGGCGCCATGGACCTGTTGGTTCGTGGCGGCGACGTGCCGGTGTCCGTACCGGTACCGTCCCGAATCTGCGATGCTATTGGCTCGCTGGAGTGAATAGATTCGTCACCGGCACGGCCCACGTACGAGCGTCCAGCTGCGTGACCAGTCGGCCGGTATGGACGACGAAGGATCGCACAAGGCGGTCACCTGCGGCTTCGGCAAAGGCCTGAAGACCGCGTATGTCATGGCTCGACACGGTGGATGCGGACTTGACCTCGAAGGCCAAGTAGTCTCCCGACTGGCTTCGTAGGACTAGGTCGACTTCTTTGCCTCCGCGGGTGTCTCGCCAGTGCATTAGTCGTGCTGGAGCGACGGACCAGGCAGACTGAGCCAACAGCTCGTGGGCGACTAGGTTCTCTAGAAGTGACCCCGAGAGGGCGGCTTGACGCGAGAGCTTGGTGGGGGACGTGTCTGCTGCCCAGGCGGCCAAAGCAACGTCACTGGTGAACATCCTTGGGTGGGCGGTCACGCTCTGGTGCTCGTTGGGCCGCACCGCGGGCACCGCATCCAGCAGGAACGCCCCGGTGCACAGGTCTAGATAGCGCCGCACGGTGTCGGCGCTCATGCCCAGCTCGGACGCAGCGCGACGAACGTTCAGGATTTGACCGGGGTTAGCCGCGATGTATCGAAACGTCTGGGCGAGTCGAGATCGATCGACTCTTGAATCAGCTAGATTCGCGGTGAGCACGCCTTCGACGTACGCCTCTAGGATGCTTCGGCTCAACGAGTGGTCCATGTTCGAGGGGAGTGCAACCGGAGGGAGTCCGCCCGAGGTCAAGGCTTCGGTCAGCTGCTCAAGATCGAGAGCCTCACCCGGCCCTGGGATCGGGGGAGCGTCCCACCACGAGGCGAGTGTTGAGCCTGGCGACCCACTCAACTCGCTTCGGGTGAACGAGGTCAGGCGAGCGCGCACGGCCCGTCCGGCCAGCGGGTCCCCGCCGCCGAGTGCGCCACGTCCTATGCGCGAGGATCCCGTGAGCATGACTTGCCCAGGATCGTCTGACCTGTCGACGAGGCGCTTGATGGCCAATGTGAGGTCGGGGATGAGCTGAGCCTCGTCGATGAAGATCGGACCGGGCGATCCCACGAAGATTCGGTAGGCGTCGGCTTCCAGCGCCTGACGATCCGCCGGATCTGACAGATCAAACGTCGTTTGGAAGCCGCGCTCCGCCGCCACCTGGCGCGCTAGAGTCGTCTTTCCGACGGATCGTCCCCCCTCGAGGATCACGACTTTGGCCGAGTCCAGCAGGTGGTTTAGCGTGGGAGTTAGTCCCCTTTCGAGTGTTTTCACGTCCCTAGCGTAGTGCTTTTTCAGGGTCTATCGTAGTGCTTTTTCAATCAGATCGCCGCTTGAGGGCTATGAGAGGGGTCTGGGGCGGTAGGGTCACCGTCACCCCGCCGCCACTAAACTCAGCTCGAGTGGAGTTCAGGTAGGCGCAACCAATGAATCGCTGGTCGCGGGTCGCTCGACGGCGCCATCGACCGCTTGGTTCGTGGCGGCGATGTGCCGGTATACATAGCGAGCTGCCTGCTGGGCCTAGGGTCCCGAGCATACGGAAATTCCCGAGCATTCCCCGCGAGGATCTTGGTGTCGCTCTGTTGAGGAGGTGAATCATGTCGAACTCACAACTCCCACTGGAACGCATTCTCAGCGAGGCCGACCGGCTGCAGCAACTCGCCTACTCGATTCTTCGCGATGCTCACGGGGCGGAGGACGTAGCCCAAGAAGCGTCGTTGATCGCCCTAGATCAAGCGCCCGACGGGCTCGACGACCGTTCTTTTCGGGCCTGGATCGGAGCGGTCACGCGCAACCTCGCGCGCAATCGGTTCAAAGGCGAACGCAGTCGCATGACGAGGGAGTCCGAGGTCGCTCGATCAAAGATCTTGCCTGGAGAGCCCGATGCCGCGGATCGGCTGGCGGCGCAAGAGGCCCTGGCCGCGGCCGTTCTCAAGCTTGAGGACGACGAGCGCCACCTGGTGGTTCTACGCTACTTTGACGAGCTGCCTCCTCGGGAGATTGCCAAGCGCACAGGCAGGACACCGGCGGCTGTGAGCTCGGCGCTTCACCGCTGCCTGGTCAAGCTACGGAGACGCCTGGCAGCCGACGGCTATGGCGCGCCTGCGCTGGTGCTAGTCGCCGGCGGTTCGGCTCAGCGGGCCGTCCCTACCCTAGGCTTCGCAGCGAAGGTGACGGCTGGCGTCACGGCGATGATGGGATGGGGACTCGCTGCCGCTGTGGCTGCTCTTGTTCTCGGTATTGTCTTTCTAGGCGATCGCGATGGGTCCAAAGCTCGATCGAAAGACGCGCAAGCTCTCGCGCAGTCGGGGGATCACCGCGGCGAGGAGGAAGCGGACGAGTCGAAGGATCTTGCTCCAATCAAAGCAGGTCGGCCCATGGATCGAGAGCCCGCTGTAGCGGGCGGGGGGCCCCAGGCCTCGCAGCGGCCCGGGCCGATGCTTACCCTCCAGTTGCGCGTCACCGATCCCAGTGGAGAGCCCCTCCTAGGAGTGTCGGTGGGACCCGTTCAGCGACCGCCGTCCGCGGGCTCGCGCTTCCGCATGGAGGATTCAAAAGCTCGCATTACGGACGGAGACGGTAGGGCGTCCCTCGTGCTTCCTTGGAAGCCAAGCGAGGCCATCGAGGGCAGGCAGCTAGCCCTCTTGGTCGTCTCCAAGGACGGCTGGACGGAATCTGTCCTGAGGGAAACCTTCGATGGCCCCGGAGAGTTCACGCTCGATCCAGTGGAGCTTCAACGGGCAGGCTCAGCGTCCGGGCGCGTGGTGGACGACCGGGGACAGCCGGTTCCGGGCTGTTTCGTCGCCGCGGTGGGTCCTGCGACCCCTGGCTCAGCAGAAGTCGAACGTCAGCGCCGCGAGACAGGCCAGGCGTTCTCCCGGCTTCGACATCCGGCCCAGCCAGCGTTGACGGGGAAGGACGGGGCCTTCCAGCTCGATCGAATCCCTGTTGGAAACGTCAGCCTCATCGCGCGCTTGGAGGGAGGGCCCTACGGGTACTCAAGCCCTGTCGAGATCCGTGACGGCGAAGTCTCCCAAGCTGTCAAAGTGGTACTGCCCAAGGCAACCGCTCCCGATCCCCCCGATCTAAGCACCCCAACCTCCGAGCCCGCAGCAGCAGAGACCATGACGGTGCGCGTCCTTGACGCTGAGGGAGTGCCCATCGAGGAGGCTTTCATCGCGTGCCTCGCCGGCCCAGGGCCGGCCTATAAGATACTGCCCGCTCGTACCACATCGACCGGGCCCGGCCAGTTTGAGCTTTTCTCTCCTGGCGAGCTCTTCTCGATCGCGGCTAACGCCCGCGGCTACGAGCATTCTTTGGCGGGCCCCTTCGAAGCGAACCGTGCACCCGGGGCCCTGGAGATCACGCTCAGGCGATCGGTCGCCTTGCGCGGGGTCGTAATCGACGCAGAGTCGAGACGCCCCTTGGCAGGTGTCAAACTCCATGGGCACACGCCTGCCGAGGGTGACTTGGAGGCGTTCCATTGCGGTCTCCAAACGCGATGGAGCAGCCGGGAGAGCCACGCATTGAGCGTGATATCTGACGAGGAGGGTCGCTTCACTCTTCCTCTCCCAGGATCCGGAGAACGATTGATCCACGCGGAGTGCGACGGATATGCGCGCGAGACTCTTGGGCCAGTGACCATCGCGAGCGTTGACACCCAGCCTGAGCCGGTGATAGAGCTCCGGGTCGGTGCAACTCTAGCCGGCCGCTTGCTCGTCCAAGCAGGAGTCGACCCAACGGCCTACTCCGCTGAAATCAGTCACGCGGACGGTCACCTCGCGCGGAGCGATATCAGCGCCAGCGGCCACTACGCGTTCGAGAACTTGCCCGAGGGCCCCGTCCAGATTCAGCGGGTGCGACGCCGCGAACTCTTGAGCCTGCGCACTCGCCCGGTGCGCAATCCCAAGCGCGCAATCAGGACTCAGGCAACGATCCCGAAGAGCGGTGAGGTGACTTTCGATCTCGATTATCGCCATGAGATCCCCGTGGACTTGGACCTTCAGGTTTCGCTGAACGGTCAGTGGAAGTCGGGCTGGAAAGCGTTCCTTTCCCTCCAAAGCGAAGACGCCAATGGATCGAGGCAATCGAACTGGGTCGAGGAACCCGTGCCGCCCGCTGGACGGCTTCGCCTGCGCATAGTGGGTTCCGGCGAAGCCAGCCTGTCCCTGCGCCGAATCACGCCGTCCTTCGGTGAGCAGTCGCTCAAGCACAGCTGGCCCGCCCGCGCAGGCGTGAATCTCAAGTCCTGGTCAGGCGAGACGGGCTCTCTGAGGCTCACTGATCTCCCGGTTGACCCAGATTCAACGCAATCGGGAGGGCCTGGGGAACCACGGGGGCTCCCGGGCTTCGCGCTCCTTTCGACCTCAGAGGACGGCTGGGAATGGGTAGAGCGATTCGATCCCACAGTGGCCGGCGAGCAGTCTCTGCCTCAGGTCCCCGTAGGCACCGTCGAGATCCGTGAACGATCCAGCGAGGGCGACGACCATGACGTGCGAACGTGGCGCGTCATTGGAGAAGCCGAAGTGCGAGCGGGCGAGGAGACGATGCTGGCCATCAGTAAAGGGCGGTAGCCCTTCCCGTCGATAGGCCGTATCGCCGCCTCCATCCATCTGCAAGGGCGTGGCGGGAACTGCTACCGGCCCTCTCGGCGCAGGCTGGTGTGCTGGAGATAGAGCTCCTTCACGCCGTGGGTTTCGAAGTGCACGAGGACGCGGGCGTCGAGGTCGCGGCCTGCGAAGCCGACGACGAGGCCGGGGCCGTAGTGGCGGTGGGAGACTTCGTCCCCGACGTGGAAGCCCGCGCCCCTTGGGGCTTCCGCTTGGATCGCGAGGACGTCGAGGTGCTCGGGGTCGAGGACTTCGACGAGGTCGGTGGGGAGCTCGTGGTAGAAGCGCGACGTTCGGCTGGGCGAAGAGTGGCCGTTCATCATTCGGGACTGCGCGCGCGTTAGGAAGACCTGGTCCTTGGCGCGGGTGAGGCCCACGAAGAAGAGCCGGCGCTCTTCGTCGATGTCCTCCGAGCGCATGTGGGGGAGGAGTTCTTCTTCGAGCCCCGTGATGAACACGGTCTTGAACTCCTGTCCCTTGGATGCGTGGAGGGTCATCATCTGGATGGCGTCCTCGGCGTTGGCGCGGGCGTGCTCGTTCGGCTGCCCGTCCGCGTCCGCATCGATGTCCCGGACGATGGCCACGTCGCCGAGGAAGCCCGCGATGCCGTCGTCGGGGTAGCGCGCGTGGAAATCGTCGGCGGCGACGAGCAGCTCTTCGAGGCTTGAGCGGCGGTCGCCGCGGCCTTCGCCGCCGGGCATGGCGTCGATCCACCCGAGGGGCTCAAGGGCAGCGATGATGGCGCGCAGCGCAGCGGCGGCGGGCTCCGCCGATAGCGGGGTCAACGACTCCAACAGCTCCGCGAAGGACTCGAGGCCCTCGCGGGTGCGGCCTTTGAAGCTGCCCGTCACGCGCTTCGACTGGATCGCGTCCGGCAGCGTCGTGCGGTCGCGCCAGAAGACGTCCATGTTCGCCTCGTCCACGATCTGCTGCAGCCGCTTCGATGATATCTCACCTACGCCTCGCTTGGGTGCGCGGATCGCACGCCAGAAGGCGTCCTCGTCCATCGGGTTGTCGACGAGCCTCAGGTAGGCGAGCACGTCTTGGATCTCGCGGCGCTCGAGGAACTCGATGGCACCGACTACGTGGAAGGGGAGCTTCCACCGCGCGAACAGCGACTCGATCGCGCGCTGCTGCATGTGGGTGCGATAGAGCACCGCGATGTCCCCGAGGCTCTGCCCGTCCGCCTTGAGGTTCTGGATGACCTTGCCGAGGGCGCGCGCTTCGTGGGCAGCGTCCTTGAGCGTCATCGAGAGGATGGACTCGCCGCTTTCCCGTGTGGCGAGGAGCCGCTTCGGGAGCTTCTGGTGCTCGGCGATCAGCGCGTCTGCGGCCTCAAGGATGTTCGCGCTGCTCCGGTAGTTGCGCTCGAGGCGAATGGTCAGGGCGTCCGGAAACGCCTCCTGGAACCGCAGCATCACGTCGGGGGTCGCGCCGCGCCACGAGTAGATCGACTGGTCTGGGTCGCCGACGACGAAGAGGCTCTGATGGACGCTACCAAGGAGGAGCGCGAGCCGCAGCTGCACGGGGCTCGTGTCCTGGAATTCGTCCACTAGGATGTGCTCGAAGCGCGCCGCCCAGCGTTCACGCACCTCCGGAACCCTGTTTAGAACCTGCACCGCGCCTCGCAACAGCCCTATGAAGTCGACGGCGTTGGCTTTTCGAAGAGCGGCCTCGTACCCGTGAAGAACCGATCCGTAGGGGCCGAGCGGTACGCTCATCGGGTCTTCGGCTCGCCGCGCCTCTTGGATAC
Source organism: uncultured Planctomycetaceae bacterium (assembly GCA_964417955.1). Lineage (GTDB taxonomy): Bacteria > Planctomycetota > UBA1135 > UBA1135 > Saltatorellus. Next base: position 12,567 of record CAYQKK010000040.1, read on the forward strand.
GGGCTAACACGAGACTCACGGGATGCAGCCGCGCCTCGAGACCCTCGACCTTCATCACCTTGGCGATCACTCGCGCCTGCGCCGCGCCGTCGTAGATGGAGAACGACTTGGTGAGCCCCTCGACGTGGTCGGCCTCGCTGCGCAGGATGCGGAGCGCAAGGGCGTGGAACGTCATGATCCACGGCGAACGGCGCGCGCTCGGCGCGAGCGCCTCCACGCGCTCGCCCATCTCCGCGGCCGCGCGCCGCGTGAAGGTCATGCAGAGGATCGCCGTGGGGGAGGTGCCCTCGCGGATGAGGCGCGCGATGCGCGCCGTGATCACCCGTGTCTTGCCGGAGCCTGGCCCCGCCAAGACGAGCGTCGGGCCGCCCTGCCTAAGGACGGCGGCCCGCTGCTCGGCATCGAGTCTAGGCGCCGCCGGCAACCGACAGGCGTTCCGTGATCATCGCTTCCAGTTTGACCGTGTCGGCGGCGAAGCCGCGGATGCCCTCGGCGAGCTTCTCCGTCGCCATCGCGTCACCGTTCATCATCCAGCGGAAGGCCTTCTCGTCGAGGGAGATCTTCTCCACCTCCGATGCCTTCGCGCAGGCCTCGGTGAGCTGCGCCGGGACGTTGCCCTCGGTCTCTTGCATCTCACCGAGAAGCGCCGGGCTGATCGTCAGAAGATCGCAGCCCGCGAGCTGCAGGATTTCGCCCGTGTTGCGGAAGCTTGCGCCCATGACCTCGGTCTTGTAGCCGAACTTCTTGTAGTAGTCGTAGATCGCGGTGACCGACATCACGCCGGGATCTTCCGCTGCCGGGTAGCTGTCGCGACCCGTGGACTTCTTGTGCCAGTCGAGGATGCGCCCAACGAAGGGTGAGATGAGCTGCACCTCGGCTTCGGCGCACGCCACGGCCTGGGCGAACGAGAAGAGCAGGGTCAGGTTGCACTTGATGCCGTCGGCGCGCAGCTTGGCGGCCGCTTGGATCCCTTCCCACGTCGAGGCGATCTTGATGAGCACGCGCTCCTTGTCGATGCCGGCCTCCTTGTAGAGCGAGATGATGCGATGCGCTTTGGCGACGGTCGCCTCCGTGTCGAAGCTCAGGCGCGCGTCCACCTCTGTCGAGACGCGGCCGGGCACGATGCCGAGGATCTTGGTGCCAAAGGCGACAGCGAGGCGATCGAGCGCGGCGTCGAGCAGCTGCGCTTCATCGCCCCCGTCCTTCTCCCGCGTGTCGGCCAAGGCCTGCGTCACGATGCCTTCGTAGGCAGGCATGGCGGCCGCCTTGAGGATCAGGCTCGGGTTCGTCGTGGCGTCCCGCGGCAGGTAGGTCTCGATGCTCTCGAAGTCGCCGGTGTCGGCTACGACGAGTGAATGGGCTTTCAGTCCGTCCAGCTGGTTCATGCAACCAAGGATGCAGGCGCCATGGGGCTGGACAAGCCCTTTTGACTCCTTTCGATGCACATACCGTTGAGGCGGGCCCTCCTTCGCCCCGGGATCGTGACTCTGCTACCCTGGAACCCTTGCCCGTCCGCTGCCGCACCGCCGTTGCGACCCATGAACACCCCGCGCACCTTCGCCGCCCTTCTCGCCGGCCCCCTCTCTCTTACGGGGGCCTTGATGCTCCCGGGCGTGGCGCGAGCGCAGTCCCTCGGCCCGCCTCCCGTGCCGCCAGAGAATCCGATCACCGAGGCTAAGCGCGTCCTCGGCAAAGCGCTCTTCTGGGAGGAGCAGCTCTCCAGCGACAGCACCATGGCTTGCGGCACGTGCCACATCCCGTCCGCCGGCGGCTCCGACCCGCGCGTTGACATGGGCAGCCGCCACCCCGGCCTCGACGGGGTTTACGGGGGCGACGACGATCGCTTCGCGTCGGCCGGCGTTCGGCGTCACCTCGCGGGCGGCGACGCGGCCCCCGACGCCACGTTTGGCTTCGACGCCCAGGTCACCGGTCGCCGCTCGCCCACGAACATCGGCGCGGCCTTCTTCGACGAGCTCTTCTGGGACGGGCGCGCCACGTCAGAGTTCGTTGACCCCGAGACCGGGCTCGTCAGCATCCCCTCCGGCGGCGCGCTGGAGACCCAGTCCCTCGGGCCGATCCTCTCGTTCGTGGAGATGGCGGACGAGGGAAGGACTTGGGATGAGGTGCGTGCCAAGCTAGAGGCCGTCCAGCCCCTCGCCCTCGCCACCGATCTGAACCCGGATCTCGTCGCGGCCCTCGCCGCCTCGCCGGACTACCCCGCGCTCTTCGCCACCGCGTTCGGCGATCCCGCGATCACCGCGGAGCGCATCGCTTTCGCGCTCGCGACCTACCAGCGCACGCTGCACCCCGACCAAACGCCCTGGGACCTTTACGTCAGCGGCCAGACGAACGCGCTCACGGCAGCCCAGCGCAACGGGCTCAACGCGTTCAACTCATCGACCACCCGGTGCGCCGATTGCCATACACCGCCGCTCTTCTCAGACGGCAGCTACCGCAACTTAGGCCTGCGCGATATCGCCGAGGACAACGGTCGCCAAGGGGTCACCGGCAACTTCGATGATCGCGGCCGATTCAAGGTGCCCACGCTTCGCAACGTCGCCCTGCGCGAGCGCTACTTCCACCACGGCGACCCGAACCTGAGCAACCTCTTCCTCAGCGTGTTCATCTACAACCAGGGCGCGGGATTCTTCCTCGACAACAAGGACCCAATCCTCAGCGGCGTTTTCATGGCTCCGTCGACGGCGACGTCCATCGCAACGTTCTTGGAAGCCCTGACGGATCCGCGCGTTGAGGCGGAGCTGCCGCCATTTGATCGTCCGACGCTGAGGAGCGAGCTCGGTCCTGCAGCGACGCTGAGCGGGATCGCCGCGCCGGGTTCAGGGGCCATTCGCCCGAGGATCGACGCCTACTGCCCACCGGTGACGGGCGCGCAGAGCTTTCGCGTGGGAGTGCACGATGCGCTCGGCGGCGCGGCTGCGTTCGTGGAGTACAGCGCGAACCCCATCGGCTACGGTGGCCCAACACAGCTCGTTCACCGGACGACGCTCGGCGGCAACGGTGTGGGGGAGGGCTACGGAACGTACGTGACCGAGCTACCCAGCGACGCCGCGTTGATCGGAACGCAGATGCACTTTCGCTGGCACGTTCGCGACCAAGGCACCCGCGCTCGAACCCAGTGGGCGTCCCTAGTCGTGCTCTAGTCGAGCCCGCTCACATGCAGGCTCGCGACTGAGTGACTACTGGCTCGCGCCGATGCGGTCTTCCAAGGTCTGCACCTTGGACTGCGCGGACCAGAGACGGATCTTTGAGATCTCGATCTCCGTGCCGCAGTCGTGTTCTTTGCTTTCGAATGCGAAGAGATCGATCTTGGTGGACTGCTCGCCGTCGAGGGTCTTGAGCGCCCGGGCTTTCCATACGTCGACCACGGCAGCGGCGTGGGCCTCTTCGGTCTTGGCCAGATCGAGCTCAGCCTTGAGCACGTCGATCTGCGCTTCGTGGAGGTCGATGCGGTCCTGGGCTGATTCCAGGTCGCGGCTCGCAGCGGCGAGTGCCTCATGGGCCTCCGCAGGCGCCTCGGTGCCCGACTCCACGTCCGTGAGGGTCTTGACGCGCTCGCGCTCCAGCTTGACCTTCTCGTTGGCGGCGCGCCTCTCGGCCACCAGGACGCGGCGGTCCCCGTCGGCGTGCTTGACGCGGTATTCAGCGGCGGCGCGCTCATCGATGGCCTGCATGTGGATGACGCGGGCTTCCTGCACCTCTTGCTTGGCGGCCTCGTCAACGAACTGCAAGAGCCCGTCATCGAGGGAACCGCGCGTGCGGCCGCCGGTGTTGGCGCAGCCAGCGGCCAGAAGGGTGAGCAGGGTGGATCCGAGGATCGCGATGGTGTTCGAGCGCTTCATGGTTTGAAAGGGGGAGGGGTCCTTCGTCTTCGTCGCCGCAGCGAGCCCAATCGCTTGAGGGATTTCGAGCGGATGTCTGCCGCCGCGCCCTCGCTACATAGCGGACACGGAGCCCGAGACGATGGCATCCAGGGCCCTAGAGCCCTCTAGGGCGCCAAAGCCTGACACAGCCCGCGCCATGGCCGCCCGCTGGCTCCTGGATCGGATTCGAGCGAGCTGATTCGGGTCTGCCAGAGCCATGAGGCGCTTTCCTAAGGGGTCCTCTGGGCCAAACAGGGCCTCGCGAGGCTCCGGAGAGCGTGCGACAAGGTCAGGGTAGTTCAGCCGATCCGGCGCCAGGGGCGTGCAGCCAGCCGCCATGGCCTCCGCGAAGGCCACCCCGAAGAACTCGTGCCGAGCCGTCGACACGACGACGTCAGCGGCCCCGAGGTGCCCTAGGTAGTCGCGCCGTTCGTCGCAGTGTCCCTCGTGAATGATCAGCGGAGCGATGGCGGCAGCGGCCTCGCGAATGGGGGCCGACGCCCGGGATAGATCGCCGCCGAGGAGCACCACTTCCAGGTGCGCGTGGGCGCTCGCCTCGAGGACGGCATGGAAGAACGTGCAGGGGTCCTTGTCCGCCTCTAGGCGATGGGGGAAGACCAGGCGCAACGGCGATCCCTCGGGGCCACCGGGTCCAAGGGGCACTTTGTCCAACTCCGGGAGCGGCGCCACGACGTGGGCCTGGGCCATGCGTTCAGCGAACTCGTCCCTCGGGTTCGGTCGCGGCAGACGCCGCAGGAGCTCCAGTCCAGCGGCTTCGAAGTCTGTGCGATGGAACGTGGAGTTGAACACGATCGTGGAGGCCCTGATTGCGGACAGGACGTTGCTGAAGCCGTGCGTGAAGTCCGGGGGCAGATCCTCGTCTGCCGCCGTTGCAGGTGCTCCTCGGTAGGTGAGCTGATTCTCGTGGAAGTACAGGAGCGTTGGCGTCTTGGCCCACGCGGGTGGCAGGAAGCCCATGAGTCGCGGCAGGTCCACGAAGTCGCTGCAGGCGATCAGGTCAGGGGCGGGGTCCTTAGCGACGCAGCGGGCGAGCTCCCACGCGCTGGCTTCTTGGCGCCACTTCCAGTGGCGCGGCTTCAGGCCGTGAACCGCGATCTCGTGCCCCGAGTGTCGACACCATGCGTCGAGGAACGCCCGGTGGCTTCCCCCGTACCAAGGCTCAAAGAAGGCGACTCGCATGGGCCGAGACTACTCGCTCAACAGACTTCTACGGAAGGCTCGGGAAAGCGTCTTGTCATGGGAATGCCCGGCCTTGATGATGCGCCCCCGATGGCCACCCGCAAACGCTACAGCGTCATGCGCGATCCCGTGCATGGCGACATCTACCTCACGCACGAAGAGCTGCGCATCCTCGATACCCCTGAGATGCAGCGCATGCGCGGGATCAAGCAGCTCGGGCCGGCGTACCTCGTCTTTCCCGGCGCGCTCCACACGCGATTCGATCACTCCATCGGGACGGTGCACATCGCCCAGAAGATGATCGACGCGATCAACCTCTCGTTTGATCTCGACCCCGCGCGGGGCATCAAGATCAGCGATGAAGAGGCGCGGGTGATTCGCATGGCGGGCCTCCTCCACGACGTGACCCACATTCCCTTCGGCCACAACATCGAGGATCAGGACGCGCTCTTCCGGCGCCACGACTCGGCGTACCGCTACGAGCGCATGTTCTCCTTGGAGACGACCCTCGGTCGCGAACTGGATGCGATCGGCCTCCGCGAGGAGGTCTTTAGCGTCCTGACCAAGCCGGGCACCGAGGGGCGCCGCGACGTGCCGCCGTACTGGAGCCAGGTGCTCTCGGGAACGATCGCCGCTGATATCCTCGACTACCTCGCGCGGGACGCCTACTTCACCGGCCTGCGCCTCCAGGTGGACGAGCGCGTTCACAGCTACTTCAAGATCGATCGCGCCAGTGGCAACCTGTACATCGATCTCGCAAAGCACGACCTTCTGCGCGAAGACATCCTCAGCGAGATCGTGCGCATGCTGGAGGCGCGCTACTTCTTCTCGGAGCGTGTCTACTACCACCACGCCAAGGTGGCGGCCGGCGCTCTTGTGGCGCGCGCGATCGATCTCTTGGTCCGGGAGAACGCCCTCCAAGAAGACGACCTTTACGACACGACCGACGACTCGGTTCTCGACGCGCTGCTGCGCGCAGCAGCGAAGGCGAACCCCGAGACAGCCGCGACCGTCCGCGACCTCGTCCAGCGCTTCCGAGGCCGCCGCCTCTACAAGCGCGCCTGCGTCTTCCCCGCCTACGAGAACGAGGACGTGCAGTCCGAGCTGGTGAACAAGTACTTCGCCCAGGATGGGGGACAGGCCCGAGCCCTCGTGGAGGGGCGCATCGAAGAGATGGTGCGCTTCGCCACCGGTAAGGACGTCAAGGTCATCGTCTACTGCCCGGCGCGCGAGATGCAGCTCAAGGAAGCGCGCATCCACGTGCGCTGGCCCGGCGTGGAAGGCGTCAACCGCCTCTCTGACTTCTCCGACCGCGTGCCAAGGCTCAAGGACCTCGAGCGTTCCTACCAGGCCCTGTGGAAGTTCTACGTCCTGTGCGACGCGACGGACCGCAGCGTGCTCATGAAAGTCCAAGAGGTGGCAGCCACCGAATTTCCTGGCGCCCGCAACGTGTACACGGTGGCGCCGGCTGGGATGTAGCGCCCACGGCGACAGTCTCCTACCGGCTCTTGAGGAAGCGCTCGAGCCGTTCGAGGGCTTCGCGGACCTTGGGCTCCGCCAGCGCATAGGAAAAGCGCACGTGGTTCGGTGCGCCGAAGACCGAGCCCGGCACCGTCGCCAGCGCTTCCGCCTCCAATAGATCGGCGCAGAAGGTCTCTGCGCTTCCCCCGTCGCCGAAGTAGCGCGACATGTCGGGGAAGGCGTAGAACGCGCCTCGGGGCGTTGGGCCTTTGAGGCCCAGTCGCTCTAGGCCCTCGGTGATCACGATGCGCCGACGGTCGAACTCAGCGATCATGGGGGCGACCTCTTCGGGCTCCGACTGCAGGCAAGCTTCGTACGCCCTCTGGCTGATGTAGTTGGGGCAGCCTGACAGCTGGCTTTGAATGTTGCCGACCGAGGCTGCGACCTTCTCCGTGGCGATCAGCGCACCCATGCGATAGCCCGTCATTGCGTAGAGCTTGCTGGCGCCTTCGATCAGGAGCGTGCGCTCCTTCATGGCAGTCGAATGCGAGGCGGGGGAGTGGTGCTCGGCACCGTCGAAGACGAGGCGCGCGTAGATCTCGTCGGAGATCAACCAGAGATTGTGCTTTAGGACGATCTCGCACAGCCCGTCGATGTCCTCGCGGCTCCACACGTAGCCCGACGGATTGCACGGCGTCGTCAGCATGATGCCGCCGGTCTTGGGCCCGATGGCGGCTTCGATCGCCGCGAGGTCGGGGGCACAGGATTCCCCGGGCAGCGGGGCGACGTGGGTGGCCGTGCCTCCGGCGAACTCGACCTGCGCGTCGTAGCTGCCCCAAACGGGGGGGAGCAGCAGCACCTCGTCCCCGGGGTTGACGAGGGCGAGGAGCGCGTGGGACAGGGCGTGCTTTGCGCTGTGGCAGACGACGACGTTCTGCGGGGTGTAGGTGACGCCCCTTGCGGCGCCAGCGGTCTCGGCCAGGGTTTGACGGAGGGAGGGGAGACCAGCTGCGGGGGTGTACTTGACCTTGCCGCTGTCCACGGCGGCGTGGGCGGCCTCCCGGGCGACGCGCGGGGCGTCAAAGTCTGGCTCGCCCACGGCCATGTTGATGACGTCGCGCCCGCTGGCGGCCATGGCTTTGGCCGCGGCCGCGAGACGGAGGGTGGCGGAGCCGCTCAGACCGGCTGCTCGTTGTGAGAGTTCCATGGCTTCAGGGTCCCAGGGTCGTGTTGGGGCGGCTCGGAGTGGGACGAGGCGGCATCATGGCACGTACGGGCGCCGAGCGATCCCCCGAATTCCAGGAAGGCCAGGAAGGGATGGAAGGGGCTGTCGTCCATAATGCTCGGCCTGCTCCGCACCGGCGGCCGGCCCATCCACCGACTCCTCCCAGACTCTTCAAGCCAAGACCTATGAGCGCCAAGAAACGCGTCCTTCGCGTGGGCTGCATCAGCCTGCTCCTGCTCGCCTTCGTCGGCTACTTCGCCTTCTCGACGCTCCTCTTCCCCCCCTTCGAAGGGAAGTTCAAGGCAGACGTGGCGGGTCTCATTCCACGGAACGTGGACGTCTATTTGGCGAGGGAGGACCTCGACGCCGCCTTCGATGAGTTCCCGACGCTGGCCGTCGCCAAGGAACTGCAGAACAACACCGCGCTGAACGCCTACTTGGGCTCGGCGGAGTGGCAGAAGTTCGACGAGGCGAACAAGGTCACCGCGACCCTCGACAAGCTTCGCAAAGAGCTCGATCAGCTGCCCTTGGGAATCGGACCCCTCGACATCGCGGCGGGGGAGGACGTCGCCCTCGCGGCGAACTTCATCGGTGAAGGGATCGAGGGAACGGAGTGGGCGGTCTACGCCCGCGCGTCCCGCTACGGCAAGCTCGGCGTTTCAGCTCTGAAGCACGCCAAGCTGCTGGGCCTCCAGAAGCGCGGCATCAACGCGGCCGTTTCGGGTGGCATTATTTCGCTGTCGGGCAATCAGATCCCCAAGACGATCCACATCACGCGCATCCTCGACGTCGTGGTCGCAGGCACCTCACGCAGCCTCGTCGAGGAGGCGATCCGCCTCGAAGGCACCGGTTCCGAAGGCTCGCTGCTCCTCGCGGCCCCCTACAACGACTCGATCGCCAGCGTGACCCGCAACGCGGAGAAGCGCGACATCGAGGTTCAATACAACCTGCGCAAGATGCGCGACCAGTGGGGGCTCACCGATCCATGGCTCGACCCCAAGTCCGAGCGCTTCGCACCCGCCTTCCTCGGGCGCCTGCTCCCCGTCGCAGCGATCCGGCGCCTCCTCGGCATCATCGACTTCGACCACGGCCTGAAGCTCAACCTGTCCGGCGAGCTTTCGTCCGAGCTCATGACCACGGACCAAGAGCGCATCTACCGCGAGAAGGAGTTCGACCAAGAAGAGGTCATGCAGGTCGCGAGCTACGTGCCCGAGGACGCGACGCTCTTCTCCTATCTGCGCGCGCCCATCGCGACGATCATGGACCTCGTGGTCGCCTCCCTGGAACCTGCCGCCGTCGAGAACCTGACGGACTCGGTCCGCGCCATTGGCTACGGCTCGATCGCCGAGTTCATCCAGGACTTGGACGAGTCCCTCTTCGACCGCGTGGCCTTTCTAGCGCGTCCCAACGACTGGGGCGACGCGGACGACACCGACGCGAACGGCGTCTACGTAGGCCCACCCCACGACGACACCCCCGTTTTCGCCTGGGCCATGGTCGCCTGGATGAAGGACGCCAAGAAGATCGAGGAGATCCGCGAGCAGATCGCCGCGCGCGGCGCTCAGGTCGGCATCCAAGGCCGCGAAGCGGGCTCCGGCGGCTATTTCCTCAAGACCATCAGCGGCGGCATCAGGGTCCGCGAGTTCTGGTCCCCCTTGGTCCCCGGCACCGGCCACATCGCCGTCCTGATCTACGGCGACAACCTGATCATCTCGAACCGCTACGCGATGATCGACGACATGATCACGAACCGACTTCAAAAGTCCTCCAGCGCGCCCCTCCTCAAGAACCTCCCCGCGTTCCAGTACGCCCTCCAAGACTCCAGCCCCACCGCCAACCTCCTAGCCTGGGTCAACCCCCGCACCGCCGGCGACCTCCTCATCGACCAAGCCAAAATCGGCGCCCGCTCCAAACTGGAAAGCTCGATCGACTACAAGACGAAGCGCCGCGAAGAGGAAGCCAAAGTCCTCCGCACCGTCTTCAGCGGCAAACAACGCAGCGGCCTCACCGCCGACGAAGCGATGCGCCTAGACGACCAAGTCGATCAAAACCTAATCCGCTACCGAGACCAGATCGTCGAAGACAACCTCCCGGGCGAACTCAAGCAAGCCGAACGCAACGTCACCTACCTCAACGGCATCGCCTCCGCCCTGACGATGATCAAACTCAACGACCGCGACTTCAAACTCACCCTGCGAGTCGACACCCCATACGAGGACTAATCCAAGCCTCCCAGTTGCGCGCGAAGCGCCGCAACCCCGTACCACAAAGCCGCCAAACCGCACCCAAGGTCGTCCACAGGACGACCCGTTGCGCGCGCAGCGTCGCAACCCCCTTACCACGAAGCCGCCAAACCGCACCCAAGGTCGTCCACAGGACGACCCGTTGCGCGCGCAGC
>CAYQKK010000040.1:22831-52981 GCA_964417955.1 uncultured Planctomycetaceae bacterium
AAGCCGCCAAACCGCACCCAAGGTCGTCCACAGGACGACCCGTTGCGCGCGCAGCGTCGCAACCCACCGCGCCGCAGAGCCGGCACCCCAGAGCCGCCACCCCAGAGCCGGCAAGACATGAGCGGAAGATGAGAAGCCGTCAAGCTCGACTGCTAACTCAGCTCTCAATCCGGAGGGCCCGGGACGCATGCTCGTACGCGTAAGCGTACGACCAGAAATATTTCCAGTCCCAGCACCACACCGCCCACTCCTCAGGCGCTCCTCAACAACCTCACCCCCTCACACCCCCCTGCAGCTCAACAGCTCAGAAAGTGGTGCCCGGGACTGGAATCGAACCAGCACGGGTTTTATCCCACCAGATCCTTAGTCTGGCGCGTCTACCAATTCCGCCACCCGGGCTCCTGAAGTCGCAGCATTCGTAGGGCGTTGGTAGTCGCCCAGCTGCATCGGTTGTCACTCGCGCGGCTCCGTGAGGAGGGCGCGAGCGAGGAAGAGTAGGGATCTAGGGGGCAGGGGGCAACTAGGTCTGCCCGGAATTCTGCGTAGGTTCCCCGGGGCGGCGCCTAGAGAGGTCGGTACCTTGGGTCCCAGAGCGCCCGTTGGGCGCCGACCGTCCCTGCACAGGCACATCGCCAACCCCCTCTCGACCATGGCTTCCCTTCGTGGAAACGCACTCATTGGCCAATCCGGCGGCCCCACGGCCGTCATCAACCAGAGCCTCGTCGGGCTCGTCGAGCGTTGCGTGGAGCACCGGGACATCCCGGCCGTCTATGGCGCTCTGAATGGCATCAAGGGGCTCATGGAGGAGCGCCTGATCGATCTTGGCCGGGAGGCCCGGGAAGAGCTGGAGAAGGTGGCCCTGACCCCGGCCGCCGCCCTAGGCTCGGTCCGTCAGAAGCCGACCGCCGAGGCGGCGGAGAGGGTGCTCCAGGTCTTCGAGGCCCACGACATCCGCTACTTCTTCTACGTGGGCGGCAACGACTCCGCGGAGACGGCGCACCTCCTCAACGAGGCCGCCGTGGCCAAGGGCTACGATGTGCGGCTCTTCCACGTGCCCAAGACGATCGACAACGACCTCAACCTGAGCGACCACACCCCGGGCTACGGCTCGGCGGCACGCTTCGTGGCCCAGGCGTTTATGGGGGATGACCAGGACAACCGCAGCCTCGGCGGCGTGAAGATCAACGTCGTCATGGGCCGCCACGCCGGCTGGCTGACGGCGGCGAGTCGCTTGGCCCGGCGCCACGAGGACGACGGTCCTCACCTTATCTACCTGCCAGAGCGCGCGTTCGATCGCGACGCCTTCTGCGACTCGGTGGAAGAGATGCTGCACCGCCACGGCCGCTGCGTCGTCGCGGTGAGCGAAGGGGTTCACGACGCCTCCGGTGAGGTCATCGCGAAGGGCACCGAGGTGGACAGCCACGGCAACATCCAGCTGTCGGGCACCGGCGCACTCGGCGACTACCTCTCGAACCTCGTGAAGGATCGCGTGACCGCCGCGAGCCGCGTCCGCGCGGACACCTTCGGCTACCTCCAGCGCAGCTTCTTCGGCGTTTCGTCGGAGCAGGATGCCCTTGAGGCCCGGGAAGTCGGGCGTGCGGCGGTGGACTTCGCCACGTCCGGTGACGTGACCCACGGATCGCTCAGTATCCAGCGGGGCGACGACGGTGGCCGCTACCAGCCGGTCTACGTGGTCAACGAGCTGAAGGACGTGGCTGCGGCGACGCGCCTCGTTCCGGATGAGTTCATTGTCGGTGACAACGATGTCAGCCAGGCGTTTGTGGACTGGGTGACGCCCATCGTGGGGGCGCTGCCCCAGCCCGGGAGGCTTGGGCGTCATCCTGTGACCCCGCGTCTCTAACCTGGATCCGGAAACCTGACGGCCCGTCGCCTATAATCTGCCCATGAACCGACTTCAGACCCAGATGGGACTCATGGGAAGCTGCGCGCTGGCAGCGACCCTCTTTACCAGCGCTCTGTACGGAGCACCGGCCGCTCAAGAGGGCGCCGCCCAGGAAGAGACAGCGGAAGAGCCAGCGGAGACCGCAGCCGAGAAGGCTTCCATGGGACGCGTGATGTTCGACGGCGAGGTCCCCGAGGCCAAGCCGCTGACCATTCCCGCGACCGCCGCCGAGGGGTGCTGCCCGGACGGTGAGACCGTGAGCGAGGAGAACCTTGCGCTCGTCGTTTCCAAGGAAGGCGGCATCCAGAACGTCGTGGTGACGGTCAAGGTCGAAGGCGTCAAGGTCGACCTCCCGAAGGAGCCCTACGTGATGGACCAGAAGAGCTGCCGCTTCCTTCCCCACATGCTCGTCGTGCCGAAGGGCGCAACCGTCGCATTCCTGAACTCGGATGAGACCTCCCACAACGTTCACCTCATTCCGATGGCGAACGAGCCGTTCAATCAGACCGTGACCGCGGGCAAGAAAGTCGAGCGTACGTTCGAACACGCCGAGCCGGTGAAGGTCACTTGCGACATGCACACATGGATGACTTCGTGGGTGTACGTGGCCGACGCTACGCACTGGACGCTGACGGACGCGGACGGGCACTTCACGCTCGAAGGTCTGCCTGAGGGCAGCCACACGGTGAACTTCTGGCATGAGACGCTTGGCAAGAAGGAAGCCACCGTGGTCGTGGGCAAAGACGGCAAGGCAGCGGCCCCCGTGACGGTCAAGCTGGCCAAAAAGAAGAAGAAGTCGCGCCGTCGTCGCCGCTAAATCGACGGTCGAGACACACGGCTTTTCACGGCCCCCGCTGCGCCTCATTTCGGCACGCAGCGGGGGCTTTTACGTATCGAACGGGCCCGCCGCTGGCGAACTTTCGCGGGGCGCGTAGGGTACGTGCTACGCCTCGGCGAGAAGCCCGCCCGAGTCCAGCTCCTACCCGACCTCTCCTCACCTCGATCTCAAGATGAAATCTATCCGAATCACCGTTCTCGGCGCGGCCGCCGCGGCTCTCAGCATGCCCGTCGGCCTCTCGTTCCAGTCCGCGGCCCAGGCATCGAGCGATACCGAAGCGTGCCAGTGCGGCTGTGACATCTGCGTGGCGAAGCACGGAACGAAGGCGGAAGAGCAGCCGGCCAAGGCGCTGAATCTCCCGGATGCTCCCGTGGACATCGAGGCGGAGGTCGCGCGGATCTTGGCCACGGACCTCGGGAAGGTCGAGCTTTTGGTGAAGCCCGCGGCGGGCGTCGGCGTGACGGCCGCCGGAGTGGCCGAGCTCGTTGAGGTGGAAGAGGTGCCCTTGGCGTCTTCTGGTGAACGCGGCTACATGGGCATCAGTGCCGGTGGAGACGAGGAAGGAGGTGGCGCTCTCGTGGGGTCCGTGAGCCCGGGCAGTCCCGCTGAGAAGGCTGGGCTACGAGCCGGCGACCGGATCGTCGCGGCCGAGGAGATGCCCCTCGACTCGTTCGAGGATCTGGTCGCCGCCGTCATCGATCTCAAGGTAGGGGAGACGGCGAGTCTCGAGATCGAGCGCGGAAGCGAGGAGCTGAAGCTCGACGTGGTCCTTGGCAAGCGCGAGGTCCTCACGCCGGCCGTAGCCACCATCGTTGAAGTCAACGAGGCCACCGGCGCTCTCCAGCAGATCGGGTACTCCGGAGAAGTCGAGGAAGAGGTTGAGGAAGAAGTCGAAATCACTCTTCCTTCGAGTAGCCCAACGCTTCTCTTTGTCGCCGAAGGAGACGAGAAGGGCAATACGTTTACGTTCGAGCCCAGCGGCGAAGGCGCAGGCGCACCGGAGCTTCGCAGTCGTATCGTCGTCGTCGAGAAGGAGGTCGAGGAGAAGAAGTCAGCGTCCGATGGCGTCGAGTTGCGCTGGTCCACGGACCCCGGACAGCTTCACCAGCACTCCGACGCCTTGCCCGAGGGCTACGTCGAGATCTACACGCGCCGGGAGCGCCGCCCGTCGGCGCCGGCGGAGGATGCGTTGCGCGCCCGCATGGCCGATCTCGAAGCTGAGGTCGCTGAGCTCTCCAAGGTCGTGGCGGAGCTCCGCGCCGAGCTCAACCGCCGGAACCCGCGCTAGCCGCAGCTAGACTCCTAGTCGTCCGTCAGCCCGAAGCCGTCGAGGCTCGCGCCGGGTTCCCACGTATGGACCCGCTTCGCGACGGCGAGCAGGACCTCCTCGTCGAGGTCCCGTTCGACGGCGTCGAGCGTCGCCGTGGTGTCGCCGCTCGCGCGGCGGAAGAGAGCCATGTCGATCAGGTTGAGAATCTTCTTCCGGACCTTGGTGGGGGAGATGAGGGCTCGTTCCACCAGACGGCCAAGGTCGGCAGCGTCTTCGGGATCAAGCTCGTGACGGCGGCACATGCGTGCCAAGAGGCGATGGGCTTCCACTGGGCGACCGGGAAAGAGAGCTGGGGGGAGGGGAGACAGGCAACCGTACCCCGATCTGCGCTCCTAGGCAGGAGCCCTCCGACGGGCGGGGAGCGGACTCAAAATGGGAGTGGGTCAATTCGAGAGCGTGGGGCATGAACCCCGGCCCGGATCAAGAGCGGTAGGGGGGAATCCCGAGGTACTAGGGACGCGCCTTCCCACGCACTGACCTCCCCGTCAGGGCTCGCGCGACCCCACCCTAGCCCCCACAACGGAGCGATGTCCGATGCGTCCAATCCCTCTCCTCGCGTGTACCGCAGGCCTTGTCGTCGGCGTTCTTGCCCCCGCTTTCTTCCCAGGGCTGCGCACGTCCTCCCAGGCGGGGACGGCGATCCGCATGGACCTAGACGAGGCGTTCATGCGCTCCGAGGTCGTGCTTGAGGGATCCGTCGTTTCGGGAACGAGCGGCGAGACGAGCCTCGGCGAGATCTACACCGATTGGACGATCACCGTGGATCGGACGTTCTGGGGCGAGCACCAAGAGAGCCGCACCGTGCGGCTGCCTGGCGGCGTTCTCGCTGACGGCCGCGGGAGCATGATTCCCGGCATGCCCCGACTGGTGATGGGCGAAGAGGTCGTTCTCCTTCTGAGCGAAGAGTCCGACGAGGGCATACGGATGCCGGTGGGCCTCAGCCAGGGCAAGTACCGCATCGTGACCGCTTCGGATGGTTCACGGACTGCGGTGCAAACGGGAGATCACGTCACCTTGATCAGCGCGCGCGCGACCCGCTCGATCGACGGACTGGAGATGCTCGACTATGCCGATCTGATCGCGCGCATGGAGGCGGCGTCCCAGGCGCGCCTGGCGTCCGGATCGAGCGCACCGTTCGCGGTACCCGCGCCACTTGATTCTCACTCCGCCACCGAGAACTCCCCGCGCTAATGTGGTCCCTCCCCCGATCGATGCGGGCGGCAGCGCTTCCTAAGGGAGCGCGATCGCTCCTGCTGTTCACCGCGACGGCCGTGCTCGCCGCGTCGGTGACGGCCCACGTGCGGCTGCGCTACTCGGAAGATGGCACCCCGCTTAGGTGGGAGGAGCCCGAGAACATCAGCATCGTCATCCAGCGCGACGGATCGGACGACCTTACGGATGGGAGCCACGAGACCGCGATTGAAAGCGCGATTGAGGAGTGGAACTCGGTCTACGGAACGCGGGCGCGCTTGGTGATCGACGACCGCGAGTCGTCCAAGGCACGGCAGGACTGGCAGAACAACAACATCCACCTTGTGGTCTTCGACGAGAACGGCTCGTCCGGCTACTTCTCCGGGGCCAGCGGCATCGTTGCGATCACCCCGGTTTCGTTCTTCACGGACGGGCGTATCATCGACGCGGACGTGGTCTTCAACGGCAAGAACTTCCGCTTCACGACCTCGGGGGAGACCGGGCACTTCGACATTCAAGATGTCGCTGCGCACGAACTCGGGCACCTCATCGGCCTTGACCACAGCGGCGTCTGTGGCGCAACGATGTACCCGTACGTGGACCCCACGGTGATTCTGCACCGCAGCCTCGCCATCGACGACCAGAACGGACTGCGCCATATCTATCCGGCAGCTACCTTCGGGAAGGTCGACGGGCGCCTCGTGCGGTCGGATGAGAGCGGCATCTCCGGCGCCCACATCGTGGCCCTCGACGCCGATGGCCGCGTCGCAGGAGCGATCCTCGCGGGCGACAACGGGTCGTTTCGTCTGCAGGGACTTCTGCCCGGCCAGTACACGATCTATGCGGATCCGCTCGATCAACCCGTCTCGACCATCAACCTCGGGGGCGGTCAGACGATCCAGACGGACTTTTCCACCACCGACCTTGGCTCGGTCACGATCGGTGGAGGGGAGATCGAAGAGCTTGGAACTCACGTCGCAGAGGCGGACGCTTCGCTCAGCCTCGGTCGCGTCAGCGACGACTATCCCCTGCGAGTGATTCAGGGCCGGACCGTCACGCGCACCGTGCGCGGCAGCGGTTTGAATCCCAGCTCGACCCTCGCCTGCAGCGACCCGACCGTCGGCCTCACCAACGTGAGCTTCGCGGGCTCTAGCGTGACCTTCAGCGTCACCGTTCCCGCCGGTGCGCGGACGGGGCACCTCGACCTTGTCGTCACGGACATCAGCGGACAGCGGGACACCCTCGTGGGTGGCCTTGAGGTCACGCCGCCCAACCCCCTTGTGCTGAGCGCTGATCCGGCGGTCGGAGACGCCGATGGGGGCGTAGACATGACGATCGTGGGCGAGAACTTCCGCGCAGGAGCCCGCGTCGTGGTCGGCAACCGCATCTATCGCGATGGGGCGCCAGGCGGGTGCACGGTGGTGGACTCCAACACGATCCTCCTGCAGACAGCCGAGACGATAGCCGGTGCCCACGACGTGGTCGTGATCGACCCGTCCGGAGTGGAGGGCCGCTCGCAGGACCCCTTCAACGTGGCCGCCGAGCCGGAGATCCTCTCGGTCTTCCCGGTGGTTGGCTCCGCGTCCGGTGGTACCACGGTGACCATTGCAGGCGAAGACTTCGTGCCTGGACTCCAAGTGGAAATCGACGGCGTTCTGCAGGCGGACGTCTTCGTTGACACTCCAACGCGCATGCGAGTCGTGACCTCCGGCGGCGTACCCGGCGGGCCCTACATTCTGCGGGTGAGCGAGGCTGGCGGGCTCTCAGCCGAGTCGGCGTTCAGCTACGCGGTATCGCCGGATCCAACGATCTCGACCATCACTCCCGATACCGCGGACAACAGCGGCGGTACGCTCATCACCGTCTACGGCACGGGCTTCAACGAGTCCTCCCGCGTTGTCTTCGGGGGCAATGTTCTGACAGGAAGCGGTGGCAACGCTGGCAACACCGACTTCCTTTCGAGTGGATCGCTCCAGGTCACGGCGCCGTCCAGCGGCGTCGGCACGAAGTCGATCATCGTTCAGAACGTGGATACGGGTCAGGCGGCCGCTGTGTCCGCGGGGTTCACCTACACGGGGGATCAGCCTCTCCCCGACGATGGGGGCGGTTGCGCAGCCGTGATCCCCCCGCTGCGCGTCGGCGGTGGATCAGGACCGCCAAGTCTGCGGGCTGTGGCGAGTGGCTCAGGATGGATCTTGCTCCTGATGCTCCTCAGCTGGTGGAAGGCCCGCGGCGCGGCCGTCAGGCCAGCCGCTGCGGCCTAGCTGCGTCCGGGCCACGTGTGGCCCCCCCCCGTGGCCCGTTGTAGGGCGTTGTGAGGGCGACATGAACGCTCCCCGGGGGCACATTCAGTCTTGACTGGACAAACCGGCGAGTCTGGGGTTTCCTGAGGCGAGCGTGTCTGATCGTGGGCACTGCAGTTCGCACTGAAGACCGACCATGACGACGAGTCAAAGACCATCAAAGGGTGGCACTCCAGCCGCTACTCACCCTGGCGCATCGGCACCCTCGCAGCCGACCAGACGCACGGTGCTGCTCGGGGGGGCAGCCCTCGCGGCCGGCGCTGGATCCGTGGGCTCGGCATCTGCATCGGTCGGAACCGGCACGTCGGTCGCTGCGCAGGCTCCCGCATCGGGCCTCTCGAGTCGAGCCGCTTGGTTTCTCGGTCGGCTGAGCTACGGCATAACGCCGGCCATGGTCCAGGACTTTGGCGCGCGCGGTCTCCGCGGCTGGGTGAACTGGCAGTTAGAGCCCGAGCTCATCGATGATTCTGGTCTCGACGTGCACCTGACTCCCTTTGATTGGATGGGGCAGAGCGTCGTTGAAATGTGGAACCATCCGACGAAGGAGGGGCGCATCATCGGCTTCGAAGCGCGCGCTCTGCGACTCGTCCGTGCCACCTACTCCCGGCGTCAGCTATTCGAACGCATCGTCGAGTTCTGGACGGACCACTTCAACGTGTTCGGTTCCGCGGACGACCTCTGGCTCCTGAAGATCGTGGACGACAGAGAGGTGATTCGTCAGCACGCGCTCGGAAAGTTCAGCGACCTCCTGCATGCCTCCGCGAGCAGCCCCGGGATGATTGAGTACCTCGACAACGACACGAACGTCGTCGGAGCTCCCCAGGAAAACTACGCTCGCGAGGTGATGGAGCTCCACACCCTCGGGGTCGACGGCCCGTTCACCGAGATGGACGTGCGCGAGCTTGCGCGCTGCTTCACCGGATGGAGCTACTGGCGGTTCATCGAGTCTCCCACCCAGTACGGGGAGTTCCGGTACCGGGCCAGCCAGCACGACACGGGCGCGAAAACCGTGCTCGGCATCGACATCCCTGCTGGCGGGGAAGAGTCAGACGCCAAGGTGGTTCTCGATCACCTCGCCCAGCACCCGAGAACCATCGATTTCGTCACGAACAAGCTCGCGAGGTGGTTGCTCGGCTACGAGCCACCGACCGCAGCCATTGACGCGGCCAAGGCCACGTGGGTGGCGACCGACGGGGACATCAAGGAGATCGTCCGGACGCTACTGAGCCCTGAGTACCTTCAGGAGTCTGCCCCGTGGGCAAAGCCCAAGCTCAAGCGCCCTCTTCACTGGGCGGCTTCCTTGCATCGCACCACTGGTACGACGATCAACAACCCCGTGGCCGCCGTCGTCAGCCTGGCGAGCCTCGGCCACACGCCGTTCGACTGGCATGAGCCCACCGGGTATCCCGATACGGAAGAGGCGTGGTCTTCGCTGCTGATTTGGCGCTGGAACTACGCTGCGCGGTTCAGTCAGGGCCTCGAAGCTTCGCTCAACCATTCGATCGATGACCTTCGTGCCTTGTTAGGGAGCGTTCCGATGTCTGCGTGGGCCACTCATCTCTCCGACTTGATGACGGGTGGGACCATGAGCCGTAAGGATGTCGCCGATATTCAGGCGTACCTCAACACTTTGGGCGCCCCTTCCGACGAAGCCGTCGCAGAAGCGTTCGAACTCGTCGCCTCTAGCCCAAGCTTTGGGCGCTATTGATCCTCTGGGACAGGAAGAAGAGATCATGGACGAGACAATGAACTCAGCCGATAGCGCCGAGCCCAACGCCGGTTCGGCGGGCTGCAAGGAATTCTTGGCAGCGGAGCGGCGCCGCTTGATGGCGGCTGTGGATCAAGGCCTTCTTGGGGGAGCCATGCGCGCCATGGCGAGTCGAAGCCGAGCGGCTGGGGCGGCGGCGCTGGCCGCGAGTGTTCCAAGGGTTGCCTTCGCGGGAGACGGTGCACCGACGCGCGACGTCCTCGTCTTTGTCATGCTCCGCGGCGGAATGGATGGGCTCTCGCTCTGCGTTCCCCACGCCGATCCAGACTACGCGCCGCAGCGCGGTAGCTTGGCGGTGCCCGGGCCGGGGCAGCTCAACGGGGTTACCGATCTCGATGGGTTCTTTGGGCTGTCCCAGGCTGGATCTGCGCTGCTCCCGGCCTATCAGGACGGCGACCTCGCCTTCATCCAAACGGTCGGCTCCACGGATCCAACGCGCTCGCACTTCGATCAGATGAAGTTCATTGAGGGAGGCGTGCCGAACCAAGGCGCGTCCCTTGTGACGAGCGGATGGCTCGGACGCCACTTGGCTTCCACCGGAGCCGTGAATCCAGCAGCGAGTCTGCGCGGCGTAGCCCTCGATTTCACTTCGCCTCTGACGCTTGCGGGCGCGCCCAAGACCCTGAGCATTCCGCGGCTCCCGAGGTTTGAGTTCGAGGGGTATCCCCAGACGTTGGCGGCCCGCAAGGCACTCCTCGGGGGGATGTACGCCCGCGAGTCGAGCGCGCTGAGGACCTCAGCTGAATCCACGCTGTCGACGATCGATGTCCTCGGCGCCATCGACTTCATGAACTACGTGCCGGACGGTGGAGCGGTCTACCCGAACAGCGATTTCGGAGGGCGCTTCAAGAACGCCGCCGCGCTCATCAAGGCAGATGTTGGGGTCGAGGCGATCGAGATCGACCGCGCTCGTTGGGATCATCACGACGACATGGGGCCGATCGACGGTCGACTTGCGATCATGCTGGAGGAGCTCAGCCAGACCCTGGCGGCCTTCCGATCGGACCTTGGGGCCCTGATGGGCAACGTGACCGTCGTCGCGCTCAGCGAGTTCGGCCGACGAGTGGACGCCAACGGTGCTGGCGGCACCGATCACGGCCGCGGCGGCTGCATGCTGGTCATGGGGGGGAACGTCAACGGCGGGCAGGTCATCCACGACTGGGTGGGTCTCGATCCCCTCGTGCTCGATGAGCTCGCGCTGCCTGTTCGCATTGACTACCGCGACATTTTGATCGAGATCCTCAGCGAGCGCCTGGGCAACACGGCAGCCGCTTCGCTGTTCCCGAACCACGCTTCGGTGGTGGACTGGAACGTCGTTCGTTAGTCGCGTTCTTGACCGGCTAGGTCGCTACTGGCCGGATGGGCGCTATCCGGCCAGCGCTGCGGCACTCGACGGATCTCTGACGGGTCGTAGCCCATGCCAACCAGACGCTCGACGAGTTTCTCGTAGCGCTCGCTGCTGATCTCAGGGTCGCGCGTCATGATCCAGGCGTAGTCGCGCTTGCGCCTTGCGATGATGGTCTCGGTGTAGCTCTCGTCGAGGTACGCGATCAGGTACTCAAGCCTGAAGAGCCAAAGGAAACGCATGCCCCATGTGGCGTTCGTGTCCGAGTTCTCGACGAACCCCGTGGGCTCCATGGTCTTGAGCTTGCCGTCGAAGCCGCCCTTGCGGAACACGTACGTGGTGTCGATTCGCTTGGATCCGGGGGCCCTCGCATAGGACTCGACCGCGTTGTAGGCCGTCTTCTCAGCGTCGGCCGGGACGTGCCCTTGGACGTACCAGTCGCCCATGAACTGGTCGAGGTCCACGTCGGTCGCCGTGGCGAGCGGTTGTAGAGGGGCGCAGGCCCCGGTGAAGACTAGAGCCGAGATCAGCAGGGCCGAGGCAACGAGCCCAACGGCGCCCCTTGTCCAAAGAGTCGTGTGCATGCCTCTCGGCTCGCACGGGCCGGGACCTTGGATGCGACGATCTCTCCGAATCAGGCCATTGCGCCATTGGGGGGCTGGTGCAACGCCGCGAGGATGGATCCTGGCGGCGCTGCGCGAAACGCAGTGGTCTGTCGATTCTTAGCGCTTATTTCAGGCCTAGACTGCCAGCTTCGAACCTACCTGCTCGAGCTTGCCAAAGAGCTCGGCGGCGTTGATCGGCTTGGCGACGTAGTCATTCATCCCGGCGTCGCGGCAGCGCTTTTCGTCGCCCCGCATGGCGTTCGCTGTCATGGCGATGACGTGCAGCGGCCGCCTGTTCTCGCGCTTTTCGTCCGAGCGCAGCTTGGCCGCGGCCTCAAGGCCGTCCATGACGGGCATCTGCATATCCATGAGCACCGCGTCGTAGAAGCGAACGCCGATCTTCTCAAGAGCGATGGCACCGTTCGCCGCGATCGAGACCGTGTGGCCCCACGACTCAAGCAGGAGCCGCGCCACCCGTTGGTTGACGAGGTTGTCCTCCACGAGGAGGATCTTGAGCGGGCGTTCAGCTCGCTTGGCAATGCTGGTCTTCCGGGCTGCGAACCCGAGCGCTTCGCGGGGCGAGATGGGCGCGAGCTCGGTGCACTTGATGAAGGCTTCTCGGAACTCAGGGCCCACCACGGGGGCGATAAGGCTACGAACTCGCTCGGGTGGGATCCCGCCGGGCCTGTGGCCAGCTGCCGTTTGGATCAGAAGCCAGGGGGGCGTGCTCCTGCGCTTGAGGAGCTCGTCGAGTCGCGTCCGATCGCTGGCCTCAATCTCTGCGCTACAAACCACTGCCATGTAGTCCGTGTCGCCGGACTGGAGAGCCTCGACAGCTTCCTCCGCCGAAACGAACGTATCTGTTTGAACGTCCCACCCGTTCAAGAGGTGGACCAGCGAGCTCCTCGATGCCGCTTTCGGCTCGACCACGAGCACTTTGCTGCGGCGAGACTCAGCCGGGACCGGGCCGTACTCCGCTTCGTCAGGAACTGCCTCGAGCGCGGTCACGAGCGGGATCGTGACGCGGAACACGCTGCCCTCCCCTTCGGTGGAGTCCACTTCGAAGCTGCCGCCCATGCGCTGGGTGAGCTGGCGCACAATCGTGAGCCCGAGGCCCGTGCCACCGAAGCGGCGAGTGGTGGACTGCTCTGCCTGGGTGAATGCATCGAAGATGCTGGCGAGCTTGTCCTCCGGGATACCGACGCCGGTGTCCTCCACTTCGATCCGCACGCTGGGGGCACCGTACATGGACGCCGGGGCGACCTTCAGGTGAACGGAGCCGTGCTCTGTGAACTTGATGGCGTTGCCAACGAGGTTGACGATGATCTGCCGGATGCGGAGCGAGTCGCCCATGATGCTGTCGGACAGCGCATGGTGCACCGTGCACGCAAGGTCGAGGCCCTTGGAATGGGCGCGGTTGGCGGTCACCATCAACGAATCTCGGATGCAACCGCGGAGGGAGAAGGGGCTCATCTCCAGCTCCATCATCCCGGAGTCGATCTTCGAGAAGTCGAGGATGTCGTTGAGGATCTCCAGGAGGCTCATCGCCGAGGACTGGACGGTGGACAGGTAGTCCCTCTGCGTGTCGTCGAGATCAGTGTCGAGGGTCAGCTCTGTCATGCCGATGATGCCGTTCATCGGAGTCCGGAGCTCGTGACTCATGTTGGCAAGGAACGCGCCCTTGGCATTCGCCGCGTCCTCCGCAAGGCGCCGGGCGCTCTCTAGGTTCTCGCTCTCCTTCTGCAAGGACTGAACAAGGTCCCGCGCAGCGACCACCGTTGCCTGGTTGTGTTTGCGTGACACCTCACCCGCCCGGGTGGTGAAGGCGATGTAGAGGGCGATCGAGGTGCACAGAGTGACCTTGACCCCTTCCACAGGGGTGTTGATGGTCGCTCCGCCCACGGTGGCAGCGATCGCCAGAACCGCAACGTGCGTGAGCATGGCCTGGATAACCAGCTCGATGCACCAGCGCGTCCCGCCTACCACCTGATCGGCCACCCGCATGTACGGCAGGAAGAAGAGCCAGCTGTTGGCACCACCCGTGACGTAGATCACCGCCCCAGCGACGAAGAGGTCGCTGCGGAGAAAGAACTTGCCGAGGTGGACTCGCTTGGGCGTGCCGTCGTACTTCGTGTGCAGCACGGCCCACGAGATCGCTGCGTAGATCGCCGACGCGATGCAGAACCCGGTCAGTTCAGGGCCCCAGGGCTGCCGAAAGACCGCGCTGTTGTGGAGAGAGATGAGCGCTACGAAGACGCACAACGCCGTGGCTCGCATGCGCGGAATGACGTGGCGGTGCAGGTGCAGGTCTTTTTCAAGCTGCAGCACACGTACGTCATCGCGACCCATCGTCAGATGGTCGAGGGCGTTCTTGGGTAGTTCTAGCTCCACGGAGGATGGGGGCGGGGGACAGAAGGCCCTATCGACGCATCTCTCAAAAACATGAGGGGCGAATGCCCCACGCTGGGGCCTGTCAGACCCCCGGGTCGACCCCTGGACAGAAAAAAAGGCCGCCCCCCCCCGGGGGCCCCCCCCCTCAAAAAAAAACCCCCCCCCCCCCCGTGTCCCCCCCGGGGGGGGGGCGGCCCCATTCTGGTTACAGAATCCGGTCAGGCGTCCGCGAGGGCGCCGGTGTCGGTCACTTCTACCTCGGTCCAGTCGAGCTTCGGGCAGTCCCCGTACAGGTCGTCGAGAGCGTAGTAGTCCCGGGCTTCGTCCTGCTGGATATGCACGACAACGTCCGAGTAGTCGAGGAGGACCCACCAGCCGAGGTCCGAGCCCTCTGCGCGGGTGTGGTTCTCGCCCAGTCGCTTGAGGCGGTGGTGGACCTCCTCGTACATGGCACGGACATGGGGCCGGCTGGTGCCCGTCACGACGACGAAGTAGTCCGCCACCTTGATGGCATCAGCAACGTCGTACACGACGATGTCGATGCCCTTCTTCTCTTCCACAATCTTCGCGACTGTGGCGGCGATGGTCTTCGTTTCGATGACAGGAGCTCCTTTTTGGAACTGAGGGGATCAGACGAACCAGGGGAGGAAGACGAGACCCACAACGGTCATCAGCTTCACAAGGATGTTCAGGGACGGACCAGAGGTGTCCTTGAACGGGTCGCCCACGGTATCGCCAACGACGGCGGCTTTGTGGGGCTCAGAGTTTTTTCCACCGTGGGCGCCGCCCTCGATGTACTTCTTGGCGTTGTCCCAAGCGCCACCGGCGTTGGACATGAAGATCGCCATCATGATGCCGGCGACCAGCGCACCCGCGAGCAGGCCGCCAAGGGCGGCGATGCTCCAGAGCCCGCAGAGGATCGGCGCGGCCACGGCGATGAGGCCAGGAACGACCATCTGCTTGAGCGAGCCATCGGTGGAAATCTTGACGCAGCGAGCGGCGTCCGGCTTGCCGGTGCCCTCCATGATGCCGGGGATCTCGCGGAACTGGCGGCGCACTTCCTCGACCATGGCCTGGGCGGCGTTGCCGACGGCCTCCATGGTAAGGGCGGCGAACATGAACGGAAGGATGCCGCCGAGCAGGAGCCCGATGAGGACCTCCGTGTTCGTCAGCGAGAAGTCGAGAGCCGCAGCGCCCTTGGCCGCGAGGAGGTTGTCCGCGCGGAGCTGGAAGGCGGCGAAGAGTGCCAGCGCGGTGAGCGCGGCGGAACCGATCGCGAAGCCCTTGCCAATGGCTGCCGTGGTGTTACCCACAGCGTCCAGTGCGTCGGTGCGCTCGCGAACTTCCGGGGGAAGCTCGGCCATCTCAGCCAAGCCGCCTGCGTTGTCAGCCACCGGCCCGTAGGCGTCGACGCCCAGGGATATGCCGAGGGTCGAGAGCATGCCAACGGCGGCCAGGGCGACGCAGTACACGCCGTAGGCGACGCCACCATCCGTGGGCGCACCCGCCCAGTTCGCGACGTAGATCGCGACGCAGATCAGCAGCACCGAGAGGGCCACCGAGCGCATGCCGACGGCGAGGCCAGCGATGATGTTCGTAGCCGCACCGGTCTCCGACTTGTTGGCGATGGTGCGAACGGGCTTCGTCTCGGTCGAGGTGTAGTACTCAGTGACCTTGCCGATCGCCACGCCGACGAGGACACCGGCGACCACGGCGATCAGGAGCTTCATGCCGTTGACGCCCTCGGGGAACGCCATGGTGAAGCAAAGCGCCGCGGAGCCAGCGATGGCCGCGAAGGACGCGATCAGCATGCCCTTGAAGAGCGCCGAGTGAATGTGGTGCTCGTCGGCGGCCTTCACGAAGAAGGTGCCGGCGATGGAAGCGAAGATGCCGATGGCCGCGACGGCCAGGGGCAGGATCGCCAGGTTCGCCATGTTCTCGTCGGCCGGGAAGGTGATGGCCGCGAGGGTCATCGCCGCGATGATCGATCCGACGTACGACTCGAAGAGGTCGGCGCCCATGCCGGCCACGTCGCCGACGTTGTCGCCTACGTTGTCCGCGATGGTGCCCGGGTTACGGGGGTCATCCTCGGGGATGCCTGCCTCGACCTTGCCGACGAGGTCGGCGCCGACGTCAGCGGCCTTCGTGAAGATGCCGCCGCCCACGCGGGCAAACAGTGCGATGGACGATGCGCCGAAGCTGAAGCCAAGGACGTTCTCAAGGCCAGCCGCGTTGAAGTCGGGTGCGTACTGGTGCACGAAGATCGTCAGACCGAGGAGCGCAAGGCCCACAACGCTCATGCCCATGACGATGCCGGAACCGAAGGCCACATCGAGGCCCTCGGAGAGTCCGGTCCGTGCGGCCTGGGTCGTTCGCACGGCGGCACGCGTGGCCGTGTGCATGCCGAAGTAGCCTGCGATCGCGGAGGCTGCAGCGCCCGCGACGAAGGCGATGGCGGTCTTCTGCCCAAGCCCGTCAGCGGGGTCGGAGAAGTAGATGGCCGCGCCCACAGCGAGGACGAAAACGGACAGCCAGGTGTACTCCGCCTTCAGGAAGGCGGCGGCGCCCTCCTGAACCTGCTTGGAGATCTCCTGCATCTTGGCGTCTCCGGCGTCCTTGTTCATGATCGCGAAGTACTTCGCGATGGCAAAGATGAGCGCGGCGACGGCTGCAGCGCCGGCTACGTAGAGGAAGGTCATGATGCTCTGTGGCGCGCCTTTGGATAGGCGCGTACGGGCGGGGGGAGAAGGGCTTGCCGGGGCCACTCGGATGGACCGGTTCGGCGGGGAATCAGGCCAACAAGAATAGAGAGGCAGGCGCACACGTCAACTTGACTCACGGATCCGTGGGACCGGTGTCCCAGTCGAGACCGTCCTACCTGGGTCAATTTGAGGTGAGCTAACCCTGTCGACAGGGTCGGCAGAGTGGATCTGCCACTGCCGCAGCCCGCCCCGCAGGCTGCCCAGCAGCATCTCCCGCGTCATCCCCTGCTGCATCCCCCATAGGGGCCCTACGGCCGATCGCCGTCGGCGATTTCCTCGCCAGTGCCCTGGTTCGGGATCCGACCCGAGCCCGCAGGCTCCCCAGACCTCACCCCGGGGCCCTTCGCTCCCTCCTTGGAAGAGGGGAGCCTCCGGATCACCAGGAAGTGGATCGCCACGATCGCGGCGATGGAGACGACCACGAATCCGAGGATCTGGGTGAGGTCCTCAACGGACGCTTCCAGCTCCGCGATCTTCTCCCCCGAGGCTCGGCCGAGAAGGACGAAGATGGGGGTCATGATCAGGGCCCCAAGCCCGTCCACGGCGATGAACCGGTGGTAGGGCATGCCGAGGCTGCCTGCGGTGAACCAAGCGGGGAGCCTCAGGCCAGGAATGAAGCGGCACGCGAAAATGGCCTTCACGCCGCTCTCTTTGAAGCGGCGTTCCATGGCACGGATCCGCGCGGGATTGAGCGCGCGCCTGACGCTGCGGACCCTCAGGGCCTTGCGCCCGAATCGGCGCCCGAGGCTGTAGGGAATGGAATCCCCGAGGAGCGTCGCCACGAAGCAAACGGCCAGGATGGGGAGCAGCTCGACCCGCTCCTGATAGAGCAGGAAGCCCGAGCCAAGCATCGTGACCTCCTCGGGAATCGGCAGCCCGAATCCGCACAGCACCAGGATCGTGAACGGCGCCAGGTAGCCGAACTCGGAGAAGAAGCCCGACAGTGAGCTTTGGGCTTCGATCAGTAGGGCCACGGCGCGGAGCGTAGCAGCTTGCATCCCTTGTTGTCAGCGAAGCGTCCAACGGACTTACCTACTTGTTGTCTTTCCCCTCTTCCGGCGGCTTGGACTGGTCCGGGAGAGCGGACCGTGCGGCGCGAAGGGCCTCCAGTGTCTCCGCGGCGCCGGTGTGCCCAGCTGTCGCAGCTCTCTGGAGGTCTTCGGTACCTTCGGCCAGGAGTCCCGTTGGCCCGCCCGGCCACCCCAAGTCCTCGTCCGGAATCGGGGCGAGGTAGCCGGTACGGATCAGGCCAGCCGTGAAGGCCAGCTCGCCCGGCGTTCTGCATAGCGTCTCGCCCCGCTTGAGTAGCTCGAGTCCGGACCTGATCCAGCGGCGCCGCCCCTCGGGCGTTTCGTTCTCCGCGAAGGACCCACGCTCGAAGATCAGGTGCTGGGCGTAGTTGAGCCAGCCGCCCTCGCCGCTCGGATCGAGGGCCAGCGCTCGGTCCGCGATGACGTAGGCGTCGGCGGTTTCGCCCGTGAAAAGCGCGCGGCGAAAGCGAGCCCATTCGATGCTGGCTGCGACCGAGGCCAGGGGGCCCAGGGCCCGCTGCGCACGACCCATGGCCGCTCGGGCGCCGGGGTCCGGCGGCCCGACCCAGCTGGCTGTGGCGTCTAGGCGCGCCAGGGCGAAAGGCGCTGCGAGCAAGAGTCCGCCGAGCACGAGGGGCCAGGGCCCGTTGGATCGAGGACGGCTCATCCTCGCACCTCGTCTCGCCATGTCCGAAGCAGCTGCGACCCGAGGAACCAGGTGAAAGCGAGGAGCGCGCTCGTGCTCGCCAAGTTGGAGATCGCCACCGGTAGGGGGCTACGTCTGTGGCTGACTGCGTCTAAGGCGCGACCGAGGGCCGGCCCCCCTGGCAGCCAATCCGCTGCCGCCCCCACGTGCCCTTGGCCCACGAGCATCCAGGCGCCCAGCCAGAGGGAGCAGGCGAAGAGGGCAGCGATCCCTGGGCCCATCACGATGCCCAGCATCAGCGCCAAAGCCGTGAGCGTTACGAGGAAGCTCGCCGCGTGGCCCCAGACCCTTAGATGCCCACCGAGGAGAGCGCCGGACGGAGCCCACACCTCCACGGGGAAAGGGCCCAGGATCGCGAGGGCGCCGTCACCGACGTTGGTCACGCGCACTTGGCCTGCGTACGGCTGAAGGTCCACGTCCAACCAGGTCCGTCGCGCCACGTTGATTCGGCGGGAGGCCTTGCCCGCCTCGATGAATGCTCGGGTCGTCGGGGCTCCCGCGCCGAGGGTGGGGGTGGCTCGAACTCGAACCTCACGGCCCCAGGCCTCGTCGGAGGCAAATGGCTGCTCGAAGGACTCGCCCGGCATGAGAACAAGCGAGCGCTGGGGACCGCCGACGCTAGACGGTTCGAGCAGCACCGTCGTTTCCAACCGCGCTTCTCTTACGGCGATCGCGCCGGCCGCGGCCCCCGCCAGGAGGAGCGTGCCGAGGGCTGAGCCCGTCCATGCAGCCCCGAGGACCTCGGACCTGCGCAGGGCGGCCGTTCCAATCCAGTCCCCTTCGCCCTTGAGCCAGGCGTTGGGCAAGGCAGCGGCGCGCGCCGTTGAAATGAGGGCGATGGTTGCGATCGAGAACCACCAGGCGGAGGTGGGATCCGCGGCCATCCATCCAACGAGGAGGACGAGTAGGAATGCCCCGAGGGACGCAACCCGGCGGGCGAAGAGGACCACCAACTCGAGGCTCAACGTTCGCACTCCGCGGCGTACAGATCGATGAGGGAACGCCGCGCGCTTCGAACGGAGACGACTTCACCTCCGGCGTCTTCCGCGGCGCGCCTCAAGGCGGATTCGAGCGCCGCGTTGTCGCCGCCACGGACCCTCAGTTCCAATGTGTCGGACTGCCCGAGCAGCTCGTCAGGAGTTCCTTCGCTCAGAATCTTGCCACCGGCCAACAGCGCGAGCTGCGTGCAATGATCCACAAGGTCCGAGGCTACGTGGGACGCGAGGATGACCGTTGCTTCGCGGCTGCGTGCTTCGCTCAGCACGTCGTCCAAGACGTCGAAGCCAGGCGCATCTAGGCCGGCGGTGGGCTCATCGAGCAGCACGATATCGGGGTCCGCGATGAAGGCCTGCCCTAGCCCAAAGCGCCTGTGCATCCCGCGGGAAAAGGCGCCGAGCCGCGTGCTGGCGCGGCCTTCGAGACCTACGCGTTCCAGCATCGCGGGCACGCGCACTCGCCGCTCGTTGCGTGACAGTCCCTTGAGCGACGCAATCAGGTGCAGCGCGTCGATGGCCTTCAGCTCCGGTGGAAATGGCTGCCCGTCGGGAAGGAACGCGAGCCGCTTTTTCACGCTGACCTCGGTGGGAGCCTCACCGAAGATCGCGATCGACCCGCTGGTCGGCCGGTCCACTCCCGCGAGCAGCCGCAAGAGCGTGGACTTCCCTGAGCCGTTCGGTCCCACGAGCCCGAGCGTCGTTCCCTTCGGCACCTCCAAGGAGATGCCCTCGAGCGCGACAGACTTCTGCCGCATCCATACCCCCGTGCGGAAGGCGCGGACCAGGCCGCGGACGAGAACAGTGGGGGGAGTCATAGAGTGTGCGCGGCTTACGCTAGCGCCGATAGGGAGCCCTGAGAGGGGGGCAGCAAGCAAATTTCTGCCATCCAGCTTAGCTTGAACCCATGCCTATACTCAGTCTCGCTCTGGGTGGCTTTCTTCCCTGCTTCGCGTTCAATCCTAGCCCGCCGGTCGCCCTCCCAGGCGACGGCGACCGCCCCAATGTCCTCCTGATTCTCATGGACGACATTGGTCGGGACAAGATTGATCTCTACGGAGCTGGAGCCTCGCCACCGCCCATTCCCAACATCCGCCACCTCGCCGAAAGAGGTGTCGTCTTCGATAACGCCTGGGTCTACCAGTCCTGCAGCCCGACTCGCGCGGCCCTCCTCACTGGCCGCGACTCGAATCGCACCGGAATCGGAAGCGTGATCCGTCCCCTCGACGGTCTCGTGACTCCGCTCGATCTATCTGAGCATCTCCTGCCAGAGGATCTTCCCGGGTATCGCTCGACGTTTATCGGAAAGTGGCACCTATCCGATACGACCTCGCCCATCGATCATCCAATCCGCCATGGGTTCGACTCCTTCGTTGGCTGGGTCGATCACAACGACTTCTTCGATTGGATGGAGAACGTCAACGGGAACGTCGTTCAGCGCAGCGGCTACTTTCCAGTGGCCATGGGCGCCCATGCCTACCGCGCTGTCCGCTATCAGCAGCAGCCAAGTTTTGTGTACTACTGCCCAAAGCTCGCCCACTCGCCGTACCACAGGCCGCCGGCATCTCTGCATTCCTACGCTGGGCAGGCGCAGGTTCCTGTGATCGACCACAAGGCTATGGTCGAGGCGTTTGACACGATCCTCGGACGCGTGCTCGACCGAGTCGACCTGACGAATACCTACGTCTTCTTGATTGGTGATAACGGTTCACCGGGGGTCACTGTGCTCCCTCCGTTCGAGGGCGCGAAGGTGAAGGGCAGCCTGTACGAGGGGGGGCTCAACGTCCCCATGATTGTGGCGGGGCCCGGCATCCCTCCAGGGGCGCGCTGCGACGAGCTCGTGCATGCGACGGACTTCTTTGCGACGATTCGCGAGCTAGCCGGATTCGGACCCCCGAGCCAAGGCGCCGAGGAGTCGATTTCCTTCGCACCGCTTCTCATGGACCCGGCTTCACCGGGTGCCCGATCTCACCTCTTCGTGCACCGCTTTCCCTTCGAGGGGGCGACGGGTTTGAACGAGCGTGCTATTCGGACAAAGCGTTGGAAGCTGATCGAGAACGTGGACACCGGAGAGTGCGAGCTCTTCGATTTGACGAGCGACCCCTTCGAAGGCGAGAACTTGCTGGTGACTCAGCCAGGCACGTCGAGCGATGAACTGCGAACGCGCCTGCTCGCGATGATGCCTGTCTTTCCTTAGGCGCGGCGTTGATCCGCCGAGTTGCCTGGGCGGGTCGACCTGCTAAGGTGGACCCATGGCTCGACTCTTCGTCCTCTCCGGTAACTCCCTCGGCGCGACTTTCGACTTCATGGAGACGTCGATCGTGGGGCGCGGCGATGGAGCCGACATTGTGATCGCCGAGGCCTCCATCAGCCGCAAGCATGCGCGGCTCGTGCCGAGGCCTGATCCAGGGCTCTGGAAGGTGGTCGATCTAGACTCCAGCAACGGTGTCTTTGTCGGCGGCAAGCGGGTCAAGAGCGGGATCGTGGGCGATGGCGATACCTTCCGCTTGGGCGAGGTTGAACTGCGTCTACGGGACGATTTAGGCGGAGAGGCCGCCCCCGAAATGGTCGAGGACGATGAGCCCATCGCGGACGTCGCCGAGGCCGAGGATGAGCTGGCCTTTGAAGACTCGGACGATGACGAGTTCGAGCTGGAGTTCGGCGAGGACCTCGACGATGCCATCCAGTCGAGGATCAAGGAGCCAGCTGCCGGGGTCGCGCCCGCGCCCATGCCGGCCGACCGTGACAAGGCAGCGCCGTCAGCGGGAGCTCGGGCCGGTGCCCGCGCGACCGAGCAGCGCAACCAGCGCCGGCAGCAGGCGCTCAAGGGAGCCGGGGCCGGTGCCCCAGCCAAGCCGCAAGGAGATTTAGTAGGCGGTGGACGCCAGGTCCTGCAGTACGCCTCGTCGCAGCATCGCTCGTCGGGCACGGACCTCTCCCAGATGTCCAGCGCGCAGCGCGCACTCCTCATCTTGCTCGGCTTCGCGCTGATGGGCGGCATCGCCTACGGCGCATTCACGCTCACGCGGACGGCTCGCAGCCAGTCGGCGGTGCTGGCGGAGTAGCCGCGCGGCTACTCCTTCACAAACGTCCCGCTGCCCGCGTCCTTGCGAACGCCCGGGAAGCTCAGCAGCTTGTTGTGCATCGCGACGAAGACGCCGCGCTTCGCCAGCTGCACCGCGAAGAGCGCCTCGACGAGATTCTGCATGGAGTCGCTCGTGCGTAGCTCGTACGGGCGCATGGCCCCCGTCAGGATGATGGGGACCTTGGGCTTCGGATCGAGGTCGTAGATCGTTTCGCCTGTCACCGCGAGTCGGTCCGTGCCGTGAACGATGATGACGCCGTCGAACTCCCGCGACTTGTGGAGGGCCGTGTCGGCGATCAACTGGTGGTCCTCCTCGGTCATGTCGAGGCTGTCCTTGTTCATCAGCGTGACCCGCTCGATCTCCGTGTCGCCGAGCTCGAGGCTGGCGAGCATGACGTCCAAAACGCTGACGTCGTTCGTGAGGACGCCATGGAGCTCGTTGTAGGTCTTCTCGATGGTGCCGCCCGTGGAAATGAGCGCGACGCGGAACGGTGCTGAGCGGGGTTTGGCCATGGTGCCGAAGCTTACCCGGGGGAGAGGGCATCGGTGAGGCCCGCCGCCCAAGCATCGGCGCACTGGTCCCAGGTTCTGAAAGAAGGCACCGCAAGCGGGGCTCGCGCGCCCTCAAGAACCGCCCTGAGCGCCCTCGCGCAGGCGTCTGGGTCGTCTACGTCAAAGGTGGTTGCCTGGGCTCCGAGTGTCTCGCGATGGGCCGGGATATCCGAGACGGCGACGGGGCATCCTGCGCGGGCGGCTTCCAGCGGGCCGATGCCATGGCCCTCTAGCCGCGATGGAAAGACAGCGCAGCCCGCGGCGGCGTAGTGCCCAGCGACCGCTTCGTCGCTTGGGTCAACGTGAAAAGCGAGGCGGTCCTGGACGCCCAGCTCGCTCGCAAGGTCCTTAAGCGCGACGTCCGTGTCCCCCTTGGGCGAGCCAGCGAGTAGGAGGCGCGGCAGCGCTGGATCAGAGGCCAGCGCCCGGACGACCAGGTCGAGGTTCTTGCGAGGCTCGATGTGTCCCACGTGGAGTAGGTACGGATCGTTTGGCTTGGGCTGCCTCGAGTGCACAGGCAGATGATCTACGCCGTTCCCTACGACCTGCACCTTGTGCGCAGCGTGGGGGAACTCGGCAGCGACGCGACTCTTCATCCATTCCGACACGACGAAGATTCGCGCCGCGTCCGTCGTCGCCTTGGACAGCACCTTGCCACCGATCAGTCGACGCACGAACGGAGCGCGATTGAGATCGAGGCTGCGTAGGTCGTGGATCGTAAGCGTGAACGGGATGCCCAACGACTTTGGCGTTGGAAGGTGGGCCGTGTGAACGAGGTCGAACGGGCGCCCCTCAGACTGCGCTTGCGCGATGGATTCGGCCAGCACGCGGGACTCCGAGGCTGCGCGTAGCGCAGTGGGGAGCCAGTGCACGCGCGAGGGGATCCGCTCGACGGATTCGGGCAGTTCGAACGTGATGGGCACGCGGCCTTCGAGTACGGCGAGGCGACCGCCTTTTGCTTCCAGCTGCTCCGCCAGGCGCGGCAGTAGCTGGGCATTGTGCCGCCGGACGCCGCCCGCGGGCTGGCCGAGGCAGACGCCGCTGATGAGGACGCTGGGCGCTCCGCTAGAGGCCGTCATATCAATGACCCCCAAGCGGAGACGAGTTCGCCTGCCGTGCGCTCCCATGTCATGGCCTGGGCGTGGGCAAGGCCGCCCGTGCGTCGCGCGGAAGCTTCCGATTCTTCACGGGCCTCTGCGAATCCAGCGGCGACGGAGGCAGGGTCGTTCGGATTCACTTCGATACCGAAGCCGGCGGCGGTCTCGGCTTGAACGGTTCCGCGGGCCACCACCAGGGGGGTACCGCATCGAAGCGACTCCAGCGCGGGCAGGCCAAAGCCCTCCGAGGTGGAGAGGATGGCGGAGCAGCTGGACGCGCGCAGAAGCGCCGGGATCAGGCTGGGATCGAGGACGCCGGTGAGCAGGAGGCCTGGGAAGGTGGCGGCCAGCGCCTCCGATTCAGGGGTCGTGGCACCGGTGCACACGACGCCCAAGGGTGGCGTCGACGCAGCTGCGCCCGCGACCACTAGGTCGAGGCGTTTCTTCGGTCGTGCACCGCCGAGGCACAGGACGAACGGACCTTCCGGCAGGTGAGGCACAGCCTCCCGGAGCTCGATGTCCGTAGGTCCAGGGTCGGGGGAGAACGCCGGATCAACGCCCCAAGGGATCACGCGGAGGTTGGCGTGGCCTCCGAGGTCCGAGGCAACCACTGCCGAGGGGGTCATCACCATGGCAGCTCGGGAGCGTCCCATTCGAGCCCAAAAGCGGTGGGTCGGCCCAGCGTTTTCATTTGCGCCGTGTCGCCAGGGGGCTTCGTGAACGGTCTGCACCACGGGGATCTGAGAGCGCAGGGGGAAGGCGGAGGTCCAGGAATGAAGAACGTCCGCGCGGTCACGGGCGAGGCGCACAAGCTTCGTCTGGCGCCACCAGGCGAGGGAGACGTTGGGGGGAGGAACGATAGGCAGGAGCTCGACGTCCTCGCGTAGCTCCAATGCGGCGATGCTCGAGCGCACAGCACGCTGAACTCCCAGGGGAAAAGACCGGGAAATTGGGGATAGATCGAGGGCGATTCGCAACGGTAGATCTCAGACGTGCGAATGACCCTACACTTCCCGCGGCTGCCGGCACGGCTCTCCCCGCCGGTTCTATTGCCCTCGTCGCACCCATGCGCCGTGGGCGCTCTCCACTCGACTCTTCCTATGCTTCACTTCTCCCATAGCTCACCGCGGCGGGCCTTGGTCCGCTGTGCCGCCGTTGCGCTCCTAGCGCTCACGACCCAAGGCTGCTTCGTGAGCCGGTCCGTCACCAACCCGTCCATCCTCCCCGAGGCGGTCGCGCAGATTCAGCCCGGCCAGTCCAGTGCCGACGATGTTGCACGCCTGCTCGGCGCGCCGAACGAGGTCGTACAGCTCGGCCGCAAGACCGCGTGGCGCTACGAGCACACGGTCGAGAAACAGAGTGGCCTGTTCCTCATACTCTTGGGCCTGCGTGGCGTGGACACCCAGGCGGATCGCGTTTGGGTCTTCTTCGACGAAGAGGACAATGTCTCCCACATCGGTTCGCTCCTTCAAGCTGCCGAGGCTGAGTATGACCTTCCGGTCTTCTAGGTCAGCCGCCGGGTCTCGGCTCGGAATGGTCGCGGCGTCTTTCGTGTGCCTGCCCGCGCTGGTGGGCTGCGTCGACGGCGACTACAACAAGTTTCGGATCTACCAGGAGCCGCTGGTGGAGGCCGTCGGCAGTCTTCAGCCGGGTGTGACCACCCTCGAAGCCGCGCTTGCTCAGCTCGGCGCTCCGCTCTTTGTCATCGAAGTGGGGCTGGGTATGTCCCTGGCCTGGGGCTGGCAGAATACGACCGACTGGAACATCGAGGTCTCTGTGCCCGTGGGGGAGGCGTCAGGGAATTTCAAATACACCGACACCAACGCGCAGATCCAAGGGCTCGTCCTGTTCTTCGACGAGACCTGGACGTTGACCTCGGTGCAAGAAGGGTACCTCGCGGACCTCGTGCCCAAGCGTCAGCGGCCGCGCGACGTGGACGATGACCTCCAGGGGCCGACGGCTCCCTGAGCCGCATCCCAGGTGAACGTCGTTCTTGGCAGCGACCGGTTCGGATCCTTAGAATCCAGCGGTGATTCAGCCGTCCCACACCACCCCCGCGTTCACCGCGTGCCCGCTCGACTGCCCTGACGCCTGCGGAGCCGAAGTCGAGCGTGATGCCGAAGGGAGGCTCGTGCGGCTGCGGGGCAACAAAGCTCACGCTTGGTCGCGCGGGTCGCTGTGCGGCAAGACGGCCGTGTACCACGAGCTGGTGAATGCGCCGAACCGACTGCGCGTTCCGCTAATCCGCCGCGCGAGCGGATTCGAAGAGAGCACCTGGGACGAGGCGCTCTCCCACATCGTCTCGCGCATGGACGGCATCGATGGAGCGGACGTTCTTTCGCTCAATTACGCCGGCAACATGGGGCTCGTGCAGCGCAAATTCCCCATGCGGCTGATGCACGCGCTGGGCGCTAGCTTCCACGACAACGGCGTGTGCGATGCGACCGCTGAGGCCGGTTTTCAAACCGTCATGGGGCGCTCCGTTGGACCGGATCTAGACGTCGAGGCCGAGCCGGGGCAGTGCGACCTATTCATCCTTTGGGGCAGCGATGCGAAGCGCACGACGCCGCACCTGATGCAGCGACTCAAGCGTCTTTCGGATGCGGGGGTGAAGGTGGTCGTGGTCGACATCTACCGCACGGAGACGATTCGCAAGGTGGAGGAGTGGGGCGGGCAGGGGCTCATCCTGCATCCCGGGACCGACGCGGCCTTGGCGCTGGGTCTTTCTGCGCGGGCCTTTGACGAACGTGCCGCGGACATCGAGTTTCTGAAGGTCGCCTGCGTGGGGGCGGCAGAGTTCCGCGCCGAGGTCACCGGGGCGTGGCCTGAAGAGCGTGTCGCCGAAGTCACGGGGCTTTCCATCGAGGACTTTCGCTTGCTCTCAACGAGGCTGCAGGCGGCGGCCTCGCCGATCATCAAGGCCGGCATCGGGTTTGCCCGGAGACGCAACGGGGGAGAGTCCATGCGGGCCATCGCGAGCCTGGCTGCGACGCTGGGGCATTCGGATCGCCTGTTTTTTCAGACCGGCGACCACTTTGGGCTCGACGACAGCCTGTTGACGCGGGTGGACGTGCGGTCGGCACCGCCGCCACCGCCGGTGAGCCAGGTGGGGCTCGGTCGGGTGCTCGACGAGGGCGCGTTCCGCGCGGCTTTCGTCTGGGGCCACAACCCGGCGGCGACGCTGCCCGACTCTGTGCGCGTGCGCCGGGGGCTTGGGCGAGACAACCTATTCTTGGTGGTGCACGAGCTGTTCATGACCGAGACGGCCCAGCTTGCGGACGTGGTTCTGCCCGCGACGGCGCTGACGGAGCACTCCGACGTGTTCCGCAGCTACGGGCACCGCACCTTCCAGGTCGGCTGGCGCTCGACGGAAGCCCAGGCGGAAGAGCGCAGCAACGTCCACTGCTTCTCGGCCATTGGACGGGCGCTCGGCTTCGAGGGCAGCGCCGGTTTTCCAGACGAGCGGCAGGGGCCGATGTTCGAGGTGGACGAGGACGTCTTGGTGGGGGACTTTCTCGCCGTGAACCGACAGAGGTTCACTAGCGAGGAGTACTTCGCGGTGCTTCAAGGGACACCCGTGAAGCTCACGGCCCCGGTGTTTGAGGATCGCGGGACGCCGAGCGGCAAGATTGAACTCGTGTCCGAGACAGCGGAGAGCCTCGGGCGTCCTCGGGTTGCGACCTACGTGCCCGATGACGGCGCGCAGATGAAGGGGACGTTTCAGCTCATTTCGGCTCCGTCCACCGCGACGCACAACTCGACCTACCTCCACGTGCCGCGGCATCGAGAGCGGCTTGGCTCGCCGTTGGCTCATCTGCACCCGAAGGACGCGGGCGTTGCGGGCATTGAGGACGGCGGCGGGATCACGATTCGCTCCGAGTTTGGCGCGATCACGCTGACTGCGAGACTCGACGCGGATGCACCCCGCAAGAGCGTGCGCGTCGACGGCTTCCTCAATGAATCGCTGGTGCCGGAGGGGATTGGCATCAACGCCTTGACGAGCCCCGAGGTATCCGACCTAGGCGGAGGCAACGTTCTGTACAGCGCCCGGGTAGAGATCGAGGCGGCCACGAAACCTGGGCAAGGCCTCGAGTGAGATCCCATGGGGGGCACTGACGTATGAATCTGGATCTTGAAGAGAGGACGGTCCTGGTGACGGGCGCGTCCGGCGGTATCGGACGGGCGACCGCGGAAGCGCTCGCGGCAGAAGGCGCGCAGGTCGTGCTGCACGCCCACCGGCAGTGGGACGACGTTCGCGCCTGGTTGAAGGGGCAGAGCTGGGGCGACCGCGCCTTGGCCGTGCGTGCGGACATCCTCGACCCCGGGCAAGTGGATCGTGCATTTCAAGCCGCCGTGGATCGCTTCGGCCCTTTGCACGGCTGCGTCGTGAACGCGGGCGTTTGGCCGAAGGAAGACACGGCGCTCGTGGACATGGACGACGCGCGGGTGCGTCAGACCTTGGGGGTCAATCTCACGGGAGCGATTTGGACGTCGCGGGCGTTTCTGCGCTCGATCGCGAAGTCGGGGCCGGCCGAGGCTGGCGTCGGGGCATCGCTTGTCTACACCGGATCCACCGCGGCGAGGTTCGGGGAGAAGGGCCACGGTGACTACGCGGCTTCCAAGGCGGGCCTCTACGGCCTGATGCGTTCGCTCAAGAACGAGATCGTCGACATCGATCCCTACGGCCGCGTCAACGTGGTGGATCCGGGCTGGACGGTGACGGAGATGACCCTCGAGAACCTGGATGAGCCGGGGGTGGTGGAGCAGGTGGTGCGCACGATGCCTGTGCAGCAGCTCGCCCGTGCCAAGGACATCGCCTACGCCCTGATGGGGCTGCTTTCGCCCACCCTCAGCCGCCACGTCACGGGAGAGACCATCACCGTGGCTGGAGGGATGGAGGGGCGCGTTTTGAGAGAGTCAGGGGACGTGGATGTGGCCGCAGTGAAGGCTCGTCTCTCCTGAGGGCAGGCCCACAGCAGCCGCATATCAGGTCGGCAGCAGGTCGGCGACAGGGCCGCTACACTAGTCGCCGCCATGGCCACCGAAGACCTCCAGCCCGCCGACGTCCTCATTATCGGGGGCGGAGCCTCCGGCATGGTGGCGGCGATCAGCGCTGCCCGGCTAGGCAGGCGCGCGGTGCTGGTGGAGAAGTCGTCGTCCCTAGGGCGTAAGCTGCTAGCGTCGGGAGGTCAGCGCTGCAACCTGTCGAACACTCTGGGAACGGACCAGTTCATGGAGCGGGTTGGCAGGGATGGTCGCTTCATGGGGCCGGCGCTCGACGAACTCGGCGGTCCGAAGCTGCGGGAGTTCTTCCACGGCATCGGCGTGAAGACCGTGGTCCTTGACGGCTTCCGCGTTTGGCCGGAGACCCGGAAGTCCTCGACCGTATTGGCGGGCCTCGTGGGCGAGCTTGAACGCCTTGGGGTTCCGGTTCACACAGACTGCGAGGTCCAGTCGACCACGTTCGAGGACGAGCTCTTCCACGTGACCCACCCCGGCGGTGTCTTTCGCTCGAAGGAGCTCATCGTTGCGACCGGTGGCCTCGCCCTCCCCAAATCTGGCGCCTCCGGAGGAGGCTATGCGTTCGCTGAGAGCTTTGGCCACAAGGTCACGGCGCGTCACCCCGCCGGCGTTCCGGTCGTCACAAAGGAAGATTGGACGGCGCGCCTCACGGCCCACACGATCGGCAAGGCTCACCTCGCCGTCGCCATGAAGAAGCACGCGAAGGTCGCGCGGATTGGCGACCTCATCTTCACGAAGAAGGGTCTGCGGGGCCCCGTGGTCCTCGACATTTCCCGCGACCTCTCCCCTTTGCTCGAACGCTACGGCGAGGTCCCCGTGCACCTCAACCTCTGCCGCGGTCAGTCCCAGGAGGACTGGCAGGCCCACTTCAAGGAGTGGAAGACCGCTCCCCCGCGTCCTCTGATCGACTGGCTAGAAACCCAGCTCCCCCGTGAAGTAGCGGAGGTTCTCTGCGAGCTAAGCGGAGCCAACCCAGCCACCCCCGTCCAGAAGGTCCCAGGCGAAACCAAGGACACCCTCATCCGCACCCTGGTCAAGACCCCCCTCACGATCACGGGCCACACGGGCTACGACGGCGCCTTCGTCACCCGCGGCGGCGCGCGCCTTAAAGACGTCCGCCCCGACACCCTCGAGAGCAAGCTCCAGCCCGGCCTCTACCTATGCGGCGAGGTCCTCGACCTGGACGGCCCCTGCGGCGGCTTCAACCTCCAATGGGCCTTCGCCAGCGG
>CAYQKK010000040.1:52991-53317 GCA_964417955.1 uncultured Planctomycetaceae bacterium
TAACGTTTACGTGGGGCTCTATGCCGGAATGACCGTGTCGGCTTCAATTCCAGCGGCGGTGATGGCCATGCTGGTCTTTCGCTTCCTCTTCAACGAGAGCTCCATCCTGGAAGCGAACCAGGTTCAAACCTGCGCTTCGGCGGGGGAGAGCCTCGCGGCGGGGATCATCTTCACGATGCCAGCCCTCGTCATGATGGGGACCTGGACGGACTTCCACTTCTGGACCGTTACGGGCGTGGCGTTCACCGGGGGGCTGCTCGGGATTCTGCTCATGATTCCCATGCGCAAGGTCTTCATCACCGAGTCCTCGGAGCTGCCCTATCCGG
>CAYQKK010000041.1:0-53247 GCA_964417955.1 uncultured Planctomycetaceae bacterium
CGCGGCCCTTGCGCTTCGCTTCGAGAATTCACCTGACTAGCCAGGCGTCATCCTCGAAAGAGCCGCGGCCACGGCACTGCTGCACGATCTGACGATCCTTAGCGCTTATTTCAGGTCTAGTGGTGTGACTCGAACTTCTGGATCACATGTCTAGCTGGATCGACGCCTAGCGAGTCCCTCAGTCCACCATCCTCCCCATCCCTAACCCCCGCCCACCCAGGGGACCGAAACGGCCCGGGCTCGGTTTCAAACCCGTATGTGCCCATCCGGGGAATTCAGCGCGTCCTATCCATGACTGAGGACCTCCGATCGGTGCATAAACCCACGCCGCATCAAGGCGCCCCCGGTCCCCAAGCCGATAGATCCCATGCGAACCGCGCGTGCTCACTGCGCCGCCCACCATGGATCCAACCAGCTCACCCACCCCTCCTCTCGACGGGACCGCCTGTCCGACGGCAAAGGCTCCCGGGATGGCGCCTGCCCCATGGGGAGACAGGGCTCCGGTTCGAACCCGACGCCGTTGGTTGAGCTGGATGGGTGTACTGGCCATGGGGCTCGTAGCGGCAGGCAGCGGCGTACTCTCTGCGAACCTGCA
Source organism: uncultured Planctomycetaceae bacterium (assembly GCA_964417955.1). Lineage (GTDB taxonomy): Bacteria > Planctomycetota > UBA1135 > UBA1135 > Saltatorellus. Next base: position 596 of record CAYQKK010000041.1, read on the forward strand.
CGACCATGCGAGTGAGCGGCGTCAGCTCATGGACGAGATCACTCAGCTAGAGGTCGAAGCCACCAGTCACTCAACAACTGTCTGGCGTGCTCTGACCATGTTGATGGCGGAGGACAAGATGCAGTTCATCCAGCTCCGGGGCCGCTCGGGCGAGCAGCGCGCCGAGATCATGGATCGCATGGAGCGGCTCGCTACCCTCGACAGCGGAGGCGATCGCTACAACGACTTGTTGGGTTTCGAATCCGAGCCGGAGCTGCTTGAGGGCCTTCAGGGAACGACCCTCTCCTTCGTCGGGAACATCCAAGCGACCCTGTCGCACATGAGCATGCAGACGGACCGGACGCGCGAGCGTTTGCGCTACTGGGACATGAACTTCGGACCCTTCATCGAGAGTCTCGAAGCGCTGAAGGCCCGCAACCAAGAGATCGCCGAATCCTCGGCTCTCGTGGCCAAACGGGTGGCCACCGCGGCGGGTCTCACCCGCCTACTGGCGTCGGTTCTGCTGGTACTGACGATCAGTCGCCGGAGCACCGGACGGAGAAGGCGGGCTAGCGATCTCTTTCCTCCTGGGTTCCGGAGGTCCACTGACCGACTGCTTCGCGTCGACGGGGCCGGAGCCAGCCTTGCCCCTTCTGGAGAGCCGGCACCGGAACCAGCCACTGGCTCACCCGAGCCGACTGCGGAGCCGGCCACGGAGCTCCCCATCGAGCCCGCGCTCAGTTCTCCCGTGCCGCACGCCAGGCCGCATCGAAGCGCCTGACGATGTCTGCGGCGGGCTCTACGCGGTCAATGCCTTCCACGCTCTTGCCCGCCTGCCAAACGTCCTTGTAGGTCACGCCCTTCTTGATCGACTGCTTCAGCTCACGAAGCGACTTCAGCGCGTAGATCGTGCGCATCCAGTGCTTGGTTTTCCGGCCCTTCAGAAGCCGGCGCGCGATTGGGCCAGCTTTTGTGCCCACCTTTTGGACGAGCGGCGTGTTGATCACGGCTACCGGGACGCCTGACAGGCGCTCTGTCAAGACGATGTCCTCTTCCTTGGCCTTGATGATCGCATCCCAGTAGTCCCCATGAACTTCGCACTCCTCTGTGGCGATGAAGCGTGTTCCCATCTGCACGGCGCCATAGCCCAAGGACATCATGTCGGCGTAGCCTTGCTCGTCGCCCACACCGCCTGCCGCCACCAAGGGAAGGCCGAGGGGGCCGAGCGTGTCGAAGAGCTCTTGGGGCGACTTCGTTCCTGCGTGTCCGCCCGCTCGCTTGTTCACGCAGATGAGCCCGTCGACGCCGGCGTCGACGGCCTTCTTCGCCCATTTGAGCTCTGTTACGTCATGGAATACGGATCCGCCGACGGCATGGACCTTCTCCACGACCCAGTCGGGATTCCCGAGGGCGGTGACGAAGAACCTGACGCCCTCTTCCAACGAGATGTCGATCCAGTTGCGCATCCTGTTTTCGTAGGACTTGGCTGACTTCTCGATGATCGCGTTGAAGCCGAAGGGGCGCCCGCCGCTTAGCTCCTGGATCTCTTGGATCCCCTTGCGGAAGTCGCGGCCGTGGACGTAGATGAGCGACAGCGGCTGCACGATGGCCATGGCTCCAGCCGCGGCGACAGCGCCGACGAGCTCGGGGTTGCTGCACGGGTACATGGCTCCGCAGATCAGGGGAACGTCTACGCCCGCGAGGCGGCAGAACTCGTCTGCGGGATGTTCCTCTGGCCTGCTCGCTGGCCTGCTAACTGGCGCGCTCACTTGCCAGCCCCCACGGCGGCCGGCTTCGGCTGCCCCTTCTGTGGAACAGGACCCACACGCCAGTTGACGTGAACCGTCGCGACCTCATCGCCCTCGGCGTCCCGGATGTGCGCGACGACGGTGACGTCTCGCTCTTGGTTGTCCGGGGGGATGTCGGCCTTGCAGTCCGCAATCAGTCGCCCGCGCGCTTTCTTCAGGTACTCGATGCTGAGTCCCTTGACGATCCCGCGGGCATCGCTGGGAAGCCCGGTCAGCAGCGCGAGTCCGCTTGAGATTTCCCCAAGGTTGACGAGCGCAATCGCGTGGATCGACCGCAGGTGATTGCGGACGCGCCGCCGATCACGCATAGCCACGCGGCAGCTCCCAGCCTCAAGCTCGACGATCTCAGGTCGGATCGTCCCGGAGTAGGGTACGGCGAGGCCTAGGGCCTTACTGAAGAGAGCGCGCTTGAGGCCAGAGCCCTTCGCGCGATTCCACCTGGCGAGAATATCGGATCCTTGCATGACCCCACCTTATCGGCCGAAAAGCTCGATCCGATAAGGCGGACATTCTCAAGTGGTCTTTTTCTCTGCTTCCAGCAGACGCTTCTCGATGTTGGCGGCCTCCTCCGATTTGGAGGCAAAGCCGCGGATATCGCCTTTGCGCTGCAGATCGATGGCTGCGGCCATGCAGGCCTCGTATTCCTTGCGAAGCTTGGCCACGGGGTCTTTCTTGGAGAATCCGAACATGCATGGGAGTTCGAAGGGGGGGGCGCGCTGGATGCGCGGGCAAAAGTGCGAGGCGGAGCACCCAGCACGAATCGCGCCGGAGGCCCCGCCTCTATCCGCTGCTAGCACGGAGTTCTCAATGAAGGGGTCAGTTCACGGAAACAGTATCGATGGCAAAGCCATCCAGCGTGATCCCGTAGTTGTCGTACTGCTGGAACTTCACGACGAAGGAGTTCGTCAGCGCCACACCAGCATTCGCCGCCAGCTGATCGAGGTCGAGGGTCACCGTCTGCCACGTGTTGTTGGTGGTCGAGCCACCGTTCAAGTTGTGGATCTTCGTGAAGCTCGCGCCGCCGTTGCTGGAGATATAAACCCCGTCCTGGGAGTGCGTTTCGTCCCCGAACTCCTTCCATCGGAAAGAGAGCGTCGCCTGGGACGTGCTGCCTAGGTTCAGCTTGAGCCACGCCTCGTTCTGGCTGAACGAACCGCCGTTGACTTCGTCGTCCATCGTGAGGTGGTGCGACCCCGAGCTCGGGCCATTGGCTGTCGTCACCAAGATGCGGCCTTCTACGCCTTCGGTCACCTGCCAGAACGAATCGAGGGATCCGGAGTCGAAGCCCGTCGAGTACGGCAAGTTGGCGTAACCGGGGTTGCCGCCGCCTCCGCCGCTCGCCGAGACTGAGATCTCATCAAACGCGAAGCCGTCAGAACCGATCCCGTAGTTGTCGTACTGCTGGAACTTCACGACGAAGGTGCTGGAGAGCGCCACGCCGGCGCCAGCCGCCAGCTGATCGATGTCGAGGTTCACGGACTGCCAGGTGTTGTTGGTGACCGAGCCGCCGTTCAGGTTGTGCACCTTCGTGAAGCTTGAGCCGCCGTTGCTGGAAAGATAGATGCCGTCTTGGGAGTGAGTCTCGTCGCCGAACTCCTTCCAGCGGAACGAGAGGTTCACTTGGGGCTCGCCCGCAAGATCGAGCCTGAGCCAGGCCTCGTTCTGACTGAACGATCCGCCGTTCACCTCGTCATCCATGGTCAGGTGACGCGCTCCGGCATCCGGGCCGTTTGCGGTCGTGACTTGAATGCGACCCTCGGTGCCTTCCACGAGCGACCAATACTGGTCGACCGACGTGGCCTCGAAGCCGGTGCTGTAGGGAAGCTCCGCGTACGCGGGGCCTCCGCCGCCTCCACCGCCTGAAGTGACCGAGATCTCGTCGAACGCAAAGCCGTCCGAGCCGATCGGGTAGTTGTCGTACTGCTGGAACTTGATGACAAACGTGCTGGAGAGCGATACGCCCGCGCCCGCGGCGAGCTGGTCGATATCGAGGTTCACCAGCTGCCAGGTGTTGTTGGTGACCGAGCCGCCGTTCAGGTTGTGCACCTTCGCGAAGCTATTGCCGCCGTTGCTGGAGAGGTAGATGCCGTCCTGGGAGTGAGTCTCGTCGCCGAACTCTTTCCAGCGGAACGCGAGGGCCACCTGCGACTCACCGGAAAGGTCGAGGTGCAGTCGGGCTTCGTTCTGGCTGAAGGAGCCGCCGCTCACTGAATCGTCCATCGTGAGGTGACGCGAGCCAGCAAACGGCGCGTTTGCGGTCGTGACCTGAATGCGGCCTTCGGCGCCAAGGACCGAGGTCCAAGCGTCGCCGAGCGAACCGGACTCGAAACCCGTTGAGTAGGGGAGTGATGCGTACGTCGGACCCGTAGATCCGCCGCCGCCGGCCACCGCGGCCGACGCGTTCACCATGCCGTACCCCGAGTACCGGTCCCAGCCAGCGCCGGACTCGACGTTGACGACGTCGTCACAGGTCGACACGAGCTGGGCGCGTACTTGATCGGGTGTAAAGCTCGGGTTCTTCGAGATGATGAGCCCGCAGACGCCAGCCGCGTAGGGCGTAGCGCAGGACGTACCGTTGAAGTACCCGGAGTAGTTGCCCGCGTCATAGCCGCCTGAGCCCTGGATATCCGTCGTGGGCAGAATCGTGGCCGCGATCACGTCCACCGAACCTGCTCCGTCCTGAACGTTGGGGCCGTAGTTCGATCCCCACCAGCGCTCACCGTCGCAGGTGTAGCTGTTCGGGTCCGCCGAAACGCCAGGGCTGAGCTCGCCCGTGTTCGAAGACGAGCGCTTGCGCCCGCCGCAGGGGGCCGCTGCGCCCACGCCGATCACGAGCTGGTGATTGGCCGGGAAGTCGAGCGTCGACGCGTTGCTGTTGGCCGTCGCCGCCAGGATCGTGACGCCCGCGTTGTGGGCGTAGGTGATCGCGTTGGACGTCGTCGGCTCGTTGCTCGTCGCGGCCCCAAGGCTGAGCGAAGCCACGTCCGCGCCGTTGTCGGCCGCGTGGATCAACGCGTTGGCGATCGAGGTGAAGCTCATGCTGCCCGCGCTGTTCGCGACCTTGAGCGGCATGATCGAGCAGCCTCCGGCCGCGCCGGCGACACCGATACCGTTGCCGTTGATTCCGGCTGCGACGCCTGCACAGGCCGTTCCGTGCCCGGGGGCCGACGAGTTGTCGGTCGGGTTGGAGTCGTTGTCGCCGTAGTCGTAACCGGCCACTTGGCGCAGGTCCGGGTGTCCGGCGTCCACGCCGGAGTCAATGATCGCAATGACGACGGAGGCAGATCCGTGTCCTTGTGACCCGTCCCATGCGGACTGGGCGCTGGAGTCGAAGCCCGGCGTGCCCACGGGGGAGCCGCTCGGGTGCCCGCCGCAGCCCCAGCAGTAGCTAAGGTGCTGTCCGGTGTTGTTGTGACCCCAATGCGTGGCATGTAGAGGGTCGTTGGGCACGTCCTGGGCGAAGGCCGTCAGGTCCGGGTGCGCGTTCTGGACGCTGCCGAGCGCGGACAACCGCGTGCTCAACGCACGGATATCGGTGTCCGGCGACACCTCGGCGACGAACCACAGGTCGAGGCCCAGCTCGTCCCGCAGAGCCTCGTCTTTGGCGTCGATGAGGGCACGTCGCACATCGGAGACGCCGACGGTGGTGAGTGCACGGTCGAGTTCGAGGATGCCCGTCACTGGGGCCGCCAGCCGACCTGTCGGCTGGTACTGCTCTTCGAGCAGAGAGGCGTCACGCGCACGGGCCGTCACTTTGAAGACGACTCTGCCGGGCGCGAATAGCTGCACCTCTTGTGAGGGTGCATTCGGTCCCGCCTGGACCGGCGCAAAAGTGCGCGTTGGGATGGGTGCTTGCGCGGGGGCGTTCTGCGCAAGGAGAGGATGACTGCTGGCAGCGCCGCTGGCGATGAGAATCGCGAAGGGAAGGGAGGCCGCACGAAGGGGCTGTCGAAACATAGGCTCCTGAGGAGAAGGTGAGAAAGAGCGCCGCCGACCCACATCGGCGACTATCCCTCGACGCTAGGCGAGGCATCCAATAGTCGCAAGGGTGCATTTTGCGCGCTTCCCCACGCCGCGTTTCCTGGTCACTTAATGTGCGCCTGCCGCCGCTTGGGAAGCCTTCGGTAAGGCACAGGAATTTCCCTTCACTCGTCCAAGTTCGTTGAACGAACTCGATCAATCGATGCATTCCCAAATCTGGGAGTGCCGTTGTCAGTTCTTCATCTTCTCGCGACAGCTTTCGAGCGTCGCTTGAATCGCTTTACGAACTTGGGGCACCTCGTCGTCGTTCCAGATGATCATGTGGCCTGCGCCTTGCAACGTGGTCAGCGTCAAGGGATCTGCGTTCGTCAGTGCTTCCATCATGAAGCTCGCGTTCCCGTAGGGCACGAGCCCGTCGTCCGTTCCATGAACGACGGTCACGGGAATTTCAATCGCGTCGAGCCGCTTGGAAAGCCGCTCGAGGTCGGCGCGCAGCGGCCAGACCTCTTGGTTGGAGCGGCGAAGGGCATGGGGGAGCACCCAGCTCAGCCCCTTCGCGGCGTAGTTGAACCACCGGCGCTTTTCGAGCTTCGGCGCCACTGAGCCAGCGAGAATCACGGCGCCGACGACGCGTTCGGGGTAGTCGAGGGCGATCTGCAGCGCGACTGGACCGCCGTAGGAGTGGCCTACCACAAGGGTCTTTCCTTCGTGCGCCTCAAGGAACGGCGCAGCGGCCCGCGACTGCCCTTCGAGGGTCGCGAGCGATGACGAATCGCTCTCCCCGAAACCCGGCCGATCGATCGCCACTGCGGGAAGACCGTCGATGGGGTCGACTAGGTAGTCCGCCCAGCCTTCCGCGTCACCGGGCGTTCCATGCAGGTAGAGGATCTGGATCGAGTCGGTGCCTACGACGCTGCCAGGCGTCTGAAGAGCAGAGACTTGGCGCTCATCCGCAGGCAGGCTCACATCTCCAGATCGGCCCACATCTCCAGATCGGCCCTGCGCAGCGACGTTGGCGATCCGCTCGGTTCGGACGAGGCCCGAGCGGTCCTCAATCCCTGCAGAGGGTCCAGGCATCATGGCGCATGACGTGAACCCTGCGGAGAGGACGAGGAGGACAAGTGGGCGCAGCGGCGAAGGCATGGCCGCCAGACTACTCTCTCGCGCGCATGCCGTGCGTTCAGCGGGGGCGCTCGACGCGCTTCCGGGTATTGTTCGTTCAAGTGGCGGCGATCTGCTCGGCTCCTTAACGTACATCTATGGAAGGGACGAGATGCGTGGTTCAGATGCGGTGGGCGCTCTGCGTCGCAGCGCTGCTCTGTCTCGCCCTGACGAGCTGCTACCGATCGGGTTCAGCTCTCCCCACTGGTGAGTCGCTGGAGCTGCCAGCCCTTGATGGCGCCATGCACCACCCCGTTTCGCAGGAGGAGCCGACCGTGTTGATCTTCACGGCGTCGGACTGCCCCGTCGCGAACGGGTACGCGCCCGAGATCGCGGCGCTCCACGGGGACTACGCGGATCGGGGCGTGCGGTTCTTTCTGGTGAACGTGGAGCCCGACGCCGCCGCAGCCGACCTCATCGAGCACGCTGATCGCTATCGTCTGCCGCGGCCGATTCTTCAGGACCGTGACCATGGGCTTGCGTCTCTCGTGGGCGCAGAGATCACGCCGGAGGCTCTGGTGATCGCACCGGGAGGCGAGATTCTCTACCGCGGGCGGATCGACGATCAGTTTCCAGAGCTCGGCGTGCGGCGATCCGCAGCGAGTGCGCGCGAGCTGCGGGACGCGTTGGATGCGACCCTGGCTGGGCGGCCGATCGCTGTGCCGCGAACGAAGGCCGTGGGCTGCTTGATTCGAGACTGGAGCCAATGATGCACTCGCTGTTTCAAGGGCCCAGCAGGAGACCCAGCAGGAGACCCAGCAGGAGACCCAGCAGCAGGCTGAGCGGTAGACCCTGCGGCAGCCTGAGCACCTTCGCGCTCACCGTTGCCCTTGCGGCGTGTGGAGCTGAAGAAGAGTCGATTCCGACGTTCACGCGGGAGGTGGCTCCGATTCTCTTTGACCACTGCGTCGTGTGTCATCGAGAGGGCGAGTCTGCGCCCTTTCCGCTCTGGACCTTCGAGGACGCAAGGAACAAGCGACGGCAGATCGCACGTGTGACGAAGCGTGGGTTGATGCCCCCGTGGTTGCCAGCGCCGGGTCACGCGCCCCTGGCCGATGAACGGCGCCTGACGGAAACGCAGATCGACACGTTGGCCCGCTGGGCCGACGGCGGTGCACCCGAGGGGGATCGAGCGGACCTCCCCGAGCGGCCCACGTTTGCCAGCGGATGGCAGCGCGGCGCGCCCGACCTCATCGTCAAACTCACCGAGCCCTTCGAGGTTCCAGCCGGCGGTCCAGATCTCTTCCGCAACTTCATCCTCGAGGTACCGGTGGTGAACGTGCGCTTTGTGCAAGCCGTCGAGATTCGGCCGGGCAGCCCTGCCGCACATCACGGCATCCTCCAGCTCGACCTCGATCGTCGCTCACGATCCCTCGCGCTGGAAGATGAGCTGCAGGGGTTTGGGGGCATGGGCCTCGGCTATTCTGCGGCGCCCAACGGACACCTTCTCGCATGGACGCCCGGCAAGCGACCTTCCGTGGCCCCCTCCGGCATGGCCTGGCATCTGCACCCCGGCTCGGACTTCATCCTGCAGCTGCACCTGACGCCGACGGGCAAGCCCGAGCGAGTCCAGCCAGAGATTGGCCTGTACTTCACCGACGAGGCTCCCACCACATCGCCTGTGTCGCTCGTGCTGTACTCCGAGGAGATTGACATTGCGGCGGGGGATCGTGGGTTTGCGCTGGAGGACGAACTCCGGCTGCCGGTGCCCGTTGATCTGTTGGGCCTGTACCCCCACGCCCACTACCTGTGCAAGACCATGGAGGCCTTCGCCGAGCTGCCGAGCGGCGAGAGTCGCACGCTCCTGGCCATCGAAACCTGGGACTTTGACTGGCAGGACGACTATCGACTCCAAAAGCCCATGCAGCTGCCCGCCGGCACTCGGCTGCGCTTCCGATACTTGTACGACAACTCCGACCGCAACAGCGCCAACCCCAACGTCCCGCCCCGCCGCGTTCAGTTTGGCCAGACATCAACGGACGAGATGGGCACGCTGACCTTGACCGTGGTCCCGAAGGCGGCGAACGCCCGGGAACACGACGAGGCGGTCCTGGCGCTGGACGAAGCCGTTCACGTACGCGCGATTCAGCGCAAGCCCCACGACTGGGACGCCCATCGAAAGCTCGGCCGCGTTCTTCTCGACAAAGGGGCCCTCGACGGCGCGGTGTCGGCTCTGCGCGAGGCGCTGCGCCTTCGCCCAGAGTATCCGGACGCGCGTGTGGACCTTGGTTCCTGCTTTCTCGCAACTGGTCAGTTGGATGCGGCCCAAGGAGAGCTGTTGCAGGCGTTAGCCGCGGAGCCGCGTCACGCGCGGGCGCACCTGCAGCTAGCGCGGGTGTTGGCAGCCCGCTCCGATCGCGCCGCGGCCGAAGAGCGCGTGAGCCTGGCTCTGCAGCACGCGCCCAACCTCGTGGAGGCCCGCGTGCTCCTCGGCACCTTGCTCGCGCAGAGAGGACGCGCCGAGGAGGCCCTCGTGCACTTCGAACGTGCGCTATCGCTGCGACCTAGCGCCCCTGAAATCCACAACAACGTGGCCACCGCGCACTTCGAGCTCGGCCACCTCGAAGAGGCGAGGGTGCACTACACTGCAGCCGTGAAGGGCAACCCGAACTACTTCAACGCCTGGTTCAACCTTGGGCGCGTCCAGGGCGCCCTCGGCCATGAAGCGGAGAGCGAATCCGCTCTCCAGCGGGCGCGCGAGATCAACCCCCGCCATCCAGGACTCCGTTAGCGTGAAAGCACAGACTAAGAAAAGCGTCGACGTCCTGGTGGTGGGGGGCGGCTGCTCCGGCGTGATGGCGGCGCTCCAGGCCGCGTCCATGGGGGCGAAGGTCCTGCTCGCCGAGGAATCGCCGTGGTTCGGCGGCATGGTGACGGCTGCGGGCGTGAGCTGTCTGGACGGGAACGAAGGCGCCCTTGGCGGCGGACTCTTTGGGACCTTCCGGGCGGCGATGGAGAAGCACTACGGCGGCCCCGGCAAGGTGCGCACCGGCTGGGTTTCGAACACGTGCTTTGAGCCCCAGGTCGCCGCGCGTTGGCTGGCCACACAGGTCGCGAACTCGACGGTGTTCGTGCTCAAGGGGGCGCGTCTGATCTCCGTGTTGCGGGAAGAAGAGCGCGTCGTCGGCGCAACGTTCAAGGCGGCTCAAGGGGCCGTTGAAGTGCGCGCCAAAGTCACCGTCGAAGCGACGGAGTACGGGGACGTTCTTGACCTCGGCGGCGTGCCGTTCCGACTGGGACGTGAGTCTCGCCTGCAAACGGGGGAAGCCCACGCGCCCCTCGAACGCGACGACGAAATCCAAGACCTCACGATGGTCGCGACGCTCGCTAAGTCCGAGGACGGCGAAGCGAAGCGCGTGCCGCTCCCCAAGGGCTTCGACACCGCGCGTTTTCGTTCTTCCACTGCGGTGCACGCGCCGAACCTGGACCCTGAGCATCTGAACCACAAGCTCCACAGCTGGGCCGGGTTCCTGAACTACGGGCGACTCCCCGGCGGCGACTTCATGCTGAACTGGCCGTTCCACTGCAACGACTACCCGGCCCAGGGACTCTTCGGAAGCGCCGAGGAGCGCGCAGCGGCGATGGTCGCCGCCAAAGAGCGAACCCTCGCCTACGTGCACTACATGCAGACGGAGCTCGGCCATCCTGAGTGGGGGCTGGCGGAGGACGTCTATCCCACGGATGATCACCTCCCGTTGATCCCCTACGTGCGCGAGAGCCGGCGCGTGGTGCCGGTGCGCTGGCTCGGGGAAGGGGACGTCGTACCGGAGGATGGCATGGAGCGCAACGCCGTCCACCCCGACGGTGTAGCGGTGGGGGACTACTATCTCGATCATCACCACGCGAAGGATCATCGACCGAAGGGCGAGCGCCTCGGCGAAAACTACCCTTCCAATGCTCCGTTTCAGGTGCCGTACAGCTGCATGGTCCCACGCGAGGTCGATGGCCTGATCGCCGCCGAGAAGTCCATCGGTTCAACGCACATCGTCAACGGCTGCACCCGGCTTCAGCCCGTGGTGATGCTGATCGGCCAAGCTGCGGGTGCCGCGGCCGCGCTGGCTGTTCAGGCGGAATGCGAGCCGCGGGATGTGGACGTCAAGAAGCTCCAGGGCACACTCCTCGCGGCGGGGGCTCAGATCGTCCCGGACCGCACCTGTCCCAATACTGAGGCAGACTTCGCCGAAAGGCAGCGGCTGCTCCTGGGCGACTAGCTACCAAGCATTCCGGCCGTGTCTGAGCGCTGGTCGAACCAGGGGTTTACAGGCGAGAGGGCGCAAAGAGGAGGCAAAACGCGAAGTCCCCTATGCTAGGGAGCGCCAGCTGGAACGCATCCGCTGTGCACCCTGGCATCTACCCCCGCCGCTCCATGCTTCACCTCAACGCCCTCGTCTCCACGTTCATCGTCTCCGCGCTCGCGCTCGGCACGTCGTCTACAGCCCTCGCTTGGCAAGGGGCGGACGACTGCGCCAATGCCCAAGCGATCTCAGGCTTTGGGCCCCACGCCTTCGACAACACCGCCGCCACGGCGACGGCGGGCTTGACGGATTGCAACGGCGTTGGCGTGCGCAAGGACGTCTGGTTCCTTTGGACGGCTTCGGTGGACGCACGCATCACCTTCGAGGTTTGTGGTCAGACCTCGCTCGACACGCGCCTCGCCGTCTACGTCAGCGGTACGTGCGGAAACCCTCAGCAGATCACCTGTGGAAACGACGGTTGCCCCGGCGACTCCATGTTGAGCTGGACCGTCGACGCGGGCGAACAGTACCTCCTGCGGCTGGGTTCGCGCACCGTGGGGGAGAGCGGCACCGGAACGTTCACGCTGCGCCAGACGATACCGCTGTTCAACCCAGTGAACGGCAGCTACTACGAAGTCGTGCAGGAGAACATCGCCTGGTCGCAAGCGAGGGACCGCGCCGAGGCTTTGGAGTGGAAGGGACGCCCGGGGCATCTCGTGGTCTACAACGACGCCCAAGAGCTGGACTTCATCGTTCAGAACGGCAACGTGGGCCGCGCCTGGACCGGGTTGTTTCAGGATGTGACCAACCCCGGCTACTCGGAGCCGTCGGGTGGCTGGATCTGGATCGACGGCACCAGCGCCGTCAACCCCGACTGGATTCCCAACGAGCCGAACAACGCCGGTGCCACGGGCGAGAACTTTGCGGAGACATTCGGCGGCTCGCAGTTCAATGACGTCGTGGATTCCCACGCGCCCACCGACCAGTACGTCGTGGAGTGGGACGCGGCGCTCGGAACGAACTACTGCCAGGCCGTTCCTAACTCGACCGGGCAGCCAGGGCTAATGTCGGTCACTGGCAGCCTCGAGGTGGCGAGCAACAACTTGCGTCTCGCGGCTTCAAACCTGCCCGCCTTTGCGTTTAGCTTCTTCATCACCAGCCCCATGCCAGGGTTCGCCGCGGGGCCCGGCGGCAGCTCGGGCAACCTGTGCCTCGGCGGCAGCATCGGGCGCTACGTGGGCCCGGGGCAGATTCAGATGGCCAGCGGCGCGGGTGAGATTGAACTTGATATCGACCTGACGCTGCTTCCGACCCCCAACGGCCTCATTGCCGTGCTGCCTGGCGATACGCACAACTTCCAGGCGTGGTACCGGGACGCCGTCATGGGCACGGCCACCTCAAACTTCACGGACGGCATCACTGTTCTCTTTGAGTGATTAGAGACGCCGGCCTTTCACCAGTTCACCTCTGCGCGACAGACTCCCCGCCGCGCTTCCTCTATCTCAGACTGTCTTTTTTCAATGAACGCTATTCGAATAGGCGCCCTCTGCGCGTCGCTCGCCACTCTTTCCCTCGCTGCCTCCGCGCAGACCACGGTCTCGCTGACCGCTGACCGAGACAACACGCTCTACTCAACGACGACGGGCAACCTGAGCAATGGCATCGGGTCCCGCATGTTCGTTGGGCGGATCGGCAATGGTCGGACGGGACGCGGCATCCTGCACTTCGATCTCAGCGGGATCCCGCAGAACGCCGTCGTCACGAGTGCTGAACTCAGGATGGACATCGGGTTCTCGTCCATGGGTGCCTCTGGCACGACTTCGCACTCGGTCCACCGTGTGAGTCAAGACTGGGGTGAGGGCACGACGCTCGCCGGAAGTGGCCAAGGCGGAGGGGGCAACTCCACCACGGACAGCGCCACGTGGATTCACACCTTCTTCCCTGGGTCCCTTTGGACGAACCCCGGAGGCGACTTCGCGGCTGCGGCATCGGACACCCAGACGGTCGGAACGTCTGGGCCCGTCAACTTCCAGTCCACCGCGCTGCTCGCGGACGTGCAGGGCTTCGTCGCTGACGGTGCCAACAACTTCGGCTGGGTCCTGAAGTCTGACGACGAGCAAGTGGCGACGCGGGTGTACACGACGCGAGAGGGCTCCGCTGCTTCGCGCCCCACCCTCGTCGTGACCTACGACGCGCCGCTTGGCTCTTCCTACTGCGGCCCAGCCGTCGTCAACCAAGCGGGACTGTCCGGTGAAATGAGCGCCAGCGGAAGCGCGGTTGTCGCCGACAACGACCTCACCCTGTCCGCCTCGATGTTGCCGCCCCAGGTCTTCGGCTTCTTCATTGGGTCCCGAACCCAGGCATTCACCATGAACCCGGGCGGATCCTTCGGCAACCTGTGCATGGGCGGGACGATCGGTCGCTTTCAGATGCTGATCCAAAGCTCGGGCGCGGCCGGAGCGTTCTCGATTCCCGTCGACCTCACGGCCATTCCGCAGCCGGTCGGTACGGTTCCGGTCTTGGCTGGCGAGTCCTGGAACTTCCAGGCGTGGTACCGCGACTCAAGCGGCGGCCAAGCGGGCTCCAACTTCACGGACGGCTACGCGATTACTTTTCAGTAGGGCAGTCGCCTGATCGCTGGAACACGCACCCTACGGAGAGGACGAAGCGCCGTCCCTCCACGTGGGAGACGCGATGGGGCAGAACGTCGGGCCGAAACAGCACGGCGTCGCCCCCAGCGAGCCGGATAGGCTCCCCATCAAGATAGAGGAGGCCGGTTCCGCTGGCCGCCTCTTGAACGATCGCGTTGAGACGAAGGTGACACAGCTCGGTGGTGGGGTCGCGGTGCTCGGGCACGAAGGCCCCCTCCCCGTAGCGAAGCAAGTAGGCGTCCCAGCCGTTGGAGGAGTCGACGCCTAGGCTGTTCCTGAGGCTGTCCAACTGCGTCTCCACGAAAGGTCGATCTGCATCGAGTGTGCCCTCCGCGAGGGCTGCGAGCAGGTCGACCTTTTCATAGCCGCTGCCTTGCCGGCCAGGGACCCACCTCGCGGTGAGCCCAGGGCTCCCGGCGATGGCCAGCCAGCGTTCACGCTCGGGATCGCTTAGGAATCCTTGGAGAACGCGGGGAGGCTCCGCTGGACCGACGCTGGCGGACTCGTTCATGCTCCTCGCTACCTCTCGCGCGCTTCGGGCTAGAGAAAGGTGATCGAGAGGCCGTCCGAGAAATTCGAGGTAACCTGTCCGCTGGCGCTGTCGCGAAACCAGCACTGAAAGCGCCACGTGTCGCCCGCGAGCGCGGGGACCGCGCCGTTGGGCTGCGGCACAGCCGTGAGGTCGGCGGCCTGGGAGATCGTACCCGCGAGACCAGAGTTCTGGATCTGTCCCGGTCCGACGTAGCGCCCGATCGAGCCGCTGAGGCAGAGGTTGCCGGCGGAACCTCCCGGGTTGGCGACGAACCCGTCGTCAGTTGAGGCGATGAAGAAGCCGAAGACCAGCGCGGGCATGGACGAGCAGCTGAGGGTGAGCTCGTTGGCGCCAGCGTTGGGAGAGCCGAAGGCGTCCATGACGGCCGAAGCGCCCGAGCTGTTGATGTTGGCGGCGCAGTAGTTGCTGCCGACGCTGCCGGGTAGCACGGTGACAACGGAGCCTTGGAGGCCGACGGCATCAACGGCGATGTTCACGCCTTCCACGGCCGGTGCTCCATCGACGGTCACCTTGCTGAGATGCTCGCTCCGAAAGTCGTCTGGCTCTTCGAGCAGGAACTCGAGACGTGCGCCGAACGTGAGGTTGACGGTCGAGCCGTTGATGGGGGTCGCGGACCCGCCGAGGATGAGCTGGCTCGTGCTATCGATGTCGACGTTCGTATTGTTGCTGACGAAGAACGGCTCAAGGCTCGCGCCGTTGACAAGGCGGACGTCGATGCCAAGACCGCCGCTGGACTCGGAGCTGATGCCGTCGTTGCCCGCCGCGAAGACGCGCATGTTGTCGATCACGACCCCGAAGCCCTCCGCCACCGTGAAGGCCTCCTGGCCAGGAAGCTCTCCGATCCGAGCTTCCTGTCCTGGTCCGATGAACTCGACGTTGTCCGCGATCGGAATCGTGTAGTCCACCGTCGTCACGGTCGATGCCGTGAAGTCCCAGTTGGCGTCTTGGAAGATCCCGGGCCCCGTGGCGCCGGTCCAGACGATCTGTGCGGACGCGGCCTGGGTTGACGCGATGCCTGTACAGGCCAGCGCGACCAGCGCGAGTGCGCGGGAGAGTGGGCGGTGCTGGTTCATAGCCCAAGCCTACCGGATCCGCCGAATCTCGCTCGTCCAGCCCCGAGACGGCCTAGATGTCGTACGCCAGCCAGGGTGCCAGCCACTTCTCGGCCACGTCCAGCTCGAGGCCTGCGCGCTCGGCGTAGTCCTCGACCTGGTCCTTATCGATGCGGCCCACGCCGAAGTACTTCGACGTTGGGTGACCGAAGTAGAAGCCGCTGATGGAGGCAGCGGGGGTCATCGCCATGTGGTCGGTGAGCGCGCAGCCGATCTCGTTGGCCTTCAGGAGCTCGAAGTGCAGGGGCTTCTGGCTGTGATCCGGGCAGGCGGGGTAGCCGAATGCCGGTCGGATGCCGCGGAAGTCCTCGTTGAGGAGGTCCGTGACTGCGTACTCGTCTTCTTGCTCGTAGCCCCAGTCGATGCGGGCGCGGCGGTGAGTCCACTCGGCGCACGCCTCGGCGAGGCGGTCGGCCAGCGCCTTCACGATGATCGCGTCGTAGTCGTTGCCGTCGGCCTCGAAGACCGCGGCGAGCTTGTCGGCTCCGTGAACGGCGACGTTGAACATGCCGAGGTGATCTTCCACCGCGGCATCCTTGGGCGCGACGAGGTCGGCCAGGCTCTTGTTCGGCCTGTCGTCGGGGTGCACCTGCTGCTGGCGGAGCATCGGGAAGCGCGCGCACTCCGTGTTGCGCTCGCCTGGAAGTCCGAGGACCACGTCCTCGCCCTCTGACCACGAGGGCCAGAACCCGTAAACGGCCTCCGCTTGGAGCGAATCCTCTTCCACGATGGTCTTGAGAATCGTGGTCGCGTTCTCGAAGAGTTCGCGGGCGGCCTCTCCCTGCACGGGGTCGTCAAGGATCTGCGGGTACTTGCCCTTGAGCTCCCAAGCGAGGAAGAACATCGTCCAGTCGATCAGCGGCACGAGCTCCTTGAGGGGGATGTCGCGCACGATCTGGCGGCCGGTGAACTTCGGGTTGGCGATCTCCTCCGCGGTCCACTCCTGGACCTGGCGGTTCTCAACGGCGCGCTCATGGGACAGCAACGGGCGCTCTTGCCGCAGCTTCCACGTCTCGCGGATCTTCTCCTGCTTGGCGCGGTTCTCCGTGTCGGAGATCTTGCGACGCTCCTCGTCGAGGAGGTCCGACACCACGTTCACCGAGCGTGAAGCGTCGTGCACGTGGAGGACGGGGGCGTCGTAGTTCTGGGCGATTTTGACGGCGGTGTGCTGGGGACTTGTCGTTGCGCCGCCGATGAGGAGCGGAACGTCGAAGCCCTCGCGCTGCATTTCCTTGGCAACAAAGACCATCTCGTCGAGGCTCGGGGTGATGAGCCCAGAGAGTCCGATCATGTCGGCGCCCACTTCCCGCGCCTTCGCGAGGATCTTGTCGCAGGGCACCATGACGCCCATGTCAACCACCTCGTAGTTGTTGCAGCCGAGCACTACGCCAACGATGTTCTTGCCGATGTCGTGGACGTCGCCCTTCACGGTGGCCATCACGACGACGCCGCCGCTC
Organism: uncultured Planctomycetaceae bacterium; assembly: GCA_964417955.1. Classification (GTDB taxonomy): domain Bacteria; phylum Planctomycetota; class UBA1135; order UBA1135; genus Saltatorellus. The sequence continues at coordinate 17,533 of CAYQKK010000041.1, forward strand.
TTTTTGGCGTTCGTCTCTTCCGCGGGACCGCCCGCCGCTAGGAGCTGCGCCTTCTCCTCCTCGATATACGGCTCCAGCACCGCGACCGCCTTCTTCATGGCGCGCGCGCTCTTGACGACCTGGGGCAGGAACATCTTGCCCGCGCCGAAGAGATCTCCGACGACGCGCATGCCGTCCATGAGCGGGCCTTCGATGACCTCGAGGGGCCGCGCGTACTGCTGGCGAGCCTCTTCGGTATCGGACTCGATGAAGTCGACGATGCCGTGCACGAGGGCGTGCTCGAGGCGCTTCTGCACCGAGTTCTCTCGCCACGAGAGGTCCACCTCGCGCTTCTTGCCGCCGCCCGTGATCGTCGCCGCGTGCTCCATCAAGCGCTCGGTCGCGTCTTCGCGCTTGTTGAAGATGAGGTCCTCGACGCGCTCGAGCAGCTCCTTCGGGATGTCCTCGTAGACCTGGATCATCCCCGCGTTCACGATGCCCATGTCCATGCCCGCGCGGATCGCGTGGTAGAGGAACGCCGAGTGGATCGCTTCCCGCACGACGTTGTTGCCGCGGAAGGAGAACGAGAGGTTGCTGACGCCGCCAGACACCTTGGCGCCCGGGCACTTCCGCTTGATCTCGGCGGTGGCTTCGATGAAGGCTGCGCCGTAGTTCGCGTGCTCTTCGATGCCCGTGCCGATCGCGAGAATGTTGGGGTCGAAGACGATGTCCTTGGGCTCGAAGCCGACCTCGTTTACGAGTAGGTCGTACGAACGCTTGCAGATCTCGACCTTGCGGTCCGCTTCGGCGGCTTGGCCTTCCTCATCGAACGCCATGACGACAACGCCCGCGCCGAATGAACGGATCTCGCGCGCCTTCGCAAGGAAGTCCGCTTCGCCTTCCTTGAGCGAGATCGAATTGACGATGCCCTTGCCCTGGAGGCAGCGCAGTCCCGCCTGGATGACGCTCCACTTCGAGCTGTCGATCATGATCGGGACGCGGCTGATCTCGGGCTCCGTTGCGATCAGGTTCAGGAACGTGGTCATCGCGTGCTCGGAGTCGAGCATGCCTTCGTCCATGTTCACGTCGATGATGTTCGCGCCGCCCCTGACCTGGTCGAGAGCGACGCTGAGTGCTGCCTCGTAGTCGTTCGCGGTGATGAGCTTGCGGAAGCGCGCGGAACCCGTGACGTTCGTGCGCTCGCCGACCATCAGGAAGTTCGTGTCCTCGTCGATGGCGAGGGTCTCAAGGCCGGAGAAGAACGCCTTCTTCGTACGCAGCTCGCGGGCGCCGGTGCGGTCGCGCCGCGGCCCCGACTGCTCGGTGGCGCGCTGCGCGCCCTCGGCGATGGCCGTGATGTGCTCAGGCGTCGTGCCGCAGCAGCCGCCGACGATGTCCACGATGCCACTCTCCGCGAACTCTTCCAGGAGCTTGCCGGTGGTCTCGGGGGCCTCGTCGTACTCCCCGAAGGCATTCGGCAGACCCGCGTTGGGGTAGCTCGAAACAAAGCAGGGCGCGATGCGGCTGAGCTCTTGGACGTAGGGGCGCATGTCCTTCGCGCCTAGCGAGCAGTTCACGCCGACAGACATCGGCTGCGCGTGGGCAACGGAGTTCCAGAAGGCGTCGACGGTTTGCCCGGAGAGCGTTCGCCCGGACGCGTCGGTGATCGCCACCGAGAGCATGAGCGGGGGACGGCGCCCAAAGTCCGAGCACGCCTCGTCCACTGCGGAGATGGCCGCCTTGGCGTTGAGCGTGTCAAAAATGGTCTCGACGAGGAGGAGGTCGACGCCCCCTTCCAGCAGCGCGATGGCCTGCTCTTTGTACGCGGCCTTCAGGCTCTCGAACGTGATGGAGCGAAAGGCGGGCTCGTCGACTCGCTCGGAGAGCGACAACGTTTTGCTCGTCGGCCCGATGGCGCCGGCCACGAAGCGCGGCTTGTCAGGGGTCCGAAGAGTCCACTCGTCCGCAACCTCGCGGGCGATCTTTGTGGCCGCCAGATTGATTTCCCGCGCCGCGTCCTGAAGGCCGTACTCGCCTTGGGCGATGCTCGTCGCGCTGAAGGTGTTGGTCTCGATGATGTCGCTGCCCGCGGCGAAGAACGCGTCGTGCACGCTCGCGAGCACCTTGGGCCGCGTAATCGACAGGAGGTCGTGGTTGCCCTTGAGGTTGGCCGTCGCATCTTGGAAGCGCGTGCCGCGATAGTCCTCTTCCTCAAGACCCTTCTTCTGCATCATCGTTCCCATGGCCCCATCAAGGATGAGGAGGCGCTGGGCGAGGATGTCTTCAAAGCGTGCGCGCTCTGCGGACATGGCGGTCCCAAGGGACGCTACGGATCGAGTCGTCGGAGTCATGGCAAACTAGGGGTCGCTAGGGGAGCTCGCGCAGCCGTGCCGGTGGCGAGTAGCGTCATGAAGTGAGGTGGTTGTGGGTCGCGCGCTGCGCGCTCGACGGCCACGTCGTCGAAGCCGGCCTCGGTGCAGAGGTGCTTCAGATTGGATTCGGTAAAGCCGAGATGGCGGTGCTGGAGTCGGTCGCGGACCCAGTCTTCGCTGTGGGCGAGGAGGTCGAGGATGAGGAGCTGGCCGCCGGGGCGCAGGACCCTGCGCGCTTCGGCGAGTGCCGCGGCTGGGTCGCTCGCGTGGTGCAGCGCTTGGCTCAGGACGGCAACGTCAAAGGCGCCGGGCTCCATGGGGAGCGACTCGATGTCGGCCTCGACCGTGACGACGTTGGTGATGCCCTTAGCCCGCGCTCGGGCCGCTAGCTGCGACAGCATCTCGGGGCTGAGGTCCACCGCGGTGACGGATTCGGCAACCTCGGCGAGCATGAGGGTCAGGAGCCCGTCGCCGATCCCGAGATCGACGTACTTCGCCTTGGGAGCGAGGCGCAGGAGCCCACGGGCGAGTCCCTCCCACGTGCGTCCCGGCAGGACCTGTTCCCCAAACGCGGCCGCGACGCGGTCGAAGTACGAACGTGAGTCGCGGCGGCGGCGCTCCATCACCGTGAGGTAGCCGGCGTCGTCGGCCTTGAATTCCGTCGCAAGGTCGGCGTCGTCGAGGACCGCGTTGACCAGCTCGAGGGGGCCGGTGGAGCACAGGCTGTAGTAGGCGCGGCGCCCGGCGCGGCGGTCGATCACGAGGCCGACGTCCTTGAGGTGGGTGAGCTGGGTCGAGATCCGGCTCTGGCCCATGTTGAGGATCTCCTGGAGCTCACCCACCGCCAGCTCACCCTTCCGGAGAAGGTGGAGAACCCTTAGGCGGGTCTCATCGCCAAGGGTCTTTAGGACCCGGGATGTCTGGTGGAGGCTCATTGGATAAGGCGGGGTATCGGACGACTGCCCCTCGGATATTAGCCCATCGATGTTTCTTGATGTATGCGTATCATGATAAGTCGATGCTTTCGGGGATGGGGCGATCCAAAAAGAGAGCCCCGGACCCCTCAGGAAGACTTCCGAGGGGGCCGGGGCCATTGATCTAGGGCGCTAAGCAATGGAGCTTGAGGCGGCTCTCTACAGCCTCATTCCATCCCATCCACATCGCGCAAAGGGGAAGAGCACCCAAGCTTCCCTCCAAATACTGGCACGGCCTGGCAGGCAGCACCCTCGGCTCGAGCTGAGGCCCGGGGCTGACAAGGTCCCCAAGCGACATCCGATCCCAGGGCTCTCAAAGCACTTGGTTGGGCAGAATCTCCTGTTGCGCGAAGGGATGTATTCCCTATCAAAGGCGTAAACGTCGTGGGAGCGCCTAGCCGCCAGGGAATTGGCAGAAAGTCTCAGCCGCCCGTGGGCTTCGGGGGGAGATGGCGGCGCACGATCGTGGCGGCTCCTTGGATCCAGCGTTCGCTTGAGTTGAGGGATGGGATGAGGATGAGCTCCTCGCCTCCGGCTTCCTTGAAGTCCTCCAGGGCCCGCATGCCGATCTCTTCGATGGTCTCCAGGCAATCAGCCACGAAGCTTGGGCAGAAGACCGCAAGACGCTTGACGCCCTTCTTCGCGAGCTCCACCACCTCGAAGTCCGTGTACGGCTTCAGCCATGGGGTCCGTCCTAGGCGGGACTGGAAGGCCGCGGAGTAGTCGTCGGGGGCCAAATCGAGGGCCTTCGCGATGCCCTCGGTGCTCGCGTAGCAGTGGGCGCTGTAGCACTGCCGATTGGCGAAGGTGATGGTCTTGCAGCAGTCCGGGGACGCGAGGCAGTGCTGGCCCGTGGGGTCGCTCTTCGTCACGTGGCGCTCTGGAACGCCGTGGTAGCTGAAGAGGATGTGATCGGGCTTGAAGTCCGCCAGAACGGGGCGCGAGACGTCAGCGAACGACTGCACGAACTCCACATCGTCGTAGAAAGGCGGTACCACTCGCAGGAACGGGGTGTTCCAGAGCTTGGAGGCCTCGGTGTAGACCGCCTCCACCGCCGAGCCGGTCGAGCTGGACGCGTACTGGGGGAAGAGCGGGAACACGACGATCTCATCGCAGCCTGCGTCGTGGAGTTCTTTGAGGCCGGCCGCGATGGACGGATTGCCGTAGCGCATAGCCAGCGTGACGACTGCCTCGGGGATCGCTTCACCCACGGCCTTCGCGAGGGCCTGTCCATGGAAGAGCAGCGGAGAGCCCTCGTCGGTCCAGACCTCGCGGTACGCCTCGGCGGACTTGGCGGGGCGGGTGGGCAGGATGACCAGGTTCAGGAGCGCCGCGCGGCCGACCTTATTGATATCAAGGACCCGAGGGTCCGACAGGAATTGCCGCAGGTAACGCCGGACCTCGGGGGTCTGGGGGGCGTCTGGGGTTCCAAGATTGGTCAGCAGGACGCCTGGGCGGCCGTGGGCGGCGTGGCTGGATGGGGTGGCTTCGGGCATGGGTGCGTGAAGAGTGAACTCCGTCGAACTTCTGAGCCATGAAATTCGCCGGGTCGCTCACTCCGGACGCCAATCGCACCGAAGAATAGGGGCATGGATCATCCGACCCTTGACGAGAACGAGGCGGGCGCGGCGCCGTCTCCATCCCAGCCCGAACGCCCTGCGGCCAGGCGGCGATTCGGCTGGTTCAAGCGGGGCCTCGTCGGTCTGACGCTGCTCGTGATTGCCGCGGCTGCGCTCGGACCCACCTTTGGCGGTAAGTGGCTGCGCGGAAAAATCGAGAGCCAGGCGAATGAGCGCGTCAACGGTCGCGTGACCATCGAGGATCTCAAGCTCTCCTTGAACGGCAAGGCGGTCCTCGTCGGACTCGAAGTGGAGGACGAGGCGGGGCAGCTCGTGGCCAGTATCCCCAGGGCCCGGGTGGACGTGGGACTGCGGTCGATTATGACCGGCAAGCGTGATATCTCCGCGACCATCACGGACGCCGAGATCGAGCTCGTTCGGTCAGCAGATGGCACCTGGAACTTCGAAGACCTCGTCGTTCCCTCTGAGGAGAAAGAGCCGGACGAGAAGAAGGAGGATGGCGAAGAGACCTCGCTGCTTGACCTCGACCTCCACGGCCGCATCGAGCTGGTCAACGCGTCGATCTCCCTGCGTTCGCCCGAGACGATGCTCACCCTGCGCGATGTCACGGCGGGCCTGGGGTTGGACGGCGACAAGCGCGGCCTGACGATCGAGTCGAGCATGAGCGTGTTCGGCGGCACCGGCAGCGCGGGCGACTTCGGGGCCCGGGTCATCGTGTGGCCCAAGGCCGGCCCCGGCGCGAAGGTCGAGGAGCTCAAGTTGACGGGCTTCGATCTTGGCGTGGCCCAAGAGCTGCTCAAGCTCGTGGGGTCGCCGCTCGAAGAGGGCAGCGTTCTTGCGGGCACGCTTTCGGTGGCAGCTGAGGGCCAGTTGGCGGATCTCACCCCCGACGCGGCGTTCGACTTCCAGGTGGACGGTGCTGTCGACGATTTGGTGGTCGACGTGCGTTCCGGCGGCTTGAGCACCATGGCCTTCGATGATCCGCACGCATCGCTCGCGATGCGTGCGTCCCGCGCTGCTCTCGGTGCCGAACCCAAGGCTACGGCTGAGCTACGTGGACGCGAAGGGAAACTGAAGGCCGACGTCCTCTACGACGGCGCGTCGGATGTGGGCTTCACCGCCGATGTGCAGGTGGACGGACTCGCCGCAAGCGCAGGACTAGAGCCGCTCCTCGCCCGCGTGCACCCGGTCTTCGCCAGTGCCCAAGCGATTCAAGGTGCGGCCGTCGACGCGAGCGTCACGAGCAGCGTCCAGGTCAAGTACGCCGCTCCTCTGCCGATGGAGCAGCTCGCTAAGGGGTGGGCCGAGCTTCCGAAGGCGCCGCTCAATGGAACCGGGAGCCTCTCCTTGAGCGAAGGTCTTGTGGAGGCGTCGCCGTTCTTTCAGAACGTGCTGGAGGCGTTTGGTCGGCCGACGAACCCAACTTTTGACCTGAAGCCGTTGGGGTTCGCGGTGGACGCGGGCCGACTCAACTACACGAACCCTTGGACCTGGACGATCCAAGGTACGGAGACAAACTTCGCGGGTTCCGTGGGGCTCGGCGGCGACCTCGATCTTCGCTGGGTCGTTCCGGTGACCGGCGGGTTGGCGAAGCAGAACCGTCTCTTTGAAGCGGTAGCTGGCGATACGTTCGAGGTCGCGCTTGGCGGAACGCTCACGAGTCCGACGTTCAACCTCACAGGTGCGCTCACTGACCTGGCGCAGCGGACGGCGAAGCGCGAGCTTGAGAGTCGACTGGAGCAGGAGAAGGCGCGCCTGGAGGAGAAGCTGCGCAAGGAGCTAGACGAGAAGATCGGGGACAAGATCGGCGAGGCCGTGGGCGGCGACGCGGCAAAGGCGATCGACGAAATCCTGGCCGGCAAGGTGCCCGTGAAGTCGCTGGAGGAAACGGCGAAGAAGGCGCTCGGCGGAGGGCAAGGCGTGGACGCGCTGCTGAAGGAAGCCGACAGTCTTTGGGGCGCAGGCAAGCGCAAGGAGGCGGGGGTCATCTACTCGCGCATCCGCAAGGAGTTCCCGTTCTCTCCCACCTACCTGCTGAACAAGAAGCGCATCAAGAGCCGCCGCAACGGCTAGCCAAAGAGTGTGATGGTTACGCAAGGACCGGGGCTTTCGTGGATCCAGGGGAGTCGGCTGGCGAAGAACTCAGTGTCCCAAGCACAACTCCGAATTCCCGTCCTGAACCATTTACCTCCCATTGCCATGAACGTCCTCACCCCCGTCTCACTCGCCGTCCTGTCCCTTGGAACCTTGGTGGCTGCGCCGTCCTTCAGTCACACCACATCGGCTCCGAAGGCTAGCGCTGGCGACATCGTCGAAGTCGCCAGCGAAGCGGGCAGCTTCGGTACGCTGCTCGCCGCCGCCAAAGCCGCTGGGCTAGTGGACGCGCTCAAGAGCAAGGGGCCGCTGACGGTTCTGGCGCCGACGGACGAGGCCTTCGGGGGACTCGGTAAGGACACCATCGCGGATCTCTTGAAGCCGGAGAACCGCGACACGCTGAAGTCGATCCTCACCTACCACGTGATCTCCGGATCGGTCAGCGCTCAAGACGCGCTGCGCGCAGGCAAGGCGTCGACTCTCAGCGGCCCCGAGGTCAGCTTTAGTCTCCAGGGCGGACAGCTCCGCGTGAACGGAGAGGTCAACGTTATCAACAACGACATCCAGGCGTCGAACGGCGTGATCCACGTCATCGACCAGGTGCTGATTCCGCCCACGCCTCAGCCCGAAGGACGCCTTGTCATCGGCTTCTTCTCGGAGCGCCCAGGCACCGAGCTCGCGAACTACCTCGGCGTCGATCGCAACGGGTCGCTGCTGATTTCCAAGGTGACCCAAGGGAGCGAGGCTGAGCAAGCAGGGCTGCAGGCCTACGACCTCGTTGTTTCCGTGAACGGCCGCGCCGCGACGAGCGAGGTGATTGCCGAGGAAAAAGAGAACGCTGGCTTCGGCGGCGCGATCCACCTTGAGGTTCTTCGCAAAGGAGCGAAGCTGACCATCGACTCGAAGGTGGGGGCAGAGAAGGGCTAGCGCTCCAGGATGACGCGCACTCGAGTCACCCTCCTTGCGATCGCAGCGGCGGCCCTTGCGGCCGTCGCTGCGATCGTCTTGATGAATGGAAACGGCGCTGCGCAGAACGTCGAGGTCGTTGAGCCCACCGTTGAAGGCGGGTCGGTCGGAACGATCTTCTCCTCTGCTACCGAGGCCCTTGCCACCCCGGGTGATCGACGAGAGCGTCAGCGTGCGGCCGCTCCCGTTCACGCTGAGCAGCTGGAGAAGGGCGAGCCCGCGGACGCAGCTGGGCCAGGTCCGCTTCGGGCAAGAGTGATCGACAGGATCAGCGGCGTTCCCCTCTACAAGACGCTGTGCCGCGTCGTGGACCGGAACGACGTCGCCGTGGAGGCCATGACGGATGCCGAAGGAGTTCTGACCTCGGAGGAGTGGCTGATGAAGGGTCCTGTCTCACTCTTCTATCTGCACCCGTCCGCGGACTCGAGCGTTGCCAGGCGCGGCGAGCACTTCGAGTTCGTCCACGGCCGCTTTCAGCACAGCGGTTCGGACGCCGCTCCGGATGTTTGGGAAGGCACGTTCGAACGCTACGTTGGCCTCGTCGTTCGCGGCAACGTGATACCAGAGGGAGACATCTTCGTGACACTTGCCTCCAGCGATGGGAGGCGGCGGCACGTGGACGTGGAGAAGACGATTCTCCGGAACAGAGCGATGGCGAGCGGTTCGACTTTCGTGGAGCATGAGATGCTCGGGTTCTCGTTGGGGCGGGCCGCGAATCCGGCTGTGGGGGACTGGTCGAAGGCGAGCGTCGGAGTGACCGTTCGGGGGCGCATGCTTCGGGCCGTTACGATCCACGGCGAGGGTGTCTACGAGGCCGAAGCGGCTGTGCCAGAGATTCCTCACTGGCAGGACGGGGGCATCGAGCTTCGTTTCCTGCCGATGACGGAGACCCACCCAGACATCATCCGGGAGCGCTACTCCGAGGAGGGAGCCCGTCACGTTCTACTTCACCTGCGCGACCAGCGGAGACGGGAGGAGCTAGAGGCGATCGGGTTGGCGTCGATCACCGGAGTCGTGACAAGCTCGACGGGCACGTTCCGCGGGAAGACCTGGGCGATCGCTCGGCCGAAGTTCACGCGGAACGTGGGAGAAGCCCCGTTCCCGAGAGCACGAAGTCTCGTGGAATGGAAAGAAGGCCCCGACGGCGAGTGGGCGGGACACTTTGAACTACAGGATCTCGTCGCGACCGATTACGTCGTAGAAGTACGCCCGGCGACCGGCACCTACGTCCTGCCGCGGTTTCGCGTGGTGACCGCGCCCCACGAGTTTCCCGCGGGCACGCTCGTGGTGGCCGACCACATCGAAACAGCGAAGGTGCGTATCTTGACGGACGCGAGCAGAAGGCATGACCTACAGGCCACCCTCAAGCTCGAGTACGCCGAGCGGTCGTCCGAGAGCTCGATGTTGATCGCAGGCGCCCAGGGGAACTACTTCGAACCCCTCACGGAGCACACGTTCCCCATCGAAGTGCCGGTCGGGTCGAACTTCACCGTGGGGATCACGGGCGATTTGGTGCAAGACTTCACGCCTACGGAATTCAAGCTCGAAGACGGCGTCTACGTCCTGCGGCTTGCGGGCGAGTGAAGAAGGACAGCGCCGGGCTGTAGCTGATCCTCCCCCCGAGAGTTCGACTCTTGTGGCAGACTGAAGAAACGCCGCGGCTTGGCTCACGGAATGGAACGTGGATTCGCTGCCAGCCTGCCAAGAGCTCTCTCCATGAATCGAATCGTACTTACCGTCGTGATCTTGGTCGTTCTGGTGGCAGGCTGGCTGGTGGCCGGCGTGGATCGCGGACAACCGGACCTAGTGGAGAACACTGGGGCGAGTGCCGCAGTAGAGGATGGGGCGATGCAGCACGATCTAGCCTCTATCGAACGGGTGGTAGAGCAGGAGCGCGAGGTTGCTAGTGCCGAGGTTGCCAGCGGGGAGTTCTCGAGTGACCAACAAGCGGAGCTGGTTGCGGACCCGAACGGCCAGTTGGCTTTGGGCGCGCTGCACGTCACCGTGCGGTGGTCTGACGGCGTGCCTGCGCCCGGCGTGGGGGTCGCGCTTGAAAGTCGCGCTGCGCGCAGTGGCGTCATGCGCAGAGTACGCCTCTCGACGGACGAAAGCGGCGTAGTCCGCTTTGATGAACTGACGCCAGGCAAGTACACGGTGCTCACGTCGAGAACGGAGGAGGGCGACGGCGAGAAGGTCGCCGTTGCCGGAGGGAAGACGGAGCTCCTCGACCTGGAACTCAGCGCTGGCCTCCAGGTCGTGGGTCGCGTGACCAACACCAACGGTGACGCGCTCGACGGCGCAGAGATTTGGCTTGAGGGGACGCCGGGGGGATGGGCTTCCGGTGAGGTGGTCGCCGTCACCGACCAGGCCGGCGAGTACCGCCTGCGTGACGTTCTTGGGAGTCCTTCGCTTGGGGCGCTTGCCGAGGGTTACGGGCCCAGTGCCTTGGTGGATCTCGAACTGCTGGACAAGTCGAGCCAACCGATCCGTGTGGATCTGGTCGTGAGCCTCGGGGGCGGATCCCTTGAGGGTGTGGTGACGAACGCGGAGGGCGAGCCCGTGGAAGACGCCGTCGTTGCGACGGGCCACCACGATGGAACCTACGATATTCGGTCGGACGACACGGTCGTGGAGACCTGGACCTTTCGTCACACAACGACCGATGCGGAGGGCCGCTACCGATTCGGAACGCTTGCGACGGGCGAGACTCCGCTGGCGGTTCGAAAGCCTGGGCATGCCCCGTCGCACGGGTCTGTCGTCATCGAGCGGCTCGCAGCGCAGCGCCAGGATGTCCAGTTGGATCGTGGCGCACGGGTCATGGGCCGTGTGACAGACGCAGCCGGGACTCCCATCGAGGGAGCCCGGATCCAGGCGTTCACGGAGCCGCTGTCCGAGGACTTTCTGCAGAGCGGCCAAGTCGACTTCGACGGCCCGTTTGCCCAAGAGGAGGCTGTCGCTGGGAAGGGCGGCACCTACGAGCTCGAACGACTCCCACATCAGCTGATGTACCTCTACGCACTGGGGCCCCGGGCAGAGCGCCGCTCGATGGGGGGCATCGTGCAGTTCACCAGGGCAGAGATCGATCTATCCGAAGGAGGACAGCGCACGTGGAACCCGACGCTCTCCGATGGCCCAGCGATCACGGGAATCGTTCGCTATCGCGATGGCGAACCGATTGAGAACGTCTTCGTCAACATCATGGTCACCGAGGGGGTGGACCCATTTCGCCGTGCCACCCATACGTCGGACGGGTCGTTCAAGTTCATTCAGCTGCCGGGCGCCGCCTACACCGTTCGCGCTCAGATCTGGGACCTTCCCCATGGCGCGAAGGAGCCGCGTCTGACGAACGTCGCTCCAGGCGGTGAGCCGATCGAGCTCGTCGCCGACTTCGATGCGCCCGTTCAGTACGAAAAGTCTAGGGTCACCGTTCGTTTTGCGGACACCGCGAATCGAACGGGTGGGGGCAGCGTATCGATCTCCCTGCAGAACCAGATTCGCTACTCTTCCCGATGGGGCGACCAAGATGCCGACGGGCTTTGGTCGTTCACGCTGGATACGCCAGGTCGCTTTCGTCCGATCGCAGTCCACGGCGAGCGCTTGATCGCCGCGGGTGATATCTTTGAATTCACGCCGGGCGAAGATCGAGATCTTGGCGTCCTACATAGCGAGCCGGGTGGCACGCTGACGCTCCACCTGCGTTCTTCGGAGGAGTATCCGCCCTCCGATTTGAAGGCATCTGTGGGGTTCGGAGGCTATCGGCATAGGGAGGAGCTTCCGCTCGGGGCGGCTTCGCCCCTGCGGCTGGAAGGCGTCGAGCCGGGGCCAGGCAAGGCGACCTTCTTCGGGGACAACATCCTGATGCAGACCCTCGAGTTCGAGATCAACGCCGGCGAGGAGACCGTGCTCGACGTCGAGCTGTTGCCCGCGGTGGGCGTGCCCTATCGCATCGATCTTCCAAGCATCGAGGGGGACATGTCGCTGCAGCTTCGGTTCATCGATGTCGCCGATGGATCCGATGCCGGGCACTCTGAGTTCAAAGACCTTTCGCGGTACCCGAAGCGAATCGAATTCAAGAAGAGGCTGGGCCTGGGTTCGTATCGGTTCGAGGTCGAGCTGAGCGACGGGCGACGCAAGGACGTTGAGTTCACCGTCGATTCTCTCGACCCCGAAGATGCGCCGCGACCTGCGGTGGATCTGCGCTGATTCGCTCGCGCGCGCAGGCCCGGGCGGCGGCCCGCCTGCCTACGGTGCCTGACGCTCGTAGGCGCCCATGTCGACGATTCTCAGTCCGCCCGAGCCTACGTTGGGAGCCGACGGGTCGTCCACGATCCGAGTGTTCCCGTCAAGGTCCAGCGGAAGGCTGGCCGGGACGAGAGCAGACGCTCCTGCGTCGATGCAGAGAGACCCGCCGGCTAGGCGCAGGTCTTCGTCGCCGCTCGCCCAGACTCCGTCGGGTCCGATCGCCTCCTGGAAGCCAGGTGGGGCGATGAGGTTCGAGGAGGAATTCCAGTTAGGCGGAAGCCAATGGAGGCAGTTGCTCTGGGAAGGGCTCGGCCCCACAGTGTCGATCATGCTGAAGACGGACTCGAGCCCACTCGTGATGCGGTGACTCCAAATGATGGAGTTCTCCACCGTGACTGCGGAACCCTCGCGAACAAAGAGTCCGCCAAAGGAGCAAACGGCACCCGACGTCGTTTCCTCGTCGTTGTCCAGCATGGTGCAGCTTTCGATATCGAGGGTGATGGTCAGGGACGGAGACGTCAGCACTCCGCCTGACTGAACGGTGCTGCCGAAGGGGAAGACCAAGTACGCGTCGCTTGCTGAGTTGCCGATGAACTCGCAGCCTTCGAGCTTGACGTGCCCGCCCGGCGCGGAACCGGTGGCCGTGATCGCGCCTGCTACCGAACCTGAGTTGCGATGAAAGCGCGAGTTGCGAATGTTCAGCGTGCGCGCGCCCTCAAAGCTCCGATAGAAGACCGACGCGCCGCCGTGGTGGGACGAATTGTCGTGGAAGTGGCAGCGATCCACATCCAGCTGATCGCCTTCGAACTCGAGTGCAGAATTCCCCTCCGTCCCGGTCAGCGTGACCCCGCTGATCAAGCAGCGTGTTTCAACAAAGCCCCTCGGGATATCCAGGAGCTGGTACGAGTTCTCGGTCCTGGAGCCACCGGGCAAGTGATCGTCACCCATGAGGTCGCCGCTAAGAACGGACGCATGGAGCACCGGGTCTCGCTGCTCTTCGGTGGTCTCCGTTCCAGCAAAGCCCCCCAGGAGTGCGAAGCTGCCGACGGGGCGGAGCGGCCCGCGTACCGTCGGGTTGGCAGCTGGGGCAGGGGTATAGGTCCCCGCCTTCAGCCAAACCTCCGTTCGCTTGCCGCCGTTGGGCAAGGTCGTGAGGGCTCGGTGAAGGGTCCCGGCCGCATGCTGCCAAGTGCGACCGTATCCGTCCCCGGTGGCGGTGGAGCTGACGTGGACGACGTCGGGCCGCTCCAAGAATGGAGTCGCGCCTCCCATGACGGAGATCATGCGCGGTGGCGACAGACGGAAGCGCGTGGGCGAGGTGCGGAAGACGGCCTGGACGTGGATCGTCCGCGCGGCATCGATGGCCGTCACGGGCATGGGCACTTCGATCTCAAGAACGCCCGAGGGCGGGACCACGCCCACCTCGGCGGGAACACCGATGAAGTCGCCAACGAACTGGGCGCCCACGAGCGGTCCGAGGAAGCGGAAGTCGCCGGCGTCTCCCATGAAGAGCGTCACGCGCTCCCCCGGCACCCCGTGGAGGCGAAGCGGGACAAGGCTCTCGGATAAGGCAGATAGGGGAGCGTTAAGGTCGCGGTGACTTCCAGCCACGGTCTGCACATGGCCGATCACCGCGGTTCCCGGCTGACCCGGAGTGCCTCCCCCCATGGCCGACGGCCATGCGTACCCGCCCTCGCCTGGAAGAAGATCAGAGTCGAGGGCTACGCAGTACGAGTACGGCTCGATCCACAGCCCCGTACCACCGTCGCCGCCGAGCGCGGTGCACATCGAGTTGTGGATGCAGTCCGCGAAGCCCCCGGTGCCACCCTGCACGGTGGACTTGCCGATCCATGCGAAGCTTCGGTTTCGCAGGTGGAGGCCGAGGTACCCGTCACCCGCCTCCGAGAGCATGTAGCTTGCACTTGGAATTCCGTCGCTGCCCGCGAGTGTCGATCGATAGAGGGCGATCCGCGAGTGGGAGACGTCAACGGCAGCCGAGCTCAATGCTCCGTAAATCTCGCAGTCAACGAAGGTGAGGTCGAGCGCTCCCTCAGCAGCGATGGCGGGAAGAGGGAAGGTACGGCTGCTGCCCGTGATCTTGCAGTTCTCGATGCGTACAGCGCCCGCTGAATCCTCGACCCGGAGAGCGCTTTGAGTGGAGTCATTCCGTGGGCTGAGGGTGAAGTTGCGCAGGGTCACCGTCTGGCCCTCGGCCAGGTTGCGGACCTCTGCGAAGATGACCTCGGCGTTCTCGCCAGAGCTGTTGGTCGGAACGCCGACAATCGTCAGCCCCTTGCCGTCGACCACGAAACCTGGCGCGTACTCGAAGAAATAGCGTCGATCACGAACGACAATGGTGTCCCCGTCGAGGGCCAAGTCGACAGCCTCTTGCATCGTGTTCAGCCCGGCCGCACCTTCGAGCTCGACGATATGGACTTCGGCAGAGGCTGCCGCATTCAGGACGCAGGCGGCGAAGGCCAACGCAAGGGGGCGCAGAAGGGTCATGGGAACTCTAGGGGAAGGAACTCGCTAGGAAGTACGTAGCTGGACCCATCGAAGAGGCCTGGCCTCGGGATCTGTCACAGAGTTCCCCGTCTTTTTCTGGGGAGTCGTCAGATCATGTAGCGGCGATCAGGTGCTGTCCGCAGGCGGCGCGGCGGATAGCACTCGGTTCATCGGCGTGATGGCGGCTGGGATCTCCTGCCAGCGCACGCGGTAGCCAGCGTTCTCTAGGGCGTAGGTCCGGTGCACGTCGATGGCGACGTCGGCGCCGAGGGCGTTCTTTAGGCTGGTGGGGGCGGGGTGCAGGCGGTGGGGACGGCAGCAGGGGAGCGCGGCGAAGGGGCCGCTGGCGGCGAGGGCGAGCTCCATGGAGGCGTCGGTGCGCAGGCCGCACGCGTGGATGGCGATGACGCCGGTGCCCTGGGGGAGCGTGGTGCGCTTGAGGGCCTCGACGCGCCACTCGACTTTGGCCGGTGCCCAGGGGGCGACCTCGGCGGCGGCGTTCAGCAGCACGTCCGCGCTGGCCGGCCGTTCACGGTCCACCAATAGAACGGTGTCGACGCTCTTCTCGAAGATCGCGAAGAGCAACCCCGCGAGGCCGTGGCCTGCGCACAGGTCAGCGACGACCGGCCGGCGTACGCGCTTGCGGACGAGCTCGAAGGTCTCGGTCGCCTCGAAGAGTTCCTTCGCGGGCAGCGCGCTGCGTTCGCATAGGGCCCGGGCGAATTTGGCCTGGAGCGTGTCTCCCTCGAAGTGCGCGGCGTCCCGGGGGCGCAGGCTTGCCCGCGATCCTAGCCACGGGCTCAACGCCTCTAGGTGCCGAAAGAACCTCAGGTGGCTCCTCGACCCACGGGATTGATCGGAGGATGTAGCGGTCAAGGGAAGGTCCGATTGGGTCGACATGAAGAGCAGGAGAGCGGTGACCGCCGCACTCTGAGGCAGCTTTCGTCCCGCCATCGTAAAGCCCTTGTCCGGGGGAGGGGGTGGGCCCCTCGTAGAAGCGCTCCGCGCCTATCCTCGTTCACCCCCGAAGTCTCCAGCCAGCCCTCCCTGATCCCTCCATGCTGATTCCGCTTTTCGTATCGACCCTGACTGCATTGGCCGCGGCTCCCCTCGTTCAGGAAGCTGAAGCGTCGCCCACCCCAGCCTCCGTGTTGGACGGCATGGAGTTCCGTGAGATCGGGCCCTACCGGGGCGGACGCTCCGCTGCCGTCTGCGGCCTCGCGTCGGACCCGATGACCTACTACATGGGCTCGGCCGGCGGCGGCATCTGGAAGACGACGAACGGCGGCA
This sequence comes from uncultured Planctomycetaceae bacterium, assembly GCA_964417955.1. Lineage (GTDB taxonomy): Bacteria > Planctomycetota > UBA1135 > UBA1135 > Saltatorellus. The sequence continues at coordinate 33,535 of CAYQKK010000041.1, forward strand.
CGTCCTGGGAGAACATCAGCGACGGCACCTTCGGTGGTTCCATCGGTTCCATCGCGGTGTCCGAGTGGGACCCCAACGTGATCTACGTCGGCGGCGGCGAGAAAACGGTGCGCGGCAACGTGGGCCACGGCGACGGGCTCTGGCGCTCGGAGGATGCCGGACGCACTTGGAAGGCCATCGGCCTCGAGGACTCCCAGCACGTTCCGCGGATTCGCATTCACCCGCGCGATCCGGACACGGCTTGGGCGGCGGTGCTCGGCCACCTCTACGGACCGCACCCCACGCGCGGCATCTACAAGACCACCGACGGCGGCAAGACCTGGGAGCAAAAGCTCTTCGTGAACGAGGACACCGGCTGCGTCGACCTGTGCGTCGACCCCTCGAACCCGCGCGTCATGTTTGCTTCGTTCTGGCGCGTGCGCCGCACGCCGTACTCGCTTTCCTCCGGCGGGGAAGGATCGTCCCTTTGGAAGAGCACGGACGGCGGCGAAACGTGGAATGATCTTTCCTCCAATGACGGGATGCCCGAGGGCCCCCTCGGCATCAGCGGCGTCAGCGTCTCCGGCGCGGACTCTGACACGGTCTACGCGGCGATCGAAGCGAAGGAGGGCGGCATCTTCCGTTCCCGCGACGGCGGCGAGACCTGGTCGCGCACGAACACGGACCGCAGCCTGCGCCAGCGCGCCTGGTACTACTCCCGGCTGCAAGCGGACCCCGTCGACGTCGACACGGTCTACGTGCTCAACGTCGGCATGCACCGCTCGACGGACGGCGCGAAGTCGTTCGAGCGCATGTCGACGCCCCACAGCGACAACCACGATCTGTGGATCGACCCAAGCGACCCGCTGCGCATGATCGAGTCCAACGACGGCGGCGCGAACGTGAGCTTCGACGGCGGCGCGACTTGGAGCGAGCAGTCCAACCAGCCCACGTCGCAGATGTACCGCGTCTCGGTGGACACCGCGCAGCCCTACCGCCTCCTCGGCGGCCAGCAGGACAACTCCGCCGTGCGCATCCGCGTGCGGAGCTCGCGCGGGGGCCGCCCCGGCCTGCGCGATTGGGAGCCCACGGCGGGCGGCGAGAGCGGCCACGTCGTCGCTCACCCCTCGAACCCCGACCTCGTGTTCGGGGGCTCCTACGGCGGCTTCCTCTCGATGGTCGACCACGGCAGCAGCCAGCGCCGCAACGTGACCGTCTGGCCGGACAACCCCATGGGTTACGGCGCGGAGGGCATGCGCTACCGCTTCCAGTGGAACTTCCCGCTCTTTTTCTCGCCCCATGGCGATCCGGAGGCTGCGCCTGAGTCCGAGGAGAGCTACCCGCTCTACGCGGCGTCGAACGTGCTCTTCCGGTCCACCGATCTCGGGACCAGCTGGGAGCAAATCAGCCCGGACCTCACCCGCAACGATCCCACGCGCCTCGGTCCATCCGGCGGTCCGATCACGAAGGACAACACGGGCGTCGAGTACTACTGCACGATCTTCGCGGCCTTCGAGTCGCCGCTGCAGAAGGGCGTGATCTGGTGCGGCTCGGACGACGGACGCGTGCACGTGACCGTTGACGACGGCGCAAACTGGGCGGAAGTGACGCCCGAGGGCCTGCCGGAATGGACGCAGGTCAACGACCTCATCGCTGACCCGTTCACCTCGGGCGGAGCCTACCTCGCGGGGACGCGCTACAAGCTCGACGACTTCCGTCCGTACCTCTACCACACGACCGATTTCGGTGCGACGTGGACGGAGATCACGAACGGCATCCCGGCGGATCACTTCACGCGCGCGATCGAGGCGGACCCCGAGCGTCGCGGCCTCCTGTTCGCGGGCACCGAGCGCGGACTGTACGTCTCCATGAACGATGGCCAGTCGTGGAGCGCCTTCCAGCAGGGCCTGCCGGTGGTGCCCATTACGGACCTGGCGTTTGGCGGCAGCGACCTCGTCGTCGCGACCCAAGGCCGCGGCTACTGGGTGCTCGACCACATCGAGTCGCTGCGCCAGCTGAGCCTCGATGCCCATGCCGGCAACACCGTGCTCTATGCACCCGATGACGCGACGCGCGCGGGCTACGCCGGCGGCGTGTCCATCGACTATCTCGTGGCCGAGGGCGTCGAGGACCTCAAGCTGACGATCAAGGACTACGACGGCGCGATCGTCCGCGAGTTCGTTCCCAAGGGCAAGGCGGAGAAGAACCCACACGCCGCCCAGAAGGACGACGTTCTTCCGAATGACGAGGGCTACAACCGCTTCACCTGGAACCTCCGGGCGAAGGGCGCGGAGTCCTTCCCGGACATGATCCTCTGGAGCGGTCGCATGACCGGCCCGAAGGTGCCGCCCGGACGCTACCGCATCGAGCTGGACGTGGACGGCGAGGTCGTGACGGTGCCGCTTATTCTCACCGCGGACCCGCGTTCGTCATCGACGACGATGGACCTCGTGGAGCAGTACCGCTTCGCCGTCAAGACGGGCGAACTCCTGACGCGCGCTCACACTGGCGTACGTAAGATCCGCGGCATCACGACGGATCTGAAGGCCCTGAAGAAGCGTCTGCCCGACGGCGAGGCCGAGGAACTGGTCAGCGAGATCGACGCGGCCCTCGAAACGATGAAGGGCGTTGAAGAGGCTCTCTACCAGACCAAGAACCAGAGCCGGCAAGACCCGCTTAACTTCCCGATCCAGCTCACGGACAAGCTCGCGGGCGTTCGCTCCGCGGCCATGACCGGCGAGTTTGCGCCCACCGAGCAGATGGGCCGCGTGGCGGAAGAGATCGGCGCGAAGATCGAGGCGCAGCTGACGGTGCTCGATGAACTGTTGGAGACCAAGATCCCGGCGATCGATGAGAGCGCTAGGGCCTTGGCCTTGCCGATCGTGACGGTTCCCGACTAGCGTGGGACTAGAAGAGCCGCACCGTGGCTCCGTCCGAGAAGTTGGACGGGCCGAGGGGGGGAGCATCGCGGAACCAGGCCTGGAAGTACCACTCCTGGCCAAACTGCGGAATGATCGGGCCGAAGATGGACGGGAAGACGCTTGGGTCGATGGTCACGGTCGCCGTGCCGTCGCCGCCGGTATTGAAAATCTGACCCGGGCCGTCCAGTCGAACGATCCCGGTGCCGCCGAGGCAGAGAGTGCCTTGCGACCCGCCTGGGTGCATGATGAACGCATCCCCGTCGCTAGCGAGGAAGATCCCGAAGGAGTTCTGGGGCGCGTCTAGCAGGGTGAGGGTCAGCGACTGCAAGGCCGTCACGTTGCTGCCGCGCAGCTCGATCTTGGCGCCGACGCCGCTGCTGTTCGGGGCGGCGGGTCCGCAGTAGTTGGCCCCGAGTCGACCGGATTCCCGCCATACGACGCTGCGTCGCTCGCCGTCGTCTGCGATGAACGCGCCGCCTACCACGGTGCCGTCATTGGAAACTGAAGTGGCTAGCGATCGGTCCGTGGAGGCCGCGAGGGTCTCAAAGCTCGTGCCGGCGCTCCATCGATACGCGCTTCGGTCAAGGCCTGCACCGCCCATGGATCCGACGAGGACGGAACCATCGAAGCTAGCCGCGAAGAGGCTGAGCTCCATCCCTGGCTGATCAAACTGGAAACCCGCGCCGGGGCTCCACGTGAAGATCGCGGCGTCGTCGTTGAAGATGCTGAACTCTACTAGGCCAAAGACGGAGTTGCCGTCCCGGCTGATGCCGACCTGGCTAGGCTCGCCAAGAGCGGGGTCGGCCACGATGTAGCCCGTGGCTGCGGACCAATAGAAGATGCCGAAGTCGTTGAAGGTGGGAAGGTTGACTCGCCCAACGATGGCCGTTCCATCGGCCGTGATGCTCTCGGGGAAGATGGCCTCGCCGCCGAAGGGCGGCAGCTCGACCGTGCCAGTTGAGGATTTCCACAGGAAGTAGCGCGGGACAGAGGTCACTGGATCAAACGTACGGCCCAGCACCGTCGACCCGTCATCGCTGAGCGCGATCACGGTGGAGAACGTGCCACCGAACGTTGGGTGAATATCCGTCAGCGTCCCGGCAGCGTCCCAGACGCAGGCGTGAAAGTTGCTCAGCGGCGCGCGGTAGATTCCGGCGGCGACGGTACCGTCGCCGCTCACTTGGAATGCCTCCGAGATGGTGCCCGCCGTCGGGGTCAACTCGATCACGGCACCCGAAGCGTCCCAACGGAGGGCGCGTGGGTCGCTGAAGCCACCGTCAGCGACGGACGCATAGCCGACGACCGTGCTTCCGTCATCACTGATGTCGTTCGCGTAGCCGACGACTGAGAGCGGATTCTCGAGGGACTCGACGCCGCGGATCGCCGACCATCGGTAGGGTTGGCTGGTGGAGTTGCCAAGGCTGAATTGGCCGTGGCCCACCTCCCCGTCGCCGCTGATCAGAAACAGCTGGGGGGCTTGAGCACCGATGTCCTCGACTTGGGCAGAGGTCGGTGCGGTGAAGGCGAAGGCCAGCGCGAGCGGGCAGGTCAGTTTGCGGAGGGAATATTGCATGCGCCGACTTTATCGGATGCACAGCATTTCCGTCTAAGAGGCCGCCCGAACTAGTCCGCACTCTGCAACAGCGTCCCTCGGAGCCCTGTCGGCTTTGCTCGAAGAGCCCCGAAGAGCCCCGAAGAGCTAGTGGAACTGGATCGCGATGATGGTCGTCAGGTTCTCGACAGCTTCCGCGCCGCGCGAGTCGCGGTACCACGCGCGGAAGCTCCACGTTTCACCTGCCTGAATCGGGAGGTTGTCGAGATCATTCGGCGCGGCCGTCATGTCCACGGGGAGCGTGAAGCGCCCGGCCTCGTTGGTTTCTTGCAGTATGCACTGACGTACGATTCTGCTTTGGGTGGAGCCGACGCACATGGGGCTCTCCCCGTTCGCGGGGACCTCGGGCGAGTCGTAGGTGCTCGAGTGCATGATGAACCCGAGGGACCCGGGGGGCAGGAGGTCGGCCTGCATTTCGAGCTCGTTGCCACTGACGGCGTTCGATCCTGATGCGTAGATGGCGCCCTGGCATTGGATCGAGTTGAGCCCGAGCGAGTCGCAGAATGCGTTGGTCGCGAGGCTCCCGTCGTAGCGCGCGATCCAAGCGTCGCGCCCTCCGTAGCTTTTGGTGCCGAGCCGGCCCGTGGTGAAGCCGGTCACGATGAACCCGCCTTTGCCGTCGGACAGCACGTCGCGCCCGTTGTCCTGCTTGATGCTGCCGTCCTGGCGGATCCAGCTCTGATTGCCGGCGCTGTCGTAGCGCGCCAGCCAGAAGTCCTTGTCCTCGTTGTAGAGCACCTGGTCGCCGCCTACGTTGCCCTGGCTCCACCCGATCACGAACGCGCCGCCGGTTACATCAAGGGCGATGCCACAGCCGGCTTCTTCGGCGAAGGTGCCAAACTGCCGGATCCAGGTCTGGTTGCCGCGGGCGTCGTAGCGCGCAACCCAGATGTCCGACCCGCCGGCGTTCTCGGATGCGAGGCTCCCGAACGTCTTGCCGCTCAGGTAGACGCCGCCTTCGCCGTCGGGGGCGGACGCCTTCACGAAGTCGCCCCACTTCGTGCCGAGCTGCCGGATCCAAATCCGCTTGCCCATTCCGTTGTAGCGCGCGACCCAAACGTCCATGTCGCCCGCGTTGTGCCCGTCGAGGGAATCGCCGGTGTCGCCCGCGACGAAGACTCCGCCCTTCCCATCCGGTGACATCGCGAAGTTCGTGTCGATCACCAGCGTGCCGAACTGCTCGGTCCAAAGGAGCCTCCCTTGATCGTCGTAGCGCGCTAGCCAGACGTCACCGCCGCCGGCGTGCATTCCTCCGATGCGCCCGTGGGTGACACCGCTCACGAAGACACCGCCGGCTCCATCGGATGCGACGGTGTACGCGCCGTCGCTCCCCGGTGTACCGATCTGCGTCATCCAGGTCCGGTCGCCCTCGTAGTTGAAGTGCGCGATCCACGCGTCCCCGAGACCCTTGTTCTTCGTGCGGAGGCTCCCGTGGGTGAGGCCGCACACGTACACGCCGCCCTTTCCATCCGCGGCCACGCTGAGGGCGTCATCGCGCTTCGGGGATCCGAACTGATGGATCCAGGCGAGGTTGCCTGAGTCGTCGAAGCGCGCGAGCCAGGCGTCGCGCTGGCCCTTGCGTTCCGAGCCGAAAGCACCGGTCGTAAAGCCAGTCACGTATAAGCCGCCTGCGCCGTCTTCCGCGCTGGCCATCGCCGTATCGTCGCCGGACGAACCGAGCTGCCGCATCCAGATCTGGCCCTGGGCCGCGCCAAGTGGGACGAGCGCGGTCATAGCCAGTACTCCGAACAGCGCGGCGCTCAAAGAGGGGCGTTGAATGAGTCCCATGCCAGAGATCATCACGGCCGCGCGCGGACGCCGCAAGGGCCTTTTGGCTGGCCAGGGAATCCCGTCGAAGAGCGACTCACACCGAAACACATGGCTTCTGCCGCTGGCACCGATGGCCGGGAGCAGGTTCGATGAACCGAGCGCTCGAAGAACCCCTTCCATCCCTTACTCTCGGAGAACCATGGCCCTCCTTGAACCCCGCTTCGATCCCAGCGCATTCCCCGCCTTCGCGGTGACGCTGGTCCTCTTCATCGCCGTGGTCGCAGCCGTACGCAGGTTCGTCCTCTCGCTCCCGGAGCGCGGCGGCTACCGCGGCCAGCTAGCGATCTTCATTGTGGTCATCCTCGGGCTGCTCACCCTGCTGATCGCCCTGCCCCTCGAGGACAGCCTGCGCGGGCAGGTCTTCTCGCTCGTGGGTTTGGTTCTGTCCGCCGCCGTCGCGCTTTCGTCCACGACGTTCCTTGGCAACCTGATCGCGGGTGGCATGCTCCGAACGATCCGGCACTTCGAGCTCGGCGACTGGGTACGCGTCGAAGGGCATTTCGGCCGGGTCACGGAGCGCGGCCTCTTGCACACGGAAATTCAAACTGAGGACCGCGACCTCACGACGCTTCCGAATCTGCTCTTGGCCACGCAGCCGGTCAAGGTTGTGCGGCGCTCGGGGACGATCATCGGAGCCGTCGTTGGGATCGGTTACGACGTTCCCCACGCCCGCGTGGAGACGTCGCTCTTGCGCGCGGCCGCGAAGATCGAGCTCGAAGATGCGTTCGTCGCCGTGAAGGAACTGGGCGACTTCGCCGTGACCTACCGAGTAGCGGGCAAGCTGGGCGAGGTGGATCGTTTGATTTCCCGACGTTCCAAGCTGCGCCGCGCCATGCTCGACGCGCTCCATGAAGACGGCATTGAGATCATGTCGCCAAAGTTCATGAACATTCTCCACCGCGAGGCCCCGGCGCCGGTGATCCCCGAAGAGATCGGTGGGGGACGCGAGGGCGCAGTCGCCCCCGAAGAGGTCGCGTTCGACAAGGCCGACGTCGCCCAAGGAATCGAAGGCAAGCGCGCCGCGATCGCAGAGCTCGAAGCGCAGAGTAGTGATCTCGAGAAACGCATCGGCTTCCTCAAGGACGAAGAGAAGTCCGCTGCGGAGGCCGAGCGCGATCGCGTGCAGGACGAGGCCGCACGACTCCGAAAGGAGATCGAGCGCGACGAGGAAGAGCTGAAGGACCCGTCGAGCTGAGCGCTACGTCAGCGAGTGACGGCCCAGCGCAGCACCACGCGCCGGATGCGGTTCGGCTCGCTCCCCGGTTGGATCAAAACCCGCGGCTGTCGCTCGATGACGATGGTTCCGGTACCGCGCGGAAGCGCGCCCAGCGTCACGGGGAGATCGATGTCGCCCACGATGCGGGATGAGAACCTCGGTGAGCTGTCTTTGACCACAAGCGTGAGCGGGGCGGCACCCCTCGCAAAGACGTGGAGCACGTTGCCCTCTGGGGGAGGCTCCGTACCCCCTGGGGTTAGGTAGGGAGCCGTCTTTGCATCGTCGGTTTCGGCGAGCACGCGGCCGTCGGTCGTTCGGATCGTCGAGCGGAAGGACGGGGCCTCGCCGCCCGAGGCCCACAGCGCCCAGCCATCATCGCCGTCCGGGCGCGGGTCGACCGTGAACTCTAGGATCGTGAATGTCGCGCGCGTGTGATTTTGCTGCAGGGACTCCGTGCGAGCGGCGATGCGTTCCGCGAGGTAGTTGATGGAGGGATCCCCGGGGAACTCAGTGGCGAGACGCTCTTCCAAACGCTTCGCAATCTCGAGGTCGTCCTGTAGAAGCGCGATCCTAAAGGCCTCCACGAGATGGGCCGCCGTCGCATCCGCCGGTGGTGCAGAGGGGCGGCGGTCGATGTGAACGCCAGGCTCGTAGGGGCTCGTGCGATAGCTCACCGAGATGGAGCGCACCCGCGCATCGGCATCCGGATAGTCGAGCCGGCCGCCCTCGGTCTCTGGGAGTGGACTCAACTGGATCGGCCCGAGGAGAACGTCTTCCGAGTCGAAGATGCCGCCGGGTTCCACGATCTCAAGGCTCGCGCCCCGCGCAAAGGACGTACGCAGGACGGCGACGTGGCTGCGCTCGAAGGCGAATCCGCCGTCCACGGACTGCTCGAGGGTGGTCAGGGCCAAGGGCTCGCTGGCGAAGACGGGGGTTCCCTCGATGCGGTAGCGCGCGTAGAGCTCGGCGGCTTCGTCCTCGGGCCCGACGACGATGGACTCGATGCGGAACTCCACCGGACGCAGGGCTTCGCGGAAGTCAGCCTCTCGAAGGGCGAGCCGGGCCGAGGCTTCACCCAGCACTTCCGACCAGCCGAAGCCATCTTCGGCGCCGTTGAGGATTTCGCTCGCGGCTCGGAAGCGGCCTTCCTCCATCGCCTGATCTGCGGCTGCAGCTGCGGCGGCGCGCTCGGCCTCCGCTTGTTCGCCGGTCGCCCCGGCCCCAGCTCCCGTATCTGCCCCAGGGTGGACGCCCTCGAGGCCGCTGCCCGAGTCCGTACCAGGGCCGCTCGGGCGCGACCACAGCTTCCAGGCAGCCAGCGACAGCGCCACCACCGCCAAGGCGACGGCGGCGGTCCAGAGGAGGTCGGGGCGCGGCTTTTTGAACATGCCCCATGACTTTCGTGGCCCGGGCGCCCGTGTGCAAGAACCAACGGGCAGCTACTCGGGGGCGGTCCAACGGTGGGGCGCTACACTCACCCGCCATGGACCAGACCGCTGCTCATCCACCCGTGGATTTCGTCGCCTATCGCGCCGCTCGAATCTGGCCGCTGACTTCACCCAGCGGCGGGCCGCTCGTGGACCACGCCATCGTCGTTCGCGCAGGCCGGATCGAGCGTCTCCTTCCGGGCGCGAACCTGGAGAAGAGCATGCCTGTGCGCGATCTCGGCGACGTCGACCTCGTGCCCGGCTTCATCGACGTGCAGGTCAATGGAGGAGGCGGGGTGCTCTTCAACGATGAGCCCACGGTGGAGGGGGTGCGCGCGATCGTTCGGGCCCACCGCCGCTTCGGCACCACGTCGCTCTTGCCAACCTTCATCACCGACGGACTGCCCGCGATGAAGAGCGCGCGGAAGGCGATCGACGAGTGCCTAGAGGGCGCCGAGCCGGGGGTGCTGGGCGTTCACTTCGAGGGCCCGTTCCTCGACGAGCGCAAGACCGGGGCCCACGACCGCGGTCATGTGCGTGCTCCTGAGCCTGGGGACTTAGAGGTCATCGTGCAATCGGCCGCCGAGGGGGTGACGCTGCTGACGCTCAGCGCGAATCGGTACACCCAGGAGGTCGCCGACACGCTTCGATCGGCGGGGGTCATCGTGTCCCTCGGGCACTGCGCCTCGACGTTCGAGGAAGCGTCCGCGGCGATCGCCCGCGGGGCCACGGGCGTGACTCACCTTTACAACGCGATGAGCCCGCTGCAGAGCCGCGCGCCGGGGCTCGTCGGGGCCGCACTCGCATCTGGCAGCGTCCACTGCGGCCTGATTCTCGACGGCGTCCATGTCAGCTACGGCGCGGCCCAAGCGGCCCTGCGCGCGCTGGGTCGAGACCGAATGATGCTCGTCACGGACGCGGTGCAGCCCGTGGGCACGGACATGGATGAGTTCATGCTCGGGGGGCAGCGCGTCCGCCTGGAGGGAACGCGCTGCATCAATGAAGAGGGGAACCTCGCGGGCTCAGCCCTCGACATGGCGAGCGCGGTTCGGAACGCCGTGCAGCACCTGGGCCTCGGGCTAGAGGAAGCCGTGTGGCTCGCGACCCAGAGCCCCGCTCGCTTCCTCGGGCTTGAAGGCGAGATTGGCTCGCTGCAAGTCGGCATGCGCGCAGACTTCACGCTGCTCGATCCCTCGCTGCACGTGTCTGGCACCGTCGTCGGCGGCGAGCAAGTTGCCAGCTAGGGCTAGCTAGGCCCGTCCATGAACTTCGCGGCCGACCGCCGGTCGCGCCGGACATGAAGCTCTAGCACGTCCGGCCGCGCGTAGTGCCCTGACGGATCGAAGTTTTGACGTTCCTCCCGGACCCGTGCGATGTCGATCTCAGCGATCTCCACGGCTTCGCGTCCGACGATCGGCTCGATGATCCAGCTGCCGTCCGGGGCTGCGAGGCAGCTGCCGCCGTCGTTCAATAGCTCGCCCGCTTCGGGGACGAATTCGGAGCGATAGGGGAAATCTGCGGGCACGTCTTCTTCGCGCAAAAGCCCCGACACGGAGACGACGAAGCTCCGGGACTCCTTGGCGACGACCGGCGTCAGATCCACCGTGTTCCTCCGCGCCCCGGGCCACAGCATGCAGTGCAGGTCCTCCCCTTGGGCATAGAGGCTCGCGCGGGCGAGAGGCATCCAGTTCTCCCAGCAGTTGAGCGCACCCACCGTGAACTCATCGATGCCGTGGACGACGAGGCCGGCGCCGTCGCCTGGTGACCAGGACATTCTCTCTTCGTACGTGGGACGCAGCTTGCGGTGAACGCTGAGGATCGCGCCCTTCGCGTCGATCATGACGCGGGAGGCGAAGACGGAGTACGCTTCGCGCTCGGCGATTCCCAGGCAGACCGCGACGCCGTGCTCGGCGGCCGCGCGGCAGATCGGATCGAGCTGGCCGGCCGCGATGTCGACGGCTTGGTCGAGGTAGTGGGCGTGCAGTTCCTTCTGGTCCTTGGCGTCGAAGCGCGCGCCGTCCGTGCGCGCAATCCAGCTGGGGTAGCCCGGCAGAAGCGTCTCGCCGAAGACCACAAAAGACGCGCCGCCACGTCCGGCCTGTTCGATCGCCTGGGCGATCTTGGCGGACGTAGCGGCGCGGTCGAGAAAGACCGGAGCGATCTGAGCGAGGGCAATGTTCATCGCCCTCGATTGTGCCAGAAGTGCCGCTCAGAGATATTCTGCGCGGACGTCTGACTCGCTCACGGGCTCCTAGCGGCGGGGAGCGCGGTCGCGAGCTTCGCTGATGCGAATCGGACGGCCGTCGACGTTGTGGCCTTCCATGGTGGCCATGGCGTTCTGTGCGGCGTTGTCATCGCCGAGCTCGACGAAACCGAAGCCGCGGGGGCGGCCGGTGTCGCGGTCGAGCACGATGTGGACATCGTTGACGGTGTGACCGCCGGCCTCAAAGGCCTGGCGGAGCGTATCGGTGGTCGTTTCCCAGGAGAGGTTCCCGACAAAAAGGCGTGAGCTCATCAGATTAGTTGGTTGAGTCGACACTCGAGAACCAATCGGTTGTCTGACGGCGTCGCAGGGCACACAGCTAATCCAGGGAGAACACTCCCCGACAAATGCAGAGAGCCCCCCGATAAAAGCAGGGAGCACAGCGAAGTGTGCGAGACGGACGGTACGGTCAAGAGTCGAACGCGCTTGTGGCGCGTGAGTATGTCCGGCGGTTGCTTCGGGCCGAGGGCTTTCGGCAGTGCCAGACGGGCTAACAGTCAGCGGCCGCTTGCCGGCCGCACTGACTCCATATTCGGGGAGAATGTCGACGTTCGCAACCTCAGAAATTGCGAACTCTGCCTTCGCGTCCGCCTTTCAACCATGTTCACGACCACTAGACTCGAAGTTCGTAGGATCGTTTCCGCTGACTATGACGCCATGTTTGCGGTCTACGGAGACCCTGAGGGGGCGCGCTGGGTGGGGGACGGGCAGCCAATCAGCCCCGAGGATTGTTCCCGCTGGGTGGACGTCACGCTGGCGAACTACGAGAGCCGCGGCTACGGGATGTCAGCGGTGACCCTCAGAGAGGGCGGCGAGATCGTGGGGTTCGTCGGCCTCGTTCACCCCGGAGGCCAAGAGGTGCCCGAGCTCAAGTACGCCTACGCACCGGCGCACTGGGGCCAGGGCTACGCCACCGAGGTGGCGGCAGCGATGCTCGCGTACGGCGAGCGCGAGTTTGGCATGACCCGCGTGATCGCCACGACAGACCCGGGGAACCTCGCCTCCCATCGCGTGCTCGACAAGGTCGGCATGGTCGACATCGGCACCCACGTCGACGAAGACGGGGACGAGGTCAAGACCTACGAGTGGCGCCGGGGATAGGGCTAGAGCGAGAACACCTGGCCAATGGTCAGGGAAACGAGCGGATCGAAGGACTCGCCGTTCGCGTCGTCAAAGGGCACCGAGAAATCGGCGCGGAGAATGCCGTTGCCCAGGAGCGACTTCGACCCCACTCGCAGGCCGATGCCAGCGGAGGTGAACGGCCCCTCGAGGTCCGCGCCACGGCCGCCAATCCACGCTGCGTCTCCGAACACGACCGCGCCGATCTCGAAGGCCGCGATCTGAGCGTTGAGGTCGATGCGGTCCTCGAAGTTGATGCGCAGGAAGCGCTGTCCCGTCAGCTCGCGGTTGGGGTAGCCCCGCAGGCCGTTGTTTTCGCCGAGGGTGAGCTGGACCGGGAGGTTGTCCGTCTCTTCGACTTCGGTGTAGGTAACGGCGAGGCCGAGGGTATGGGGCCGCCATGAGAGGTCGAAGGCGCGGAGGTTGAGGTCCGCTCGCCAGCCGGTGGCGTCGTTCCCGTCGAGGCGCGCGAAGCCGCTCAGCCTTGCGGACGCGTAGCGCGAGGAGCCAAACGCCATGGTCTCCGCGAGGTTGAGGCTGACTTGGGGCTGGGTCATTTGACCCGCGGCGGTCTGGGCCTGGCCGCCGACCTCTTCGTCGCGGTAGGCGGCGCCGGCTTCGATGGAGCCCGTCGTTCCCAGCGGGACGTCCTGGACGAACTCCAGCGTGTCGAGGTGACTGATCTCGCGGAACTCAGAGAGGTCGGTGAAGCCGAGGGTGCCGCCTGCGAACAGGGTCTGCGTGTCGCCGGGCACGCGGAGTCCCGCTGCGGCGGGACCCCGCGCGGCGAAGTAGTCCACCTCTGAGTAGCGAGCGGAAAAGCCGCGGGTCCAGAAGCTCATCCTGGATCCGGATCGCCAGCGCACCGAGGCGGAGAGGCTCGTGATGTCGAAGGGGACTTCGGCGACGGTTTCGTTGGCGGCGAAGAAGTCCTGGTCAACGCCGGCGGTGGAGGCAGAGACGTTCCACGCCATCTTGTCCTCGAGGTGCCGGAAGGGGCGGTCGAGGTTTAGGCCGTACGCATTGCCTTCCTCCCTTCGTCCAGCCTGCACGGTCGCGCTCGTCCATGATCCCCCGACGTAGCGATCGAAGTAGGCCACGTCACCGCGGGTCTCGCCGAAGTCGTTCTCGCGATAGCTGAAGCGCAGGCGGTCGCCCATGCCGAACAGGTTGGACTCCGCGAGGGACGCGTTGCCGCTGGCGGCGGCCCCGACGAAGGAGGCGCCCGCGCCGATCCGGAGGGAGAAGCGATCCCGGGTGGTGACGTGCAGGTCGCGTACGTTCGCCCCGGCTTCGGGGTTGCCGCTGGGGACGAGCTTGACGACGACCTCCGCAAAGAGGCCCAGCGAACGCAGGTTGCGTTCCAGCTCTTGGGCAAAGGCCTCGTCGACGGTTTCCCCGGGCGAGCGCCAGATCTCCCTTTGGATGACGGATTCTCGAGTGGTCCAGTGGGTGCGATTGATGAGGCGGCTGATTCCGCGCTCGGTCCGGTCGGCCTCGAATATGTCGCTGGTGACGACCTTGATCTCGCCCAGCGTGAACCGCGTTGATTCGGCCGGGGCTTCTAACAATCCGGGAGGCGCCCCTCCGGCCGTCGACTGGGCGAAACTCGCCCCAGGAAGCGAGCCAGCGAGAAGCGCCGCCATCACAATGGGTGGAGGGCGGAAGTCTCGGGCGCGCATGGGGGCAGCCTAGTATATGGCTACCGTAAAACTCCAAGCTCGATGCGTATGAACGGGCCGTCAATGTCGGTGCTGCTTCGCCTGGAGTTTTGTTGCGCATGGCTTAGTCACACGCTGAGGTCTTCCCCGAATGCGACGCCGTCGCACGGAGGTTGAGCTACTTCTCAGCCCCATGCAGCCCTAGCACTGCTTCTACCACTCACTCTAAACATGCGCCCGAGCCTTCTTTCCATCACGCTTGCCACCGTCGCAGCTACCGTCATCGCCCCTGCCGCCGAGGCCCAGCTCAAGGGTCCGCCCAAGAGCCCCCACGCCACCGTGACCCAGCAGGTGGGCCTTGGCGAGATGACCCTCGACTACAGCCGCCCGAGCGTGCGCGGCCGTGAGATCTTTGGTGGCCTTGAGGCCTGGGACGTCGTTTGGCGTACCGGCGCAAACGCGTCCACGAAGCTCACCCTCGACCAAGACGCCACCGTCGGCGGCGAGGCCGTGAAGGCCGGCACCTACGGGGTCTACACGATCCCGACGAAGGGCGCCGACTGGACGTTCATCCTCAGCAACCAGACGGACCTCTGGGGCGCTGGCGGCTACGACCCGGCCAAGGACGCTCTGCGCGTCATGGTCAAGCCGACGATGCTGAAGACGACCCACGAGACGATGACCATCGACTTCCAGGGCTTCCACGCCAACGGCGCCGATCTCGTCATCGCCTGGGCCGACACGCACCTCAGCGTGCCGATCGTAGTCGACACCGACACGATGATGATGAAGGAGATCGACGAGAAGGTGCGCAACGCCAAGGGCGACGTAAGCGCTCGTACGTACTACGACGCCGCGATGTACATGATCGACAAGAAGGGCGACATGAAAGAGGCGTCCATGTGGATGGACAAGGCCAACGAGATGCAGCCCGGCACCTTCTGGATGATGTTCCAGCAGGCGAGCCTGGCCCAGTCCATGGGCGACATGGAGAAGGCTAAGCGCGTCGGCATGGCCGCCCTTGAGGCAGCGAAGGCTGCCAAGGCCACCGACCGCGGCGACTTCGGCTACACCGAGCGCATCACGGGCTTCCTCGAGAAGCTCAAGTAGGTTCTCGAAACCAACGCAAGCGGCCGCGGGCCTCGACGACGTCGAGATCCGCGGCCGTTTTTCGTGGAGCGGTCGTCTGTGGGGGAGCTACTTCGATCGCGTGAAGTTCACCTGCATGTACTGCTCCCACTCGCCCTTATCGTTCATGCCGACGCTGGTGATTCGCTTGTGGTCGGCGTCGATCAGCTCGATCCGATCTTCGTACTTCGCGGTCTTGGTGGGGTCGGTCATCGATGGCCCTTCGGCGGCCAGCGTGAGAACGCGGCGCTCTTCGTCGAGGGTGCCGCGGTAGGTCCACATGCGGGTTTGGATCGAGTCGATCCAGCTGCCCACGAAGGCCTCTTCCGCGGGGTCGTAGCCGATGGTGAGCATCGAGGTGAAGCTGAGGTCCGCCCCTGACGCTTCGCCTTCCGCAACGATCCAGAGGTCGCCTACGGCCTTGATGCTCTCGTGGCTCTTCCAGGTCGCGTCGCCGTCTGGGTTGCCAGGCTCGGTGTCCCAGGTGGCGTCCCACTCACCGACGAGTTGGAGGAGCCACTCGTGCTCGGAAGCGCTCGCCTCTTGCTTGGGGACGTCGACTTGGGCGGGCTCTTGGTCGAGCGTCGCCCCGCGGACGGCCGTCAGCGCGGCGGCGGCTACCAAGAGGCCTGTGATCAGCTGGCTCATCGTTTCGTTTCGAACTAGAAGGTGAAGGTGACGCGGATCGCGTCGCTGGTGGTGAACGTTGCGCCCGTTGGGCCTGCGTCACGGTAGACGTGCTGGAAGCGCCAGGACTCGCCGGTGCGGACCGAGATTCCGCCGCCGATCAAGGGCAGATCCAGAGGGAGGCTCGCGGTCCCGCTGGCGCTGGACTGGGTGCCTGCAAGTCGGCGCAGCATCCCGCCGACGCAGAGTGAGCCGGATCCAAGTGGGCTGAAGGCGGCGTCGCGCCCGACGATGTAAACGCCGAACGTGCCAGCGGGCAGCCCCGAGGTCTCAAGGACGAGGTCGTTGAAGAAGATGCTCGTGTCACCGCTAGCGCTCATCAGCGCGCCCGCGCCGACGGAGTTCGGCGTCGTCACGCACTCCGACCTCACAAAGGGAAGTAGGCCCTGGTTCGTGATCACCGCCGCTAGGAAGCGACCCTGGTTGGCGTCGCCCGTCGTACTCCTGATGAAGGGCCCCGCGTCTCCTTGGGCCGTCCCGTTGATGAGGAGTTCGTAGGTGCGGTTGGGCTCGAACGTGAAGTTGAGGGATCCGGGCGCTACGAGGTCGGGCTCGAAGAGAATCCGCGTTGGGTCAAGCGGCGAAACCCGGAGCGAGCCCGATGGCGAGGTCCCGTTGTCGACGTTGATGACTTGAAACGAAGACGCGTTGAGGCTCGCAGGATCCACCGGAAGATTGAAGCCCACCTCGATGACTTCGTTCACGTGGACCTCGACGATGTTGCAGATGACCTGATTGCCCCCGGCGCCACTGGTGCAGGCTAGGGACGCGTCGGTGATGTAGAAGTCCTGTTGGGCGGCGGAGGCTTGGCTAGAGAGGGCGAGGGCGGCGAGGAAGCACGGGAGAGTGCCGCAGAGAGACTTGGCGAGCGAGGTGAAGTTCATGGATCAGTGGGGTGCTGGCGGGAAGCGGCCCGTCCCTGGGAAACGGGGGATATGCGGGCCCATACGCGACAGTCTACCACCATCAAGCCGAGCGGTTTCGCGCGGGGTTGGCGGTTCATCGGAGCGCGTGTCTCGTACCCTTGTTCCCAACATGTACACAAAGCGGATCTTCTCTCCTGTGACGCTCGTCCTGTGGACGCGCTACAACCTGCTCGCGTTCATTCTGATCGCGTCCATCCCCGTCGTCCTCTACGGAGTCCTGGGTCAGCGCTGGATTCACTTCCCGTGGCTTCCCATCGCTCTCGTGGGCACGTCCGTTGCCTTCATCCTCAGCTTCCAGAACAACGCCGCCTACGGGCGCACATGGGAAGCACGCAAGATCTGGGGAGGTATCGTGAACTCGTCGCGCTCCCTCGGATTCATGGTGAACGACTTCGTGACGAATGAGTTCGCGACGGAGCCTGCAACCGATGAGGAACTGCGCTCCATCCGACGCCGCATGGTCATGCGCCACGTCGCATGGTTGACGGCGCTGCGCTTCGCGATGCGCGCGGAACGACCTTGGGAGACTAACCATCGTGCGCTTACGAACAAGGAGTGGAGGGACCGCATCAAGGTCCACGAGCTGCACCACACGTTGCAGGAGGATATCTCGCACTACGTTCCCGACGGGGAGGGGCCCATGGTGTGCGGCAAGGCGAACCCTGCGGCGCAGCTGTTGTGTTTTCAATCGCGCGAGCTCCAGCGCCTCCGTTCGCGCGGCCTCATCGACGACTTCCGGCACATGGAGATGCAGGGTGTGCTCAACGCTCTTGTGGAGCATCAGGGCAAGTCCGAGCGCATCAAGAACTTCCCGTACCCGCGCCAGTACGCGACGCTCAACGCGACCTTCCTTTGGATCTTTATCCTGCTCATCCCCATCGGCCTCGTGCATGAGTTCGCAAGCATCGAGCTTGAGCTCGTCAGTGACTACAGCTGGATCAACGGGTGGTTCATCTGGATGAGCGTGCCCTTCAGCGTCGTGGTGATGTGGATCTTCCACACGATGGAGCGCATTGGCCGCGTGACGGAGAACCCCTTCGAGGGCACCGTCAACGATGTGCCCATCACGACCATTTCACGGGGCATCGAGATCGACCTTCGTCAGATGATCGACGACGACCCCGCATCGATTCCGCCTCCGATCGAGGCCCGGCACAACACGCAGACCTGAGCGCGGACAGCCAGTCGCCGCCTTCGTCTTAGACGGCGGCGATCGAGCAGGCGACTTCTTCCGTCACGCCCGCGTCGGTCAGGTACGTCTGGAGGGCTGATTCCATCGCCTCGCCAGAGCCCTCATAGCGGCGAAAGCGAGGCAGGATGGATCGCTCGATCCAGTCCCAGCGATCGTCCAGCTTGGTGATCATGGGCAGTCGGAACTCGCGCAGGAACGTGGTCAATCTTCCGGTCAGCGAGTGCCCGTAGAACGAGGTGAAGAACCCGAGGGACCGGAGCGGTCCGTCGGCCTGGAAACCGAGCGTCGCCCCGAACGAGAAGGCCCGCGCAAACGCGCACGACAGCTGATCGAAGTTGGGCTGTACCACGTCTTCCTGTTCGTGGCGCAGAAGGAGCCGGTTCGCCTCCCAGATCTTCTCCTGTCCGCCCGCGGTTCCGGCCTCGGCGGAGAGTCGGCCTTCTTCAAGGAGCCTGAACGGCCCCACCAACCGCTCGGCCTCGGGGTCCTGCTTCGCTAACTCCTCAAGGCGCTCCAGTCCCTCCGCGCTTCCGTCGTACACCAGGTGCGCCCAGTAGACATCTTTGAAGATGCTGTTGTTCGTCTGCCGCAGCTGGTCCACATCGGACATCCGCAGGGACTGCCACCGTCCCAGCGCTTTCGGAAGGTCCACGAAGCCGCTCTTGTTCGCGGAGAGCCGCAGGGGCCACAGGGCCACCCGTACGTGGTGGGAAGCATGCGCCGCCATCCCCGCCCACTTAAAAAGCCCCGGGTGCCGCAGGTACAGCGCCCCGTAGAGCGCCGTGATCTCCGCGTTCCGATGAAACACGCAGGGCTGAGCCGAGAGCTGCCCCTCCACATGCCCCTTCCAGGCCTCCACCGAGTCCAGCGAAGCCGCGGCCCCAATGGCCGCCTCAAGGTCAGGAATCCAGTTCTCCATGGGTCTTAGCCCCCGAACTATACCTGAGAAGAAGTCCCTCAGATTCTCCGTCGCCGATCCCAGCCGGCATCCGTTCTTGCTCCCATGAACCCCGAGAACTCAACCTGGGCCCACCGAGCCGCCGATCGCCTCTTCGACGCCGCCACGATGGCCATCGCCTATCTCTACCTGCAGATCGTCGAGTCCGAGGACCGAGCCGCCCTAGAGCGAGTGAGGGCCTACGACGCCGCCGCCACAGATCCCCAGCCGGGCCGCTGAGGCCCCGTACTTCTTTGATCGGCGCCCCGGTCTACGGTCGCGTGGCCGCATCGGCGAACGAGTGGCTCAGCTCGATCTTCGCGTCGATCTCTGGTGCCCGATCGCTCTGCTCGACCGCTGCCGGCAGCGACACAGGCGCCAGCACCGCAGCGGGCCGCGAACTCACCAGTTCAACGGGCGGCCGCGAAGTCGCGACCATGACGGCAGCCAGGACGAGTAGGCCAATTGCGAACTGTGCTTTCTGCATGGGGTCGATGGGGGGTGCAAACCAGGGTGTAAGAAGAGGGGGGCGGGCTCCGGAGCTCGATTCAAAGGCTGAGTATTTGTCTCCATCCCGCCCCTCTGTACAGCGAGATGTACGGAGAACCCGAATGCTCGTGACGAAGAAAGTTCGCGACTGCAGCTGCGGCTGGCGATCACGCGCGCTCGCGTTCCGATGGCTGCCAACGAAGCCGAACAAGACGGCTCGAGAGCCTATGTCCATCCATGGAGATCTCAGGCCCAAGCGCATCGACGCTGTAGCCGCGTAGGACGAAGACCGAACGCCAGATCTCCGGTGCCATCGACCCAATGAC
>CAYQKK010000042.1:0-8512 GCA_964417955.1 uncultured Planctomycetaceae bacterium
GGGTCGGGGACGTCGGCGGTGAAGCGGGCTGTCTCGCGTGCTTCTGTCGGGTTGACGCCTTCGGTGAGTCTGAGGCCTAGCCACCACGTCTCTGCGAGGCGGGCGAATTCATCGGGGTCCTCGCGCCAGTCGGTGGCGTGGCCGGCGGTGGCGATGCGGCGGAGGTAGGGCTGGATGGCGCGGGGGTTACCGACCCTCGTAAGGCCGACTTTGCTGACGGCGCCCGGTCCGATGCCTAGGTATTCGGCGTTGTGCCAGTAGCCCACGTTGTGGATGCACTCCTCACCCTGCGTGGCGTGGTTGGAGATTTCGTAGGCGTGGAGGCCGGCCTCGGACGTGAGGGTCCGCGTGGCGTGGAACATCTCCAGCTCGACCTCTTCCGGTGAGCGTTCTAGCTTGCCCTGGTCGAGCCAGCGCTTGAAGCGCGTGTCTTCTTCGAAGGTCAGGTTGTAGGCGGAGAGGTGTTCGGGGCCGAGGGCGAGCACGCGGGACAGATCGCGCGACCAATCCGCGGCGGTTTGACCGGGCACCGCGTAGATCATGTCGAGGTTCAGGTGCTCGATTCCGGCGGTGCGGGCGGACTCCACGGCGCGGAACGAATCGTCGACGCTGTGGACGCGGCCGAAGAGCTTGAGTGTCTCGTCGTTCAGCGTTTGGAAGCCGATGGACAGGCGCGGGACACCGAGGTCCTTGAGCGCCTTCGCCTTGTCCACGTCGAGGCTCTCGGGGTTGCACTCGGCGGTGACCTCCGTGGCGCTCGCTCGCCAGCCTGTGATGGCGTCGAGGCCGTCGAGGAAGCGGGTGAGCTGTGGCACGCTGAGCAGCGACGGCGTGCCCCCACCGATAAAGACGGTCCGCGGGCGCTTCGGCGCGCGGAGTTCGGCTTCGCGCAGGATCGCCGAGATCATGCCCTCGATGTCTTGGCCTTCGTCTGGGACCGAGAAGAAGTCGCAGTAGTGACACTTCGCTGCGCAGAACGGCAGGTGCACGTACAGGGCGACTCCGTCGTTCGGTCGCCCTGGATCTTCCGCCTTGGGTTGCGCTCGGCTCGCAGCGAACGAGTCGGTCATCGCGATGGGCTCGCTCATTGTTCCCTGAGGCGGAGCTCTACCGTGCCCGCCTGATCCGGTCCGAGCTCTACCGAGGTGCTGCCAAGAAGCGTCTCGCGCCCACGCTTGTCAAAGCCGCGCGCCTCGATGGTCAGGGGCAAGGCGGGCACATTCTCCACGCTGAAGATCGTGGCTTCGGTATCGGTGGTGATGCCGGGGGCGTTCATGGGGAAGGTGGCGAAGTGGCGCTTCGCTGGCGACCCGGTCCCTTGGGAACCTGAGGAGCTTTCTGCGGCGGGCTCGTGACGGTGGATCGTCAGGGCCTTGAGGCTGTTGCGCAGCTTGCCTGTGACGCGCACGGTGAGCGTGGCCGCAGGCCAGAGGACAACGTCCTTCTCGTTCGCTTGTTGGGGCTTCAGGAGGAGTGCTGTTGTGGCGTAGCCCTCGGCGCTGACGTGCAGCCAAACCGGGCGTTCCTGCGGGAGGTACGGCAGGTCGATCGGCGACGCGGCATCCGCGACGAGGACCTCCCCCACCGCGTCGGCTCCAGCCATCCTGGCAGTGGAACCGTCTTGGGCCGTGCGGACGGTGACGCCAGCCAAGGGGACGCGCTGTGTGCCTTCGAAGACGCGCAGCCGGTTGACGGGAATGGGCTCGCCGATCAATGTGTAGGGCTGGTCGGCGTCGAGGGTGATGAGGCCTTCAGCACCGAGGATGCGAACGGCTTGGTCCTCGAGCACTCCACCGTCGATGCGCAGACGGCAACGGTCCGGCACTTCGACCTGGAACTTGCCCTGGTTGACGTCAACGGTCACGGGGACAAGCCGGCCGTGGTTGAGGATGGCGATCTCTATCGACCCGCGGACAGCGGGGTAGGGCCGCTGTCCTTTCGGCTGAAGCATCGCGGAACCGTGGAACTCAACCAGGTTCTGGCCGCTGAAGTTCGCCTCTTCGCGTTCCCCGAGCTCCGGTGCAGCAGGTACGACCTGGGTGGGCTCGCTCGGCAGCGCTTCGGCGAATCCAGTGCTCTCCTCGGAAGCCGCCCCTAGGTCTTCATCTTGCGGTGCAAGGGGCACCAGTGATTCCTGGTTCGGCTCGGCCTCTGGCCCACTGTCGCTGAGAGCGATGAATGCCCCTACGCCTAGGAGCACGGCTAAAAAGAGAACGGCGAAGCGCATGGTCTGCGTTCCACCGTAGTCGAGATCCCTACTCCCCGGCCATGACCTCGTAGAGCTTCTTCAGCGCGTCTCGCTCGATCTGACGTACGCGCTCGCGGGTCAGGCCGACGATCTTGCCGATCTCCTTGAGGGTCATGGGGTCCTCGGCCTTGTCGCCGAGGCCATAGCGCAGGCGCAGGATGGTGGCCTCGCGCTCGTCGATGACGTCGAGCAGCTCGTTCAGACGCGACAGAAGGTCGTTCTGAATCGTGTTGTCTTCGGGGTCGGTGGCCTTCTCGTCCTCGACGGTGTCGTGGGTCTGGGTCATGACGTCCAACGACACCTGACCCGCCTGGTTGGACTCGATCGTGCGCTTGAGAAGCGGCCAGGACTCCTTTGGGATCTCAAGCTCGAGGGCGACTTCCTCGACGGTGGGCATGCGTCCGAGCATGTAGCGCAGCTCGTTCGCGACGGTGCGCCACTTCGACATCATCTCGTTCATGTAGCCGGGCACGCGCACCGACTTGACCGTGTTCGTGAGGGCGCGGCGGATCGACTGTTTGATCCACCAGGTACCGTAGGTCGAGAAGCGGCAGCCGGCCTCTGGGTCGAACTTCTCTGCGGCCTTCATGAGGCCGATGTTGCCCTCAGCGATGAGGTCCTGGAGGTTCAGGCCGCGGTCGTTGTACATCTTGGCGATGGACACCACGAGCCGCAGGTTGGCGCGGATCAGATGCTCGCGCGCCTCCATGTCACCAGATTGGACACGGGCACCAAGCTCCTTCTCCTGATCGGCAGTGAGCAGGGGGACCTCGTTGATCTCCTGAAGGTAGGTTTCGAGGCAGCGTTCGGCTGAAATGACGGGCTCCGGGCGGTCGGGGAACAAAGGGGCTGGAAGGGCGGGCACATGCACCGCTCTTCCCTGCTCTGTAAGAATTCGGTTCTGCCGACCCGCGTTCTTGAGCGTTGGATGGGTTCGTGGGCCCACGTCTCGCGACGGGCTTCTGCTATCCTCTTGGCGAGACATGCAGGAGCCCTCCATTGAGAAGGTGGTCCCGGAGGAGGACTTCCGTCGACTGTTAGCGGAGCGCGCGACGCCTCTTCTTGAGACGTGCGCCGCGCCCGGTGGGTCTGCGTGGACCAAGCGGCGCTTCTTCGACCTCTCTTTGGAAACAGATGAGGTTGAGGCACTCCTCGACGACTACGGCGCCCGCACCAACCGCCGCTTCTCTGCGTTCACTGAGCTCGTTGCATCGATCCGCGGCTTCTCCCTCGCGGGGATGAGCCTGCGACATCTTGTCCAGAGGCTCGCCGGCTATGGGGTTCTCGACGCCATCGGTGAGCGGCGGGCATCGGCCCATGACGACCTTGGGCTCGCGCTTCAATTTGTGGAAGCCAAGCTCTCGGGCCTCATGCGCGCGCTGCTCGATGAGGGGCGTCGGATCAGCGTGACCGAACTCGCCCAAGGGGAGGGACAGGCGCCCGTGGACCGCACGGTCCGCCGCTTCCGCCTCCCCCACAACATCGATCTCGATCGGATCGAGGACGAAGAGCAGAGGATCGCTGAAGTGGCGACCAAGTTCCTCGACACGGCTGAAGCCCTCCGCGCCGTTCGGATCGACCGACTCGAAGACGAGCTGGAGCGCGAGACCTTCTTGGCCGAGCACTGCACGGAGGTGAACGCGCGGAATTGGGAGGCGTCCGTCCACAACCTCCAGTCGAGCTACGACACCTACGTCAAGAACACCGTGCTGGAGACGGGGGACCCGAGACTCACGACTCTCCGGGGTCATATCTCAGCATCCCTCCACGTTCTCCAGGCCGTCACCCATCTGACCCACTTCGTCGAGCGGCACTCTGGCGGTCTGCGTTCCGAAGCCGCAGAGGCTGTGATCCAATCGGTGGTCACCCGCGGTGAAGTGCGCGATGTCACCCTCAACAGGCTGTTGGTCTGGGCTTGGACCTTTATGGATAGCGGCACCGAGCTCGCTTCTTCCTTGCTCCCGAGCTACACGAATGTCTCCCAGGTGACCCTCTACCTGAGGGAAGGCGTCCACCTTCACGCGCGCCCCGCATCGCTAGTGGTGGCCGTTGTGCAGCATCACGGCACGCCGGTCGAGCTTGAGATCGCCGGGGCCAGCTGCAACGCGGGTTCGATCCTGGAGCTGATGGTGGCCATCGGCTCCAACCCGGAGGCGCGCGAGTACATCGTACGCGGGGACGAGCGTCCGCTCAGGGACCTTATGGCCCTGTTCGCGGCCGACCTCGGCGAGTCCGGATTGGAAGGCCTTCCGGACTCACTCGGCTACCTGCGCGGGCGCTGAGTGGTTCAATCGGTGGTTGGGCTAGAAGCCGAGAAAGAGCCGATCCGCCAGCATCTTGGGGAGCCCAGCTCGCGTGATCCGATCGGCTTCTCGCTCGATGTCGTAGTCGATTCTGAACATGTCGACGCGCTTCGTTTCGCTGTCGTAGATGGCATAGGCGGCGCGCGGATCGTCGTCCCTGGGCTGCCCGACGCTGCCGACGTTCACTAGGGCCACCGAGGACTCGGCTAGGTCGACCCCCGACTCGATGGTGTAGGAGGTGCGATGGGGATCATCCACCATGCGCATGATCGTCACTGGCACGTGGGTGTGGCCGACGAAGCAGGCAGGGTGCTCCATCATGTCGAGGGATGGCTCCGCATCCGCGATGCTCTGGACGTACTCAAACCGCTCGGGTCGGTGCAGCGTGCCGTGGGCCATCGAGCAATGTTCGGTCTGCGCCACAAGGGGCAGGTCCTTGAGCCACTGGATCTCCACGCGGCCCAATTGACCCTCTGTGAACCTCACCCCCGCACGGGCATCCCGGTTGAACAGCCGCGCGTCGAGCTCCCCCACACAGGCCGCATCATGGTTGCCCTTGACCACCACGACGTCCCGTTCCCGTAGCACCTCGATCACCTCCTTGGGGGCAGCTCCATAGCCCACCACGTCCCCCACTTGCAGGATCTGTTCGATACCCTCGGCATCCACGGCCGCCAGGACGGCCTCTAGCGCCGCTAGATTGGCGTGGATGTCTCCGAGGATGGCGTAGCGCATGGTGGGTGATTTGGGGTCGCGGGGGCTGCCTGAGCCCGCCTAGCGAGCCACAGGGCCATGAGAGACCATCCCAGCGCTGGCATCAGAGCCGCCCACCAGGCTCCCCAAGGAAGCGAAGCAGGCTCAAAGCTGGCACGGAGCATCCGGCCTGGATCGAAGACGTGGAGGACAGCTGAGCCACTAGGCCCCTCCCCTGGGACCGAAGCCGGGATGATGACCGCGGCGAACGCGATCCAGGCGACTCCGAGCACATTGTCTCGAAAGGCACTCGTTCTCCGAGCTGGAGACCCACAAAAGGGGACAATGCTGGCCATTGCCGCCAAGTGGAACCAGCCCAGCATGAGCGCGGCGAGGGACTGGCCCTTTTGGAAGTCAGCGAACTGCCAGAGCTGAAAGGCCTCCGCGGGGATCAGAATGAAGGCGCTCATCAGGATGGCAGCGCAGATCAGAATCAGCATGACGGCGACGAGCCCCCACGCTGGGCTCCGCAGATTGAGCACCCACCTCAATTTG
The DNA here is from genome assembly GCA_964417955.1 of uncultured Planctomycetaceae bacterium. Taxonomy (GTDB): domain Bacteria; phylum Planctomycetota; class UBA1135; order UBA1135; genus Saltatorellus. The sequence continues at coordinate 5,800 of CAYQKK010000042.1, forward strand.
AGGCATACGCCGAGGGCCATGCCCTGGGCGATGGCGCCCCCAAGAAACCCAAGTTCGTAGTGAGCCGTCGAACGATGGAGTGAGCCTGTCGCCAACCCCAGGGGCATGAGCACCTCCAGGATCCACCAGCCGGCGGCGAGTGTGGCTGCACAGAGCCAGGCCAAGGGCTGGCGCACAAGCTGACCAAGGGCTGACTGGACCGTGAGAAGAAGTGCCATGGGGGAGTTGCGGAGTCTACGGGCTCCGCGATCGGCTGGGGCCTCACCTGTTGACTGTTCCCTCGACAGGCCGCGGCGCTTTGACTAGAGTCCCTCCCCCAGCCCGCCTCTAAGGGGTTCCACGTGGAACCGCAACTTGCTACAGGAACATCAATGGAACGACGTCTTGGACGAGGCCTTGGGTCACTCCTGGGTCAAACACCGGAGCCTGGCTCCCCTCAAGCGGAGTCACCCTCCAACGCCGAGTCAACCCGTCCCGCAGGGGGCTCGACTCAAGAGCCCCAGGTTCCCGCGGCGGACGTTGCAGCCCACTACCTGGACGTCTCTCTGATTCGTCGCAACCCTGATCAGCCGCGGAAGACGTTCGATAGCACTGCGCTTGAGGAGTTGCGTCAGAGCATCCAGCGCCATGGGGTGATCCAGCCGATCTGCGTTCGCCGCACCAAGGCTGGCTACGAGATCGTCTCTGGAGAGAGGCGCTGGCGTGCCGCGCGTTCGGCTGGCCTTGCCCAGATTCCAGCGACCATCAAGGAGGACCTTGACGATGGCGCTAGCTTGGAGCTGGCCATCGTCGAGAACGTCCAGCGGGAGGATCTCGACGCCCTCGAGAAGGCCCGCGGCTATCAGGCGCTCATGGACCGTGTGGGGTTGAGCACAGAAGAGGTGGCAGAGCGTGTCGGCCTGAGTCGATCCTCCATCATCAATCACCTTCGCCTGCTCGATCTCCCTGCGGAGGTCCATGAGGCCCTCAAGTCTGGAATGGTCTCGATGGGCCATGCGCGTGCCCTGCTGAGCTTTAAGGACGAGAAATCCATCCTCAACGCCCTTGGGCAGGTGGTCCGGAAGGGGCTCTCGGTGCGCGACATCGAAAAGCTGGGGCGGGAGGCTACCACCGCTAGGAAGCAGGCTGCCTCGGGCGAGAAGGGCAGCGCTGTCGGCGAGGCTTCGTCAGCCGCCCCTTGGATCGGCGAGATCGAAGGGCAGCTGCGGGAGAAGCTCGGCGTGAAGGTCACGCTTCGCAATGGCAAGAAGTACCGCGGCTCGATCACCCTGGACTACTCAAACCGTGACGAGCTGGAGCGTATCGTGGGCATGATTGCTCCCAAAGACACGCTCTGAGCCCCCTTGCGGATGAGCTCAACAGAGTGCCGCCTTCCACGTGGAAAGCGGCACTCTGTTTTTCTATGACCCGCGGTTCTCCACCGACTTTCCACCGGCCCGATGGACCCTTGGTGGGGCCAGCCTGTTGGGGCGCTTTCCTAGTGGAAGACGGAAGGACCCGCAGTCTTGCCCATGGGAACTGCCTATGGGGCTGGGCCCACAGCCATACCGAATCGGGAGTTTTCCACAGCAAGGAAGCGCTCTACGTTTCGATGCTCAGTCCATAGAAGAACGGCGCAGGATGCTCTCCTGCGCCGTTTTTGTGGCTTGGATGTTGCCGCCCTGGGCGTGCTCTCTTGGGGGCCCTACTGAAGGACAGTGGCGGAAGTGATCTCGATCAGCTCGACCGGGGTCTCCTCCTTGTCTTCGCGGAGTTCGCCGTTCGAGATCTCTTCGATGACTTCGAGGCCCTCCAGAACGGTGCCATACACCACGTAGCCGCTGTCGAACTGATGCTGCGGGGTAGCCGTCAGGTAGAACTGGCTGCCGCTCGAATCCTCTTGACCACTTTGCTTGGCTGCGGCCAGCGCCCCTGCTGCGTGAACGAGGCCCGAGTCTTCCTTCGGAACCTTGCTCTCCGGGCCACCGCGGCCCCAGGTCTCCGGCTCATCGTTGCGGCTGTTGGGGTCGCCGCCCTGAATGAAGCCACCGGTCACGATGCGGTGGAACTTCGTGCCGTTGTAGTAGCCCTCTTCCGCGAGCCTCATGAAGTTCTTCGCGTGCTGAGGAGCCTTCTCTAGGTAGAGACCGATCACGATCTTGCCCTTGGTGGTGTTCAGTTCCACCCGCGGAGAGCCCTCTGGGAGGGGGGGGTTCTCGAAGAGCGCTTTGTGGCTATCCATCCAGGCTCCCTCGTTGGTGATGCTGGTCTGCATCTTCTTCAGGAGCGAGATCTCTTCGCCGTCGGGCCCAACGGGGAATTTGACCTTAGAGAAGATCGCAGGGGCGTTCGTGAGAGCGAACCCGAGAGTGTCTTTGCCTTCCTGGTACTTGCGGTCCCCACTCAGAATCGCGGCCTGGTTGATCCTGGCGATGGCAGCCACGGAAGGCTCTTTGATCTTCTTAGCGGCCTCCGCGACGGTCTCAGCGCTGGCATCCTCGCCGGTCAACGCGGCGTAGAGCGTGTTCCAGTCCTCTCGCTGCTCCGCCAGTGCGGCCTCGCCAGCTTTGGACTTCCAAAGGATGATTGCTGCCACAACGGCCAGGAGCCCCAGGCCAATCCACTTGTATTGATCGACGAAGTCAGCGAACGCAGAGCGCTCCTCTTGGGCGATGCTGATTTCGGTTGCGGCCTTGTGCTTTGCCATCTCTGTCTCTGCCTAGTGTCTCTGCCT
>CAYQKK010000042.1:8612-52651 GCA_964417955.1 uncultured Planctomycetaceae bacterium
CCGGGAGGGTTCGCCCTAATCGCTAGGCTGTTCGGGTTGGTTGACGGGAGGATGAAGGTTTGCTCTCGACTCTCCAGAACGGAGCGTGCGCGTAGAACAGCCGGGCATTATAGATGCGCGCTGCGCCGCGGGGGCGATTCGTTCCAAAGCCGCGCATCAACTTTCCTCGATCCCCTCAGTTTCGACCCAGATACCCATGCTGACGAGCCTCCTCATCGCCCTGGCGCCCTGCGTCCACACCCCTCTTCCCGGGGCCGTCATTCCTCTGGCTTCGACGTCCGCTTCGTTCGCGCACGTTCTCGCTGCTTTTGACTTCAAGGATCAGCTCAAGGCTGCGGGCAAAGACCCCGTGAAGCTATGGGCTCTCTACCAGTGGACCCTAGAGGACGACGAGCGAAAGAAGTATCGCAAGCGCGTCCTGAAGGCCGTGATCAAGGCTGACCCGGACCACGCGGAAGCTCGAGAAGTTCTCGGCCACATCGAGTTCGAGGGCAAGTGGTACGAGACCCAGCGCTCCCTCGACCGTCACATGCAGAAGATCGCGGAGGAACGCGGGCTGGTGAAGTACCAGGACAGCTGGGTGCCTGCGGTCGACGTTCCCTTTCTCCTCAAGGGCCTCCAGAAGGACGAGTACGGCGATTGGTTCGATCCGGAAACGGTCAAGCGCCTCGCGGATGGTTGGAAGCAGCAGGACCTCGTTTGGGTCGAGCCGTCGGAGTTCCCGAAGATGGAAGAGGGCCTCTGGAAGTGCGGTGACGAGTGGAAGACCCTCGAACAGGCCAATGAGTGGCACGACGACCTCGACGCTCCCTGGGTGATCCCGACGAAGCGCGCTGTGATCTGGGCAACGACGACCCGCGAGACCGCGATGCTCGCCGCCAAGCAGGCCGAGCTGGCTTGGTTCGACATGCAGAAGGTCTTCGGCTACGACAGCGGGCTTCCGGTTCCTTTCATGGTCGTGAAGGACCAGGCGGAATACCTGCGCTTCATGGATGGGGACCAGGACTACGACGTCCCGCAGGTCGACCCAATGGGGGTCTCCGGTCACTCTCGCGCCGCGTTCGCTGACCTCTGGTTCGACTTTGAGGACTCGCAGTACCGCGGAATGGGGACGACCTACTGGGACGCGGAGGATCCGAACGGGGCCAGCTTCGGGATCCATGACGCGCGCTTCGCCTATGGACTGTCCTACGTCGAAGGCCTCGACCCCACGCTGGGCGCGGCCGCTAGCGTGCTGTCCTCGGCAGAGGAGTACGATGATGTGGATCGCGGGGAGTTCCTTTCCCAGCGCTTTGGCTCCCAACGGATGGAGCGGTGGTTCCGATGGGGGGCCGCGAACTACGCGTCCCGTTGGTTCAAGGACCAGCAGGTTGGCAAGGGCGGCAACCCACGCTGGGCCTTCGAATGGTCCGTCAGCAACCTCCAGACCCAGGGCGGCCTCGCAGACCTGGACGATGTCTTCCAGTTTGACGTCCGACTCGAGTCTGACAGCTCTGCCACATTGATCATGAGCGCTGGTCTTCTCGTGGCCTACATTGTCGATGGAGGCAACGCGGACCTCTCAAGACTCCTGAAGCAGCTTCAAAAGGGCCTCCAAAAGGGCCAAGAGGTTGGGAAGGTCTTCGAAGACATCCGTAAGACACTCTCCGACAGCGAAGCCGAGATCCGCGCCTTCGCTGGCCTCTAGTCCCCTTCGCCTTCCAGACCCCACCACGCCGCGACCATGTTCATCGCCCTAGCCACCGCCTCGGCGGCCCTTTCCGTCCCAGCCCAAGACACCGCCGTCCTAGAGCCGGCTGCGCTGCACCCTAGTTCGGCGACGTTTGTTCTCCAGGCTCCGGACATCCAGGCCGTGCTGAAGGCATACAGCACGACGGCTCCGGCGAAGATGATCGCAGATCCGGACCTGCACGCCTCGCTCGGGCGGGTGCAGGGCGGCGAGGGCGCAGGCCCCGTCGATCCATGGGCGATGTTGATGGAGCAGTATGAGCAGGCGGTGACGAGCGGTGACATCCCACCGCTGCTCGACTACCTGTACGGCATGAAGTCCGTTGGGATGTCGGTGGAGGTCGCTGGTGGCGACGTGCTGGCGTTTGTGAAGGGGCTGGAGGCTTCCAACGATCAGGACTTCTACGTCAGCCAGAACTTCGGTCTGCGACTCGTGGTGGACTTCATCGACGAGGCTTCAGCCGAGCAAGTGACGCAGTTCCTTGTGAAGAGCATCAACGAGGAGAGCCCCAAGGGTCTCGAGCTCAGCGCGAAGGCAACCAACGTTCCTGAGTCAGCCATGGGCTTTGGATCGACCGCCGTCCGCACTTGGAGTTTTGTTCCGAGCGAGGCGGGCAACGGGGCGAACCCCGACTCCTTCGAGGGTTCCATGCACATCGTTGCCGGCGGAACTCGCCTGGCGATTTCCGCCGGAAGCGTAGAGATCGAGAGCTTTGTCAGCGCCCTGAGCTCGGGCGCCATGGACGGCGCGGCGTCGTCTTTGTTCACCGAGGGCCGCGCTGCGTTCGAGAAGGCGCCGGCGACACCGGTGGTGGAGGTTTTCCTTCGCCCCTTCGTTGAGGCTCTCGTCCAGTCTGAGGAACCCGACGCTCTGCCTTGGCTTGACGTCGTCGAAGTCATGGTGGGCCCCGCCGCATCCTTCGGCATCCGCGGCGGTCACTGGCGCGTCGGAATCGACAACGGGCAGTTCATCACCGAAGGCCTCCACGATCCTTCCAGCACCGGTCCGATGTCGGGTGTCGTGGGAGCGCAGCCCCTCGACAAGAGCGCGCTCACCCTGGCTCACCCGAGTGCCCTGGTGACCTCGGTCACGAGTCTCGACGCCAAGGCCCTCGCCCAAATGGTGCAGGAGCTTGTGGAAGCAGAGGACCCGAACGGGCTGAGCGACATGGAGGAGAACTACGGGTTCCGCCCCGATCGCGACCTGATCGGATCCCTCGGGAGCGCGTTGAGCTACAGCCTTCCCCAGGTCAAGTCGCTCTTCATGGCGCCCAACCTCATGGGAGCCGCCCTTCTGAACGACAAAGAGCAGTTCACGAACGGCATGGACGGCTTGCTTCGCTTTGCTGAGGACTTCGGCGGCGACAACATCCAGCTCGTGCGTGACGAGTACAAGGGGGCGATGATGTACACCCTGTCGTTCACGGGTGAACTGAACCTGCCTCTCGACGGGCTGCCCATCGACCCGGCGAGCTACTTGAAGCCGACGGTCACCATCATGGACGGGCGCGTGCTGTTGACCACCCTGTCGACCCATGCCAAGAAAGAGGTTCGCCGCGTCCTGAAGCTCGCCAAGAACGGCGATGACCCCGGCGTGCATGAGAACATCACCGCGATGGGCAACCTCAACGGCGCCACCACCGTCGGCTACGCCGATTGGCCCACGTTCCTTGGGGCGTTCTACTCCCAGATCAAGGGGCTGGCACCGCTCCTTGCGGGTGCGATGGGGGACGAGTTCCCTTTCGACGTGACCATGCTGCCCGACGCCACCGTCTTGACCCGACACTTCCAGCCCAGTGAGAACTGGACGCGCATGAAGGATGGCAGGGTCATGCAGTACGCCAAGTCCTCCCTCGGCCTTGAGGCCGTCGTCATGCCCTTCATGGGTTTCGCGCTGTTCGGGGCGACGAACTCGGCCCGCTCCTCAGAGGTCATGACCGTGCAGGAGATTGAGGCAGAGATCGTGGATGAAGCCGAGGAGAGCGGCGCTTCCAAGGTGAAAGATGGCAGCCTCGGTCAAGCCCAGCGGGAACTCACAGAGTCCACGATCATCGAGGTCGACCTTGCGATCACGCTGTATCAGCTGGACCACAGTGGAGCCGCACCCGCGACGTTGGCGGAGCTGACGGCAAAGTCCACCAACTACCCCGATGGCTACGTCACCGGTGGCGCCATTCCGAAGGATAGCTGGGGCCACGACTTCGTTTACGCCAAGACAGGAGATGGCTACAAGCTCTACTCCATGGGGCCGAACGGTCAAGACGACGGCGGGAGCGGAGACGATCTTCAGTATCCCTGAGCCCAAGGACTCCTTTGAAAGGGGCTGAATCCGACCCTGCAGGTCATTCTGAGGGCAACCCTGAGCTGGCCCAGGACTGGGTCTACCGCCGCAGCGACCGTTCCAAGCGAAACGGGCCGCTGCGGCGCCGCTTTCGTGACTGGCGGCGGCGCGTCACCGCTCCGATTGTTCCTGCGCTCGCGCCGCCGATGCTGCGACTGCTGGCGAAGACTTGGCGCGTCAACATGCTGCGCGAGGAGCTACGCAGGGAGGTGCTTGAGTCGCCCGATGGCTGCATCCCGGTGCTCTGGCACGGTCGCATGGCAACCGCCGCCTCAGCGCTTGCGGGCACAAAGGCCACGGTGCTCGTATCCGCATCGGGGGACGGAGCGCTCGCAGATATGCTCTTGCAGCGGCTTGGGTACGGGACGCTCCGCGGTTCGACCGCCAAGGGGGGCGCGCGTGCTATCCGGGAGATGCGCGAACTCCTTTCCGCTGGGACAGCCGTAGCGATTACGCCCGACGGCCCGCGCGGGCCGCGTCATCACGTGAACCGCGGGGCGGCCTTCTTGGCCCGAGCGACGGGCCGTCCCGTTCTACCTATCGGGTTTGGCGTATCGCGCGCGCTTCGGCTTGGATCATGGGATCGTTTCACGATTCCGCTCCCGTTCACCCGCGTGACGGTGTCGTTCGGGGAGCCAGTTGCCGTGCCGCGGACGACCGACGAAGCCAGCCTCGACTCGGCTACCGAGGAGATCCAAGCGCGCCTGGTCGCAGCAGAGGTGGAAGCGTTCCGTTCCCTAGATAGAGAGGTGGACTGGTGATTCGGATCGGCTTTGCGGGTGCCATGCACCCCACCCTCGACGCCATTCTTCCGCCGGGCCGCGGCCCCCAATTCGACCGCATTGCTTTCTTTGGGGGCTACTTCGGCTGTCTAGAGCTTGAGACGACGGCCCACGTGATCCCGCGTCGAGAGCACGTCGCACGCTGGGGTGCCGCACTGGCCAACAACCCGCGCACGCGGCTACTGCTGCGACTCCCAAGTGCGCTTCTCGATCGCGGGCGGACAGAGGATCAGCGCGCCACGGATACGGGTGCCTTTATCGAGGCGTTGACGCCCTTGCTCAAGCGTGAACGCTTCGGCGCCGTGGTGGCGACGCTCCCAAGCGATGACTACCTCTACGGCCCGGCTGAGGTTCGAAGCCTGAGCTACCTAGCCCGTGCCCTGAGTCCGGCGCCCCTCGTTCTTGAGGCGCGTCACCGCTCGTGGTACGAGACGGCCGCGGTCGACGCCATTCGCGGCGCGGGGTGGTCCCTCGGGCATCTTGAGGGAGACGAACGCTGGGATGCGCCGCCGAAGGAACACGCCGCCACCGGTTCGATCGGCATGCTGCGACTGGTGCATCCCGGTGTCGCACCACCCGCACTGATCGGCCAGGTCGCGCGCCGCGCCCGCGAGTTGGAGTCGCGGTTTGACGTGCTCTTCGTGGTCACGGACTGTGGGGCCGACGTGCAGCTGAACGTAGCGGCAGCCCTTGAGATCAAGTACGTCCTCAACGGCGAGCGCCCCGTGCCCGCGTGGCCGCAGATTCGCGCGGCCGTTCCCCGCCTGAGCGCTCTCTGCGCCATCCCGGAGGCTCCGGAATAGTGCGCTGAAACAGCCTATAACAGGGCATGGAAACCACCCAGGACCGACTGTGGCTTGAGTACCCGGAGGACCCAAGCCGGCGGATCGGAGTTCGCGTGGAGCGCGCGGTCGGCCCGGATGGGTCTGTGTCTACCGCGTCTTCCGAGCCACGACCCGTGATCGTCCTATGCCACGGATTCAAGGGCTTCATGGACTGGGGGTTCTTTCCGCTCCTCTCCACGCGCATGGCCCAGTCGGGGTTCGTTGCGGTGTCCCTCAACGCCTCCGGCTGCGGGATCGGGGACGACATCATGGTCATGGACGACGAGCTGGCCTTCTTCCACGACACCTACAGCAGGCAGCTCGAGGACATCTCCCGGGTGCGAGAGTTCGCGAGGGGCCTCGACGGTGTCGACCCGGAGCGCGAAGTGCTGATGGGGCACAGTCGCGGCGGGGGCATGGCGATCATTTCGGCGGCGGAACGGCCGCCCGCGGCCCTCGTCACATGGGCCGCCATCGACGATCCAGATCGTTTCGACGACGACACGAAGGCCCAATGGCGGGCGGATGGAGAGCTCCTTGTTCCAAACGGTCGCACGGGCCAGATCCACCGCTTGTCCGTCGCAGCCATGGACGACTTCCTTGAGCACAGAGAGCGCCTCGACATCCTGGCCGCTGCGGGCCGCTACGAAGGTCCGTTCCTCGCGGTTCACGGCACCGACGACGCCACGGTCCCATGGCAGGCCGCGGAGCGCTTGGCTGCCAAGGCGCCCAACGGCTCCAACCTGATCCTGGAGGGCGCGAATCACTCTTTTGGGGCGACCCACCCGATGGGAGCCGAGATCCCAGCGGCGCTGGAGGCAGCCATCGCGGCCATTGATACTCTGGTCCCGTGATCACAGCCCTACTCATCAGCGTCCTTAGCCTTCAGGAGGGCGGCTGGTCGCCGCCGCCTCCGCCCCCCGTCGTTCCAACGCCCGTAGCGGCCCAGCCCCGGTTCGCGCCGTTCGTGCTGCCTGAGGTGGCCCGGATCGTGGCGACCGAAGAAGGTCTTGAGGCCCAGGCGGTGGTCCTTCAGGACACGCTGGAGAAGCGCCTGGGTAGACGCATACCCCTCGGCGAGGCCCCGGCCGGGTCTGGCGATCTGACGCTGACCCTCGGTTACCTCAACGACGCGGTGGCCGGGAGTCCCGAGGCCTACTCGATTGAGGTCTTCGAAGATCACGTCGCGCTCTCCGGAACGGGGAGCGTTGGGATCGCCCGGGCCGTCGCCCGTTTGGCACAGCTCTTTCAACAGGACCCAGAAAGCGGCGCGTGGATGCTCCCGCCCACGCGAGTCGACGACGCGCCCGCGTTCCCGTGGCGAGGGCTGCTGCTGGACGTTGCGCGCTTTCCCCATTCCGTCGAGGCGCTCCGGGAGAGCATCGACATGGCGTTCCTGTTCTCCCTGAGCGTCGTGCACCTGCACCTCGGGGACGATCAAGCGTTCACTTTCCCCGCGAGCTGCCTGCCGCCGCGCACGGACCCTGGGCAGCCCGGTGCGAATCGCGGCTATTCCGCTGAGGACTTGAAGTATCTCGTGGACTACGCGGGCGCCCGCGGCATCACGCTCGTGCCAGAGATCGACATGCCGGCCCACGCCTCGGCTCTCGTTCGCGCGCGCCCGGATCTCTTCGGAACCACCGACGCCGAAACCGGCGAGGCCAAGTCCACGGGCGTGATCAACATGGCGTCGCCGGTGGCCGTGGAGGCCACGAAGGCTCTCTTGGACGAGGTGATGGCCGTGTTTAGCACGAGCCCCTACCTGCACCTGGGGGGCGACGAAGTGTGGGCGCCGGGCCTCCTAGAGCTGCCCGAGTTTCGATCCCTGGCGGAAGCCCAGGGTCTGCCGCTCAAGGCCGAGGAGGGCGCGGTGAATGCGCTTCTCAATCACTTCCTCCAAGACATGGCCAACCATGTGACGGAAGCGGGCCTGCAGCCCATCGTCTGGGAGGGCTTTCGGCCCGTGGAAGGGGGCAAGACCCTGGACGGGAGCGCCTGGGTCATGTCGTGGAGCCAGCACAGCCAGACGCCGGAGGCCTTGGCCAAGAGCGGCTACCGGTTGATCAACTGCGGCTGGGAGCCCCTGTACATCGTGCCAGCCCAGAGCTGGGCGACCCAGGCTGAAGATGCCTTCGATTGGACGCCGCGCAGCGTGCGCCAGCGCTACGGAGGGCGTCGCGCGGAGGTGGCGGCCGACGCGCCCTTCGAAGGGGCGCAGATTTGCGTTTGGGAGCAGCGACCGGAAGCGATCGTCCCGGCGGTGCTCGCGGTCCTGCCAGAGCTTTCCGAGCGGATGTGGGGGGGGCACGGGGCGCCGAATAGCTACGCCGAGTTCCAGCCCGTCGCCGACGCCGCACTGACGGTTGTGCGCGACATGCTCCGACCCGTGGAGCTCTCCTGGGAGAGCGACCTCGGTGGGCAGCAGCTGCTCTTCAAAGAGAAGGTGTCGATCAGCATCGGACCCAAGGCCCATGCGGCCGCCGGCGTCGTTCGCTACGTCACTGGACCCGACTTCGGCCTCGTGCCCACGGCGTCCTCGACGGCGGCCACGGAGTCGCCCGTGGAGCTAAAAGAGAGCGCGGTGCTGGCGGCGGCGCTCTTCACCGAAGACGGTCGTCGCATGGGCGGCGTCACCCAGGTGCGCTTCGAGAAGGGTGTCCCCGCGATGTCCTTTAGCGCCTACCGGCTGCCCATGGGCGGGGAATTCAGCTCGGAGGAGTTCGATGGGCTGCCCGAGTCAGAGTTGATCGGCCATGGGAAACTCATGGCCCCAACACCCGCGCGCATGAGAGCGATCAACCGCGAGCAGTTCGCCCACGTCGCGCCCGAGGCCCACGTGGACCTGCGCCCGATCGCGTGGAGCGGGTGGGGTCCTGCGGGCGCAAGAATGGACCCGGCGCGTCCGCGCCTGTACGGTCGTCACGCGGTGCGTGCCCGCGGATTCGCAGCGATTCCCCGCGCGGGCCTCTGGGCGTTGGAATTCAAGAGCCGCGGTGGGGTGGGGCGCGTTCGTCTCGGAGACGCCGTAGCGACTTGCTCTGGCGACAACCAAGTGGTGCGCCGCATCGCGAAGCTCGCAGAGGGGACGTACAACGTGGCAATCGACCACGCGATGGTGGACGTTCACAACGATCTCCAGGTCTGGCTGACGCCGCTCGGCGCCGACGGTCAGGCATTGGAAGACGCACCGAGGATTCCGCTCACCGATCACCTTCTTCCCGTGGATCAGCTCTTCGAAATGGACTCGGTCCGCGTGCTCGACTCGTTTCAGTAGCGGGTCAGGATCAGAGCGAAGGGGTCGCGCTGAGCTTCACCGTCGGGTGCAAATCTCTGACCTGAACGCTCAGCGGTCGAGCCGGTACAGGGTCACGAAGGCTTCCTGTCCGGTCTCTGGGGCGAAGCCGACGGACTGGGTCAGCTCGGTTTCGCTCGTGCGCTCGTAGACCATGCTCACGACGCCTTCGGCCCCCGTTGTGCCGGTGAACTCGACGCGATCTTTCTCGAGGGAGACGAGCCGAAAGAGCGACACGTCCTCGCTGCCTTCGGGCACCTGAAGCAGGCCGTGCAGGTGTCGAAGCCGCAGGACGATGTCGTCGCCCTCGGCGGAGATCTGACTCAGGTCAACGAACGAGCAGTCCCCGTCGAGTCGGATCTGACGGAAGCTGCCCATGACCGAGTTTCCGCGCGGCGGCGTCCAGATCTCTTCGTTGACGGTCTTGTTCGGGTTGATGGCGATCCATCGACCGGTCAGGAACCCTAGTCCTGCGATGGCGGGCGCAGGCGCTGCGTTGCGTGGAAGAAGCGGCTCGGTGACGCGCGTTGGAAAGCCCGCCTCGACGGGGCCCGCGACCCCTTGCTGCGCCGGACTCTGTCTGGCGATGGGCAGCGGCACACCTGCGGGGTTCGACGTGCTCGGCGCTTCGCCGCCCGGCTGCAGAGCCGCAGAGCGAGCGTTGATTTCATCCCAAACCGACGGATCCGCCGTTTGGCACGCGGCTAGGAAGCTTGCGCAGAGTGCGATGAGGGCCGTGGCCTTGATTCGTTGCATATCACGAGCCCTCCAGGGGCCACTTCAGGTGGAACGTCGTCCCCGAGACGCCGTCTGACTCCAACGATATCTCGCCGCCCGCACTTTCGACGGTTCGTTTGACGATCGAGAGGCCGAGCCCGCTTCCTTCCACGACGTCCCGCGGTTGGAGCGTGCGCAGCGGTTCAAAGATGGCCTCGTGGAAATTGGCGGCGATGCCTGGCCCGTCATCGACCACGGAGAAGAGCACAAACTTGCCCGAGGCATCTAGCGCCGTGGACACCTGGATCGACGGGGTGCCGCTATCATGGTGCTTGATCGCGTTGCCGATCAGGTTGCGGAGCACCACTTCGAGGGGGGCGACGTGGACCGAGACGTTCAGGCGCTCACCGATCAAGGCCAGTTGGGCGGATTGACTGTCTTCATGCCACTGGAACGAGCGCTCCACAAGATCCCACGTGTCGACGGTCTCTGCGGTCTCACTGATGGCGCCGAGGGTCGCGAACTGCCGAAGGTCAGTGAGGAGCGTGTCCATCCTCGCCAGTCGAGTGCCCACGAGCTCCAGGTGCCCATGGGCCGCCTTCAGGTCCCCCTCGTCTATCGCCTCCGCGGCCCATTCGACCAGCCGGTTGACGGTGATGAGCGGGGACTTGAGGTCGTGGGACGCCACTCGTACAAAGGATCGCAGGAACTCGTTGGCTGTTTCAAGCTCGCCTTCGCTAGCGGCCAGCTGACCCGATCGCCGAACGAGCTCCAGCGTCGCCTTGCGACCCTCCAGTGCGGCGGCAGCCGCGACGGCGAGGTGGTGAAGCGACTTCAGCTGGGACGGATCCATGCTCCTTGGGACGCGGTCGATCACGCACAGCGACCCCACTTGTGCTCCGCCACTCAGCTTCAGCGGAACCCCGCAGTAGTACCGGATCCTCGGATCGCCAGTCACCAGAGGGTTCTCGGCGAAGCGCTCGTCCTTGAGGGTGTCCTGCACCTCGAGCACATCGTCTCCGAGGATCGTGTGGGCGCAAAATGCAGAGCTGCGGTCCGTCTCGCGGACGTCCCCTAGTCCCACGCCTGCTTTGAACCACTGCCGGCTTTCATCCACGAGGCTCACGAGCGAGATGGGAGTTCCGGCGATCGAGGAAGCTGCATCGACGAGGGCATCGAACTGCGGCTCCGTGATGGAGTCGAGTACTTCGAGTGCTCGAAGTGCGGCGAGCCTCTCAAGCTCGTTGGGTGGAAGCGGGGCGGCTGGCATGGGACCTTGGTCAAGTCTAAAGGACGCCCGCCGAAGAACTCAGCCGTAAATCACGCGCGCCCTCAGATGTCCTGAACCTGCAGGCCATCGACCCAGGTGCCCTCCGCGGCCCCCGGAGCCCCCGCGTGATTCTCGCGGAAGCCCGTTTGAAAAGCGCCGCTGCGGGGTCCGTCTTCCGGGAGAGACCCCTGATAGAGCAGTTGTCCGTTGACCTTTACGGTCAGCTCGTTCCCCTGGGACTGGCTGGGATCGAGGGTGAACTCGAAGGAGCTCCACTGTCCCTCGGACACGCCAAGTATGAAGTTGGGGAGACTAGCGAGCAGATCAACGGGCTGGCCGTCCATCTGGTCGTGGGAAGCGTGGACGAGCTCCCAGGTGCTACCGTGGTCGCCTCGACCATCGTTGAGTCCAACCCCCTGGCGGTTCTCGTAGATGAGCCAATAGCCCGACTCATAGCCTGACCCGGGTAGGGCGGAGTCGCTGGGGAAGAAGCGACTTCCTTGGGAGCCGCAGATCCCGACCGCGATGGCTTGGGCCGGGGCGGTGCTGGAGGGGACGTAGAGCTCCCCTGAAACCGAGAAGCCGCGATCGTGTCCGAGCGCCGCGTCCCCGGCTAAGCCAATGACGCCGCCCCCGTTCGGATCGACCGTGCGCCAGGCAAGTCCACCGTTCGGAGACGCTGGGAGCCCGCTTGCGATCGGTGAGGATCGGAGGACGTTTTCAAACGTGCTCAACAGCGCAGGCGTGACAGCCTCGAAGTTGAGGCTAGCGGGGAGCGTCAATTGGCCGCCATTCGGGGCGCCGGGCGTGGCCCCCTGGGACGAGAAGTCCTTCGCGTTTCTTTGGGTGTCGTTGCCATCCGGAAAGCGGCCGCTTGAGTAGGCGACACCCTGGGAGTCTCGGCCGTCGGTGATCTCGCCAAGCCATGGCCAGCCTTCCGAAGTCACGCCTAAGGTCTCCCGACGGATCAGGTCTCCGAGCCCACCGAACGCCTCGTAGACAACGTGGTCGAAGACGTGGAGGCTACCCGTATCCAAGAGCTGTAGGCCGCTCGGGGTCGCGTTGGAAATGTCGTCGAGCGCGGGGTTGAAGCCCGCACTCGTCGACACTTTCGGAACGCCCAGATCCCCCGCGACGAAGAAGCCGAACCCGTTCCCGGTGTCCGTGATGGTGCCGCTGAGCGGAAATTCCCTGGCGATTGTCCCATCGCTGGCCCGGTAGGTGCGGATGGCGAGTCCGTTGGGGAGCGGGCCCGCTGGTCCGTAGATCTCCACGAACTCCGAGCCCGGGTTCGCGTAGCGAAACTCGTTGATCCGATAGCGTTGCTGCGCAGGATCCCACGCTTCGTAGCGCACGTCGTCGATGACCACTTGGCCGGAACCTGCCGCGTCGCCTTCGATAGAGAAGCCGTAGAACCCAATGTCGCGGGCGCCGAGGCCCGCACTGTCGAGAATGGAGTTGCCGCTAAGGAACGCCGGTTCCTGGGTAGCGAAGCCCTCAATCAAAGTGGGGTCCGTGAGATCCCAAACGAGCGTGTGCCACCCCGCGCGATCAAGGCTAGTGGCCGGGGACGACTCCAGCTGCCGTGAGCCGTCCAACACGAGCATCCGTATGCCGAAGCCCGAAAGGGGAGCGGGCACAAAGATGCGCGCGGTGAGACGCGTAGAAGACGACACGCGGCCGAGGACGGCGTGGACGTCGGGCAGCGCGGGAACAGCGGGGGCGGCGAGCACCTCGTGGGCGATCACTGCTCGGTTGCCGGCGCCGCCTTCAAAGTCAAAGTTCACGCGCAGGGCGTTGCCCGTGCCGCTCGGGGAGGGCACGAGGGTCCTGGCCGTATCGTCGTCCGCGTCACCCTGCGTGTCCCGAGCTTCATTCGGGTCGCGCCAGCGGAAGTCGAGGCCATCAAAGTTCTCCATGGTGAAGGAGCGCGTTCCCGGGGGCGTGAAGGCCTCGTGGACCATCTCGTAGACGTGGGGGTACGTTCGCGTCCGGGCGACGCTGCCGCCGGTACGCGGGTCGATCGAGGTGAATTCCGCCATCCACATCAACGACCAAAAGCCCACGCCGCCGAGTCGCCTGCCGCTCCAGCGTCCCGAAGGATCCTGCATGCTCAACGCGTGCCGAATCTTGTACTCTATCCCCTCTAGCCCTTCGAAGGTGCGTACGCGCGGCGTTCCCGCGGTCCACGTGTACCAAGCAGCCTCTGCGCCGCGGACGTAGTTCTGCGCGGGTAGCCCGATCGAGGTGTTCTGCGTGACGTCGAAGAGCCCGTCCGTAAAGCCGCTCGAGGTGGCGCTCGTTCCGGTGGCGCCATAGGTTGACACGCCCGTCCAGCTACGGGAGTAAGCCGACACGACGGGCACCAGCTTCTCCGGTGGCAAGCCGTCGTTCAGGTAGGCGTGCATACGGGTTGGCCCCAGGCAGTTCTCGAAGTGACTGATGGCGCGAGCGGAGAGGCCGCTCGCCCAGTCGTACATGCTGTAGAGCATGTAGTCGATGTGCGGAGTGATCCCTGTGACTTCGTCGAAGTCCCACTGGTTCGCACTGAAGATCGCGTTGGTGTAGATGCTGAGTTCGTACTCGGGGCCTAGGGTGTCGAGCCCCGCTCGGAGCTGTGCCATGAACGCCGTGAGTCCGTCGCGTACGGCTGGTCCCCACGAGAACTCGACGTCGATGCTGACTCCGTGGCTGTAGGAGTCGGCGGCCAAGAGGGCGACGAGTTGGTTGACGAGATTCGTTCGTCGGACCGACGAGGTCATGACGGACTCGATGCTTCCCCCTGCGCCGTCGCTGAAGCTCGCGAGCACGAGGATCACCTTGACGCCTGCCGCCTCGGCGGCCCCGCCTGCTTTCAGGTACGACGAGCGGCCGGTGAAGGCGCTCGTCTGGGTGAGGTTGCCCACGCTGTCAAACCCCACGAATCGTGACCCCACGTGGGTGAGCGCGTGCCAGCGCTGGTGGAAGACCTGCGTTTCACTCTGCAGGTACCCAAAGACGATGAAGTCGTCATCGATCTTTGCGCCGCCGCCGGGGGCTGGAGGAGTGGTCTGCTCGAGACCGCTGGCGGCTATCGCGCCCGGCAGAGGCGTGACCACCCTTCGAGCGAACTCTGCCCCGAGACGCTCGGCTTCCTCGTGGTCGTCAGAACGCGGATGGGCAGCTTCGCCGAGTTCCCGGGTCTGCGCCCCGTGGGTTGAGCCGGATGTGGCCTCATCCTGGCGCTCCTGACCCATGAGTGGGCTTGGCGCGACAAGGCACATGAGCCAGGCGATCCAGCGAGTGAGCGTTCGGCGGCGTACAGCATCCATGGCCTCACTGTAAACCGATCCCTGGAATGCGGGGATGGGGCGACGGCTAACGGCGCGCGAAGTACGCCTCAATCTTGGGCTGGATCCAGGCCCAGAGGCGCGGGGCCCCTCGTCTGACCTTGGCTCCCACCCGTTCTTCGATGCGGTCGACGCTGACGTCGTAGTCGTTCCAAGACCCTCCGTTTGTTCCGAGGTTCTGGTTGGGAGGCTGGAAGCGGTCGAGGGACTTGGCGAACACCGCGTCGGCTGTTTCGGCGCGCTCGAACTCCTCCCAGAGCCCACGGAGCTCGTCTCTTTGATCAGCCGGAAGGAGGCCGAAGATGCGGTCGGCGGCCGCAGCCTCCTTCGCGGCAATGTCCACGCCGTCCGGCGTCCCAAAGATGGGGACGTCTCCCGCATCGATCTCGACGATATCATGGAGCAGCAGCATCCGAATCACGCGCTCGATCCGGATCTCTGTTTCCGCGTACTCAGAGAGCACCAACGCATAGAGCGCCAGATGCCATGAATGCTCACCGCTGTTCTCGAATCGCGAGCTACCCGTGACCTTGGTAGCACGGAGGATGGACTTCAGCCGATCGGCCTCCATCAAGAAGCTCATCTGCTCGTCGAGTCGCTGTGTCATGCGCTGAATTTAGCGCATGCGTCACTTCCTATTGGAACGTGATCGAGAGACCGTCCGAGAAATTGGATGTCACCTGGGTTCCGTTGCTGTCGCGGAACCAGCACTGGAAGCGCCAAATGTCCCCTGCAGTAGCGCTCTCAAAGCCGTTCGGTTGTGGGAGCGCGGTAAGGTCCACCTGCCAGTTGATGGTGCCTCCAAGGCCCGAGTTCTGAATCTGACCCGGGCCGACGAAACGTCCGATCGCTCCGCTCAAGCAGAGGTTGCCCGAGGATCCCCCGGGGTTGGCCACGAAGCCACCGTCCCGCGAGACGATGAAGAAGCCGAAGACAAGCTGGGGCATGGACGAGCAGTCGAGGGTCAGGAAGTTGGCGCCAACGTTGGGGGACCCGGTGGCGCCCATCGCCGCAGCAACGCCCGTGCTGTTGCTGTTGGCAGCGCAGTAGTTGGTACCGATGCTCTCCGGTAGCACGGTGATCAACGACCCAAGGATGCCCACCGGGTCGATCCGGATGTTGGTTCCCTCGACGGCCGGCGCGCCGTCGACCGTGACCTTACCGAGGTGCTCGCTGCGGAATTCATCTGGGTCCTCGAGGAGGAATTCAAGCCGCGACCCGAAGGTGATGTTGATGGTGGAGCCGTTCACTGGGTTGGCTGGGTCCCGGAAGAGCAGCTGGCTCGTGCTATCCACATCGACGAAGGTGTTGTTGCGAATGAAGTAGGGCTCGAGACTCCCGCCGTTCACGACGCGGATCTCTAGTCCGATGCCCGCCCCGGATTCAGACCCCACGCCGTCATTGCCCGCTGCAAAGACCCGCATGTTGTCGATGACCATCTGGAAACCGTCGGCGAGGGTGAAGGCCTCTTGTCCAGGCAGCTCGCCAATCCGCGCGTCCGGAGCTGGACCCGTGAACTCCACGTTGTCGAGGATGGGAACGGTGTGATCCACCATCGTGACCGTGGACGCGGTGAAGTCCCAGTTGGCCTCTTGGAAGATGCCCGAGCCGTTGGCGCCGGTCCAAACGATCTGGGCTGAGGCCGTCGTGAAGTGGGCTCCAGCGAGGGCCGCACTCAATAGGGAGAGTCCAAGGGAGAGAGAGCGGGAGAGTTGCATGGCTCGACCCTACCACAGATGAATCGATCCTTCCCGGCGCCGACGGACGGGCCCCCTTCTAGTCCCCGTTGGCCAGCGCTTTCTGTACCACAGGGAGAACAAGCTTCGCCGCCACCGCGTGCCCTTGGCGCGTCCAGTGAATGTCCTCATCGAAGTAACATCGGCCGTTCGCGGGATCGCTGAGGGCGGATTGCAGCGAGGCGAAGGGGAAGCCCTTCTCTTGCGCGTGGGCGGCCACCTCGGCGTGCCAAGGATCGCCACCGGCCTCGATGGTGGTCAAGGAGGGGATCAGGACCATCGCGAACCTAGCGCCGCGTTCGGTCGATAGCTCGTGAACGCGGTCGACCATCCCCAGGAAAATGCCGCGGTTGCTCGCTTCGTCGAGGGCCTCCCAGTCCTCCAACTCTAGGGAGGCCAGCCTGTCCTTGTTCCGTCTCTGCCAGATTCGATCGTTGAAGGCATAGAAGAGATAGCTCGCCTGGACCAGCGTTGCGCGGAAGGGAACGGGGGCCACGAACTTGAGGTAGGCCTCCCTATCGAAGTCCTCGACAATCTCGATTTCATCGCCGTTCGGTCGCGCCCAAGGGCGCCCGCCAATCCCCGGGGAGTAAGGGATGCGGTTGTCGGTGAGGTCGTTTTCGTAGGCGACGAGCAACACGAGGTCCGGCTTGAAGGGCGCACACTCGTCGCGTAGGTACAGGTACTGCTGCACCGTGCTGTAGCCGCCGACGCCGGAGTTCAGAACGTTCAGGCGGGGATCGGCTTTCGCGAGAAGCCCGGTGAGTGAGTCCTCGCTCGCCACTTGAATGGCCTCGGCGAAAGAGTCCCCGAGCACGAGCACGTTCAACGTGCGCTCCGGAGACTTCAAGTTCGCTGGCAGGGCTCGGTGCCCGAATTCATCGTGGCGGCACAGGTGCTCTTCTCCGTCTTCGTTGGTGAACGACTTTGCGCGATTCGGCAGGTGCCGCCAACCGAGCTTGGCGTCCACTCCCATCATGCGAGGAAAGACGAGGGCAGACCCCAGGCGTACGGCTCCCTCGCACAGGAGCGCCGCTACGACCAGCCCACCGACTACGAGCACCAGACGACTTCGCCGAGTTCCCCTCCGACGAGGGGCGGATTTTCCAGGAACAGCCATGGAACGCGACATCCTAGCTGACCCCACGGGGAGGAGCGCGGTACGCGGGTGGCTGTTACGCCTCTGTTGTGGCGAGTACTTCATCTGCAAGGGCTTGGCCAGAGAGCCAGGCGCCCTGAACCTTCGATCCGTTGAGCCAGTCCCCGGCGAGGCCGAGGCCGAGCGCCGGGTCGTACAGCGCACCGTCCGTCCGCGGCGATTCGGCGCCGCTGTACATCCAGCGGTGGGCGCCCGTGTGCACGGTGGCGGGCGTTGGATGGCCGGCAGCCTCTGCGAGCGCGCTGACCAGCTGCCGCGCGACGTCGCCCGGCTCCGCTTCTAGGTGAGCGGCCGTCCACTCGGGCGTTCCATGGAGGACCCAGGCCTCGCCATCGGGCCGGCCTACTTTTGCGCTGTTGCGGCAGGCCCACGACAGCGGTCCGCTATCGATGAAGGCCCCGTCGAACGGCACGTCAAAGCGCTCGCAGAACGCGGCCATCACGGCCCAGCACGGCGTCATGGTGACCGCATCCGCTGCCTCTCGGAGCTTGTCGGACGCGGCGACCAGTGGGGCGGCTTGGGCAGCGGGGGTGGTCACAAGCACAACGTCGAAGCCGCGCTCCACGTGGCCATCCATGAAACGTAGCTCCCACCGTCCATTCTCGTCGGTGGAAGCCGGCTCGATGGACGCGACGCGCGCACGCGTGGTCAGTTGCAGCCCCTTTGCCATGCTCTTTGCCATGGCGTTCATTCCAGGCACGCCAACGAAGCGTTCGGTTGAGTCGGACTCCCTAAACTCCACTTGGCCTGGGGTCGGGATGGCGGCGAGAGGTCCTTCGAATCGGGCCGCGATGCCGTCGGCGATCCACTGCTCTACCTGGGCCCGGAAGCCTTCGTCGCGGGCGGTGAAGTACTGCGCTCCATGGTCGAACGCGTGGGGGTCATTGCGTCGCAACGAAGTGCGTCCGCCGACGCCGCGCGCCTTGTCGAAAACGTGCACGGACCAGCTGCCTGATGCCTGGAGGACTTCGGCGGCCTTGAGCCCGCTGATCCCGGCGCCAACGATGGCGGCGCGGGGTGTGGTGGATGTCATGGGCTGGTGGTGTGATTCATGTGGTTGCGGGCGAGCATGGCTGCTCCTTCCACGTTGCTGTTTCTAGGCTCCACACAGACTGCGCGCGGGATGCGCCTTGTGACGGCGCGATGAATGAAGCCGCGATAGTGTGCCGAGTTTTCCGCGAGGCCGCCCGTCGCTACCACTTCGATGTGGTCGTCATCGAGGAAGTTGAGACGCCTTGCCACAGCTTCTGCGCACTCCGCGAGCGCGTCGGCTCCGAGCTCAAGGACGCGGAGTGCGGCCGCGTCTTCTTCTAGCGCCGCCGCAGTGACGAGCTTGGCGAGCTGCGCTCTAGCGGAACGCGCCTCACCGTCTCCGTCGACCTTGGGCAAGAGCTCGCGCATGTGGTCGATCTGGAAGTGGTTGAGAATCGATGCGCTCAATGAAGTCGCGGGACCTCGGCCATCGAAGGCGCGTACGGCGGCCACCATCGCCTGGGTGCCGATCCAAGTGGCCCCACCTACATCGTCAAGAAGGCTGCCCCAGCCCCCTGACTGGAAGGTCGCACCCTCTCGATCTCTTCCGTAGCACGAGGACCCAGTTCCAGCGATCAACGCGATGCCGTGGCCGCCCCCGAGGCCGCCCGCAAGTGCCCCTGCCAGATCGATGTCGACGGTGACACGGGCGAGTGGAGCGACGCCCAGCTGCGTCACCAATTCCCGAATCGTCTCGCGGTTATTGGAGGTGCCGACGCTAGCCATCGCGCAGAACGCAGCAGCGGCTGGGCGTGGCGCTAATCCGGCTTGGTCCCACGCTTCAAGCCAGGCTTCACGGATGTGAGCGGATAGACGCTCGGCACCCACGTCATGGAGGTTCCCGCTGCCGCTGGTTCCGAGGCCGAGGGACTCTCCCCCCCCAGCCATCAGGAGCACCCGCGTCGTGGTCCCCCCGCCGTCGATGCCGACGGCAATCGGAGAATGGGTAGGGGCGGCGCCCGGTGAGTCCTTGTCCAAAGGGAGGTCGTTGCTGTGGGGGTCGTGCATTGGAGTAGAGAGGCCATTCTGATCGCCTTTCCAGCTAGACCCAAAGGTGCGAGCTCTTCGAACGTGCCGCTTACGCAAAAGCGCTTAGGTGATATCCCTTATGCGGTCGAAGGGGAGATCTCCACGGCGCTTGGGCCAGGGCGCGTTGCCCGCCGCCCATCGAGCCTGTTGCTCCCCACCAATCTCCAAGATGCTTGATCAGTCCCGCCTGCCCGCACACAGCGCTCTTGCTCTGCCTGCCACCCTTCTTGCCATCGGCCTCGCTGGCTGTAGCAGCTCCGATGACTCCTCGGATGCCCCCGACACGAGCGCACCGGCCATTTCATCGTTTGTGCAAGACCGCACGACCGACCCGACGGGGAGCACCCTCAACCTGACCTTCAGCGAAGCCGTCACTGCCGCCACCGCGGAAGTGGTCGCCAGCTACACCGTCAGCGGAGGCGTCAACGTGACGGCTGCTGACCTCAGCGTGGACGGCATGACCGTTGCGCTGACCCTCGACGCGCCTGCGATCCCCGGGGACAACACGGTAGCCGTCGCTGCAGGCATCGAAGACGAGGCAGGAAACACCTCCCTCGAGGTCACCGCGACCGCTATCACCAGCACCGACAGCACCGCCCCCGCGGCAACGACACTCGCTGGCGAGACCATCAGCGGCCCAGAGAACGACACCATCGTCGTCGCATTCAACGACGACATGGTCGCCTCCGAGGTCGAGAGCATCGCGAACTGGAGCCTTGAGTCCCCGCTCGGCTCCGCCTTTGACGCAACTGGCGCCACGGTCAGCTACGACGCCACCGCACGCACGGCAACGGTCACCCTCGGCGCAGCCAGCACCGACCAGAATCTGCAAACCTTTGACGACGTCCACGCTACGTTCACCACGATGCGCGACATCGGCGGCAACACGATCGCTGCGACCGCATTCGGAACCACCGCGGTGGCCGGCATGGTGCTCGGCGACGACGAGCCGCCCATGCTCCTCTCTGCCGCGCCGGGGGCCGGCTCTACCGTCACTCTGACGTTCACGGAGAGCGTGGCCAACATGGAGACCGGCGACCTCGGCGCAACCGAGACGGAGATCATCCTCACCGACGCGAACGATCCCGGAATGGCCGCTGCGGGCACACTTTCCCTCGCGAGCACGGTGGTCGACGGCGACACCATCGAGATCTCGGACGGCTCGACCGCTACGGTCTTCGAGTTCGACTTCGGCGCGACGGGATCCGTCAGCCTTTCGGGCCTTCCCGATGACGCTGACGAGGTCACGATTGGAGACGGCAGCACCAGCGTCTCTTTCGAGTTCGAGAGCGGCGGTGGCACGGTGGGGACACCCGTGACGATCGGAGTCGATGCCAATGCAACGGGCGCCAGCCTGCTTGCCGCCATCAACGCTAGTGCGCTCACGATCACCGCGACGATGGGCGCGACCGATGCCGACATCAACCTGCGCCACGATAGCACCGGCGCCGCGGGCAACGTGACGATCACGAATACTGACGTCGCGACGGTCCAAACCATCATGGGCATGAGCGGCGGCGGCGTCACGGGAGCCAACGTTGTGGTGGCCGTGGATACAGCTTCGCCCGCGACGACGATGACCAACCTCCGTTCCGCCATCGACGGCGAGGCGTTCAACATCACGACCTCGAACGGAGCGAACGCTGAGACCGCCAACCTCGTCAACGACAACCCTGGCGTCGCGGGCAACGTGGCGATCACGATCACCCAAAGCGGCGCTGCGATCTCGGGGACCGGCATGGCGGGCGGCACGGCCGCTGGAACGCTCACGCTCGATGCCACCGCCTCGACGGCGATGACCGCCGACCTCCAGGCCACGGTCACGTTCGCAACGGCCCCCGAAGCGAACGACACCCTGCGCATCATGGGCGTCACCGACCTCGCCGGCAATCAGATGTTCTCCGAGACCGCTGCCGCCGTCGTGGCCGCGGATGCAACGGTCCCGAGCCTCAACGCGGGCAACCTCAGCGTGGACACTCTTTCAGGGGAAAACAACGACTCCGTGACGGTCGCGTTCGACGTGCCCATGCACCCCCAAGGTGTAACGGACCCAGCAAACTACTCGCTGACGGGCGCCACGGGCATCGACCTGAGCGACGCCTCCTTCTCGTTCAACCAGAGCGACGAGGTGACAATTGCCTTCGGTGCGGACTCCGGCGTCAGCCTTCTGACCGCGGACAACCACACCATCGAGGTCAACAATGTGCGTAGCCAGCAAGGCGTCCTTCGAAGCGTCCTTGACACCGAAGCGGGCATTTCGCCGACCGGAGATACGACGGCTCCCACCGTCGGGGTCTCGGATGCACGCCTCGACCCGGTCGTGGCTAGCTCGGTGATCGTGACCTTCGACGAGGCCGTCTCAGAAGCGGGCGGCGTGGATGTGTCGAACTACACCATCGCTGGCAACACGACAACGGACGCTGTCTTCACGAACCCCCGTACGGTTCGGGTGACCTTCCAGAACGCTCCCGCCCTGTCCGACAGCCTCGACATCGCCGTGGCCGCGGTCACTGACCTCGCGGGCAACGCAGCGGTCGGCGTCGCGACTGTATCTGTCGCCGCCGCAGATGCGACGGTGCCGACGCTGGACACGGTGCTCGCCGAGGCCAACGCGGCCGAGGGCGCGGACACGATCCTGTTGACGTTCAGCGAGCCCCTCACCACGGCCGCAGCAGAGACGCCAGGCAACTACAGCATCACGAGCGGCGGCGCGGCACTGGATCTGACGGGCGCAACGCTCGAGGCGAGCAGCGTCAACAACTCGGTCCGTATCTACCTGCAAGAAGACGTTCGTCTGCAGAACGGTGACGCCGTGGCCGTGACGACCGCCAACCTGGCGGACGCCGCCGGCAACGTCGTGGCTGCGACCCCGGTCAACACCACAGTGGCAGGCGACTCCACCGGGCCCGCATCGGCCGATGGCTTCATCAACCTGCGCCAGAACGCCAGTGGAACGACCGTCGACGTCCGGTTCAACGAGCCCATGGACATGGCGACCACGGAAGTGCTCGCCAGCTGGTCTGGTTCGGGCGGCCAAACGGCCATGTCGGTCACCATGCTGAACGCAACGACGTTCCGCGTTGTGTTCAGCGCTGCCATCGGAGCCAGTGACACCGTCGATCTCACGACGCCGACGGACCTCGCCGGCAACGCGGGTGCGACCATCACGCTCAACCCAGTTGAGTAGCCAGTTGAGTAGCCAGCTGAGTAGCCAGCTGAGTCAAGAGTAGCCATGTTGCCCGGTCTTCCCCCTGGGCACGCATAGCCACGCCGGCCAGTCCTCTTCATGGGGGCTGGCTGGTCTTCTCTTCAGTGAAGCAAGGCCCGCCGAACCCGCCCTACGTCCTGGAAACCCAGTCGAGCGGAGAGGGCGAGGGAAGCGGTGTTCTTCTCGTTCGCAATCCAGACCGGGTGCTTGCCACGGTGCAGCTGGTGCCGAATCAGCGCCGCTGCACAGGAGACGCCGTAGCCCTCTCGACGGAACGCGTGGATGGTGTCGATGGAGACATCGAAGTACCCCTCGGTCTCAACGAAGGCGTAGGCGATGGAGGCCATCCTGTCGCCGGCCATGATGGCGACGACAACAGGCCAAGGGCAGAGGCTCGCAAACTCATGCTGCAGGCCAGCGGGCAAGGTTCCCAAGCGCGGGTCCGAGGGGTCGGTGATCACCGAGGTGTCGTGGCTCACGAGATCGAGGATGCGCTCCGTGGCTCTGGATTCCACCAGCGCCTGCACGTGGTTGCGCCCAAGATCGGAGACGCGGGAATCGGAAAGCCAAGCATCGGCGGTAGCCTCGGGGAGGTGCAGCTCGACGTTCTGTCGGGCCATGCCCGATTCGTCCGCCAATCGGCGCAGGCTAGGTGCGAGACCGACGGTGGGCGTTCCGTAGCCGATGGCCAGGCCGTGGACCGACGAGAATAGGAGGCCGCTCGGAAGGCGCACCTTCTGGGGATCCGCTGGCTCAGGCAGCAACCGCACGTTGGGACTGCACTTCAGCAGGCCGCGGACCTCCACGTGCAGCGGATCGTCGGCCAGCGCCTCCCACATTGCATCGCGTAGGGCGCTATCGATTTTGGCTTCCATGCTCTCCTAGGCCACTTGGTGAGCGAGCGCTCCACGGCCTATTGGACTTCTCCACGTCTCATCCTAAGATCGGCCACCACGGCTTAGGCATCCATTGGTGGAAACTGGCCGCCTCTCACAGACCGATCTCAGCGTAGATGTACTCTCGTCTCGACCCATGAAAGCGAACACCAAAGATATCCAGTCCGGTATGACTCCCAGCGATGCGCGGCTCAAGCTCGAAGAAGGCAATCAGCGCTTCTGCGCGAGCAAGGGCGCTGAACGCGACCTCATGGGGCAGATGACGGACACAAAGGGCGGCCAGTGGCCATTCGCTGCGATCGTTGGCTGCATCGACTCAAGGGTCTCACCTGAGCTTGTTTTCGATCAAGGTATCGGCGACGTCTTCAGCGCGCGCATCGCGGGCAACATCGTCAACGACGATATCCTCGGCAGCCTTGAGTTCGCGTGCAAGGTCGCCGGCTCGAAGCTCATCGTTGTGCTTGGGCACGAGCGCTGCGGCGCGGTGATGGGAGCGTGTGACGATGTCAAGCTCGGGCAGCTCACGGGTCTCCTCGGGAAGATCAAGCCCGCCATCGAAGCGACAACGAGCCCAGCGGATGCGGCGGAACGCACCGCTGCCAACCGCGACTTCGTGCACAACGTTGCCGTGCAGAACGTTCATCTAACCACCGCGAAGATCCTCGCGGACAGCGAAGTGCTGCGCGAGATGGACGCAGCGGGTGAGATCGAGGTGGTGGGCGCGATGTACGACGTAGAGACCGGCAAGGTCACGTTCGTCTAGCAGCCCGTTGAACAAGGCCACACCAACCAACAGCGCCCCTCACAGTCTTGACTCTGGCTTGACTCTGGCTTGACTCTGGCTTGACCGCGTTGCTTGAAGGGCCCCGAATAGCTCGACGCCATTGGGGGTCCGGCTACATCGGCTGAGGGGTCCACGTCGAGAGTCTGCGGCGCAGCTCCGTCAAGTCGTTGAGGTATGTGACCCCGCGAACGCCGCGGCGACTACGGAGGGCACCGCTACCGCCAACGATGAGTTCGACGGGCTGGCTGGTTGCCTCGCTGTCCACCTCTCTGGCCAGCAGCTCAAGCAGGTCCCGCAGCGACTGGTCCGCCTTGATTCCCGCGTTGGCTGCGGAGATATGAGTGAGAATGTGGGTCGCGCGGGTCGCTTGCGCCGCCTGGGCGAACGACTCAATGGGGCAGTTCACTCCGAGACTCCAAACGTCGGCCCCCGCTTCGCGACTCACCACCTCAAGCATCTGCACGACGAGGCCGTGGGTCTCCCCCGGAAGCCCTGCGATCAGGACCCTCGCGGGTGAGTCCTGGGACCAAGCGGCTCGCACGCTGGAGACGAGTTCGTGGAGCACCTCATGGACGACTTCGGTGGCACTGTGCTCTTGCCCGACGGTCCATTGACCTGACTCCCAGGCTTCGCCGACTTGGACGAGGAATGGAGTGACGCGCTCTAGCAGGAACGGCAGAGCCTCCATGGCCTGCATCGACTGCCTGAGAGCCGCCCGTAGGGAGCCGGCCTTGAACTCAGCCGCCATCGAGAGCCACGCCTCCACCTCGGGGTTCAGCGGGCTGCGACTCGGCGCAGCGGCCTTGAGTTCCGCAAGGGTGGCTTCGAGGAGCTCGGACGGACGCATCCCGCCTTCGATGAGGGCCGCCACGATTCGGATTCGCTCAACGTCCTTCTCCAAGTAGCGACGATGCCCCGATGGGAGACGCACCGGGACCGGCTGGCCGTAGCGTCGTTCCCAAGAGCGCAGGGTCTCAGCGGGGACCCCCGTGGTGCGCGCGAATGCGCTGATGGACATCTCCCCTGGGGGGCGCTCCGTGTTCCGCGTCGCTGTCGGTTCGTGGGGAGTACGGCTCACATCCAACGTCTTCGACCGATCGGGACCTTGCCCAGCTCGAAACATGTGCATTCCCCTAGGTTTTTGCCCTCTCCCCTCCGGGATCTGTTGATTCGCAGTGTCAATCTGTCGTTCTGCCCAGGTCCGTTCCTTGGCGCGAATAGGCCTTGTGTGCAGGAAAGCGACTTCCATGGACGAAGGCGGGACAGGAGCCGGCTTTTCGAAGAGTGCAGACAAAAAGCAAGGGGTTCACCGTCGATCGGTAGGGGGAAACCCGGAAACCAACCCACGATTGAACCAGCATCGCCCCATGACCAGCGAGACGAACACCCACTTCGAAGCTTCCATTGACTCCGTTCTCCGATCCTTCCCGATCATCGAGTTTGACGCCAAGCGCAAGGTGAAGTACGCCAACGACCTCGCTATTGAGGAGCTCGGCTACGACGCGGAAGCACTCGAGAATGCGACTTTCAAGGATCTCTTCGACGGTGACATGAAGGAGCTTTGGGCTGCCGCGCGAACCGGCGACAGCGATCCTGCGTCTGTCACAGTCGTCACTGGCTCGGGAGATACGAAGCCGTGCCTCGCGTCTTGGCAGCCCACGGGCTCTGTCCGTTCCGGTGGCGCGATCGTCATTCTGCTGGGGGAGCCGTCTTCGGCCGCTGGCGAGTCAACCGCCGCGTCGACCGCACACCTCGACGCGCTGTCGCGCTCGCAGGCCTTCATCGAATTCACCCTCGACGGCATCGTCGTTGACTGCAACGAGAACTTCCTCGCCACGGTTGGCTACACCAAGGAAGAAGTCGTTGGTCAGCACCACCGCATGTTCTGCGACTCTGCCTACGCGTCCAGTCCCGAGTACGCTGCCTTCTGGCAGGAACTCGGTACTGGCAAGTTCCGCGATGGCGAGTTCCAACGCCGCACAAAGGACGGTCAGGAGATCTGGCTCCAGGCCAGCTACAACCCGATCACGGATGAGAACGGCCAGGTCACGGGAGTGATCAAGATGGCCGCCAACATCACTGCGGGTAAGAACGCAGCGATCGCCGAGAATGGCAAAGTCGAGGCCATCGACCGCTCGCAAGCCGTCATCGAGTTCAAGCTCGATGGAACGATCGTCACCGCGAACGACAACTTCTGCGCCGCCACGGGCTATGCGCTGGACGAGATTGTCGGCAAGCACCACCGCATCTTCTGCCCGGAAGAAGTCGCTGCGAGCGCCGAGTACCGCGACTTCTGGTCGGATCTCAACAAGGGCCAGTTCAAGGGCGGTGAGTTCGAACGCAGGGACCGCGCTGGCAACACCCTCTGGCTCCAGGCCACCTATAACCCAATCCTAGACAGATCGGGTCAGGCGATCGGAGTCGTCAAGTTCGCTTCGGACATCACCGCCGCCAAGCTTCGGTCAGCTACGACCGAGAGCAAGATCGAGGCGATCGGCCGCTCCCAAGCCGTCATTGAGTTCGAGCTGGACGGCACCATCGTCACGGCGAACGAGAACTTTTGCGCGACCGCTGGCTACACGCTCGACGAGATCGTCGGCCAGCATCACCGCATCTTCTGTCCGAGCGGCTACGCCCAGACGGCTGACTATGCCCAGTTCTGGAAGGACCTCGCGGGGGGCCAGTTCAAGGAGGGAGAGTTCGAGCGCCGGAACAAGAAGGGCGGGGAGGTTTGGCTACAGGCCACGTACAACCCGATCTTTGATGCCTCGGGCAACCCATACCGCGTTGTGAAGTTCGCAGCGGACATCACCGAGCGCATCGTGGAAGAGCGCGGCGCCGCCGAGCGCACGGAGCGAGAGCGCCAGGCCTGGCTGACGGAGCAAGTCTCCATCGTCTTGGAAGCCGTCGGGCGCGCCGGTAGCGGCGATCTGACCGCGCGCCTCGAGAGTGAAGAGGAGGGCCCCATCGGCGATCTCAGCCGCGGTATCGACAGCATGGTGGCTTCCCTGGGGGAAGTGGTCGGCAACGTCGTGAGCGGCGCCACATCGGTGAACACCATGGCTAACGAAATTCACGGCGAGGTGAACGAGATGTCCCGCCGCGCCGAGCGCCTTGGGTCCACCTCCGAAGAAATGTCGGCGAACGTCGAGGAGCTCACCGCTTCCATCGCATCGATCGCCCGCAACGGCCACGAAGCCGACCAGCTGGCGAAGGCAGCTTCCACGGACGCCCAAGAGGGCACCCTGGCGGTGAAGGAATCCCTCGACGCCATGGAGACCATCAACGGCTCGGCCACGGAGATCGGTGAGATCGTCAAGGTGATCGGTGAGATCGCTAGCCAGACGAACCTACTGGCCTTCAACGCCGCGATTGAGGCGGCGCGCGCTGGCCAGCATGGCCGCGGGTTCGCCGTGGTGGCCGACGAGGTCCGCAAGCTTGCGGAACGCTCCTCTGAAGCGACCAAGGAGATCTCAAAGCTCATCCAGGAGTCGACCTCTCGAATCGCTCGGGGCGCCAAGGTGTCGGAGCGCGCATCTGACGCCTTCCGCCAGATCGCAACCCGAGTCGAGAGCACCTACGCCGCGATCAATCAGATCGCGTCGGGCGCAGAAGAGCAGTCAACGGCGGCGTCGGACGTCAACGCGGGCATCCAGTCGGTGTCCGAAGAGACCGAGCGCTCCGCGCACTCCTGCGAGGACATTGCGAAGACTTGTTCGACTCTGACCGAGCAGGCCAAAGCCCTCGAGGAAATCGTCAGCCGCTTCACGGTCTAGGGCGGGCACGATCATGGTCTCGACTCAGCTATTCAACGACCTCGTAGGCGAGGTGTACCGCCACACCGGCGTGACGGTGGAGGACAGCAAGAAGACGCTGCTCTCCAGCCGAATCGGCCGGCGGGTGCGCGCCCTTGGTCTCGAGGGACCCGAGGCCTATCTCGATCTCTTGAGGTCTCTCGACGCCGCGGCCGACGAGGTCAAGGAGTTCATCGACGTGGTCACGACCCACAAGACTTCGTTCTTCCGAACGAAGAGCGTGTGGGACTGGCTGGAGAACTCCCTGGCTGAGGACCCTGATCGATGGCGGACCTTCGACGCGTGGTCGTGTGCTTGCTCTAACGGGCAAGAGGCATACTCGTTGGCCATGACCGCCCATCAGGCCGCGCGTGCTCGCTCGAGCCTGCGTTGGTCGGTGACGGCCACGGACGTCTCACAGATGACGGTCGATCGGGCGATGCTGGGTTCCTACAAGGAGGCCGATGTGGAAGCGATTCTTCGGCAGCGACCGAACATCGACCTAGCGGCTCACTTCTACGCACCGAAGGACGAGTCCCGAGCGGTTCGCTCGGAGCTCAAGGCCAAGATCCGCTTCTCGCAGCACAACCTGCTTGAGCGGCGAGACTGCAGCTACGACATCGCGTTTCTGCGCAACGTGCTGATCTACTTCTCGGAGTCGGACAAGGAGAAGGTGGTGCAGAACGTGCTGTCGACGCTTCGTCCCGGCGGAATTCTAGTGATCGGTGAGTCGGAATCTTTGCTTCAGCGGGGAAGCGACCTTGAGTACGTAGGACCATGCATATACCAACTCACGAAATAGCAGGGAATGCGGTTCGCGTCGGCATCGGTGACTGTCGCCTAGGGGGCGACACCGATGCCCTCCGCGCGACCCTCGGATCCTGCGTGGGAGTTTGCTTGGTCTATCCCGAGCGACGCCAGTTCTCCCTGGCGCACGTACTCTTGCCCAGTCCCCCTGACGAAGTCATTCCTGGGGATGCCATGGCGTCACGCTACGCAAGCACCGTGGTTGGGCATCTCTTGGAGCTCATGGAGATCGAGCCCGTCGAGCGTCGCAAGCTGCGGGCCTATGTGGCAGGCGGAGCGAGCATGTTTGATGGTGACGCCCAGCGCAGCCACGTGGGCGAAGACAATCGCGCCGCACTGATGGTGAGCTTAAAGCAGCTGCGAGTGCGCGTGGCTGAAGAAGATTTTGGTGGAGACCAGGGCAGGCAGCTGGTCGTCCATGGACCCAGGGGGATCGTTGTTTCGCTCCACCTGGAAGACCCCCAGGCGAGTCATGTCTGGGAATTCCCCGCCGCCTACCGGATCGCCGGCAACAACAAGCTCTAGGAAGGAGCGACCCACATGGATGCCAACACCAAAACACATGGGGAGGACGTCCCCACCATGGTCCCCAGCGCCGCTGAATTTCTCCAGACCGAAGGCGTCAGCGCCCAAGGAGACAGCATCGTCGAGACGATGGACTCACTCGCATCGCGCCTGATCCTAGACGGCGACGTTGAGTCCGAACTCGAGGAGGACGCGGATGGGCCTGGTCGCGAGACGATCGGCACCTTCTTTGTGAGCGACACGGAGTTCGCGCTTGCTGCGAACAGCGTTCGCGAGGTCGTCCCCTACCCGACGATCGTGACCCAGGTGCCGCTGACCCCCGACGCCTTTCACGGCGTTTTCTCGCTCCGCGGGGAAGTCCTGCCGCTTCTCGATGCGGCGACTCTCCTTGCAGCCGAAGCCAACGTCGATCGAGAACAACGGCGCGTAGCCATCGTCGACGCGGCGGACGGCCATGTGGGGATCGCATTCGATCGTACCGGTGAGGTTCTGCGGATCAACCCCAACCATCGGTTCGGGCTCTGCGACAAGGACGGGGCGTCCACGGGCGTGATCAACGGGATCATCCAGCTCGACGACGGCGCACGCTGTATCCAAGAGCTTTCGGCTAGCCTGATCGGGAGCATCCCCGACGTGCCCTACAGCAAAGAGTCCAGCTCCCGCGCTGATCGCCACGTGGACCAGACGGTCTACGAGAAAGTGATCTCGGTCCGGGTCGGCAGCTACGAGCTGGCGTTTCCCATGGCCAATCTCGTCGAGATCCAAGAGAACCTCGAGATGCAGGCGGCGCCGGCCTACTTCGAGCACTGCAAGGGGGTCATTCACCTCCGCGGCGAGATCCACACGGTGATGGACTTCCGTGCGGCCCTCGGGCTTCCGATAGGAGAGGGCCTCACCAAGTTCGTTTTCATTCAGCACAAGGGTGCGACCGTCGCGCTGGAAGTGGACTCCCTCGTGGAGACGATCGAGTACAGCGACGGCTCGCAGCTCTCGCTGCCGCAGCTGCCCGATACCGGCATTGCGGATCTCTGCGACTCGGTGCTGCCCCTAGAGCCCGACCGCCACGTTCTGATGGTCGATGTAGAGCGCATCTTCGAGCGCTATCAAATCGCCGAGAGGATCGGCGTGCTCGGCCCGCTCGGCCTTGCGGGTGAAGGGAAGGCCGATGTCCAGGAAGACGAGGAAGAGCGAGCGGTCTTCACGTTCCAGCTTGCGGGGCGGTCCCTCAGCCTCGAAATGGAGGACGTCCTCGAGGTGCAGCGCTATCCGGAGTCGGTGATCGAATCGACGGAGAGGGACGGCGCGGTTGTGGGGATCATGAACCTGCGTGGGACGGTGACGCCGCTCATCGACCTTCGCAAGCGATTCCAGCTCCCCCCGTGGGAACCCTCGGCAGAGGGTGGTGAAGAGCCTCCCGTGGTGATCGTGGTGGAGGGCACTCATTCTCCCTATGGCCTCGTCGTCGACAAGGTCGACCGCATCCACCGGTTCTTCCCCAGTCAGGCCCGCAAGGTCCAGACGCTTCTGAACCAGCAATCCCTCGGGGAAGGACTCCTTGGGTACGTGAAGTCAGCACTTATGCTCGATTCGGAGGAAAGCCAGGACGAGGCCTCAAGGTTCCTCCTGGTGGTCGACACGGAGAAAGTCACGACCACGTAGTGGTAGCCCTCATGGGCGGAGGCCCAGGGGCCTCTCCTCAGCGTGGGGCAGCCTCCGTTTCGATTGAGTTAAGGCCGAATTGCAACATCAAGGGCACGCTCCCAGAGAGTCGAAAGACCCGGGGCGGGGCCGCTCTGGACCCGCTATTCGCGCCAACTACTCATCGTCGGGTCGCTCCCGTCGCTGTGGGTCCCGCCCACAGCTGAAACGCTACGTCCATGCAAGATACGGGACTCAACGACCACTCCCTCAACGTCCGCGCCATGACGGACTTCGTCCCGGCCTGGGCCCAAGCGCTGGAGTCTGGCTTCTGCGCGGCGTCACTCTCGGACAGCTCTTCCTCAGCAGCGGGCACCGTGGTTCTCGTGGACGCAACGCTATTGGCAGAACACGACCCGGCTTGGATCTCCAACATCGAGTCGAATCTGGGCCTGATCGTAGCGGTCTGCGTCGACGCGTCCGAGGCGAAGCGGGCTCGCGCACACGGTGCCAGCGCTGCGGTCCCCGCGTCACTCCTGCGAGCGCCCGCCGGGGTCGCTTGCGACGTGCTTGCCGACTTCCTAGTGAACCGCGATCACCCCAAAGCGCCGTTGGAGCGCTTCATGTGCGACGCCGTCCATGAATTCCGGACGCCCCTCACCGTCATCTCTGAGTTCGCCGGTCTGTTTGAGGATGGCATCGGCGGTCCCCTGACGGATCGCCAAGAGACGTACATCGGCTACATACAGGCGGCCGTGGAGCGCATGGGGGAGCAGTTCGACGACTATCGCGACGGCCTTCGCATGCGTCTCGGCACACTTTCGCACGTTCCCTCAACAGACAACGTCGCTCAGCTCCTCGCGAATGCAGCTCACTCCATGGGAGTCGACATGACAAGCGCTTCGCAGCTCGACTCAGTTTGCCTCCAAGACGTCGACGGCAAGCGACTGATAGAAGCGGTCAAGCGGGTCATCGCTGGGGCGAAGAAGCTCAGCGCCAAGGGCGAGCCGGTGCAGATCGAATGGGTGGCTCCACCCGCGCCCAAGTCTGGCGCTTTGGCCAGCGGACCCGGCCTTGCAGAGATCCGCGTGAGCTACCAGGGCGTTGTGCTCTCTGAAGAGGACGTGGCCGTCTTAGCCGAGGGCACCGTCATGCGCGCAAACGGCTTCTACCGCAGTGTCGCCCGGGTCTTTGGCCTCGGCGTCTCCATGGCGAGACTCTTCCTCATCCAAAGCGGCGGCTCCTTGGGCGTTGAGCTCGCAGAGAAGAGCGGCGGCACCTTCGTCATTCACTTGCCAGTTCAGGAATCCGCCGGATCCGACGGAACGCCGCTGGAGTTCGCAGGCGAAGCCGCCTGAGCGTCCGAGGCCCGTCGACGAAACGACAGCGGTGGGGGCGCACTACTCGTACCCAATCGACGGATCGAGCGCGATGCGGCTTGGCATGAACGTGCCGCTACCGCGCGCGACGGTCTTGCCCGCTGCATCGAGCACCTCGGACTCCGCCCACAGAACTCGCTTCGATGCGTTCGTGACCCGGCCGTGGGCGGTCAACACGCCGCTGGAAGCCGGGCGCATGAACTGCACCGTGTAGGACAGGGTCAGCACGAACACATCGTCAACGATTGAGTTCGCCGCGAAGAACGACGCGTCATCGAGGAGCTTGAAGACGTGGCCCCCGTGCACTGCACCGGCCGCGTGGAACAGACCCTCGTGCACGTCGAGCTCGATTCTTGCCTCGCGGTCCATGACCTCGATGCGCGTGAGCCCGCCCTGGTTCGTCGGGGAAGAGAGGTAGACTCCAGCTAACTTGCGCCAGTGTTCGGCGCGATCCGTTGCGTCCATGGAGGGTCAGTCGTCACGTAGGTTTGAATCAACGCAGTACTGCGCTTCGGGCGGTGTGCTATTCGGATTCGCCAATGCGCGACACGCTACTATGCGCGACACGCCCCTAGCTATCCACCAGGTAAGCGGGATGCTGCTGTTCCCATTCGGCCGCGCACGCGTCGGCCCCAAGTTCGGCCCGGGAGAGCAGGTAGCCCCCGCGATAGTAGCCGAAGGGCACCACGTGGGCGCCGTCGGCCACGAGGTCTTCGGCGATCTCCGCGTGCAGCTTTGGCAGTTCGCTCCAGTGCACGTGGGGGTAGGTGTGGTGCTCGGCGTGGTATCCGATGTTGAACATCCACTCGTTGAAGAGCTTCGACGCAAAGGTGTTGGAGTGCCGATAGGTGTGGTCATCGCCAGGGGCCTCTCGCCCGGCGTGCTGGGCCACCATGCCGGGCCCAACCACGAGCACGTTGGCGATCCACGCGGGCAGCGCCCAGAGCAGCAGCCCCATGACCGGATCGATCAGGAACGGGATGCTGAACAGCACGAGGAAGAAGCCGAGCTCCACGCGCGCGCGCCGCGCGACGCTCGCGCTCGCCACGGGCTGCCGAAGTTCCCGCCAAAGGTGGGGGACGTAGCGCCAAGGCCAGTGCAGAAGGCAGTAGCGAAAGAACCCTTCCCACTCTCCGTCGGCGCCACGCTTGGGCAGCGTCCAGTCCCGCTCGCCAAGCAGGTGGCGGTGGTGCACGACAACGTGGCTGTACTGCCAGAAGTAGGCCGGCCAACCCGCCGAGACCGTCCAGGTCCGTCCGAACCAGCGATTCATCCAGGGGCGCGTAAAGATGCGTCGATGTGCGTGGTTGTGGAAGTTCACGCCGACTTCGATACCGGAGCACCATCCCAACAGAAGTGCAGTGCCCAGACCAAACGCCATGCGCTCGGTGCCGGTGGTAAGGCCTGCCGCCTCAGGATGCAGCCACATCCAAAACGCCACGCCGTACAGAGCGAGGACCATCACGTGGAAGAACACGCAGTGCAGGTCCTCGGGGTGGGCCAGCCAACGGTCTTGGGTGGGGCCCCCATGCTCAGTTGAGTTGCGCGATGCCGCGCGCGCAATCAAAGCAGCACTCCCGCGAGTCGCCACGCAATGACCGCCAGCCCGAGCGTGACGTAGCCGCCCCAGAAGGGCGTTCCCCCGACGATGAGGAGCATCATCACGGGCAGCCCGCTGCGGCGGACCAGGGCCCATAGTGTGGGTCTCTCGGCTAGCTCTGCGGCGCACGGAGCTGCACGGGGCGGAGCTGTACGTGGATTCGCTGTGCGGTCCGCGACAGCTTCAAGCTTGAATGAAGTCATACTGGCCTGTGGTGAGCGTCCCTGCGAGGGGACAACAGGCAACCCCATGGTGTGCCAGAGAAGGTGCGCACGGGGTGGCGAGGGGAAGGTCCAAGAAACAGGCTAGCGCGATTCCGCAATCCTGTGCAGGGTGAGAGTCCACGGCTTTCGAAGCGTCTCCCCGCTTTCCGATTTCTTTCGCCCAATGCCCGTGACATGCAGCCCTTCCCGGCCTTCATGTCCAGGATCATGCCCGCACTCACGCCTCCCCCTCGCTTCCAGCCTCACCCGTGCGTCCCGGGGGGAGACTTGCAGACGATCCTGGGCGCCGCATTGCCCAAGGGAGCGCGGCCCATGGAGAAGCTCGGGGGGTTCGAGCGTGTATGCATTCCGTTGCGTTGCGGGGGTCAGCTGACGGGATGGTACAGGCCGGGGGCCCAAGCTCCGGCCGTATTGCTCATGCATGGGCTAGGGGGCACAACACGTTCCGGCTACTTGCGCGACGGCGCGGAACGCGCCGCGCAGTCAGGACACGCGGTCCTTGCGCTGGACCACCGCGGTTCCGGAGACGCGAACGAGCGCACGTCGCGACCCTACATGGCGGGCAACACCGCCGATGTCGAGGACGCCATGGCATGGCTGCGCACGAGGAGCAAAACCGAGCGCCTCTTCGCCGTGGGCTATTCGATCAGCGGCAACACGCTGCTCAAGCTCCTGGGGCAACGCCCCGCCGCGCCCCCTGAGCTCTCCCTCGCCGTCTGTCCGCCCATCGATCTTGACGCTGCTTCCCACGACCTTCGCAGGCTGCGTTCCAAGGCCTACGACCTTTGGGTTCTGCGCAGCTGCAGGCGCTGGATTCCGAACCTGACGGGTGAAGCGCCCAAGGGCAGCTATCACGTACCACGGCTGTCAGGCCTGCGGTACTTCGACGAGCACTACATCACGCGGGTCTGGGGTTTCGACAGCCTCAGCCACTACTACTCCACGGCGTCCGCCGCGACCTCGCTGCATCACGTGTCGAGTCCAGCGGTGGTGATTCACTCCACCGACGATCCCGTCGTCTCGCCGCGCGCGCTCGGTTCCGCTGCCCTCAACCCCTGGGTGCAGCTCGAAATCATCCGCGGCGGAGGCCACCTTGGGTTCCTCGCCCGTCGACCCGGTTCGCTCCGGGTGCACCGCTGGCTGCCCGACGCCCTCGCCCACTATCTCTCGCTCTGCCGCGAGGGTCTCGCTCCGTCTTTCTCGCCCCTCCCTTCCCATGCGCAAGACTCTGATCACCTACATCAAGCCCCACGTCCAGGAGGATCCGCTCTCGATGATCCTGGGGATCAGCTACCTCGGCGGCATGTTCGAGCGGCGGGGCCTGCCTGTTGAGCTCTGGGACGAACGCGTAGGCAGCGACGCGTCGATGCGCGAGGCGATCGACCGCAACGACATCATTGGGTTCAGCCCGCTCACCCCCAACATTCGCCGGGCGATTGCGTGGGCCAAGTACGCCAAGTCCAAGGGCAAGATCACCGTGGTCGGGGGTCCTCACGCGTCCGTGGACCAAGGGGTGTTCCTCGACAGCGGCCACGTGGACTACGTCATCAAGGGAGAAGGTGACTACAGCTTCCCGCAGTTCGTCGAAGCCCTGGAGGGTGGCCGTGACGAAGACCTCGAGGAAGTGCCTGGGCTCGCCGTCGTTCGCGACGGAGAGATTGTGATCGACAACCCGGCGCCGCCGCTGATCAAGAAGCTCGACGACCTGCCCATTCCGGCCCGGCACCTTCTGCCGATGAAGTCGTACTTCCAGAACAACCCCGAACGTCTCGTGTACATGCTCAGTACGCGCGGCTGCCCGTTCAAGTGCATCTTCTGCCAGAAGGAGCTCACCGGGCGCGGCTTCCGCGTTCGCTCGACGCAGGCGATCGTCGCCGAGCTCAAGCACATCGTCGAGACCTACGACCCCGGCGTCGTGGCGTTCGTGGACGAGATCCTGACCCTGCGTAAGAAGCGCATCCACGAGCTCTGCAGCGAGATCATCCGCCAGGGCATCAAGTTCGAGTGGATCGCCAACACCCGCGCCGACTGCGTGGACTACCCGCTGCTCAAGCACATGCACCGTGCCGGGTGCAGGCGCATCTACTACGGCTGGGAGTCCGGTTCCCAGCGCATGCTGGATACGCTCAAGAAGGACCTGACGCCCGAGATCATCGTGGAGACGGCGCGCATGACGAGGCGCGCAGGGATCTGGGCCAAGGTCTACATCATCGTCGGTTCACCCGGGGAGACGCCCCAGGACATCCTTGAGACGGAG
The DNA here is from genome assembly GCA_964417955.1 of uncultured Planctomycetaceae bacterium. Taxonomy (GTDB): domain Bacteria; phylum Planctomycetota; class UBA1135; order UBA1135; genus Saltatorellus. The sequence continues at coordinate 44,964 of CAYQKK010000042.1, forward strand.
AAGGTCCTCAAGCTCGCCGCCCCCGACCTCATCCGCATCTCGGTGTTCAACCCGCTCATCGGCACCGAGTCCTGGGACAACTACCAAGCTTCCATCGACGTGGAGGACCTTCAGGAGAACTACGTCTCCTCCAACCGCTCTGCCTACAAGCACGAACACTTCAGTCAGATCGAGCTTGAAGAGCTGCGCAAAGCCATGGTGCGCCGCTACGAGCGCTGGTACTACGCCATGCCCCAGCGCGTGCGCCGACAGTACGAGCGTATCCTCTACTACGCCGAGAACCCTGTCTTCGGCCGCAAGCGCCTCGGAAGGGCCTTGGGCATCGTCCCCGGACCGAAGAAGCTGATCGTCACGAACCACCACTAAGCGCCGCTGATGAATCAGGAACTAGCTCAACGCCGGGGAGAGCATTCGGACCAGCTTCTCCCCAACGACGCAAAGTACTTCCCAGCGCCGCCCCCGCGCCTCGATTTTCTTCCCGAGGCCGGGGTGCCGCAGTCGGCGGGCAAAGCCAAGTACGAGGTCTCGCTTTCCAAGGAGGTCCACCGTGAAGAGCAGGCGCGGCTCTACAACGAGTGCTTCTCGAAGGTGGACGGCGACAACGTGCTCCCCTGGCGCTACGACGAGTGTCCCCACGGCCATGTCATCGCGCCGGTGGCGTTCGGCGGAGACAGCGATCCAAACGAGACCCTCCGCGGCAAGCTCATCGCAAGCTACGCCGCCCAGCCGCGACGCGTGCACTTCCGGGGCGAAGCCCTCGGGGCCGCCGCGGTGGCCCAGACCGGCGACGTGATGACGGACGCGGGCGCCCGCAGCAGCGGAGTCTTCACCGACCTCCATTGGATTGCGATGGAGCGAGCGCGGGAGGCGCGCTGGCCCGCTGCCTGGGGCCTCCCCAACAAATTCTCGGGCCACATCTTTTTCGACAAGCTGGGCTGGCGGCACGCTGGGCATATCGGCCCCTGGAACTTCGTCCTGACCACCGGTGATCGAGCGCGCGCGATCCGCCTACACAACGGACGGCTCGCGAAGTGGGGGACGCCTTGGTCGGCGTGGCGTGGACGCACTGCGCGCAAGAGCCTTGGCTTCGACGGTTCCACGGTGGAGGAACTCTCCGTTTTCCACGACGAGGTGGAGGCGCTCTCAAGCCTCGTCGAGGAAGGCTTTGACTGGATGGTTCACCGAGACGCGAACTACCTGAACTGGCGCTATCTAAAGGCGCCGTGTCAGCGCTTTCAGCCACTGGGGATCCGAGATCGTTCCGGAACTCTCGTGGGCTACTCCGTCGCGCAGCGCCCGCTTCCTGGTACGGGGCTTGGGTTCATCGTGGACCTCGTCGGTGCCGATGAAGCTGCGGAGGGCGCGGCGCTGGACGCAGCCCTCGAGTGGCTCTCCCGCGAAGGCTGCGCCGTCGTTCGGGCCTACGGCATGCGCGGTTCCCACTGGGAAGGCGTCCTAGAGCGCGGCGGCTTCCGCAGACCCCGCGGCTACAAAGAGGTCGGCGCGTACCCCATTTGGCCCGACCACCCACTGGCGGACTCGACGATCGACACCTCACGCTGGTACTTCATGGACGGCGACCGCGACGACGAGTTCGCTCGATAGGCCTGTCGGTCCACGCCCGCGCTAGCGGACAGTCTCTAGATCAGGCTCTACGGGCTCTAGCATCACTCGGCCGCCTGCGACGTTGATGTCTTGGCTAAGCCGAGCGAGTTCTAGGGTGCCTTCCAGGGCTTGCCCGTCGCGGTACCCCCTGACGACAAAGTAGGCGCGCATGCCCGTCATGAGCTGGCGGATACCGAAGGTCCAGCCAGCCTCGGTCTCCTCGGTGCGATACGGGAAGACCTGGGGACGCCCGTTCACGGTTTGCTCAAAGACCTCGATCGACTCGAGCACAAGCGGCTCTCCAGACACGTCCACGAGTTCGAACGTCACGTTGCGGGGGAGGGGCGTCGCGGGAGGACCGTGGAGACCCTCCGCGGGCATGTCGAAGGCGGGATACGACCACCCCGGTGCGCGCGCTGCGCGCACCGCTTCCACGCTCATGAGCACGTGGCGCACCGGCTCCTCCGTCGCACTCTCTGCCCCAACTAGATCGCCTAGGCTGGGTCCCTGACCTAGCTCGTCGAGGTTCAAACCCGCCAGGGGCATGTAGGCCTCAAGCTGGTCCTCGAGGGCCTCCGGCGAGCCGAGGTCAATGGGCTCAAACTCCGCCATTGGGTCGCTCGTCGAAACCTGCTGCTTGAGCCGCGCCAAGGACTCGGCGTGGCTGGTGGTCATGCTCTCCACTCGATTCCCAATCAGCAGGAGGCCGATACACGTCGTCACGGAGAAGAAGATGGTCCCCTTGAAAGGGATGCGCGGTTGATGGGGCATGTCCCCAATATCGAGCAACGAAGTCAGGCGTCGGCAGGCAGCCTGGGGCTTCTCCGCGGAGGCGTCCCAGATGCACTACCGCGGTACACAGTTGGGTTCGGTTGTGTATCGCAGGGAGACATCAGCATGGGACTCTCAGCCAACCGAGTGATGCCAGAGCGCGACTAACGCCCAAGCCTGACCGTGATCTGGTCGGGCCTGCGTCGTGGGTTGCCGCGACCGAAAACCGTCTTGGGGCCGCCCACTAACTCGGCGTACGCGTCGAGGCTGTAGGGGGCGTGGAGGAAGATCGACGTCGAGCCCACCTCGACCCGCGGCTGCCAGCCCTGGAGGACGGCGATACCGCCTAGTGGGACTGCGCCCATGACCTCTTCTACCTGGTCGAGGGTTCGTCGCGCGCTCGCGTCCACCGTGGAGCGGTCGGCGACGGGCTTGGCGGTTCCGATGGGCATCGCGAGGGAAGCGGCGACCCCGAGGGCCAGCGCGATGCCCGCTGTTTTGCGCGCCGTAGGGGTTCCTTCGTCGGTGCTCAGCGCGGCCGAGATGATCGCCGCCCCAAGGAGCCCAATGGGGGCGAGGGTCTGGTAGGCGTACCAGTCACGCTCGACGCCCGAGAGTGCGCTGAGCGCGAAGTTCCCCGCGAGCCAGGTCAGGGGAACCCAAAGGCCCGCGCGGAAAGAAGGGACGCCTCGGCGGGCGAGAAGCAAGACGATGCCCGCGGCGAATGGCGCGAGGATCCAAAGCAATTGGCTCCCTGCACCGCTGGCACCAAAGGCGATGCGCAGCTGCCCAAGGGCAAAGCCGCCGACCTGGCCGAGATTTGAGAACGACGATTCCGGGTGACCGCCCATGCCTCCAAGGACCGCGGTACGGGCCAAGAGTACAAGGGCGACGGCCGCGATGGCGGGCAGAGTATGCCGGAGAGCGCGCACGGGCGTGGTTTGGGAGGCGTGGAGCACCAACAGCAGCGGCACGACGAGCACGCCTGACTCCTTGGACCCAACGGCGAGGAGCGCAGCGACGAACGTCCCCAAGAGGCGCAGGCCGCGGACGGCTTCACCGGGTCGCTGCAGCGCCAAGGCTGCCGCGATGAAAAGCAGCGACAGGCTCTCCGGACGTCGGGGCATGAACCACACCACGTTGTCGGCCACCGGGTTCAGGATGACGAACGCTAACGCGAGCGCGGCGCCCAAGGGATGCAGCCCCATGCGAAGGGCGCTGACACCCACGAGGATCGCAGCCAGGGCCGCCACGGCGACGTCCGTGGCTCCGTAGATCGTGGGCGATAGTCCGCCCACCGCGTGCTCGACGCCCAGCATGAGATGCAGCACCGGCCGGTAGAACGAGCCCGCCGGATAGCGGCCGTCCATCAGCTCTTCGGCGAACGTACCGAAGAAGGCGCCCATGGAGTCAAACTTCGAGGCCGCGATGAGCGGATACGAATCCCACCCATAGAGCTCCGCAGGGATGCTGAGTCGGCCCAGCAGGAACGCGGCAGCCACGGCAACGGCGGCTAGCGCGGCAAAGAGAACTCGATTCACTCGGCGTATCCCATGGACTTCAGTGCGCTCATGACGTCGGCGGACTCCCCAGGGGTGGGGAGGCCTTCGAAGGCGTCCTTCGTCGAGCGCAGGCTCGGGTCCTTGTCGGTGTCGACCCGCTGCACGTCGCGCGGTGTCTTCAAGAGGCTAGCGTGGGGATCGCCGGCAAGGTCGCTCGGGATCATCTCGTTCAAGAGGTAGAACGACATGGGGGTGATGTCGCGAATCTTCCAGTCGGCTCGACCTTCACGCTGCGCAATGGAGGGCCCGGCGACGACGCAGATGCCCGTTCGTTGGTGCTCGGGAAAGGGCTTGCGTGCTCGGCTGAACGGGGATCGAAGACCGGTGGCGATCGCCCGCCACTTGGGTTCGAACTCGACGATCAGGTCGGGAACGACGCGCTCCGCTTGGTCGCCGGGGTAGAGGTCTTGGCCGCGCCACGTTCTGCGCACGACCTTTGTACCCGCGGGTTGTTCTACGGCGGCGAGGGCGGCTTCAAGCTCGCCCAGTACCGCGTCGCGCTCCTCGGGGGGCACGCAGCCCTCGGGCTCGCGGCCGACTACGTTCAAGCGAATCGCGGCGAAGTTGCCCTCCGCCGTCGTCGCAAACGCGCGGGTCTTGGACATGTCGAAGCGGCCGAGACGCTCGGCCCTTTGGCTGACGCGCGCCTCCGCAAGCGGCGCGGGATTGCGTCCATCGAGCTTGGCGTCGGGCTTGCGCACGCCGAACCCCGCCTCGGTGAGCCAGCTGTCGATGTCGACGATCATCGGATAGGTCGAGAAGCCGTGGTCGCTCATCACGACCACGTTGGTGTCAGGCCCCGCCGCTTCGATCAGACGGCCGAGCGTGGCGTCGAGCTCGACCATGAGGCCCGCGACGTCGCCGTCGAGCTCTGGGGTGTAGCGCTGGTGCGCGAGCACATCGAGGTTCTTGAAAACGGTCAGGGCGAGGGACCACGTCGGCTTGGACAGCTGCTCGACCAGCGCCGCTTCCTTGATGGCGAGCTGCTCCTTGATGCGCCCCGCGCTGAGTTCTTGCATAGAGCGCCAACGACCGAGATCGGGCAGCATGCCGCGCCCCTTGAGCTCGTCGGTCAGCTCGGACGGGTGCGCCCACGCAGCGTCCAGGGGCGAAAGCATCCCGGAGACCATCACGCCACGCACGGGCTCCGGCGGCCAGGTCAAGGGCACGCCCCAAACGATCACCTCGTGCCCGCGCGCCACGAGTGTTCGCCAGATCGGGATGCCCTGGTTGTCCTGGGCGGACACGACTTTCACGTCGTAGCTGCTCGGCTGCGGCTGCAGGAACGAGTAGATCCCGGTCTCGCCCGGTTCTTTACCCGTCGTCGCCGTGGTCCATGCGGCGCTTGAGATCGGAATAGCGGTGGACTCTAGGTTGGCGCTCACCCCGTCTTCCATCAGCCGTGCGAGGTTTGGCAGCTTGCCGGCTTGCACGAGCGGATCGACGAGATCAAACGTCGCGCCGTCCCAACCGACCACGAGCAAACGAGTCGGCGAATCGGCGTCGTCGCTCTTCCCGTTGCAAGCGGCGGCGAAGAACAGGCTGGCAAGGAGCAGACCAGTGAGACAGGGTGCGTTTTTGAGCAAGGCGGATAGGGGCTGCGGATCTGCTTCAGCTTACACCGAGCCGATGTTGAGCGCGTTCACTCGACGTACGCTTCGAGACGCGGGATGTTGGCCATTCCCATGGGAACCCGGCCCGTCGGCGCGCTCCGGCCGCCTCTCACCTTGAGCGTCTTCAAGAGAGCCTGGAGTTCTGCGCGCTTCTCGGCCTCCTTGAAGTAGAGGTTGGTGGTCTCACCGGGATCAGCTGCAAGGTTGAAAAGCTGACCCTCGGCCTCTGGCTCCGTCTCTGGGAGCGCGTACGCCGCGAGCTCGCCCTTGGCGTAGTTGTTCCCGCCGGAGCCCCTGTGGTCGAGATACTTCCAGTGGCCCTGCCGCAGCTGGAACTCCGCGCGGAAGCTCTGGGTCAGCATGTGGGGCCTCACGGACTTCTGTTCATCCCGAAGGCCGAGCATCACCGGCAGCATGTCGTAGCTGTCCACGGCGACCTCGTCGGGGAGCGTGAACCCCGCGACCGATGCCAGCGTCGCGAAGATGTCGGTGGAGTTGGTGATCTGCGCGCTCACCTGCCCCGCTGGAATGCGGCTTGGCCAGCGCGCGATGAAGGGCACCCGATGGCCACCCTCCCAGCCGTCACGCTTGACGCCGCGCCATCCGCCCGCCGCGTCGTGCCCATGGTCCTCTCGCATCCAAACGGTATGCAGCGTCTCTGGCCCGTTGTCCGCGTTGAATAGCACGAGCGTCTCGTCGTCGATACCGAGATCCTCCAGTGCATCGAGCACCCGGCCCGTGAGCGCGTCGAGCTCGCACACAAAGTCGCCGCGCGCGCCCGCGTCCGTAGCGCCACGGAACTCCGGCGCCGGAAGCACCGGCGCATGGGCGATCTGCGTCGAGAGGATGGCGAAGAACGGCTGGTCCGCGTGGTGCTCGCGATGCTCTCTGATGAACTTCAGCGTCTTGTCGTAGAAGAGAAGGTCCGCGTCCACGAAGCGGTAGCCCGGCGCCATCCAGCCCTTGTCGTTGTCCCAGCGCCACTTGCCGCCGGGATTCGGTACGCCCTCGCGCGTGTAGCGCTGGTTCGCCGGCACCGGCACCTCGCCGTTCTCAATGTAGACGTAGAGCGGGTCGGTGGTCGGGCAGTTGGGCGTCACAAACGACTCGTCGAAGCCTTTGGTCTGGGGGCCGTCTTCGAGGGGCGTGCTCTTCTCGTAGTCGATCAGAAGGGAGTTGTCGAACCCGCCGCCGAGGCGCTTCCCGTCCTCGCCATACCAGGTCAGGCCGAGGTGCCACTTCCCGAAGATCCCGGTGCGATAGCCCTGCTTCTGTAGCATGTCGGCGACGGTCATTTCGCCGGGCTTGATGTAGCTCGGGCCCCCGGGCCCTTCGAACGCCCTCGAACCGCGGCCGGTGCGATGCACCTGTTGCCCAGAAAGCAGCCCGTAGCGCGACGGCGAACAGATCGTCGACGGGCTGTGGGCATCGGTGAACCGAATCCCCTCCGCTGCCATCTGATCCAGGCGCGGCGTCTTGTAGGCGGCGTCGGCGTGGTAGCAGGACAGGTCGCCGTAACCGAGATCGTCAGCGTAGATGACGACGATATTCGGAAGCCTCGTGGCCTCTTCCGGTGCGGCGGCAACGTCCGCTTCCGTGTGATGGCGGGCGCCTCCGCCGCAGGAGAGCGCGAGTGGCAACGTCGCTAACGCGAGCGCGGCCAAGGGGAGGGCAGGTCTCGGCATAGGCATAGCCTACTCCCTGGTGCTCTCCCGGGTGGCTTAGTCCACGGTCCACATCTCGCCGGCATAGACGAGGTCCTTCAGGTCGCCTTTGCCCTTCTTCGCGACGGCGTCGTCCACTTGGGCGTTGACGCCAACCTCGTAGTTCGGGGCCGCGACGCTGCGCATCACGCCGATCGGAATCGGCATCTCGGGGTCGTCGCGCATGCCTGCAATGAGGACGGCTGGGGCCGCCGACTTCGTGCCGCCATGCCACACGTCGGCTTCGTCCGCCGAGCAGCGCTTGACCTCGAAGCCATCGAACCGGAGGCCCTTGTCGCGCTCTTTGCCGTAGACCATCGGCTCGCCGTCGACGAGGTTGATGGTGCGGTCTGGGCGCACGGCACGGTCGACGTTCGACGAGTAGAAGTCCTTGTTGAAGATCACGCAGTTCTGAAGGATCTCGATGAACGAGG
>CAYQKK010000043.1:0-22633 GCA_964417955.1 uncultured Planctomycetaceae bacterium
AGCCCGAGCACCCAGGCGAGCACCATCATGAAGAGCCCCTGCAGCGTATTCGTCCAGCCAACGCCGATGACGCCGCTGCGCCAGACGTACAGCAGCACGACCGCGTAGATGCCGGCGGCGCCCGCCTCCACGGAAACCGCGTCGCCCGTGAGCACGTTGAGGACGAGGCCCGCGCCGCGCATTTGCAGCGCTAGGTAGGGGATGAACGCCATCAGGCTCACGATGGCCATCACGGGTGCAAGCGGCCGGAAGCGCAGCTCCTTAGACACGAGCTCGGCCTGGGTGATGTAGCCCTTCTCGCGGCCGAGGCGCGCGGCCTTCGGACCGACCCAATAGAACGGCACGAGGCCCAGCACACCAAAGGCCAGGATGTGGAATGCGGCGGCGCCTGTCGTAAACGCTCGCCCCGGCGCGCCCAGGAACGCGAAGGCGCTGAACACCGTGGCCCCTGTGACGAAGTACATGAGCACCGGCCCCATGGAGCGGTCCCCGGCGACATACCCCGTGGCGCTGTCGGAGGCGCCGCGGCCTGCGCGCCAGCCCACGAAGAGGGACAGGCCGAGATAGGCTCCCACGACGGCGAGGATCTGGGTTTCGGCGCCCATCAGGAAGCACTCTCTTCGCTGTCTTCGGGCTCGTCCGCTAGCTCAAACACGTACAGCACAATGGGCGTCAAAACGGCCCATCCGGTGACCCAGGCCAGCCCCCTTGGGAGCCCAAGGACGAGGCCGTCCGCCGTGGCGAGCCCGCGGAACAGCACGCCCGTGAGTGAGAGGGCGCAGACGATGAGGTAGGCTGCCAAGAGGCAGTGACGGAGCTTCATGCCCTGTACCGTACCAGCCCGCGGACTCCCGCCCTTCCGAGACAACCTATCCATGGCCTTTGCTGAACTCCTTGCCACTGACCTCGCGTCGGTTGAGCACGCCCTCGCGGCGGGCGCCGACCGCATCGAGCTCTGCGCGGCGCTTGAGGTAGGCGGAGTCACCCCGGGGATCGGCTTCCTCCGGGCCGCCGTCCGCATGGCGGAGGAAACCCTCTCGGGCGCCCATGTTGTGGCTCTAGTGCGCCCTCGGCGCGGCGACTTCTTAGTGGACGGTCCCCGGGGCGTGGCGCTCCTGCAGGCGGAAGTGGAGGCGGCGAAGGACGTCGGCGCAATGGGCGTAGCCGTCGGAGTGCTGAGCGCAGCCTCCCACGTGGACTTCGCGGCCATGGAGCTCCTCGTTCGGTCTGCAGGAGCGATGAAGGTCACCTTCCACCGGGCGATCGATCATGTGCGCGACCCGCTGGCCGCTGCCCGCGAGCTTCGGTCGATCGGGATCGCGCGCCTGTTGACCTCGGGGGGCCGCTCTTCCGCGACGGAAGGGGCGGGGGCGATCCGTGCCATGGTGGAGGCGGTGGGCCCGGACCTCGAGGTCATCGCCGCTGGGGGAGTTCATGGGGGCAACGCCGAAGCGATTCTCGCTGCCACCGGGGCGCCCGCCATCCACGGCAGCTGCAGCCACATCGTCGGTTCGCCAGGAAGCGCGGGCAACGGCGCGCCTGAGCCGCCCGTGCCCATGGGAGCCAGGCAAGGGGCTCTTCCTGAGAACGTACGCGCCGTGCTCGATCCCGCTTCCGCCCGGGCGTTTGTGGCGGCGGCCCATTCCTCGTTTCCCCCCGCGTAGTCCAGTAGACTCCAGACCATGACGTCGCCTTCGCTGCCTCGGGATCCGCTTCACCAAGAGCCCGTTGGGCGCACCTTGCCCATGGATAAGGAACGAATCGAGCCCCTGGTGACCGTCCATCCGCAGTCAATCCAAGGCGCCGCCGCGGTCGCGCTGGAGCTGGTCGACTTGGTGGAGGCCAACCCGCGCGCTGTTCTCGGTCTCGCTACGGGTGCCACCATGGTCGAGGTCTACGCCGCGGTCGTAGCCGAGAGCCAACAGCGCGCGCTGGACTTCTCTCGAGTGACGACGTTCAACCTCGATGAGTTTGTGGGCCTGCCGGCGGCGAGCGAGCACTCGTTCCGAACTTTCATGAACCGGCACCTGCATGGGCCCTTGGGCATAGACGCCGAGCGTGCGCTCTTCCCCGATGAAGAGCTCGCGCGCACGAGCCCCACGGAGGCGGCGCGGCGGTATGAGGACGCGATTCACGGGGCCGGGGGCATCGACTTTCAGCTACTTGGTCTAGGCCGCAACGGCCACGTGGGGTTCAACGAGCCGGGCGCCGCAGCTGCCTCGCGCACGCGCGTGGTTGAACTGCACGGCGTCACCCGTCAAGACGCCGCCAGCGCGTTTGGCGGGCTTGCGAATACACCCGGCTCGGCCATCACCATGGGGATCGCGACGATCCTCGACGCCCGCGCGATCCGACTGCTCGCCTTCGGCAATGGCAAAGCGGCCGCGGTGCGCCAGCTGCTTCGGGGAAACGAAGACGCCGCGTGGCCGTGCACCTATCTTCGGGGCCGCCACGAAGACCTCAGCGTTCACCTCGATCCCGGCGCGGCCCAAGAGCTCAGTTGACCGGAACGGACGACCCACCCACGGCCCCATGGATGGGCGTCGTGGCCTCGCCCCAGCGCGTCGAGGTCCAGCTCATCGCGGCCACGCCTTTCGGTCGGCTTCGGTCGGCCGGCCGTCGGGTCGTGGAGGACGTCGACGGGCCGATGGAGTTTCTGCCGCTGCCCCTTGAGCGCCAGCTTGCGGGCAACGCGCGCGTGCCGAACGAAACCCGTGCGGGTCAGGCCTGGGTGGAGACGGTGGCGAACGCCATCGCGAAGCTGACGTTCGGTTTGCGCGGAGGGCCGCCGCGCGTGGGACTGTGCCTGCAGGCCACCCTCGACGCCGCAGGGCGGCGCGTGAAAGGCGCCGAAGGTGGCGCCCGTGTGCGTGACTTCGTTGAGAGCTTGGAGGTGGCGCTGCGCGGTCGCAACATCGACCTCGAAGCGCCAATCGGTCGCGCGGTCTCCGTGGGGGAGGCCTCCACGCTCGGCGAGCTTCACTCTGCGCTCGGCGGCCTAGCCGGGGTGCCGGACGCGCTTTCTCTCGTTTGGTGGGAGGACGTGTCGTGGTCCCGGGTGGCCCGCGGCCAAGTGATTCAATCCACCGTCGAGGCCAGGGGGACCCATCACGATCTCGGGCTGCGGGGATTGGACGAGCGTGTTCGGGCTCGGGCTCCGGAGGGTAAGCGGCTCTTTGCTGGGGCGCGCAGCGGAGACGAGGTACACGTGGAGGAACTCGGGCGCGCGGCCCGCGCCCTCGGCCTGGAGGCTGCGCGCAGGCTGCTCGACTGGCCTGTGCCGGATGCGAGTCGCCATCCAGGGGCGCTCCTGCCCCCAAGCAGGCTCTTGGTAGGGGGCCTCGTGGCCCGCATGGCGTCCGACCCGAGGCTCCGGCCGGTTTTGTTCGATCCCCTCGAACAGGGGCTAGCGCAGGGTCTTCACGATCGCGAGGATGCTGCGCGGAACCAGGGGCTCTTGGTGCCCGATGAAGACGCCCCGGGCCCACCGTCCCTCATCCTCGCCCCCGGCTTGATCCAACTCTCCCAAGAGGACTCCGCCGCGATCATCGGCGCCGCCTCGACAGTGGGCGCTCCTCCACCGACCCCATGATCCCCCTCGCTCTTCTTTCCAACGTGGTCGCGCAGCTGCCGACCGAAGCCGTGCCCACCCTGGGCGGCGGGTTTAGCGTGATCGATTGGCTCGTGGTGCTGGGTGTCCTCGTGGTCATCACGATCCTGGGCGAGCGGCTGGCGGGCAAGCAGGAGAGCGTGCGCGACTTCTATCTCGGGGGGCGCCGCCTCCCTTGGTACGCGGTATCGGCCTCTATTATCGCGACCGAGATCTCCGCGGTGACGTTCTTCGTGGTGCCGTCCATGGTGTGGCGCCCCGGCGGAACCCTGCTGTACCTGCAGGTGGGCGTGTTCAGTGCCCTTGTGGCACGCCTCATCGTGGCGTTCGTGCTGGTGCCCGCGTACTACGAGCGCGAGGTGTACAGCCCCTATGAGTACATGGGGAACCGGCTCGGCGCGGGGGTGAGAAAACTCACCACGGCGCTGTTCATGATCGGCGGGCTCTTGGCCCAGGCGTCCCGCGTGTACATCACGGCGGTCATCATCGAGGTGCTCGCGAAGGAAGAGCTCGATGCAGTGGCCGCGATGACGGGGCTCACGCCCATCGCTTCGGCCATTGGCGCGATTGCGCTGGTGGCGCTCCTCTGGACGTGGCTTGGCGGCGTCGCCACGGTGATCTGGACGGACGCGTTCCTGTTCCTGATGTTCCTTGCGGGACTCGTGGGGATGCTCTTCGTGCTACACGCGGGCGCGGACGGCGGGCTCATGGCGTCGATCGACATCGCGCGCGAGACGGGGCGGCTGACGTTCATCGACACGGACTTCGCCTTCAGTAAGCCGTACACCCTGGTGGCCGTGATCTTTGCGATCAGCTGGGGCTTCGTCGGGCCCTTCGGCACGGATCAGCTCATTGTCCAGCGGCTTCTGTGCTGCAAGGACGAGCGCGATGCGAAGAAGGCGATGATTGGCAGCTACCTGTCGGTGGTGGTCATTGGCCTCGCGTTCCTCGTGGGGATCGGGCTGCTCGGCTACTACGCGACCCATAGCATGAGTGAGGTGGGAGCTGCGCTGACCGCCGATGGCGCGAAGCCAGAGCGCATCCTCGCGGTGTTTGTGCGGGAAGAATTGCCGGTGGGCGTGCGCGGGCTCGTGCTCGCGGCGGCGTTTGCCGCCGCCATCTCTAGCCTGGACTCGATCCTCGCGGCGCTCGGCCAGACAACCCTCGCGACCCTATGGACGCCGTGGCGCGAGCGGGGCCGCAACCAGGCGTTCCGCGACGAGCAGGAAGAGGCCCGCGCAAGCCTGCGCGCGAGCCGTGTCATCGTAGCGCTCTGGACCGTGGTCCTCGCCGCCGCCGCCGTGGGGATGCAGGCCATCGAAGCTCGCTACGACAACCTCTTGAACCTCGCGCTCGCGATGTCGTCCCTCATCGGCGGCCCGCTGCTCGCGGGATTTGCCCTGAGCTGGCTGCCTCAACCCGCGGGTCTCGGTGACGCGCGACACGCACGGGGATCGGCGGGTTTCATGTGGGCGGCGCCCCTCGGGGTGCTGACCGTGCTCTTTGCCATATGGCACGGGCCGGTCGCGTACGTGGCCAGCTGGTGGGCGATCTCGGCCGTCTTTGCCCTGTGGCTGGTGACCGGTCTTCCGCGGCGCTCGCAGCCCTACGGGGCGGTGCAGACGCTGCTGTACGGCTTCTCGCTGTTCCTCGTCACGCGGCTGGCGGAGGTCGGAGACTTCGACGATGGCAAGTCCATTGCTTGGTCCTGGTACGTACCTGTGGGAAGCACGGTGACGTTCCTCTACGCGCTGCTTTTGGACAAGCACGGGCGTTCGCGCTAGCTCGGGGAGTGTGGGAGGCCGGGCCCCTGGTTTTCTATCGGAATCCCGTTGTCGCCGAACGCGTGATCGCAGTCATGGGGTAGAGCCGCATCCACCTTGCCGCTCCTCACCCTGGGCAGAGCCCAGCGAACACCATGCTCAAAATGAACCCCAGCCCCCTCGCTGCCCTCCTTCTTAGCGCATCCATCGGCGTCCTTGCCTCAGGCTGCTCCCTGACGCCCCCGACCCGCACCCCCTACGCCGGGGCCGATACCGTTGGAGAGATCAATTCGGACATGCTGCTCGGCTCATGGAACGTCCGGGTGCTCAACCCCCTCGAAGGAGAGGAGAACAACCAGTCGGATATGCGCTTCAACTCAGACGGAACGATGGTCATGAACAGCAGCATCAACAACGAGGGGATGCCCTTCGCGATGCGGATGACCGGCCGTTGGAGCGTCGCGGCCGACCTGGTGACGATGGCCGTTGAGTCCGTCGAGGAAACAAGCGGTAGCCCCATGGCCGGGTTCTTGGCGCCCATGCTCGACTCCTACAAGGACCGGATGGTTGGCAGCGCCAATGTCTACGAGGCGAGCGCCAATCGGATCGTCTTGGTCACGGGCGAGGGCGACATGGCCCAGGAGCTCACGCGCAAGTAGGACGACACGGAGCGCGTGCCGCGATGGGCGCTACGGCACTTCGATGCGGGTGATGGTCCCCGGGACAAGTTCAACGGCCACGCGCTCGCGCTCCTCCCAGCTCTCTAAGATCACCATCTCTCGCGCCGATTCACTGACCGACACCACGGTGGAGACTCCACCCTCAAGGTTCAGGCTGCTGGATGAGCGCGACCCATTGGCCGTGCGCGATGTGATCATCAACGCCTTGTCGTGTTCATCGACGATTCTGACCGCCGACGGGACAGGCGTCATCGCGCTGCAGTCGACGACGAACTCGAGGCTTCGATCCACTTCGATGCGCACCTCTTCGTCGGGGAAGCCTTCGTCCGGCGCGTTGAAGTCCTTTGGAATGGTTCCAGGTTTGCCGGTGACGAGGCTGACCCCTCGACGGGGAACGCTCTCTAGCGTGACCCGGCCTTCGCTATCGGTGATGCCGGTGGCGCTTGGGCGCGACATGAAGCCGGAGCGACTGCGCTCGAAGATAAAGCGCACCGTCACGGTGGCGCCGGCGACGGCAAGTCCGTCCCGGGTGACGACTCGTACCCGTAGCTTCTTCATCAGCGCGTCCTTCGGAAGGCGAAGCTCTAGATCCTGCGTCCCCGCTTGGACTTCCTCGTTGGCGATGGAAAGGTACGGCTCGCTGGAGTGCGCTCGAATGTGGTACGCGCGATCGAGAAGGCCTTCGATTCGAAAGCGGCCGTCCTCGCCACTTCTGGTGCCGGTTAAGCGAGCGGTGCCACCTCGTTCCACGGTCGGCGCCGACATTTCCCCGCTGAGGTAGGTGGGGTCCTGAATGTCGACGAACCATCCGGTGAGGGGCGCTCCTTCGCTGTCGACGATCCGCCCTGCGATCGCGAGGTTGCTTGGACCGAGGACGAGCACCAAAGGCCCGATCCGCTCTTTTGAGTCAAACCAGGCTCCATCAAACGGCAGCATGGCCGATCGACCTGACCCGTGGATGGCTGCGAGGGGAAGTCCGTAGCGGCTGCTGCCATCGTGACTGAACTCCCAGCGACCGGCCTCGTCAGACTGGGTGCGTACCTCGCCGAGAAATATGTCCGCGCCCGCCACTGGCTGGCCACCCGAATCCTGGACGACACCAAAGAGATGGTGTCCGGCGCTCTCCTCCTCTGGGGCAGCGGCAGCGACCCGCTGGAGCCTCACCACGACCCCGAACGCGCCTGTGCCAGGGATCGCCGTAGACTGGGGATTGAAACCCTCCGCGACCGTCGAGAGCGAGACGTTCCCGAGGATGGGGACGTCCGACAGGTCGAACTTTCCGCCCTCGCCCAGCTCCCAATCGAGCTCCACCGGGTTGGATCGCTCCATCGACCGCGGGAAGCCCACAATCCCGTCCATGGGGACCTCCATCGACATCGTCGCGTTCGAAATGGCCGAGCCGTCCGCGTCGATCACGGCGCCCTCCAATCTCACCAGGGGCGCGACCATGATGACGAGCTCGAGGTCGGACAGGTGGCGCGCCGCCGAGGCGCTAAAGACCGTGCGATAGCCGTCACCAACGGCCGTAAGAACGGCGCCGTCGCTCTTCAGCGAGACCTCGAACCGCCCGTCGCCGCCCGTCTCTGCAACGACTTCACCGTCATTTCCAGCGCGCTCAATCCCAAGGCCAGCCACCGGCTCACCGGTAGGGTCAAGGACGACCCCCCGCGCAACCCATTCACTCGGCAGCAGCTTGCCGAGAAACTCATTGGCAGCGACCACGTCCTGCTCGCCCTTCGTGGGTTCAGCGTCGACGTCGGCCAACGTCTTCCGATTCTCCGGCAACGAGGCAGGGCTGAGGTGGTCTACGTCCGTGTCGGAAGTGACTTCCGTCGCGGTGACAACGTCGGGCAGAAGCGGCGCTTGATCGTCGGCCCCTTGTTCGGGACGCAGGGTCCAGATCAGGGCGATGACGACTGTGGCACCGAGAATCGCAGCGAGCATTCTAGGCATGCTGCGAGCCTAGCACAGATGGGTCGAAGCAGACCCCTGGGACCGGTCAAGCCGGAGCCGACGCAAACCGGCGTTCCGCGAACTTAGTAGAGGCGCACCACTACGCCTTCTGAGAAGTTCGAGGTCGAGTGCGGGTTGGCGTCGCGGAACCAGGCCTGGAAGTGCCAGCTCTCCCCGTAGGTGGGCACGACGATCAGGCCGCTCGGGCTCAGGAAGCTGCTTGGGTCGATGGTCGCACTCGCCGCGCCGAAGATCCAGCTATCGAGAATCTGGTTCGGTCCGGTCAGTCGAATGACCCCGTCACCTCCTAGGCAGAGGTTGCCTTGGGAGCCACCCGGTGTCGCAACGAACCCAGCTTCGTTGGCTGCGAGGCAATACCCCAGGGCATGGAGGGGCATGTCGCTGACGGTGAGGGTCAACGTTTGTAGAGCGGTCACGTTGCTACCCCGGAGCTCAAGCTTGGCGCCGACGCCGGAGCTGTTCGGCACGGCTGGGCCGCAGTAGCTGGTTCCAAGCAGGCGTGACTGGCTCCACAGCACGCTCCTCCTTTCACCGGTGTCGTCTTTGAATGTGCCGCCGATGACGGTGCCATCCAGGGATACGGACGTCGCTCTGGCGTGGATGGTCGGGGCGCCTAGGACCTCGAAGCTTCCGGCGCGAGTCCACTTGAAAGCACGCCCGTCGCCTGTTCCGCTGCCAATGGTTCCCACCACGACCGAACCATCGAAGCTCCCGGCCTCCAGGGCGAGCCCCGTGTTGAGTTGATCGAACTGATAGCCGGCACCGGGGATCCAGGTGAAGAATGCGCCGACCTGGCCGAAAAAAAACTGAGCTCCGAAACGCCGTAGATCACGTTGCCGTCGCCGCTGATCAAGATCTTGCTGGGCTCGCCGACCTCCGGGTCCCCGATCAGGTACCCGGTGGCACTGGACCAGTAGAAGGTGCCGTGGTCTCCGAACAGATCGAAGGACATACGTCCAACCACGGCCGAGCCGTCCGCTGAGAGTCCTTGGGGAAGGATCGTGGCTGCGCCCAATTCTGGTAGCGCGAACGTGCCAGTCGATGCGCTCCAAACGAAATAGAAGAACTCACCGACCGTGATATCGTAGTTCCTAACGATCGCCGTCGATCCGTCATGGCTCAGCTCGATGACGGTGGAGGAGTCGCCTCCGGTGGCCGGGTGGATATCGGTGAGGGTCCCCGCAGCGTCCCAGATGCAGGCGTGGGTTTCACCTGAGGGAGTGTCGTATTCTCCAGCGACGATGAGGCCATCGCCGCTGACGTGAAGGGCCTCCGAGCTGGGTCCCACGTGCGCCAGCTCGGTCGCGACGCCCGAAGCGTCCCAGCGAAGCGCTTGGCGTCCAGACGTGCCGGATATCGAGTAGCCCACGACCGTGCCACCGTCGTCGCTGGCATCGGTGGAAGTTCCTACGTCGTCGAGGGGGGTGGTGAGGGCTTCGACGACGCCAGAAGATGTTCACCGGTAGGCCTGGTTCGTCCAAAGTGCCACCCTGCGCGTTCCGATGCCAGCCTCCCCGTTCCCGCAGACCCAGAACTGCAGGGGCTCTAGGACCCCTAGGTCCTCTACTTGACTAAAGGAGGGTGCGGTGAGGGAGGCTGCGAGCGCGAGCGGCAGCGAGACGAGTCGTTGGGAAGAGAGCATGGCTCAAGCATAGGGGAGAAACTGAGATCCCGGAAGCTGGCATGGAAGGGGGGGCTAGCATGGGTTGGACGAGGCAGCCTCCTGCGATGACTCAAGCCGGAGCCGGCCCAGCAGCTCCTGGATCTTCATGCGGCGGTGCTCCATGATGGAGCCGAAGATGCCGCCGCCGATGCCGATCAGTGAACCCGTGATGGCTCCGATCAAGCCGACCGTTGAGCCAACCCCTGCATTTTCGTGAACTCCGAAGGCGAAGACGATCGCAGCCGCGATCTGTGCTGACTGCATCGTGATGGCCAAAGCGTACAGGCCGTTAGCCTTTGCGTTGCGATAGCTCGCATAGGCATCGATGAGTTCCGAAGAGTGCCGCGGATCCATCGGTTCGGGCTCTGAAATCGACCCGCGTCGAAGGAGCGGTGCGGCCAGCATGGCGAGTGCCGCGAGGACCAGCAGCATAGTGACGTAGGGCGTTGGGCTAGCGCCCTCGAAGACGCGCTGGGAAAGTCCAAGGGCGCAGACACCGGCACCGAGAAGCCAGAGGATCGCGGCCAACCAGCTTGTCCACGGGGCAAGGCCAGGGGGAGTGGGGCGCGGGGTGAGGCTTGCGCTGCGTACAGTGCTGGCGACCGTTGAGCCTCGGACGAGGTTCGGGCGGCGAGCCTTGATCGCGGGTACGGCTAGCAGGAACCACAGCGGGAAGAAGGCGAAGTGGCTGACCATTTCAATCGGGCGAAGCATGGCAACCCATGGCCGTGAGTCCTCTCCGGAAGCGCTCTCTAGAAACAGGCGCGTTCCGATCAGCATCGAGAACGCCGCGAGCGCGGCGCCCGTCCAAGTGATCAGATGACGGAGGCTGCGCCGGCATTTGTCGGGGTCGGCCTCTTGGTCCTGACGTATGAAGAGCACGTAGACGAGCGGGAACACGATCATCGAGACGGGGAAGAGAATCTCGAACGCTAACACGGGGATCCTCCCTTCGTTGGGGTCCACATCGGCGCGCACGCGTCGCGCCAGAGTCGCTCGATGGTGCCCTTGCTGAGTCCAGCGAGCTTGGCGTTCGCGGCGAGGGACTGTGCTTGGCGAGCAAGCCGCTCCTCTGCTTCCTCTCCGATCGTCGTTGCGGCTTCCCGCGTGCTCGCAACGCGGGTCCCGCGCCCCCTCGCCGTGTGGACGAGGCCCTGCTGCTGTAGCTCGCGGTATGCGCGCGCGACCGTGTTGAGGTGTACGCCGAGGTCATTGGCCAGCTGCCTGACGGAAGGGAGCTCGGCTTCGTGGGCGAGCTCCTCGGTGGCAATCGCGTTGCGGATACCGCCCACGATTTGGTCCACGAGGGATTCGTTGGAGTCGAGTCTGATAGTGAGCATGGCTTGAATGTACCAAAGAGTGAGACATTGGGCGGATAGCTGTTATGCGCGACACGCTCCTAGGTCCGGTCTGGATTCTAAGACCCGGGGACCCTACCATCCCCCTAACGGGTGCCGCGCGGGGCCTGGAGCAGAGGAGGAGCAGTCGTATGGTTGGAAGCGAAGAGAACATCTCGGCCTCGGTGCAGGCCGGGGGCGAGCGGCGGGCCCGGGGACGCGGCGTCGAGGGGATCGTTCAGCGGTTGCAGAACGAGGTGCCGTGGAAGCAGCGGCTCGTGCATTGGCGGACGGCCGAGGCGCGCCCTGGGCGAACGATGGCCTGGCCTAAGCAGCTGGATCCTCGGCTCGTGGAGGTGTTTCAGTCGCGGGGTGTGCTGGAACCCTTCGCGCACCAGGCCCAGGCCATTGAGGCGGCATTGCGCGGCGAAGACGTGCTGGTGGCGACGCCCACGGCCAGCGGCAAGACGGTTTGTTACACGGCCCCTGTCCTGCAGTCGCTGCTAGAGTCGGGCGGCAGCTCGCGCGCGCTGTTTCTGTATCCGACGAAGGCCCTAAGCCAGGATCAGACCGTGGGCTTGACGGCGCTGGTGGAGGAGCTGATCGAGCGTTACCCAGACTCCGGGGCCAAGGACTGGCACGCGTTCACCTACGACGGAGACACGCCGCCTACGGTGCGCCGCACGCTGCGGGACCGCGGGCACATGGTGCTCACCAATCCGTACATGCTGCACCAGGGCATCCTGCCGAACCATGCGAAGTGGGCGGAGCTCTTCCGGGATCTGCGCTACGTCGTGGTGGACGAGGTGCACACGCTGTCGGGGGTGTTTGGATCCAGCGTCGCGAACGTGCTGCGGCGGCTCCAGCGCATCGCGCGGCACTACGGCGCTGATCCGAAGTTCCTCGCTTCGTCGGCGACGATCGCGGATCCGCGGGCCCACGCCGAGCGGCTCTTTGGGCGCAAAGTCACCGTGATCGACGAGGACGCATCGCCCGCAGGGAAACGCATCTTTGGGGTCTACGAGCCCGAGATCGTGAACACGGTGGCGGGGCTGCGTGCGAACGCACTGGAAGAGGCGCGGGAGCTCGCGCGCGAGGTGACGGGGCCGAAGCACCAGACCATCTTCTTCTGCGCCCGACGCACGGCCGTCGAGGTGCTGACGCGCTACCTGAAGGAGAACGCGCAGCGGCTGGGGCTCAAGCCATCTGAGATCCACGGCTACCGCGGCGGCTACCTGCCGAACATGCGCCGGGAGATCGAGTCAGGTCTCAAGGAAGGCC
This sequence comes from uncultured Planctomycetaceae bacterium, assembly GCA_964417955.1. Taxonomy (GTDB): domain Bacteria; phylum Planctomycetota; class UBA1135; order UBA1135; genus Saltatorellus. The sequence goes on from CAYQKK010000043.1 coordinate 12,309, forward strand.
GCATCAAGGTGGTGGTTTCCACGAACGCGCTGGAGCTCGGCGTGGACATCGGGGCGCTGGACGTGGCGGTGCTCGTGGGCTACCCCGGCAGTCAAGCGAGCTTCTGGCAGCGGGCGGGGCGAGTCGGTAGGCGCGGCAAGCCAAGCCTCGTGATTCAGATCGCACGCTCTGAGCCGGTGGATCAGTTCCTCGTGCATCACCCGGAGTATCTGTTCGAGGCTCCGCGCGAGAAGCTGGGCGTCGATCCGGACAACCTTGTGCTGCTCTCCGAGCACGTGAAGTGCGCCTCCTTCGAGCTACCCTTTCATGCGCAGGAGGATGCGGACGGCGGGGACGAGCTGAAGAACGAGCCGGAGTTTGGGCTGGCGCCCCACGTGCCGGAGATCCTGGACTACCTCAGCGATGAGTCGGGCTTCCTGCACAGGCGTCAGGACACGTGGTACTGGATGGCCGACGCCTACCCAGCGCAGGACGTGTCCCTGGCCGGCGGCGATATCGACAACGTGCTGATCCTAGAGGCGAGCACCGAGCGAGCGATTGGGGAAACCGACCGGGAGTCGTCAATCACAACGGTGCACGAAGGGGCGATCTATCAGGTGCAGGGTGTGACCTGGCGGGTCGAGCGCTTTGACTACGCCAACCGACGTGCCTACGTGAAAGAGGTCGAGTCAGACTACTACACGGACGCGCAGACGGACACGGAGGTACGCGTGCTTCGCTTGGAGTCGCGTCTCCTGCGGACACGGTCGGCCATGGGCGTGCCCGAGGTAGGCGTGATTGAGGAGGAGCTGAAGGACGAGGATCACAGCGCTTGGCGCGGGGAGGTCCACGTGACCACCGTCGCGACCCTCTACAAGAAGATCCGCTTCTACACTCGGGAGAACGTCGGGTCGGGGGACATTGCGCTTCCGCCTGAAGAGCTCGACACCGAGGCCTTCATCCTGACGATGTCCGAGGCGGCCGCAGAAGACCTTGGGCTCGCGGGCGGCGATCGCGGCACCTCTTGGCGCGCGCTCGGCGAGCTCATGCGCCGCGTCGCGCCGCTCTTCATCCGATGCCAGCCCTCGGACCTGGGTCTTTCGACCCAGGTGAAGTCCCCGCACTTCGGCGAGCCGACGATCTTCCTCTACGACCGTGTCCAAGGCGGCGTTGGGCTCGGGGAGCTCCTCTTCGGCGCGCACCGCGCCATGTTCACGGCGGCGCTCGACGTGGTGACGCGCTGCTCATGCGAAATTGGCTGTCCGGCCTGCGTGGGACCCGTGGCCGAGGTGGGGCCCAGGGGCAAGGAGACCGTCATCCGACTGCTCGAACACCTTGGCGGTGGACCCGCACCTGAACCGGCAAGCCCCGAAGTCAACGACGAGAAGGACGGGCCTTCGACGTCTGACGAAGCAGAGTTCGGCCAGCTGCCGCGCGGTGCTGCAACGGAGGGGCTCTAGGAGCCAAGCGGGATGGCGAAGAGCCCCTTCAGTTCGAAACTCGCGCGGCTCAGGCGGGACGGCGCCGCGCTCACTCGCAAGGAACCTAAGGAAACGAGGGAGACCAAGGCACCGAAGGCGCCGCTGCCCGCTTGGGTCGGAGATCGCCTCGCGCGACGCACATCCAGTCCCGCGGGCGGTGCAGCTCAGGTCCCGATGACCGCCGAGCTCCAACGCATCGCGGACTCTTGGGAGACGACGGCGGGGGATCCCTCAGGGCTCGTCGTGGTCGATCGCCCCGAGGGGGCGTTCGCCGTGCGAGAGAAGCGCATCGACCTCGCGCGCTCGAACGCCACCGACGCGTTCACCCATGGGGACTGGTGCCTCGACGAAATCGACGGGGCAGAACCTGACGCCATCGCGCGCCTAGCACGGGACCCAGCCCTTGCTGATATCGACCTACGGCGCTCCATCTACCTAGACACGGAGACCAGCGGTCTTTCCGGCGGCGCGGGGGTCTACGTTTACATGGTGGGTCTCGGCTGGTTCGAGGAAGATGTCTACGTTTCCTGGCAGAGCTTCCTGCGTCATCCCGGAGAGGAGCGGGCGATGCTCGCTGAAGTGGCCGAGCACATTCGGTCCCGGGACTCCGTCGTCTCCTTCTTCGGTAAGTCGTTCGACCGGCATCGGCTTGAGGACAAGATGCGTATCCACGGGGTGGAGCCGCCCTTTGAGGGACGGCCGCACCTTGACCTCTACCATCCCTTCAAACGCTTGACGAACGGCGCCTTCCCTAACGGCAAGCTTCAAACTATGGAGCGCGAGCTGCTGGGCTTCACGCGCGCTAAGGACCTGCCGGGGAGCCTCGCTCCTGCCGCGTGGTTCGACTATCTTGCGAATAGACCGCACCGACTGGAGGGTGTGTTCCTGCACAACCATGAGGATGTGCTATCCCTCGTGGCGTTGGCCGCCTTCCTCGGGCGGGCCGTCTTGGAAGAGCGAGTCTCAGGCGAGCTGCTGGCCGGACCTTGGTGTCGACGCGCAGCCGCGCTGGCGGAAACTGCGACGGATCACGCGGAGCGCTTGGCTTGGGCGGAGGAAGCGCTGGCGCGGGATGCCCAAGGGGCGGATCGCAGGCGCATGCAGCTACTGTCCGCCGAGCTGCATCGGCGCGCTGGAAGTCTTGACGCGGCGCGCGCGGCCTATCGTTCGGCCCTGGAGGAGTGCTCGGACGACCGCACGGCCGTGGACCTCTTCGCGGGGGCGTCGATGCTGCTAGAGCACGGGCTCAAGGACATGGACAATGCGCTCGCCATGGCGCAGCGCGCGCAAAAGGTCGGCCTGCAGAAGGGACTCCCAAAGGGTCTGCAGGCCGCGCTTCAAAAGCGTGTGGTGAGGCTCACCGCCAAGGTCGCACCCGTCGTTGATCCTGGCGGCGACCCTGGCGGCGAACCAGGTTAGTTCACGACGTTGTGATTCGTGAACGTGTGGTTTGGGAAGAGTGCGAGGGCGTTGGGGTTGCCCACGCGATCCATCAGGATCTCCGTGAGGATGTCCCGGTAGTCGATGCGCACCGGCAGTGCGAGGTCATCGAGAATCGCGGGATCGAGTCCGATCCAGTCGTGCAGGACTTGCCCACCGTTCACATTCCCGCCCATGACGAGCATGCAGCCTCCGCGGCCGTGGTCGGTTCCGGCTGATCCATTCGCGTCGACTCTTCGACCGAATTCACTCTGGGCGACCACCGTGACGTTGTTCATGACCGCCCCCAGGTCCGCTCGGAAGGCCGCCAGGGTCTGGCTGAGCTCCTCCAGCATCTCGGCGAGCTCTCCGTCGATCGGGCCCATGTTCTCATGGTGGTCCCAGCCGCCACGGTCGATCTCGATGGCCTCCACCCCGACGCCAGCCTTGATGAGCGCCGCGGCGGACTTGAACCGATTCCCGAACACGGTGTCCGGGTAGACGGCTCCACCGGAAGGGCTGTAGTTCTCGAAGTCGATGCTGCCTAGGACATCCACGGTGTCGAGGGTCGCCTGGGCCGCTCCCTTGAGAGGCTGCGACTCACGTGCGTAGAGATCTTCGAGGACTTCGCGACGCGCGGAAGTCGACGACTGATAGCCAGTGAAGTCGAAGTTCTCAAGCTCGGGGATGCTCAGGCTTGCGGGGGCGCTGGCCATCGTGAGCGGGAATGTGTAGTCGACAGCCGCACCGCGCAGGGGCGCGAGCGGATCGACGGGCGGCATAGCGGCGAGGTGCCGGCCGAGCCAACCGCTGGTGACGGAGGCTGCCTGCTGGTTGGGCACGCCCCCTTCGATGAATTTCATCGCATCGAAGTGGGAGCGAGACGGATCCGTAGACCCTGCCGTTTGAATGAAGGCGAGGTCCCCCGACTGGTAGGCCGTCAGGAGTGCGCTCGCAGCGGGAGCCAGGCCAAAGAATCCGTCGAGATCTGTGACGCCTCCCGTCTGCGCGGGCCCAGGCAGCGCGAGGCCGCCGCGCTGCCAAGCGTAGTCTGGATCCGCGTGTGGGACGCACAGGGACAGCCCGTCCATTCCGCCCCGCAGCATCACAAAGACGAGGACGTCACGGGTGGGGCTGCCGGATGCGGCGTAGGTCACCTTAGGGACGGCGAGGGATAGTGCGCCCGCGCCCGCAGCGGCCCCGGCTCTCGATAGGCGCGCTTTGCCAGCGCTAAGGCCAGCACGAAAAAATGGGCGGCAAGCGGCCTCGATCAGCCTCCGGCGTTCGGCCTGTTTGAAGTCACGGCATCCTTGGGGCTCTTCACTGGCGGACCCACGGTTCGCTTCTGGTGTGTGTTGCATGGTGTGTTCTCCTTAGCGTGTGGGGTTCAATAGCGGCCGAAGCCGGGGCTGGACGCGACGAGTTCGAACGCTTCTCCGACGATCTGATCGGTCGGATTCGCAAAGGTGTCGATGTACGCTTGAATGCGCCGAACCTCCCGGCGGGGCATGGTTCCACTGGTCAACAGGTCCGCGATGCGCTGGGCCCATTCTTCCTTGGGAGCACCATCCAAGAGCGCGCGCATGTCGGCGCTCGTGTGATCCGTGGACCACTCCCAGCCAAGCCCAAGGTGGGCGGCTCTTTGCCAGCGCGGCATGAGTAGAGAAGCCCAAGCGCCCACGGCGTCTGGGTAGCCGTTGGGTGCGGGCCACTGGTAGGGCACTTGGCCCGTGCCAAAGAGAGTCCAGATGGTGTCACCGGAGCGCGGCAGGTCGATGCCCGTGGCGCGGAAGAACGAGACGGCCCAGTGGAAGGGACGCTTGAATTTTGGGTTGGCCCAGGGCTTCGCCTCTAGCATGGAACGACGGCTCAGAAGAGTCCGAACGATCTCCTTGATGTCTCCGTCCGTTGCGACCCAGCAGGCCTTGGCGGCTTCGATCGTAGCCGCAGGCGGGCTGTAGCCAAGCAGCCACCGCGCGAGCTTCGTCGTGACAAAGTCGATCGTGCTCGGGTGGCTCGCCAGGTGATCGAGCACCGTCTCAGCGTCCGACAGTCCGCCGCCCGCAGGGATCTGCAGGCCGAGGAGCTGTTTGCTGCCCGTATCGTGCTGCCAGGACTTGAAGCGGAAGATGCCGTACTGCGTCGTCGACTCCCACATCTTCCAGAAGTTCCATCCGGTGAAACAGCGTGCGAGCTCGCGCACGTCGTTCTCGGTGTAGGGCCCTGTCACACCGAGGGTGTGAAGCTCCATGACCTCCCGCGCGTAGTTTTCCTGGGGCGCCCCGGCGACGTTGGAGTCGTTGTTGAGGTACGCGATCATCGCCGGGCTCTTGGCCGAGGCGTGTAGAAGGTCGCGAAACTTGCCCAGGGCCAGGGAGCGAATGACGTCGACATCGTCAACGAGTTTCAGCGTCCACAGGTCGTCGTCGGATCCGTAGATGTTGAAGTGGTCGGTCCAGAACTCGACGATGCGCTCGAATAGCTGGCGCTCGGAGAACGTGGCGCGCAGCAGCCGCACGCCTCGGCCCTCGTGGGCGATTTCCCACTCTTCCTTCGTTGGGTGCGCCCGCATCTGGGCGGCGGTCTGCCCAAGCCACTCGAAGCTTGAGAGCTTAGCGTCGAGGGCCGCGTCGTCGATGGACTGGGGCTCTAGCTGCCAGTCGATCCAGCCTTCCACGCCGAGCGCTTCCATCTGGCGGACCATCCTTGGCGTGACGCCAAAGCTGGCGCGTCCCAGGATCCACGGCGTCAATGGGGCCGGCTGGAGGTCGACCGCTTGGGCGGCTGCCGTATTTGCCACGCCGGCCGCCGCGGCTAGTGCTGCGCCCCCCCGTAGCACTGCGCGTCTTGTGGGCGTAGAGAGACTTGGCTCGGACCCACTGTCTACTTCAGAACAGGGACGATTCGTCATGGGAGACCCCTTGGCTTGTGTTGGAAAGCGCCGCTATGCGGCACGTGCTCTGTCCAACTAACAGGAGAGGTTCTCGTTCTGTCTAGATAAGTTGTTCCTAACGTCCTGCGACCTTCCGCCCTCAGCGACGGCTAGGAGCGTGTCGCGCATAGCTGAATCCGCGTAGCACGCCCCAGCCAGAATTCATTCTCGGCGATGGCTGCGTTGCCCCAGAACCCCGGTAACTACTGCTACGAGGGGTCCGGACGCGCCTTGCCCTCGCCGAGAATAATCGCTGCCTGGGCCGCACTACGCGAATCCATCTATGCGCGACACGCTCCTAGCGACTTCCTACGCGCTGCTTACGACGCGCTAGGGGAGGAGCTATCGGCGTCCAAAATCCCCTTCATGAAGGACAGGATGCCCGCTGGTAGGGCCAGGCGCTCTTCCTCGAACACTCGTGCGCTCAGTGTTTCGACGGTATCGCCAGGTTCAACCGCGCACCAGCGCTGCAGGAGGATGGGGCCGTTGTCGTAGACCTCGTCCACCAAGTGAACGGTGCAGCCCGAGACCTGGCAGCCACGCTCAAGCACCGCGCGGTGCACCTTCGATCCGTAGAAGCCCTTGCCCCCGAAGGCGGGCAGCAAGGACGGGTGGATGTTGATCACTCGGCCCGCATAGTCGTCGGGGATCCAGAGCTTCTTGAGGAAGCCCGCCAGCACGACCGCATCCGCTCCTGACGCGCGAACGGCCTCGAAGACTCGGGCGCCGTAGGCTTCATCGGATTCCCCAGCGGTCGCTTCCAGCACGACGCTCGGGACTTCGCACCGCGCCGCCCTCTCAAGGGCCTGCACGCCAGGGCGGTTGGATACGGCCAGCACAACGTCCACGGGGAACTCCGCCCCAGGGTCCTTCGATAGGTGGGCCAGGTTCTCGAGGTGTCGCCCTGTGCCTGAGACCAGGACGGCGATGGAAGCGCGCGTCATGCTGGCGCTTCCTCCCTGCGCGTGGCCACGAGTGGACCGGCCTCCCGGGCGATACGGACGCTGAGCGCGTCGAGGCCCGGCGCCACGCGCGCGGCGCGCTGGACGATGCTGGCCATCGCGAGGTTCTCGCCCGCCACGTCGGTGACCGCCGTGAGGGCGATGACGCCGAGTCCCGCATGGGCCGCTGCGATCAGCGGGTCCGCAAGGCGTTGGACCGCGACGCCAGCGCCAGCGAGGGCGTACGATTGAAGCTCGGCGGGGGTCGAAAGGGCAGGCCCGAGGGTGCACGCGGCGACGGCCCTGGCCAGCCCGGTGCCCTCTTCGCTCGCGATGCGCTCGGCCAGTTCCCCAAGGGCCCGGTCGTGCACGCGCGTCTGATCGGGGAAGAGTGGGCCCAGACGGCTATTGCCCACGCCCAAGAGCGGCGTGATCCCAGAGAGGTTGATGTGATCGGTCACCCTTACGAGGGACTCGGCCTCGAGGTTGAGGGCATCATCCTGCGTGCCGGTCCGTGGATCGGCACGCAGGGCCGTACCGGCGGACGTATGGATGACAAACTGGGCGCCGGCGGACGCGGCGATCCAGATCGGGAAGGCCCGCGTCCAAGGCGCATGGGCTTCGCCCCTGCGGGGCGCATCCTCAACGATCCAGACGGCGGTGGTGCCCATCCGCCCTGCGAACAGCGAGCCAGTGCGAAACGTGCCGGGTGTTCCTTCTACGTCCGCGAGGTCTAGCTTAACCCCGTCCTCTAAGGCCGAGACAAGGCCGCGGGCTCCCGTGGATGTGAAGAGCAGAACGTCGGGATCTGGAGTCCCCGCTGAACGGATCGATGCCAGGGCCTTGCCGATGGACTCATCGAGGGGGCTCGTGCTCATCTCTGGTTCGTTGGGCGTCATCATGGGAGGGGCAAGCACCTTGCGGCGCGCAGGTTGCAGACGGGTTGATCTACTGGGTGCCTCGAGAGAGCATCATCACCAGCCACGAGTCACGGCGCTCTTTCAGTAGGCGCTCAAGACGCTCAGTGCTAGCGGCCCATTCGCCTTCGTCACGGGCGATGAGGGCCTCGGCCAGCATGGTCGCTGCGCTTAGCTGCTCGCGGACGATCCCCGTGAGCGTTCGATCTCCAAGCGTCGCCCTCAGCTCGTCACCGAGATCCTCCTCGGTGTTCTGCGCCCACTCGACCGCCTTGTCGAACGACGCCGTGATCGCGCTCGCATCCGCCGGGCTAACGCGCATGGCCGTGGCCCCGAGCGCCGGCTCGAGGGAGGCGAGGGTTTCCAGGGTGGCGCTCAGGGCGAGCATCCCGGCGATGCCCCGTGATTCCTCCGGGGACCAGTCCCGCTTCAGGCGGCCAAGGAAGAGGTTCTCCAGCTTGGCTGTGTGTCCCGCCCAGCTGGACAGCTTGAGGTCCGCCTGCTCGCCGCCGTCGTCAATCTTTAGGGTGCCGCCATCGACGCCCACGATTTCGACGCTGCCCGACTCCCCGGGACGCGGATCCATGACGCTCCGCCGTCGCCACCCAGGCGTGCTCCAGCCATCCACGAGTCCTCTCAGCGCGGCGTTCGCGGCTTTCAAATCGCCGGCGCGTTCGCGGAAGAGCGAGCGCAACGGCTCTTCCGTTGTCATCCCTGCGGCGCTCTCAAGGGTGGCGGCGGCTGCCGATAGCTCAAAGCCTGCGAGTTGCGCCTCCAGCTGGCTTGCGAGCATCCCGCCCACCATGGCGCGTTCCTTCGCCAAGCGGTTCGCTTCAAACTCGGTCTCGGAGCCAGCGAGGAGCGACAGCCGCGTACTCGCCGTCTCGCCGAGGGTTCGAAACTCGGCGACGGAGCCTGGGACAGAGCTACCCACGAGGATCTTCGCTTCTTCCGGGCTTGGAAGCTGCGCGATAGCGACGAAGGACTCCAGCGCGGACTTTGTGCCGGTGAAGCTTCCCTCCTTGGTGGCCGCATCCGCCGCGGCGAGGGCGGCGGTGCCCCGGGCGATACCTAGCTGCATCACCTCGTCGATGAGCTCGTTCCGCGCCCGCTGGAAGCTGAGATCGGTCTCTAGCGAAGGGTCGAGGACGACGGCCTGCACGGCTTTGATGGCGTCGCCGGGAAGGAAGGGATCCGTGTCCAGCGCCGCGGCTCCGCGAATGGCGGCGATCGCCGTGGTGCGCGCAGCTTCCGCCGTCGCTTCGCTCGCGGAGGCTTCAGCCGTAACAGCCTCGATTTCGTTGGCCTCGGCTGACGCTTGAGTAGCGACGTCGGTGCCAGCGTAGGACTGGGCCAGGATCCGCAGCCGCAGGGCGCGGTCGGCTGGGGACAGGTTCTCATCCCCGAGGGCGGCGTACGCGGACTTGGCCTTGAACTCGAAGGACTGCTCGGCGCCGTCGTCCCCGGGTGCTGTTGGCCCCGCGCCAGTCTCTGGAATCCCCGTGCCTTCTGTCGTCATCGAAGGAGCGTTCGATCCGTTGACGCTCGCCACGTCGCTGACGCTGGCTCCAGGTGCCTCCGTATCCGCAGAGCCCCCTCGGCTCGGAAACGCGCCTGGGGCGGCAGGCTCTTCGCCTTTTCCGCCGCCGAGCGCGAGCATGGCCGCGGCCCCGACAGCGAGAAGCGCGCCACCTCCGATCAAAAGCGGCTTTGGCAGCCCCGCCGCCTTCGCCGTGGCCAGATCGGCACCGCCCACTTGACCGCCAGACTGGCGGAGGCGCTCGATCTCTGCGAGCAGGATGGCAGCGGAGGGGTGGCGATCGGCCGGGTCCTTCGCGAGCAATCGGTGCACCGTTGCGGCCATGGCCGCCGGCAGTCCCGGCACGCGCTGCGCGAGCGGTGGCGCCTCGTCCTGCAGGGCAGAGCGGAGAATCTCCCGCGCACCCTTGCCCTCGAAGGGAGTGTGTCCCGAGAGGACGCGGTAGGCGGTGGCCCCGAGGGAGTAGAGATCGGAGGACGCGGTGGCGGCTGCGCCCCGCACGACTTCTGGCGCAAGGAAGTGCGGCGTGCCGAATACCTTGCCGGCCTCGGAGTCCACGCCCTCTTGCTCGACTTGAACGGCCAGTCCGAGGTCGGCGATCTTGGTGACCCCATCCTTGTTGCGCATCAGATTCTCGGGCTTGATGTCCCGGTGCACGATGCCGCTTGTTTCGGCGTAGACAAGTCCGGCGGCCGCGTCGCGCAGGATCTCGAGCGCCTCTTTCCACGGAATGGGGCCGCCTTTCTTCAGCTGCTCCTCCAGTGAGCTCCCGTCCATGTACTCCATGGACAGGAAGTGCTGGCCGCCTTCTTCACCGACGTCGAAGATGGTCACGATGTTTGGGTGGTTCAGGCGCGCGGCCGAACGAGCTTCGTCGCGGAAGCGGCGCACGAAGGTCGCGTCCTTGGCGAGCTCAGATTTCAGAACCTTGAGCGCAACGCGGCGGTCGAGGCTCGTTTGCACGGCGAGATAGACGTCGCCCATGGCGCCGCGGCCCAGGGGCTTCTCTAGGCGGTAGCCGCCGAGCTCACGGGTGCGAGCCTTCTTAGGGGCGGCCGGCTGAGCCTTCTTGGGCGCACCATCCTTAGGCGGCACTGACTTAGGCGACACTGACTT
>CAYQKK010000043.1:22733-52517 GCA_964417955.1 uncultured Planctomycetaceae bacterium
GAGCCTTCTTGGGCGCACCATCCTTAGGCGGCACTGACTTAGGCGACACTGACTTCGGCGACGCCTTCGGGGCACCCGCAGACTTCGAGGCCGTTGAGAAGATGCGGAGTTTCCGCGAGCCAATCACGATCTCGTCGCCGTTCTTGAGCTTGGCTGCGTCGACCTTCTTGCCATTGACCATGGTGCCGAAGTCAGAACCAAGATCTTTGAGGGCCCAGCCCCCCGCCTTGAGGCGGCCGATCGTGCAGTGAACGTCGGCAACCCCTTGCCCGGTGATCAGGAAAGAAGCGCGCTCCTCTGACGAGCCGATCACGAGCCGCCCCTGGCGGGGCAGCTCCGCGGGCGGAAGGGTCGGGTCACTGTCGCCGCCGGGCGCCAGGGCTTCGAGGAAGAGGGCTTCGCTCATCGGGGTACGTTTTCGGGGGAGGATGAGGGAAGGTCGCGCGCTCCGTCGGGAATCCCGTCGAACAGCGCAGACCCGACTCGGACGAAATGGGATCCGTGGCGGACGGCTGCCTCGAGGTCGCCGCTCATTCCCATGGACAAGCGACAGCGTCCGTCGCTAAATGCCCCGGGGGTTGCGCCTTCCAGCTCGGCTGCGAGCTGGGCGACATCCGCGAACACCTCGTCCACGGTACGGAGGCCACGGGCGGGTCCCATGGCCATGAGGCCCGCCACCTGAATGTGGTCCGAAGCGCTGAGTGCCTCCAGTACCGGAGCGACCTCTTCAGCGCTCAGGCCGTGCTTCTCGGTCTCGCCTGTCAGGTTCACCTCGATGAAGACTTCCAACGAACGCTCAAGCTCTGCGGCGAGCCGTACGACCGTCTGCGCCAGTCGCAAGGAGTCGATGGAGTGGAGGACGTCCGAGCCTTCGATAATCCGACGCGCCTTGTTGCGCTGGATGTGCCCGATGAAGTGCCAGCGCGCCGGTTGGTCCGCGGCGTCGAACGAGGCTCGCTTGCGGGCGAGGACTTCGGCCCGGTTTTCTCCAAGCTGGCTCGGCTGCGGCAGCAGCTCGGACAGCGCGAGGGCCACGGCGGGGCCTACGGACTTGGTCACCGCGATGAGCGCAGGTGTCCCAGATGGTCCATCGGCCGACTCAAGCCGCGCTGCGAGCAGCCGCAAATTCGCCCGCAGAGTCCCCAAGAGGTCTGCGTTTTCGTATGGGCGTGGGGGAGGATGGCTCACGGGTCGGGCAGCATAGCTCCCCAGACCCCGATCGTCACCGCTCGCGGACGCCTTCCAGGGTCAGCTTGACCCGCTTCTGCGTCGTATCGCGAACCTTGCGGCCCTCCGCGATGCGGATCCCTGCGATCCAGACGATTTCGCCCGTGTTCCCAGCGACGACGACCGGCACGTTGCCGCGCTCTTCGCGGGGGATGCCAATATCGCTCAAGAAGCGGCGCAGGGGCTTGTGGCCGGGGGCGCCGAGGCCGCGGAAGCGATCCCCGGGACGGCCGAAGCGGACCTGGAGGTCGCTGAGCCCGTCGGCGTCGATCTCCACGCGGAGTTCGCTGGACGACACCTTGGAGCTGGCTGGAATGATGCTCGCTTGGATCGAGCGTCCGTCAGGAAGCTGGACGGCCCCCGGGATGCCGAGGGAAAGGCAGACACCTGCAACGTCGGTGCTGCGTGCCGCTTGGCCCGCAGCGGGAGCAGCAGCAGCTGTAGGAGCCGGAGCAGCAGTCTGGGGAGCGACGGCAGGCGCCATCTCTAGCGCCGGATCGACCGCCGGGCGGGGAGCCGTTTCAAGCTCTGCGGCAATGCGGGCCGGGGCCGCCTTGGGCTGGATCTGGACCTGTGGCTCTGCGACGGCTGCGCCGCCGCCTTCCGTCGACCCGGTCGACGATCCACCCGTAGAACCAGACCCAGAACTCGAAAGGAGCTCGCTCGGCGGCGTCAGGTGGACGGCATCCGACTGGAGCTGCATCGTCCAACCTTCGTGAATCTCCAGGCGACCGTTGCGGCCGTCCGTGAGGTCATCCGCGAGGTTCTCAAGGACGTGCCGGGACGGGCGCTGTCCGGTGCCCTCGCCAATGAGCCGGCCGATCGCCCGCTTCATGAGCGTGGGGGAGAGATCCTCGAGGGTCTCGCGTCGCAGCGAGCCGCCCAGTTCGGGCATCGCGGCGGACCGTCGAGCGGCCTCGAACGCAACGGGCTCCCAGGAGATGTGCGAGGTGCGGTCGGCGAGCTCGTCCTCGAAGGACTCCACGGCGCGCGCAAAGTCGCGCAGGTTTTGAACCCCTTCATCGCCGCACTGGGCTGCGATCTCGGGCAGGACGGAAGCGCGGACTCGGTTGCGGCTGAAGGCAGCGGAGGTGTTCGAGAGGTCCTCGCGCCACTCGATGCCGTGCTGGCGAAGGGTGCTGCGCACCTCTTCCCGGCGCATGCCGATCAGCGGTCGAAGTAGCCTCAGGGGGCGCTCGGTCTCCGCCGAGAAGGCTCCCGGGCCGAGTACGGTTTCGCGGCGCAGGCCCGCGAGGCCCGGCATCTCGGTGCCGCGCATCCAGCGCATGAGGAGAGTCTCGACCGCGTCGTCCTCGTGGTGGCCCGTGAGGACTACGGAGATGCCCGCGTTGGCGGCCTCCTCGGCGAGGGCCTTGTAGCGGCCTTGGCGTGCGCGCGCCTCGAGGTCGCTCGCTTCGGGGTCAAGCTCGACCATCCGGCGAGCGAATGGAATCCCTAGCTTGGCGCAGAGTCGTGCGCAGAACTCGGCGTCGCTGCGAGAATCCTCGCCGCGAAGCCCGTGGTCGATGTGGATCGCGAGGGCCCTGGGGCGGGGCTCGGAGCGTGCGATCATCGTGGCCAAATAGACGCTATCAGCGCCGCCAGACAGGGCGATGGCCACGGGGGTGGTGGGTGCGAGCTCCAGTGGCCGGCCCAAGCGGGCCCAGCGGCTCGACCAAAAGGCGTCGCCGGTGCTAGGCGTACCCGGGGCAGGAATGGGAGCAGGTCGGTTCGAAGCGTTTCCAGTCACGATGGATGAGCAGCCCGAGCTGCCGGGGTCGCATGGTTCGAGGATGGGGACCTCAGTGTCTAGGAAAGTCACTGAGTGTAAAGAGCACAGACCTGGGAAGGTCGGCAGGGAAACAAGTTGGCTAGCCGGAACGAGCTTCGGTCCTCAGGTGGGGGTCCCGAGCGGATCCAGTGGCGCGGCATGCCAGAAAGGGGGGCTCTGGCGGGGGGGGCCGGGAACTGGGAAGTTCGTATCAAAGCGGGCGGAGATGTGGGGGCACACTGCTCCCGCCGTTGAACCCATCGGTGGAGGTACGTACCCTCTGGCCCTTCTCTTGGGATTTCTCCAGATCACCTGGATCTGAGTCTCCCCAGGCGGCGTGCGGTCATCCCTGTCACCCGCAGGCGGGCCTGGGCCTTCCATCGCTTTCCAATCCTGAATCGGCCTTTTTCGCCTGGCGAATGGGGCGTCCTGTCCACTCTCCGGCCCCATCGGGGCACACCCAAACTCAAATTCATGCGCATTGCGATCAACGGCTTCGGCCGCATCGGGCGGAACGTCTTCCGCATCATCGAGAACACTGCTGGCGTCGAGGTCGTGGCCATCAACGACCTAACGGACGCAGCCACCCTGGCCCACCTGCTGGAGTACGACTCGGTCCATGGCCGCTTCGACGGCAAAGTGAAGTCCAGCAAGGGCGCCATCACGGTCAACGGGCGCAAGATCGCCATTACCTCCGAGCGTGACCCGGCCAACCTGCCCCACGCGGCCAACAAGATCGACTTTGTCGTGGAGGCCACTGGCGTCTTCGCGACGCGCGAGGCCTGCACCAAGCACCTCGATGCGGGTGCCAAGAAGGTGCTCCTGACGGTCCCGCCCAAGGACGAGATCGACGCCATGATCGTGATGGGCGTCAACCAGGACAAGCTGAAGGGGGACGACCGGATCATCTCCAACGCTTCCTGCACGACGAACTGCCTGGCGCCCCTGGCGAAGGTGCTCGACGACGCTTTCGGCATCGACCATGGCCTGATGACGACGACCCACGCGTACACCAACGACCAGCGGATCCTCGACCTGCCCCACGGCGACCTGCGCCGCGCCCGGGCCGCAGCCGTGAACATCATCCCGACCTCCACCGGCGCCGCACGCGCCGTGGGCAAGGTGCTTCCGAAACTCGCGGGCAAGCTCGACGGCATGGCGATGCGCGTTCCCGTTCCGGACGGTTCGGTCGTCGACCTCGTGGCGCGCCTGCGCAAGCCCGCCTCCGTTGAGAAGCTGAACGCTGCCTTCGCGGCTGCCGCCAAGACGCCGGCGCTTCGCGGTATCCTCGAGTACAGCGAGAAGCCGCTGGTTTCCAGCGACATCGTGGGCAACCCCCACAGCTCAGTCATCGATGGCTTGGCCACCATGTCCATGGACGGTGGTAAGACAGTCAAGGTGATCTCGTGGTACGACAACGAGTGGGGCTACTCCAGCCGCGTGGTGCAGCTCATGAAGTTTGCCCATAAGCTCAAGCCCACGAAGAAGGCAGCAGCGAAGAAGACCGCCGCCCGCAAGCCAGCGGCCAAGAAGCGCAAGTAGCGCACATTCGCCATGAATCTCGACGTACCTGATCTGGGCCAGCTGGGCGACCTTAGCGGCAAGCGTGTCCTCGTTCGCGCGGACTACAACGTGCCAGTGGACAAGGAGTCTGGGGCGATTACCGACGACACGCGCATCCGCGCGGGTCTCGGTACGCTTCGCAAGATCCTCGCCGCCGGGGGCCTGCCTGTGGTGCTTGTGCACTTCGGCAGGCCGAAGGGTGAGGTCGTCGAGTCGATGCGCGTGGGCGTCATCGGTGAGCGCTTGGCAGAGCTTCTCGGTAGCCCCGTGCTCACCTTGAAGGAGAGCGCGGGTCCCTCCGTGGAAGAAGCGGTGGCGTCCGCTCCGGCCGGCACCACGGTGCTCTGCGAGAACGTGCGCTTCCATCCGGGCGAGACGAAGGGCGACCCCGAATTGGCGCAGGCGTTCGCGCGCCTTGGCGACGTGTTCGTGGGCGACGCGTTCGGTGCGGCCCACCGGGATCACTCTTCCGTCTCAGGCGCTGCACGCCTCCTGCCGTCCGCGGCGGGCGAGCTACTGGCCGCGGAATGCCGCGCGTTTTCCAAGGTGCTTACGAACCCCGAGAAGCCGCTCGTGGCGATCCTGGGCGGAGCCAAGGTGAGCGACAAGCTGACGGTCATCGACAGTCTCTTGGATCGCTGCGACGCGCTGCTGGTCGGCGGCGGTATGGCCTACACCTTCTTGAAGGCCTTGGGCCACACGGTCGGGAACTCGCTCGTGGAGGAGGACCGGATCGCCATGTGCGAAGCGGCGCTCGCCAAGGCGAAGTCCAAGGGCGTCGATCTGCTGCTGCCGGTCGACCACGTCGTGGCGGATCGGTTCGCTGCGGATGCGACCACGAGCGTTACCGCGATCGACATCCCTGACGGCGTGATGGCTTTGGACATCGGACCCGAGACCCAAGAGCTCTACAGCGCCCGCATTCTGTCGGCCAAAACGGTTGTTTGGAACGGGCCCATGGGGGTCTTCGAGATGGAGGCTTTCCGGAAGGGAACCGAGGGCGTCGGGAAGGCGCTGGCGGCTTGTTCTGGGACGACCGTGGTGGGGGGCGGCGACTCCGTCGCGGCCATTCACCTCCTCGGGCTGGCTGATCAGGTGGATCATGTCTCGACAGGGGGAGGAGCCTCCCTAGAACTGCTCGAAGGCAAGACACTTCCCGGAATCGACGCGCTTCGCTAGCCCGGTAGCTCGTAGCTGCCCCCCAATCCCGTAAGATGAGGCCCATGGCCCCCGTGACGTCACCCCGGACCCCCATCATCGCTCCCTCCCTTCTGTCGTGCGACTTTGCGCGCATCGGGGAGGAGATCCGCGCGATCGAGGACGAGGGCGCGGACTGGCTCCACGTGGACGTAATGGACGGTCATTTTGTGCCGAACATGACGTTTGGTCCGCCCCTCGTCGCTGCGATGAATGCGGCGGCGACGCGGCCCCTCGATGTGCACCTCATGGTGTCGAACCCGATCGCCTACGCCTCGAACTACGTGGCCGCTGGCGCCGAGGTGCTGACGTACCACTGGGAGGCCGTGGGTGGAGGCTCTGTGCGCGGGGCGAAGCTCGCGAACCAGGCGTTCCGCGATGCCGGAGTCCCGAAGGTGGGCGTATCGATCAATCCGAACACCCCCGTCGAGCCCCTCGGGGCCATCCTCGACGAGGTGGACCTCGTCCTCGTGATGAGCGTCTTCCCTGGCTTCGGCGGTCAGAGCTTCATGGAGCACACATTGGCCAAGGTCCAGTGGCTCCGCGAGCAAGGCTTCCAAGGCATCGTCGAGATGGACGGTGGCCTAAATTCTGAGACACTTCCCCTTTGCGCTGCCGCGGGGGCAGACGCTTTCGTCGCTGGATCGGCCATCTTTGGTTCGCCGGACCGTAGAGCCACGATCGACGCCTTTCGAGCAAGCGCAGCCGCCATCATGGGCGAATTATCAACCGGCACAGGAACCGTCCGATGAGCGACATCAGCATGGCCAAAGACAACTCAGCGTCGGGGGGCAAGGGCGACGACGCCCCCAAGCGCGGCCGTCTCGACCGACTCCGCTTCCGCAAGAAGGAGCTCCCCACGGGGCTTTGGCTCAAGTGCGAGCACTGCGAAGCGACGATCTACCGGAAGGAGGTCGTGGAGAAGGCTTACACCTGCCCAAGCTGTGACTTTCACTTCACCATGCCGGGACGCGATCGCGTGCGGCATACGCTGGACGCGGGCTCGTGGGAAGAACTCTTCCCCGACCTCAAGGCGATGGATCGACTCAGTTTCGTGGACTCTGGGTCCTACGGCGACAAGATCGAGCGTACGGTTCAGCGTACGGGTCAGAACGAGGCTCTGATCGCAGGCCGCGGTGAGATCGAGGGTCGACCCGTGGTCCTAGGCGTCATGGACTTCAAGTTCCTCGGCGGCTCCATGGGCGAGGTCGTGGGCGAGAAGATCGCTCTTGCCTGCGATGTGGCGCGGTTGGAGAAACGCCCCCTCGTGCTCTTCACCGCCTCAGGCGGGGCTCGCATGCACGAAGGCATGCTTTCCCTGATGCAGATGGCCAAGACCTGCTCCGCCCTTTCTGCGCTGCAGGAGTCGGGCGGTTTCGCGGTCTGCGTGCTGACCCATCCAACGACGGGCGGTGTCACCGCATCCTTCGCGATGGTTTGCGACCTGACGCTGGCCGAGCCCGGCGCTCTCATCGGTTTCGCGGGTCCCCGCGTGATCGCTAGCACGATCAAGCAGGAGCTCCCCCCTGGCTTTCAGCGGTCAGAGTTCTTGGTCGAGAAGGGGCAGATCGACGTCATCGTCGCGCGCGATGAGATGCGCGAAACCCTCGCGAAGCTGATTGACTACGGAACCCACGCTTGGGATGGCATCGGGACCAACCGCGTTGCGATTTCAGGGCAGGAAGAGTCGAGCGACGACCCGATTGACGGGGTGTCTGAAGAGGAATAGCCCCGCAGAGCCGCCTACGGCGTGAGCGCTGAGCCTCGGGGCCGCTGCGCTCGCGCCCCAATCCTCAGGCTCTCATCTTCTGGCTCTCATCTTCTGGCTCTAATCTTCTGGCGCCGTCAGGTGCATCACCCAGGAATCGAAGCGATCCTGCATGGGTGATCCGAACGACCCGTCGATGGCCGTGATGAGCTTGTTGGCCCAGAGCAGCGGGTAGGTCAGGATCCCCTTCAGCTTCGTCTCGTTGACGTGCATCGCTTCGGGGATCGGACGGGTGAGCTGGTAAGCTCCGCTGCGTACGTGCTTGAGGCCGCGTGCCTCCAACCCAGCGCGAATGGCCTCGCGGGTACGGGCGTTCATCTCGCGCACCGGAAGGAGTGGCTTGCGCGTTCTGCGGCGTCGGAAACCCTTGGAGTGGGGGTGGATGTCACCAACGACGAGGTCGGCGCCCGGCTTCAGCGTCGCCACCAAGCCATCCATCCATGTCTCGACGTCCGGTGAGAAGCTCACCACGCCCGAGGAGATGACGTAGTCGAAGCGCTCATCGGTCGCTCCTTCGTGGGCTCCGCCAAAGGGC
The DNA here is from genome assembly GCA_964417955.1 of uncultured Planctomycetaceae bacterium. Taxonomy (GTDB): domain Bacteria; phylum Planctomycetota; class UBA1135; order UBA1135; genus Saltatorellus. The sequence continues at coordinate 30,795 of CAYQKK010000043.1, forward strand.
GGGGCCTCACCGAAGCCGACGCGTCCTTGGAACTTGGCGACGCCTTCCTTGGCGGCGTTGGCCTCTGTGATCTTGACCATCTCCGGGCTGGGATCGAAGGACGCGAGTGTGACGTCTCCGGCCTGGCCAATGGACTTGGCTGCCTCGATTCCCACCCAGCCGGCACCGCATCCAAAGTCGAGGATATCGAGCGGAGCGCCGCCTTTCGGGGCAGGCAGGGGCTGTGCGAAGTGACCCACGAACTTCCGCATCCAACGGAAGTGGGGATAGCCTGGTCCGCCGGGGTTGCCGTCCCAGCTGCCCGCGTTCTTGTCGAACTTCTCGACGGTCGCTGCGGGGGACATTACGTGCTCAGTGCGGCGGCCAAAGAGGACGGCGCCTTCGAAGTCGAACGTGCCCTCCAGCTTCTCGACCCCAGACAGGGTGATTCGTTTGGCCGAACCGCCGCTTACCTTAATGATCGCGCCCACATGGATCAGAGGCCACAGTGAGTTGCGCCATGCCGCCAGGCGCTTGTCGTCGACTTTGCCTTCGACGACGAGCATGAAGGCCGAGTCGTCCGCCAGCTCTGCTTCGAGGGCGGCGAAGCGCCGGCCCACGAGGAGCTCTTCCGGTGCTACGCCGTGGTAGCGGTGACCCGGCGGAGCGTCTGCGTCACCACCGAGCATCGACACCTCGCGGGGGTCGAGTCCGAACGCCTCGAACACGGCGCGCAGCTCCGTTGGACCAGCCAGTGGACCCCGGGGAGAATGCGGCCCAAGCGCGGCGAGCTGTGCCCGATCGGGGATGACGGTCTTCGCTACGGGGAGAGGTTCAGACATGGCTGCTGTGAGCATATCGTTATGCTCGGAGTGAAGCGTTTAGGGAAGTCCTGATGGGCCTGTCAATGGCGTCAGCTTCGCCTCGATTTGGGACCGCGGCGTCGACGGGAGCTGCTGCTCCTCTGGCCCCGTGAGCGTCGCCTGCGGTGGGGCCCAGTCCTGGGGGGCGATCCGTCCTCCGTGGATCGAATGGCGAGTGAAAGGGAAAACCCTGCTTCGCTTCCGGCGCAGAACACCGAGTGCATGCAGGTGGACGCGAACCCGTGGTTGGGCAAGCAGATCACGTCACCGGGGGCGAGAATGAAGCCATGGCCTGCATCAGCGCACAGCGCAGTGAAATCCGGACCGTAGTTGACGAGCGGGGCAAGAATCCCGCAGCCGGGTTCACTCAAGGTCTTCGCGAGTCGCTCTGGGTCGGTCACTAGGCGCAGGATTTCATCCCCCTCGGGGCGATCTTCGATGAGGGCCTTGTGGGCAGCGGAGAGTGTGCCGTCGGCCATGAACTCAACGAACTCGGTCACCCGCGCGCAGAGGTCCTGGGTGGATAGCGCTAGCCACGCCGTGGAGCCCGTGATCTGGGAGTAGAGGACACCCCGTTGACGTCCGTGGTGGGGCTCGTCGAAGGCGTCGTGGTGGAACAGCGCGCCTCCATTCGGTGAGTTCCAGTACGCGATCCCCTGGGTGAGTAACGGCGTCCCGCCGATCCACTCCTCTAGCAGGCTGCGGAGCTCTAGGTCTTCATGGATAGCCGCCGCTTCGGGCATCAGTCGATTCGCTAGTTCGCGCACTAGCTTGTGGCGCGCCATGTCGCGGCTCGCATCGTCGGTGCCCTCATTGCCGAACGAGAACCTCATGCGGACGGATCGATCGTCTTCGTGCATCGAAAGACGCTGGGTCTTGATCCAAAGGTTGCTGACGCTGGTCGGCCCCTTGACCGTGCGGTTCTTCGGTGCCTTCCACGAGACAAAAGCGCGGGCAAGGTCGCGCTCATCGGGGAGGTTCGCCCCCTTCGAACGCCCGCGCTCCTCGATGGGGCGCTGAAGCCGAAACTCCGGTGCGATCAGCTGCTCACGCTTGTGCAGGTAGGCGTTGAGGCCCTTCGGAGAGAGCAGTTCATCGCCCATATGGGCCGTTGCGAGCGGCTCTTCGGCTGCATCGAGGACCTCGTCCGGAAGGGCATCATGGAGGACGATGGGACGTCCGGCGTCCCACCGGCGCTTCAGGATCGCCATGGGCTCCTTCGCATGGAACGCGAGCGAGTCGTCGAGCTCAGCCCAGTGCCCGTGGAAGTGCCCACGCCGGTTCAGCTCGGGGGCCGAGACGCAGTGAGCGTTGACCTCGGCAATGAACTCTGCGGAGTCGTCCTCCGACACGGAGACGGCGACGCGTGCCCCGGGGCAGCGGTCGCGATCAGCTGCGTCGAGCAGCCCGAACAGCTCACCCTCACGGATGAGGTCAGGTACGTCGGGGCCTGCTGGGTCGGGGTCTCCCGAGTCTTGGTCGGATGATGGGCCGCTGCCTGGGGGGGGCGAAATGGGGGGCTCCCTTATCCTGCGTTGGACAGCCGAACGATGCCGCGCCTTAGATTGGATCGCAGGGCCGCTTCCACCGACATCAGGCCGCGTTTGGAGGAGTCGTGCTCGTCGTAGGTGGTGATCGTCTCCTTCGTGGTGATCACCTCTTCCCAAAAGGTCTGGGATTGATCGTCGGACATGAGGCGCCAGCGCAGCGCGACCTCACAGGTCATGTCGAGTCCTAGGGGCGGTTCATCAATCCGCTCGACGGTCACCGCGAGTAGGCGGTCCGCATGGCCCTTGCCTACGACCTCATCGTAGATCCCTGCGGTGAGGACCGACTCCCGGAGGGCGGCTTCGAGGGCCGTCGGCTCGACGAGCCGGCGCCCTACGAGTGCCTGGCGGTGGGACCCTGCGGCCTTGATTCGAACGCTGCCCCCGTGGGAGATCGAGACCGTGTCGATGGACTCGGGCACCATCACTGACGAGGACACGGTGGCGCAGCCATGGGCCAGGAGCACACCCGCGAGCGCGGCAGAGACGAGGAGGGACGGTGAGAAGCTCATGGTGCGGCTCGCAGATGGAAGGGAGGGCCGGGGCCCGGCACAATGGCGCCGGACACGGGCTGCCATCGGCCGTGGATATGGACTTCCGGACAGGAATCTCCCGGCCGGTCCCGTCGGCCTCCGTAAACTTCGCCTCCCTATGGCAGCTAGCCACAAATCAGACGTGAAGTGCATCTGGAGACTCACTGGACTCCGGCAAGAAGTCCACGAGCCGGACCAGGACGTGCTTGACCGGGCAGCGAGGCAAGTTGGCCTAGAGCCCGGCGAGTTGGCCTTCGCACGCATGGCGAAGCGGTCGGTGGATGCCCGCGGCCGCGGGGCGGATCTGCACTTCGTGGTCGCGGTGGATCTTGGGGCCAAGGGCGCGATTCGATCGAAGAAGTTCGATCGGCTCAAGCGCTCGGGCAAGGTCCGCGAGGCGCCGATTCCGGAGAGCTTTGGCGTGGACGCTGCGCTCGGGCCCGGCAAGGCGCCCCATGTGGTGGTGGTGGGCGCCGGACCCGGCGGCCTGTTTGCAGCGCTGAGCGCCGCAGAGTCCGGGGCGCGGGTCACGCTGCTCGAACGCGGTGAGCCCATCGAGCGACGTGGCCGCAAGGTCGTTCAGTTTCACCGTGGAGGCGAGCCTGATCCCGACAACAACCTGCTCTTTGGAGACGGCGGCGCAGGGACCTACTCCGACGGCAAGCTCTACACGCGCGTGTCCGATCGACTGGAACACGCCGTGGTCGACGAGCTCATCGCGGCGGGTGCGCCGGCCGATATCGCCTTTGACGCACGTGCACATATCGGCACCGACAAGCTTCATCGTATGCTGCCGCAGCTGCGCCAGCGGCTGCAGGACGCTGGCGTTGAATTCCGCTATGGCGTTCGGGTGACGGGCCTCGTGCGTGCCGCGGGCGCCGCGGGGACCCAGGGGGCGGCGCGGGTCACCGCCGTCACGACATCCGAGGGGGAGTGCCCCCTCGACGCGCTTGTGCTGTGCATCGGCCACAGCGCCCGTGACACATGGGAGCAGCTAGTCCAGGAAGGCGTAACGCTCGAGTCGAAGCCGTTCCAGCTCGGGGTTCGCATCGAGCATCCCCAGGGCCTGATCACGCGCGGGCGCTACGGAACGGGTGCGGGAGACGATCTCGGGCCGGCGTCCTACAACCTCCAAAGTAAGGGGGCTCCGCCGGCGCACTCGTTCTGCATGTGCCCCGGTGGTCGGATCGTGGCCAGCGTCAACGAGCCTGGAAGGCTCTGCACGAACGGCATGAGCAACTCCAAGCACTCGTCGCGCTGGGCCAATGCTGCCCTGGTGACGACCCTCGGCCCCTCTGAATTTGCTGCGATGGGGTTCGAAGGACCGCTGGCTGGCGTTGCGCTGCAGCGGCACCTTGAGGAGCGGTTCTTCGTGGCTGGGGGGGAGACCTATCAGGCCCCAGCTCAGCGAGCCCATGACTTTCTGAATGGGGCTCCATCCACGGGTGAGATGAAAACCAGCTACGGCTTCGGAGCGGTTCCTCAGCGCGTGGACGAGCTTCTGCCGGCCCAGGTCCGCGATGCGATCCGCGAAGCGCTGGTGCGGTTCGAGCGGACGATCCCTGGGTTCAGCGGCCCAGAGGGCCTCCTCGTGGGAATCGAGACCCGCAGTTCTGGGCCGGTCCGGATGACCCGCGATCGAGAGTCCCGGCGAGCTGTCGGGTTCGCCAACCTGTACCCGGCTGGGGAAGGTGCGGGCTACGCGGGCGGCATCATGAGCGCGGCCATCGATGGAGCCCGTAGCGCACAGGCCGCGGTGCTTGCGATGGCGAAGGCGTGATCCCCCTCCGGTCCCGCCCTTGCCATGGTACAAGACCGCCATGTCCCAGCATCCGAATGACCCCTCAGGCGACGAGCCTACGCCCCTCTCCCGCGGCTCCAAGTCCAAGTTCACCGGGCGGAAGATCACGACCAACCGCTTGAAAGAGATGAAGGAGGCGGGCGTGCCCATCGCGGCGCTGACCGCCTACGACTATTCCATGGCCGAGCTGGTGGACGCTGCCGGCATCGATGTGATCCTGGTGGGCGACTCTGTCTCCACCGTGATGCAAGGCTTGGACACCACGGTCACGGTCACCATGGATCACATGGTCTACCACACGACCCTGGTCCGTCGCGGAGTGGAGCGGGCACTGGTCGTGGCGGACCTGCCGTTCATGTCCTACCAGGTCAACTCGGACGAGGCCCTGCGCAACGCTGGCCGCATGGTGAAAGAGGCGGGCGCCGAGGCCGTGAAGCTCGAAGGTGGCCGCGTCGTGGCGGACACGGTGCGGCGCATCGTGGATGTGGGAATCCCCGTGATGGGGCACCTCGGTCTGACGCCCCAGTCCATTCACAAATTCGGCACCTACCAGGTTCGGGCCCAGGAAGAGGCGGAGGCCGAGGAGCTGCGCCGTGACGCAAAGCTCCTTGAGGACGCTGGTGTGTTCTCCATCGTCTTGGAAAAGGTGCCGGCGGAGCTCGCTCAGGAGGTCACGGCGAGCGTGAGCGTGCCGGTGATCGGCATCGGCGCCGGCGGCGCCTGCGACGGTCAGATCTTGGTCAGCCACGACATGCTGGGCATCTGCACACGCTTCAACCCCCGCTTTGTCCGGCGCTACGCCAGCATCGGCGACGACATGCGAAAGGCTTTCGAGCACTACGCCGAGGACGTGCGTTCCCGGGGCTTCCCGGACGAGTCTGAGTCGTACTGAGCCCAATCGGGCTCGGGGCGTCCCAGCCCGGGACCCTTCACTGGCGGAACGCGATTGCCTTAGGTTCGCCCCCCGCTGTGGGTCGATTCACCAGGGTCATGTCAGCCTTAGCCCACAGTGCCAACCTCTTCGTCACGGAGATCTTTGATCGCGTGGCGAGTGACCTCGCCATGCTCAGCGACCGAGAGTTCGAGATCCACGAGGTGAGCTACGAAGAGCGCGTCGACCGGCCCGCTGGTGCGGATTTGATCCACGTCTCGTTCCGTTTCGGGATCGTCGACATCACCGGGGAGGTCCAGCACGGCGCCATGCTGCTGCCGCTGCCCGAGGCCATTTCCCTCGCAGCGTACCTCATGATGCAGCCGGACAGCTCTGTGGCAGATTTGCGCACGACGACCGAGATCGACCACTCGATCAAGGAAGCGATGTTGGAGGTGGGCAACTTCGTCGCCGCCGCCGGCGAGTCCGCACTGCGGGCTATCGGTAGCCGCGCTCAGAGCGTGATCTTTGAGGGCTGCCAAGGCGTCCGCGCTGACGTGCGGCCTGCCATTCCCTACGAAGAGGGCTCGCCCCTCGCGGTGGGACGAGCCAAAGCAAAGATCGCGGGCGCCGACTCCGTCGAGCTCATCGTCATGGTGCCACGGGTCGACGTCTTCCTCGAAGCCTAGGCCACGGCCCGAGAAGGACGTAAAAGGCGCTACTTCTTGTTCTCGAGCGCCTTCTTGAAGAGGTCGCCGAGGTTGGTGCCCATGGGCTTCGCGGGCTGGTTGAGGGCGGCCTGGATGTCGCCGTTGTCGACGGCTTCCTCCGAACCAATCATCGCGCCGCGCGCGTCGAGGCGTGAGAGCCCGATGCGTTGGGAGCCTGGGTCAATGTTTGACACGCGCACCGCTACTTCTTGGCCTACGCTGAGCACGCGCTGAATGTTCTGCACACGCTCGGTCGAGATCTGGCTGACGTGCAGCAGGCCCTCAATACCGGGGAGCACCTCGACGAAGGCGCCGAAGTCCATCAGGCGCGTGACCTTGCCGGTGATCTGGGCGTCAACGCTGAGGCGATGGGGAACCTCGTCCCATGGATCCGGCTCGAGCTGCTTCATGCCGAGGGCGATCTTCTTGCCGCCCTCTTTGATCTCAAGGATCATGGTCTGAACGTCTTGGCCCACCTTGAGGTGCTCGTCGACCTTCTCAACCCGCTTGCGTGAGATCTGGCTGACGTGAACGAGGCCTTCGATCCCATGGCCGATGTTGACGAACGCGCCGAACTCTTCGATGCGCGTGACCTTGCCGCTGATCTTCGAGCCAGGGGTCAGGTTGCCGACCGCTTCCGACAGCGCGACCATGCGCTCGCCTTCCTCAACGCGGCGGCGCGAGAGGAGCACGCGGTTCCGGCTGCGGTCGATCTCCATGACCTCGCACACCAGCGTCTCACCCAGGAGGGTCGAAGCATCGGTGTCGCGTAGAATCGAGATCTGGCTCATCGGCATGAAGGCCTCGTTGCCGCCGATCTTGAGCGTGAGCCCGCCTTGGTTCTGCCCGGTGACGCGTGCCTTGGTGTGGCTGCCCACTTCGAGCTGCTCCCACGCCTCAAGGTCCTTCGCACCGCGCAGCGAGAGGATCCAAAGATCGTCCTCGTCGCGGCCGCGGTTCATGAACTGGAACGTCTGCCCCGGGGTGGGCTTCTCATCGAACTCACCGATGCCGCAGACACCCTGCATGCGGGGGCCAAGGTCGATGATGACGTCGTCGCCGCTGATGCCGGAAACGGTACCGGACATCAAGTCTTTGGACTTGGAGCGCTTGGACGAGCCAGCGGAAGGAGAGTCCTCTTCGGCGTTGGCGCCGAGGGCTTGGAGATCCACGCCGTTAAGCGCAGCTTCGATCTCCTTATCGAGCGAATCGTTGGACATGGGGCCGTTCGAGAACGGAGGTGGCGGGGGACAGTAGAAAGAGTGAACGGCGGGGCTCCCAGGGATGGGAGTCGCCGGCTGCTAGTTTGAACGATGAACGTCTCTCGTGCTGGCCTGATCCGTCGGCCAGAGCACGATTTCTCCAATGTTGACGTGGGGAGGGCGGGTGACGGCGTAGCAGATCGCGTCCGCGACGTCCCCAGGCGTCAGGGGGCTCATGCCGTCGTAGACCGCATCGGCCTTCGTCTGGTCCCCGAGGCGGACCACGCTGAACTCCGTCTCCACCATGCCTGGGTCCACCGTGGTGAAGCGGACGCCAGATCCCACGTTGTCGAGGCGCAGGGCGTCGTAGATGGCCTTCACGGCGTGCTTGGTGGCGTTGTAGACGTTGCCGCCGGGGTAGACCTGGCGGCCCGCGACGCTGCCGAGGAGGACAAGGTCGCCGCTGCCGCGCTCGATGAGGCCAGGCAGCGCGGCCCTGACGGTGTGCAGCACGCCCTTCACGTTGGTGTCGATCATCGTGGACCAGTCGTCCGGGTCCCCCGTTTGCAGGGGGGCGACGCCGAGGCCGAGACCCGCGTTCGCGACCACGAGGTCGACGGCTCGGCCCGCCGCGACCTGGGATCTGAATACCTTGGCCACCTCTGCGGCATCCCGAACGTCACAGGCCGCGACCGTAGCGGAGCCAGGCCGGATAGCGTTCAGCTCGGCCTCTAGCTTCGACAATCGGTCGGCGCGTCGGGCCGTGAGCACCACCGAGGCGCCCGCTGCGGTGAGAGCGCGCGCCGTCGCCGCTCCGATACCAGCGGAGGCTCCTGTGATGAGAGCTCGTCGGCCGTCGAGGCTCGCCCCCTGGGGGCGGCGAGCGGAGGTGTTGGGCTGGGTCATGGGCTGATCGTTGTCCGTGGGGGGGCAAGTTCGGCCCAGGAATGTAGCCTCGCGCTCCGCTCGAGGGCACCATTCAGCCCGAGTCCATGTGCCGAATACGCTTTCTCATCCGCAGCTGCTGGCTCGTGCTGGCCGTGGCCCTCGGCGTCACGGCCGGTGCGTCCGAGGTCATCGACGGAAAGCTGCGACTCTTTTATGGGGGCGTCTTCCACACGAGCTTCGCCGCCGGTGACGAGGAGGCCCCTCGCGGACGCACCGTCGAGGCGCTCCTCGTGCGAGACGGTCGCATCCTCGCCCTGGGGGACTTCGCCAAGCTCTCCGGTTCCGATGCCGCGACCGGTGCGGAGCGCGTGGACATGTCAGGTGCCCATTGCTTTCCCGGCTTCCAGGACGCCCAGGGAGATCTGCTTCGGCTTGGGGATACTCTCGAAGAGGTCGATCTCGCTGGCTGTGCGAGCGCAGCGGAGCTCGTTACGAGAGTACGCGAGGTGGCCGGATCGCTTCCCGCCGGTGAATGGGTGCTCGGCGGCGGCTGGGACGAGTCGCTCTGGGAGGGGGCCGCCTACCCGTCCCACGCTGCGCTCTCGGAGGCCATCCCCCAGCACCCCGTTCTCGTCATGCGCGTCGACGGTCAGCTGGGGCTCGCGAACGTGGCCGCTATGAAGCTGGCCGGCGTCACGGATGCGGCGCGACTGGAGAGCGGTCTCTTCGACACCGCCCAGCTTGAGGCCCTTCGTCAGCACGTGCCAAAAACCACGCGCGCGGTGATTGAGCGGCGCTTACTGCGTGCCCAGGACGAGCTGCTGCGCCTCGGTGTGACGGCCGTTCATGGGACGGGCCTCCGCCGCGAAACGGTCGAGATCCTCGCAGCGCTCCGCGAGGAAGGGAAGCTGCGCCTCCGAGTGGTCGGCTACCTCGCGAGTCTGGACGAGCTTGATCTGACGGATCCGGACGCTAAAGAACGACTCGCTGATCGCTACGACGTGTTCTCCATCGTCGGTGTGGAGGCGCAGCTCGACGGCGGGTTCGGGAGCCGCGGCGGAGCGCTGCTCGCGCCCTACGCCGACGCAGCCGATCAGTCGGGCGATCTTCGCATGTCGGTCAAAGAGGTGGCGGTCATGGCGGAGGCGGCTGCCCGGCTCGGACTTCAGCCCATGGTTCGGGCCACCGGGGACCGCGCTGTTCGCGTAGCGCTCAAGGGCTTTAGCCAGGCGGCGCGCCGGGCGGATGGCTTCGAGGCGATCCGCCCTCGTATCGAACACATGCAGCTCGTCGCGGAGCAGGACTTCAAGGCGCTGCGCGAGCTCGGCGTGATCGCATCGATGCAGCCCGAGCATCTCATGGCGGATCTGCGCTGGGCCCGAGCGCGCCTAGGCGATCAGCGGGCGCAGGCCGCCTACGGCTGGCAAACCGTTCGCTCGCGGAGCTCGCGATTCCTGGCCTTCGGCAGCGCGTTCCCGATCGGCTCGGCGGACCCACGCCGGGGGATCTACTCCGCGATCACGCGGCAATCAGAGGACAGCCAGCCCTCCGGCGGGTTCTATCCCTCAGAGCGGCTCTCCGCCGCAGCCGCCATCGCCGCCTACACGACGGGGGCCGCGGCCGCCGCTCTGCAAGAAGACCGGCGCGGCCAGCTCGCGCTGGGTTACGCCGCGGACTTCACGGCCTTCGATACTGACCTCTCCAAGCTGTCGCCGTCGACCGCAAAGTTGGCCCTCCAGGCCCAAGTGGTGGCGACGGTCATCAACGGCCAAGTGGCCTACCGACGTCCCTAATCCAACCCACAGCACCCATGCCAACGATCGAAATCAGCTACGAGGGCCAGCTCCGCACCCAGGCGGTCCACCTCCAGTCCCAAAGTCAGCTCATCACCGACGCTCCCACGGACAACCAAGGCAAGGGCGAGTCCTTCTCGCCCACGGACCTCGTGGCCACCGGCCTCGGGGCGTGCATGCTGACCATCATGGGTATCGTCGCGGAACGCCATGGCTGGGACCTTTCGGCCGCCAAGGTGTCCGTCAACAAGGTCATGGCGGCGGACCCGGTGCGGCGTATCGCTAAGCTGGAGGTCGGGCTTTGGATCCCCGGGGACTTCGACGAGAAGGCGCGGGCTGCCCTGGAGAAGGCAGCCAACGGCTGCCCCGTCCACGCCACCCTCGGTGCGACGGTCGAGATGCCGGTGACGTTTCACTGGGACTGAGTCGCCCTCGGAGCTGGGCCGCCCTAGGAGCTGGGCCGCCCGCGTGTGTCCTATTGCGGAACGCTTCGGCCTAGCCCGTTCATGGACGGCGGGGGAGGTCACGGTGGCAGGCAAAGAAGCCTAACGACGGAGGTCATGCGCCTCCGGAATCGCGGAATGAGAGTGGGAAGTACGGATAGTCTTCCCTGACTGAGGTAGGCAACGCGCCTGAGCCTCTCCCCCCATGGAATACCGCAAGACCAACCTTCTGCTCGCCGTTCTCGTCGCCATCACGCTGGCGATGATTCCTGGCTGAGCGCCGACGCCCTCTCCCGAAGGTACGGCCGCATCTCACCCTGCGGCTACTGCTGGAGGGTGTCCATCAGCTGGATGACGTGGGCGACAAGTCGCTCGCGCGCCGCGGTGGGGACGGAGCGCGGAATGGGATTCATGGCCCGCTTGGACCGGGCTAGGTGCGGCATCTTTTTCTTCACCGCCGGCGGGTTGGCGATGTAGGCGAGCAGGGACTCTTCGTCCCAGTACCCACGCTTCCCGACGTAGCTATTCCCAGAGCCGTTGGGGGCCGTCCCGCGACTCCCATGGCACGAGGAGCAGAGCTTCCCGTACACCTCGGCTCCCGTCATCGAGCTGTAGTCCACAGCCCCTCCAGCGCCCATGGCCATAAAGGCCCCGGCGGCGATCGCAAAGAGGAGCCCAAAGATCCCGAAGGTGACGAGCATCGGCTTCATGCTTTCAATCTTCGTGCGCCTCGCCGCGGAACACACCGTTCATCGGTCAATAATCTCCCGTCGACGTCGCTATTTGGGCGCTTTCGAGGTCTTCGCGAAGCACCTTGTTCGCTGTGCTCGTTGGAGCGAGTTGTTCGGCGACCTCAAGCGCCGTTGACGCTTCTTTGAGCTGACCCAACGAAATGCATGCACGCGCGATGCCGCGGTGATACGTGGCGCGGCCGGGGGAGAGGCGGGCGGCGTCGGTGTAGAACTCAAGCGCCTCATCCGTGCGGCCAAGTCGCAGCAGGACCGTGGCGAGGTTGCCACGCGGGGCGTGCTCGGCTCGGCCTTCGAAGATCGCCTCGGTCAGCCAAGCTTCCGCGGCTTCCAGATCCCCGGCCTTAGCAGCCATGGCGCCAAGGTTCGCGAGCGGCCGACTGTAGGACGGGTCGAGGTCATGGGAGCGAAGGAAGCGCTGCTCGGCCTTCTCGAGGTCTCCGCTCTCGCGGGAGCACTGCCCGAGAGCGTTCCACACCTTCGCTTCCCCGTCGTGGCTTGGGAGATGGGCTTCCCAATAGGACGCGCGGGAGTCGTAGGTCGGGGCGGCCTGGAAGATGGAGAAGCACGCGAGCGTCACGAGAATGCCCACCTGGGGGAGAAGGCCAAGGCGCCTGCCCAGGGCCGCCAGCCAGAGCACGCCTAAGAGGAGGGGCTGGTAGAGGAAGCGGGGTGCGAAGAGCTCGCCCGCAGGGACGAGCTGGATCAAGGGAAGGACCGCGAGGCAAGAGAGGGCCAGGCTGATTCGGGCCCCGGGAGTCCGTCGTACGAGCCAAGCGGCGATCAACGAGACTGCCGAGACGCCTGCGAGTCCAAGGCCCGCCACGCCCGCGCCGTAAACAAGAGCCGCCTCAGGAGAGTGAGCGCTCGCACCCTGGGTGAGATCGCTGACGTGAAGGCTCGGAGGAGCTTCGATCCACGGTGCGAGCGCATGCACGGCGCCCTGCCACCAGGCTGACATTCCGAGGGCCACTCGGTCGACAAGCGGAAGTCCACCGAGGGGGGCCGAAGGAGCCGCCGGGAGCGCTGAGCCGAGCGCTCCGTGGCGCAGCCAGCCCACGATGGACACGGCCAGCAGTGCGCCGATGAGCGCGAAGAAGCTGCGCTTGGCGCGCATGCCCTTGCCTGCGCCTTCCGCCACGGGCAGCGCAAGGGCCACGATCGGCGCGGCCGCCGCGATCACCAGCCCGTCTTCCTTGCCGAGGAGCGCGACGCCCACTCCCGCCAAGACGCCGAAGGCGATGCGGATGCCACCAGTTGATTCCCGTCGGCCTGCGGCGACGATCAGAAGCGTGAGCGCACCACCCAGCGCCGACAGCAAGGACGTTCGCCCCGAGATCCACGCCGCCGCGTCCGCGCTGGCCGGATGCACCGCCATTAGCGCGAGCCCGAACCAGGGGAATACCGGGCCGCCCCGCCGCTCAAGGAGAATGAGCCCGACGCCTGCGACGAGGATCACAAGGAGGTGCAGTGCGAGGTTCGTCAGCCGGAACGTCCGTGGCGCCTCGACGCTCTCCACGTCCACCCGCGACGCGTCGAAGCGCAGGGCGAGGGTCGCCAGCGGCCGATAGTGACCCGCGTCTCCGAGGTGATGCCAGTAGTCGCGCCGAAAGGCCTCCGACGCCGGTAGCTCGCCCGTCACCACGGGGTTCCCGACGATCGCCTCCCGATCGTCGAAGGAATAGCCGGGCTCACTGGGCAGGGCCAGCCACCACGTGAGAGCCGTCAGCCAGAGAATGGCCAGCAGCGCTACGGCTCGCTGTGGTCCCGCGGAGGGAGCGCCTGGAATCTCTTCAGCCATCGGACCGGGATGATCGCCTCCCGGTTCCTTACCCTGTGGAACGTGATACGAATTTTTGGAATCGCAGCGCTGGTCTACGTCATCGTGCGCTTGGTCTTCGTTCTCGCCATGGGGGATGTGTTCTTCTACGGCGAGGAGCTTGAGAAAGGCACCACGGCCAAGATGCTTTTGGACGGCGTCGACATCCCCTACGCGCGGATGCCGTTTCACCCCTACGAAGGTGGCGGGTTCGTGGCGAGCCATCTCAAAGCGCTGATGTTCCTGCTCGTCGGGGAGAACATCCTGGCGCACAAGCTGGCGGCCATCCTCTGGGGCCTCGGGATTGTTCTCGCTTCGGTGGGGCTGGCCTGGAACTTTGGCCGCGGGGGAGAGGGGACCCAGCGCACCGGAGGCGGCGCCGCGATGTTCGCCGGGATGCTCGTGGCCCTGGGGCCGGCGCACCTGCAGAAACAGTCGCTCCTTCACCTCGGAATTCACTACGAGGCGCTGTTCTTCGTGGGCTTCGTGTTCTGGCTTGGGCTCAAGGTGGCGGGGGCACCCAAGGGCGAGTCGCCCGGCGCGCTGACGCTCTTCGGGCTCGGCCTAGCGTCGGGATTCGGCACCTACTTCAGCTACCAGGTGCCCATCGCGGTGCTTTCTGTCATCGTGCTGCTCGCCCTGACGAACTGGCGCCGAATCTTCGCGCCGCCCCTGGTGCTCGGCACCCTCGTGGGTCTCGTGCCCTTGGCGCTGATGTACCGCGCGGTCGGCATGGAGATCTTCGACATTCACGGATCGAGCGTAGGCGGAGAAGGCGGTTGGGCGCGCCTGTTCGGGGCGCTGAAGATCGGCCTCTTGGACAAGCAGCACCTCGCGGTCTTCACGCTGCTCTCGGCGAGCTTGGCGGTGTGCGCTGGATTCGCCCACGCGAAACCGAGCGGCGACCGTGCGCGCGCGCTGCTCCTCCTGGCCGGCTTCTCGGCGCTTTGGATCGTCTTCGCTGGCATGACCGGGATGGTCGAAGCGATGCAGGAAGGGGCTCACTGGGTGCGCTTCATTCGTTTCGCTCCGCTCGTCTATGCGCTGCTGATGTTCGTGGCGCTTTCGGCGGGCCCAGCGCTGAGCGCCAAGGGCGACGAGCGCGGCGCGCCCGCGGCCAAGATGGCCCGCATCGGCGCGACGCTCATGGTGTCCCTCGGTGCCGTTCACGCGGCGCAGATCGTCGACGGCGGGAATCTCCCGCGAGCCAGTGCGAACCTCCAGACACTCACCACCGTTCACGGTTACGAGCTTCGCGGCGCGTTCGTGAAGATCGTCCCAAGGCTCAAGCGTGAGAACGACTCACCCGCAGGCTACGCGGAAGCCGTCCGGCCGCTCTTTGGCCTTCGGGTTCCAAGGGCGGAGTTTCTCGCCGCAGAGATCGGTTCCGCGGTTTCTCACCATGCTCCCGGGTTCGAGGGGCCGTCCCTGGCGGCGGCCCTCGCTGAAGTCTCGGCCGGCAAGGGGCCGGTTCCCGCAGAGGCCGTCGAGGTGGGACTGGGCGCCACCGTCTATCACGCGTCCCAGGGCAACACCCGCGGTGCCCTTGAGAAGGACGACCTTGGCCCAGCCGCTGCCGAAGCCTTCGGTCGCTACGGGAACAGCTTTGTGAGCTTTGCACCCTACGTCGGGACGGAGCTCACCGCAGCGCGCGGAACGCAGTGGGGAGCGAGCTACCTACGCGGCCTGGGCCGCAGGATCTACCGATCCTCGGTGATGCAGCTGTACTGGGGTACCGAAACGATGCTCAACCCATCGGCCCTGAGCGCCCGGCTCGTGGCAGACCAAGGGGCGATGGGGGCTACGGACGCAGAGCTTGCGTTGATCCGTGACGGGGTCCGCGCGGCGGCCCTCGACTACGGCTTCTCAGATTCGTTCACTGGGAAGCTCTAGAAGCGGCCGGCGCTTCGGCAGCAGACCGGAATTTGTCAGCCTCGGGGGGCGGTCGTTTAGACCCGTTCATCCCCGAATGGATAGGTTTGGAACGATCGTCCCAACCGCTCACGCTCGCTCCTATGAAGCACTATTTGACCCTAGTTCTGCTCGCCACGTTTCTCGTCTCCTCTAACGCCTTCGCTCAGACGACTTGGTACGTAGACGCCTCGGCCGCGGGCCCTGGATCCGGAACTCAGCAAGACCCCTATGCGGAGCTGCAGTTCGGCTTAGCGCAGTCGAGCACCGTTGACGGCGACACCGTTCTCGTCGCCGCGGGAACCTACACCGGGCCGTTCGACTTTCTCGGCAAGGACGTCTCGGTGAGAAGCATCGCCGGGCCGTCGGCTACGGCTCTTGACGGCGACGATCAGCTGGCGCCGGTGGTGAGCTTCGTTAACGGTGAAGGGCCTGGCGCTAGGCTTGAGGGCTTTACGGTCACGGGCGGCCGGGGAGCGTTGAGCAGCTGGGCCCCGACGGATGGAAGGCGCGAGGGCGGAGGCATTCTCTGCGATCAGTCCTCTCCCACGCTCGATCGCCTCGTCATCACGGGCAACCGAGCGACACGCGGGGCCGGTGTGCTTCTTCTCGGCTCTTCTGCCTTGCTCCAAAACTGCGAGCTTCAGGCCAACCTCGCCGACTGGTGCTGCTGCTTTGGGCTCGCCGTCTTCTCGGACAGTCTCACGGCTCGCATTGAGTCCTGCACCATCGAAAATCACGGGGCCGGAACGGCCATCTATGGCGGCGGCATTTGCGGCCAGGTGACGGTGCGCAACTCCACGTTCCGCAACAACGGCGGCGCCTCAGGTGGAGCGATTTTGTCCCTCGGTTGCCTGGTGGAGGGCTGCACTTTCGTCGACAACTTTCAGGCTGCCGACTCGGCCCAGATTGTCGGCTCAGGGGCTGCCCTTTCCCATCTTGGCCCCGACAACGGTGGCTACTGGATTCCCGGCATGGTCGAGGTCCCCACCGTCATGCGCGGCTGCGTCTTTGCGGGGAACTTGGCTGCCATTGGCGGAGCTGTCGCTTCGAAGGGGACTGGGTTTCTACGCGTGGAGGACTCGGAGTTCTTTGGCAACCAGACGAGGGTTCTCTCGCCAGCGGACGATTGCTGTCCAGGCAGAGGCGGCGCGGCCTATCGTGCGACGCTAGTTGACTGCTTGTTCTCGGGGAACGTGGGTGAGCTAGGTGGTGCACTGTCCGAGTGCATTGCCCTTCGCTGCGAGATCACGGGCAACCGTTCGCGTCGCTTGTCTCTCTCCTCGGAGTACGGCGGCGGCGGAGCCCATGAGACCGTTCTTGTGGACTGCGTACTGAGCTACAACTCGGTCACGCCGTCCCCTGAACCGCCGTTCCCTCGGGAAGGCCGCGGCGGTGGATCCCTCGGGGGATCGGCCCTTCGCACCGTTTACTTCCGCAACACCGCCGAGGTGGGCGGTGCGGCCATGGGTGGAGGGTTTGAGCGCTGCACGATGGTGGACAACAACGGTACGGTCCGCGGGAACTCGATGGCGGGCGCGGGGAATCGGCTTGTGACGGCGCGGAACGTGATCGGCCGCTCGGGCTCGGTGGATGAAGTGTCAGTGACCTCGTCTACGCATGCCGCGGTGACGTTTAGCAACATTGGCGGCGGCTTCCCGGGCGTCGGGAACTTCGATTCTGACCCGCTCTTCTTCGGGCCCGAGGCTGGTGACTTCCAGCTGAAGCCGGCCTCCCCTTGCATCGACACGGGCGACCCAGCCGCCGACCCGGATCCGGACGGCAGCCGTTCGGATGTCGGCGCGTTCCCCTTTGATCCAAGCCACACAGGTACCCCGACATCGTGGTGCGTGTCGAAGGTGAACTCCCTTGGCTGCGAGCCGATCATTCGCTCCACCGGGACGCCTTCCGCCTCGGGGGCGGGCGGGTTCACGCTCGTGGGCGAGAACTTCATTGGCAGCTCCTTCGGTCTGCTCTTTTGGGGCCGGGCTCCTAATGGCATCGACTTCCAGGGAGGGACACTGTGCGTCGGAGGCACCCTCACCCGCGCCGGGCTGCAGCTGTCCCAGGGCGTACCAGGTACCTGCGGCGGAACGTTTGTATTCCCCTTCAGCGCCAGCTACGCGGCCTCGGTCGGGGTTCTGCCCTACGAAACGCTCTACGCCCAGTGGATCGCCCGAGACGCAGCCAACCCGGATGGCACCGGCTGGAGCCTCTCGAACGCGCTGGAGTTTACGATCCTGCCCTAGTCGGTCTGCGTGCGCTGGACGGTGGATTCTATTGGGCGATCGCGGATAAACTAGGGGCATGAGTGACACCCCTCCGAAGCCGGCCAAGAAGGTCGCGAAGAAGGCCGCGCCTCGGTTCGATCAGAGCCTAGGGCGGCTGGAAGAGATCGTGGCGGAGTTAGAGCAGGGTGGCCTCGGGCTCGAGGACTCGCTGTCCCAGTACAAGGAGGGCGTGGCGCTTCTGAAGGGCTGCCGCGAGCAGCTCGCCGGGTTCCGCGCCCAGGTGGAGGAACTGACGGCGGAAGGTACGCGCCCGTTCGCAGGGGACCCCGATGCGGGCAGTGACGCCGGTTGAAGGCGTCCGTCGATGACATTGAAGTCTGGCTAGTGGAGTCGGTTCAGTGGACGGAGGCTCTCCTCGGGTCCTTCGCGAAGCGTTCTACCATCGGGCCGGACGAGATCTCTGAGGCCGTGGGCTACGCGCTCCTCGGCGGTGGTAAGCGCATCCGCCCGGCGGTGGTGAAGCTGGTGGCGGAAGCGACCCGCGCCGCAGAGGACGATGTGATCACCAGGAGCACCGAGGCAGCCGCCATTGCCATCGAGTGCGTGCACACCTACAGCCTCGTCCACGACGATCTGCCGTGCATGGACGATGACGACCTGCGCCGCGGGAGGCCGACGACCCATAAGGTCTACGGCGAGGCGACCGCGGTGCTGGTAGGGGATGCGCTTCTCACGGTGGCGTTCGAGACGCTGGCGGAAGGGTTGCCCCAGGGGCTCGTCGCCGATGGCGTTCTGACCTTGGCGCGCGCAGCCGGGCCTGCGGGCATGGTGGGCGGGCAGGCCCTCGATCTAGCCGGCGAGGGGCAGGACCTCGCCGCGGACGCGATCCGCGGCATCCACGGTCTCAAGACGGCGGAGCTCTTGGCCGCGGCGGCCGAGCTCGGCGCGATTGCCGGCGGAGGGTCCAAGGACCAGCGCTCCGTGTGTCGGCAATTCGGCCGGTCGCTGGGGCTTGCGTTCCAGGCCGTCGACGATGTGCTCGACGTCACGGGGGACGCGGCCACGCTCGGGAAGACCCCCGGGAAGGACGCTGAGGCCCAGAAGGGGACGCTGGTGGCGGTGCTCGGCCTCGATGGGGCCCGGGCGGAGGCTGAGAAGCACGCTGGAGAGGCCCGTAGACTGAGTGAGCTGGCGGGCCTGGGCGCGCTTGGACTGGGCCTCGTCGATAGACTGGCCCAGCGATTGAATTAACCCGCGGCGGGGCGCCGTGCGGATATAGGGGGGAGAGGGGTGCTCTCCACTCCCCTGGGGCCTACGCTCATGGGTGGCAGCGTGTCACGCTCACGGATCGAACACATGGCGAATCAGAACAAGACGAACACGACCGGATCGGGCGATCTGGCGGGATCTGGGGATGGGAAAGAGATGAGCTCGGACGGCCAGCGAGCCGCCGCCATCCTGCCCTCCGTGAATAGCCCCGAGGACGTCAAGGCGCTTCCCTCCGGGGATCTGCCTCAGCTCTGCCAGGAGGTGCGAGAGTTCCTGCTCGACACGGTTCAGCGCACGGGCGGCCACCTCGGCTCTAACCTCGGCGTGGTCGAGCTGACGACGGCCCTTCACCGAGTGTTCGACTTCAAGCGCGATCGCCTCGTCTGGGACGTGTCGCACCAGGCGTATCCCCACAAGGTGCTGACAGGCCGCAAGGATCGCTTCGACACCCTGCGTCGCACCGACGGTCTCTGCGGATTCACCCACCCCGAAGAGTCGCCCTACGATCTCTTTCACACGGGCCACGCCGGTACGAGCGTCAGCCTCGGCCTCGGTCTTGCCATGGGCATGGCCCACGAAGACAACCCGCCCCACGCCGTGAGCGTCATCGGCGACGCTTCCCTCGGCGCGGGCGTGGCCTTCGAGGCCCTCAACCACGCGGGCGCCACGCGGCAGAAGCTGCTGGTCATCTTGAATGACAACGAGTGGTCCATCTCGAAGTCGGTGGGGTCCCTCTCGAAGTACCTGACCAAGATCCGCGGGAGCCGCCTCGTACAGCGCGCTGGGCAAGAGACGAAGAGCCTCGTCCAGGCGATCCCGCTCATCGGCCCGCGCGTCGACCGCGCCCTCGACGATGTGGGGGAAGTTCTTCGCCACGTGTTCGTTCCCGGGCACGTCTTCGAAGAGCTTGGCGTACGCTACGTCGGACCCGTCGACGGCCACGATGTGGAAGGGTTGGTCAAGACCCTCGAGCGCATCCGCGAGCTGGACGGCGTCGTGATGCTGCACGTCCTCACCGAGAAGGGCAAAGGTCACCCGGACGGGCCGAACCACCCCGAGCGAGTCCACGCCGTCAAGGCTGGTTCTGGCGCGAAGAAGCCTTCCGTTGGCAAGCTCGAGCCGCCCAAACCAGCGCCCTCGGACGCGCCGAAGCCCATCGCCTTCACCAAGGCGTTCGCCGCTGCATTGATCGAAGCGTCATCTAAAGACGTGCGCGTCCACGGCATCACGGCCGGGATGCCCTCGGGGACGGGCATGGACCTGTTCGCCGCGCAGCATCCGTCTCGCTTCCACGACGTAGGCATCTGCGAGCAGCACGGCATCGCCATGGCGGCCGGCATGGCCAAGGTCGGGATGCGCCCGGTGTGTGCGATCTATTCGACCTTCCTCCAGCGCGGCTACGATCAGGTGTTCCAGGAAGTGGCGCTGCAGAACCTGCCGGTGGTGTTCGCCCTGG
This sequence comes from uncultured Planctomycetaceae bacterium, assembly GCA_964417955.1. Taxonomy (GTDB): domain Bacteria; phylum Planctomycetota; class UBA1135; order UBA1135; genus Saltatorellus. The sequence continues at coordinate 50,860 of CAYQKK010000043.1, forward strand.
ACCGGGCGGGCCCGGTGGGCCAGGACGGCCCCACACACAACGGCGTGTTCGACATCGCCTACCTGCGCACGTTCCCGAACTTCGTGCTCGGTGCGCCGCGAGACGCCACGGACGTCGGGCGGATGCTCCAGCTGATGCTCAAGCTCGACCAGCCCTCAGGCCTGCGTTTCCCGCGCGGAAATGCGCCGCTGCGTGAGGACGTGCATGCGTCCGAGCGCGAAGAGATGCGCGTGGGCAAGGCCGAGGTGCTGCGCGACGGCGTTGAAGGCGGCGTGTGCATTTGGGCCTACGGTTCCATGACGGAGACGGCGCTCAAGGCGGCAGCGGCCATCAGGGACTCCTCCGGAACCGCCGTGGGCGTCGTCGATGCGCGCTTCGTAAAGCCCCTCGACGAGGAGCTCCTCGCCAAGCACCTGCGCCGCTTCAAGTCCATCGTGACGCTGGAGGATCACCAGCGCGCGGGCGGCTTTGGCTCGGCTGTCTTGGAGGCCGCGTCCCGTGCGCCCATGGCCGCGGAGACTCGCCACGCCCAGATCAAGGTGCTCGGCATCCCCGACCGCTACGTTGACCACATGACGAGCCGCGAAGAGCAGCTGGCATCCGTAGGCCTCGATCCCGCCGGCGTCGAGCGCGCCGTGCGCCAACTGCAAGGCGGCCAGACCGCGGCGGAGACCCGTTGACCGACTCGCTGCGACCACCGAGCGGCGAACGCTTCGGACCCACGCCCCCGGGCACAAGCGTTTGGCTTCCGCCCGAGGGCAAGGTCAAGAACGTCCTGCTGCTTGCGGACGGCGCAAAGGGCATGGTCACCGAGAGCCTCGGGGACGTGGCTAGCTTTCTCGGCGCCCACTGCGCCAGCGTGGAGATCCGCAGCAACCTGCGCGAGACGAAGTTCGACGGTTCGTTCCAGGTGGATCCGCAGCCGGACCTCGTCGTGGTGCTTGGCGGCGACGGCAGCGTGCTCACCGCGTGCCGACTCTTTCAGAACGACCCCGTCCCGACCATCGGCATCAACTACGGCCGCGTGGGCTTCTTGGCGTCGCTTGAGAGCTCCGCGTGGCGCGAAGGTCTCGCGGACGTCCTAGAGGGCCGCGCGTTTCTTGAAGAGCGCATGCGCCTGAGGGCCACCATCGTGAACGCCGACGGCGTCCGCGGAGCGAGCGCCATCGCCCTCAACGACGTCGTCATCTCCCGCGGCAGCACGCCCAGCATGGCGAACTTCGAGCTGGCCTCCGCGGGCCGCGTCGTCACGAGCTACCGCGCCGACGGTCTCATCTTCGCGACCCCCAGCGGTTCCACCGCCTACTCCCTCGCCGCTGGCGGACCCATCCTCGATCCCGCGATGCGCGCGATCGTGCTGACGCCCATCTCCGCCCACGCGCTGTCCCATCGTCCCTTGGTGCTCGGCGCCAAGGCCCATCTCGAAGCACGGGTCGTTGGCTCCGCCGGCGCTGTCCGTGTCGACGTCGACGGCCGCCTCGTCTCCGAGCTGATGCCCGGCGACTCGGTGCGCCTAGAGGCCTGCGAAGACGCCTACCCGCTTCTGACGATTCGCTCCTTCGACCCCTGGCAACGCCTCCGCGACCGGCTGGGCTGGGCCGGGAACTTCGACCGCGATTAGCCCGAACAGATTAAGGAGCCTGCACCTCCAGCTCGTC
>CAYQKK010000044.1:0-50779 GCA_964417955.1 uncultured Planctomycetaceae bacterium
CCTGTGATGGAAATTGGAGTTCTTCGTTACGCTGGGGTGGGGCCGTGCGCACACCCCGGCGATGAGTACAGCAAGAGATACAGCAGGCCCGCAGGACACCCAGGGGGCCGACTTTGAGCTTTTTCGCGCCTCAGGCGACGTGGACGCGCTGGCGCGCGTCGTGGACGGTGTCACTCCGCGGCTCCTGACGCTGGCCGCGCGACGGTCGCGGAACCAAGCGGATGCGGAGGACCTCGTTCAGGCGACGTTTCTCAACGCGATCGAGCACCGTGATCGCTGGGATTCATCGCGTGGCCTCATGCCGTGGCTCGTTGGGATCTTGGTGCACAGGGCTCAGAACCTCGGGCGGCGCCAGCGGGTGAGGGCGACGCTTCCGCTCATGGACGGGGAGGCCCTCGCGGACGCCACGGTGGATCCGCAGCACTTGGCGTCGCTGGAGGATGACCGCGAGGCGGTGCTTCAGGCGGTTGGACAGCTGGGGGAGCCCTATCGCGAGCTCCTCCATCTACGTGTGGAGCACGGGCTCGATAGCCAAGACTTAGCGCGGACGCTCGGCCGCCCGGAAGGGACGATTCGCGTGCAGCTGGCGCGCGGGCGAGAGCGGCTGGAGCCGCTTCTCCCCAAGAACCTACGCCTGGCAGGGCTATTGCTCGTCGAGGGAGATCTAGTGCAGGCTAGGCTGCGCGACGGCTTGCTCCAGTCGGCGGGACGGATGCTAAGTGGCGGCTCGAAGCCAGCGGGTGCGGCAGCTAGTTCAGCCCTTGCAAGCAAGGGGTGGGGAGTCATCGCAGCGATCTTCGTCGGGGCGGGTTTGTGGCTTACCCTGCGGACGGATTCGTCGGCTGCTGCTGAGCCTGAACAAGCCAGTTCGGCCGATGAGGTCGCGGTTGCGCTGGGCGTGGATGGTGAAGGCGCTCTCACGCTGGATTCCCTCCCCGAGGGAGCCAGCCGCGTATCCATGGCTCAAGTGCCGGCGGCTGAGCCTGCCGCGCTTCGGGTTCACGTCACGCGTTCGCTGGGCGCTGCGCAGGAGACCGTGCCAGGGATCAGCGTCTACGTGCAACCCTTGGGGCAGCGCTCGATAGGGCAGACGGTCGTTACGGACGACAACGGAATCGCTGAGTTCCCAGGGCGCGAGCCTGGTCGCTACTCGGTCAGCCTTGGGCCTTCCGCCGCTGATCCAACGTTGGTGGAATTCGCCGCCGCGCGGATCGTCGAGCTCGCGCTGCCCGATGGCGTGGATGTCTCGGGAACCGTCGTCGGCTTTGACGGATCGACGGTGGCGGGGGCAGATATCTATCGCTCCGACCTTTCCCATCCAGCCGGCGGGCATTGGGTTGCACGTACGGACCTGGCGGGGGAGTTCTTTGTCACAGATGTAACGCCCGGGGTCCAGCTCGACGCTCGCGCAGCCGGGCATCAGCCGCCAGGCGGACGGATGGCGGAGCACCGCGGCCGTGTCCGCGGTGCTATCGGCCAGAGCCAGCGCGTGGAGATAGAGCTCGGTACGCGCGGGCACGCGGTGGAGGGGCAGGTGCTCGGGCCGAACGGGCAGCCTGCGCCGTTCGCTCTGATCATCTTCGCCGTCCACGAGGATGCGCGCGACGAGCCGAACGGTCTGGCTCCGACGACCAGTGAGGACGCAACCGAGGTCCTCAACTCCGGCAAGTTCTACGAGACGCACACCTTCCTTGTGCGCGCGGACGCAGAGGGCGTCTATCGGACGGAAGAGGTGCCCCGGGGCACCGTGTCCATAGTCGCTCGCTCCTGGGACGATCCGTCCCTCGTCGGTGCCACGACCGTCGACGTCGACGGTGCGAGGTTGACCCAGCAGACGCTTCACCTCCAGCGCGGGGCCGAGGTGTTCGGGACGGTCCGTGACAGCGTGGGGCGCCCCAAGGCGGGCGTCCTGCTAGAGGCTGAGTGGAAAGGCACGTCGCTCCTGGGGGAGTTTGACTCCGGGCCAGGGGAAGACGCGTTCCTTGTCCGCACTCGGTCGGAGGCCGATGGCTCGTTCGTCCTGGCGGGTCTTCTGCACGGCAGAATCGGGCTAAGCGGGGCCAAGGGGACTAGCAGGTTCGCGAGCCAAGAGCGGGTCGAGCTCATGGCTGGTCAGCGCCTTGAATGGAATCCGGTCGTCCCTGTGCATACCGAGATCCGCGTGCGCGGGCTCGACGCGCAGGGGCAGCCGCTTGTGGGCTGGGAGGTGCGCTGCGAGTCGAGTGCTGATTCGATCCGGCGCCAGGGCGCTCTCCTGCTCGACGACGATGGAAGGGCGAGATTCACAGGGCTTCGGGGAAGCAAGCGGGTGGTGACTCTGCATCCGCCGCCTGGGAGTTCAGACGACAGCCCTTCCGTACCAGCACTATATTTGGCGACGGAACCCTCGGAGGAGGAGCAGGTTCTGCGGCTCGATGCGGGCAATCTGTGCACCCTAGCCGGTTCCATCCTGTTGCCAGATGGCGCCTTGCGTCGTGACGTCGACTGCAAGCTCCAGCTTCAGCTAGAGGACTTTGAGGAGTGCGGTAGTCGGAGGATGGCGTTCGGCGAGCGCTTCGGCTTTGAAGGCCTGCCGGCGGGCGACTATCGCCTCTTGGTCTCTGCCGAGAACGTCGGCATCCCAAGGGAGCTCACCCTCGCAGAGTTCAGCCTTCGATCAGGCGAGACGTTGGACCTTGGCGAGCTCGTGCCGACCCTTGGGGCGACGCTTGTGCTCGACGTCATCACCCCATCGGGGACCGAGCTAAACGACCGCTCTATTCGTCTTTCAAGCAGTGTGCGCGAGTCCGTGATGGATCGCCATTTTCGACTGCGACGGTCCGAGCCAGGCGCGCCCTTTCGCTCCGAACCTCTCGCTCCAGGAAGCTACATGCTAAGCCACAGAGCGGAGGACCTCGCTGTACAAGCCAAGGAGATCCAGGTGAGGTCGAGCGCCAACGAGCAGCGCGAGATCTGGACGATGGGAGCCGGACAGATGGTTCAATGGGAGATCCACTTCGACCGTGAACCAACCACGGAGGAAGTGGTTCCGCAGTGTGATCCGGGGGAAGGCCGCGTGGACTTCAGCCTATGGAGCGAGACTTGGCATGAGCTTTGGTCTGATCGCGTAACCCAGCGGTTGGATCAGGAAGGCAGTCGGACGATGACGATTTCGCGGTCGATGCTCCCTGGCAACTACCGGGTCATCGTTCGGGATGAGCGCATGAGCGGATGGAACAAGCCGCGGACGGTGCAGAAGTTCACCGTGCTACCCGAAGATGGCGCGCCGATTGTGGTCCGGCTGGATGAGGGACACTGAAAGCCGTCCTGGCGGCGACACCGCGGCTCGGTTGGCCGCCACAAGAATTGAGGTTCTGCTAGGCTCGAAGAGCGCCCCACTCTTCCACCGCCATGAGCCTCTTCGCACTTCTTCTCGGCTGCTCCCTCGCCGCCCAAGGGCAAGCCTTCACCGCCGACGGCTCGCGAGTGAGCGCGGAGGGCAGGTCGGCTGCTGGACTAGCCGCGCGCTTCAGAGCCTACGATCACCTTCGGTCGGTGCACTACGATGTGGATGGGCAGGGGACGCACTGGGTGCGCGGCCGCGGGTACAAGGCGTGCGCTGACGCGAAGGGCTTCTCTTTTACGCCCTTCCTGGGATCAGGCGTGCCGCGGAACTTCCCCGTTCGTATGCGTCTTGCGGAGGCCATGTGCGGGGATGAGAGTCTTGGCCTTGATGACCGGGCGAGCGTCCACCGAGAGGCCAGTCGTATTGAGTTGAATCGGGGGGCCGTCCGCGTTCGTTACGACTGCTCAGAACACGGTGTCGAGCAGTCGTTCGAGTTGGAGACGGCTTCTGGTGAGGGAGACCTGGTGCTATTCCTCGAAGTGGAGACTGAACTCGCGTTCGCAGAAACGGCGGACGGGTTCCGGTTCTCGAACGAGCGCGGCGGCGTGGACTACGGGCGCGCAACCGTGCTCGACGCTGCGGGCAAGAGCGCTCCCGTGGACGCCGCGTGGTCCGCAGGCGAGATTCAGCTGACGGTCCCGGAGTCGTTCTTGAGGAGCGCCGCTTGGCCCATCGTGGTTGACCCGCTGTTGACGCCGTTCACGGTCGGGATGGGAGCGGCTGATCTTTCGCGCCCCGACGCGGCCTACGACCGAGTCGTCGAGAGGTACTGCGTTGTCTTCGAGGAGCAGTTCTCCCAGACAGACACGGACCTGTTCACCTACTACGTCGCGTTCGACATGAGCCTCACGGACGGAGCGTACTTGGATCAGTCGGCGGCCAGTTGGTCGGCGCCGCGGGTGATGACGTCGCCGTTCAGTGGACGTGCTCTCTACGTGGCTGAGGCCGATAGCGTCGCCGTGCCAGGGTCCAAGGACATCGGAGGAAGGAGTCGGCTAACGGACGGCACGCTGGAGGCCCCTTTCGTCGTGAAGAGCGCCGAGCCGAGCTTCTCCTGCGCGGCCCCGGCCGTAGGTGCCGACGGTGATATCGGCGGCTTCGAGTTCTTCCTCGTGGCGTACAACCGGGTCACCGCGACCACCCGTGACGTGTATTCCATCTCTTTGATTGGGACGCAGCCAGGATCCGAAACGGCCCACGCTGTCGGCGTCGTGGCGGAGCCCCCGGCGGTTTCGAGCACGAGCGGGCTTTGCTGTGGAGCACTCAACTACCAGGTCGCATGGTCCGAGCGAGAGATTCCCACGGGAGAGTTCCGCGTTAAGGCAGCGCAGGTCTTCTTCACAGGCATGGCGAGCCCGTCTTTCACGGTCGCTGGCCCTTCGACCGATGCGTTCTACTTTGACGTGGACGTATCGCCCGGATCGCAGCAGGCCGCCCCAGGGAGCGGTTTTGTCTATCTCGTGACCTACGACGACCGGCCCTCCAGCGATACCGACTCGTTCGTTGCCGTGTGCTCAGAAGGCACGGTGCACAACACGTATCAGCTTCAACTCTCAGAGCACGCTGACCTAACTCCCAACCAGAACGACCTCTCCATCGCCATGGGGAACGATCAGTTCATGTTGGGGTACGAAGAGGATGGCCAGCTGATCCTCACGACGGTGGAGACCGTCGACCAGCAGCTGAGCATCGCGGAGAGGCGTAGCGTCGCCGCAGGGGCGAACTTGGTCCCTGGGTCCCTTGCGGGCGCTGGCGCGCTCCAGTTTTCAGGTGTTCTTCGGCCGGGCCTCTTTGTTTGGACGGAGCTAGGTTCGTCTTCCTCAAGCATCGGCGGGAGCTGGGCCACGGTCGTGGGCCCGCACCCTTTTGCGGCAGGAGTTCAATACTGCTACGGCACACCCAACAGCACGGGGGATCGCGGCTTCATCCAGGTGACCGGAGACCGCTTTGTAGGCGGTCACCACGAACTGCGCGTCGAGGCGCTCCCGCCCAACGTCTTCGGGTACTTCCTCGCGTCCTTGACCCCCGGCGACTTACCAGGGGCAGGCGGCAGCCTGGGCACCCTGTGTGTGAGCGGAAACGTCGGGCGCTTTGGCGTCTTCCAGACGGACGGCCAAGGCAGTGGAGCGCAGACGCTCGACACGCTCCAGATCATCCAGCCCCAAGGACCCGTCGCGGCGTTGCCGCTGGAGCACTGGAATTTCCAGTGCTGGTACCGGGACGCCGTCGGGGGCGTGGCGGTCTCGAACTTCACCAACGCCGTGACGGTGCCGTTCCGGTGATGTGACTGGCGGCGAGGGGGCGCTGGGGCCTCCGTGCGCCCGAGAGCTGTACGATTCGGAGAATGTGTCTCGTTACGTCACCTTGACGAAACCCCGGGGGGCTTTTCTGCGTCAAGGGATGAACCTCCAGGGGTTATCGGGACCATAGGGGTCCCTTGCCCTTCCCTCTCTGGATCTCTCAGCATCCTATGACACCGCGTCCTATGACACAGCGTCCTACGACACCGCGTCCTAACCCTTCGCGTACGACACGCATCGGCTTCCTCTTCGTGGGTGCAGCCATCTCGTGCGCCTCCGCAGCTGCGCAGCAGTTCACCCAGTTGACCGGTGTTCTACCCGGTCCCAATCGCTGGTCGGAGGGAGTCACCGCAGCCGACGTGGACCTCGATGGCGACCTCGATCTGTTCTTTGCGAACGGGGATGGCTTTGCTTCGCCGGGTACCCAGCGGCAGAACACGCTCATCATCAACCAGTTGGTGGAACAGGGGCCGAACATCTACACGGACGAGAGCGTCGCGCGACTTGGGGTTCACGTGTCCCACGCTAAGGGCGCGGCAGTGGGGGACGTCAACGGCGACGGCTACCCAGACGTGCTGTTCGTGAACGCGTTCAACTCGGACGTCCCGTTCCTCTACATCAACCGTGGCGCGGCCCAGCCGGGGTTCTTCGACATGGAGAGCGCGTCCCGTGGGTTGACCGAGGTTCTGTCATCGGCAGGCGGACAGTTTGGCGACCTTGACGGTGACGGAGACCTCGACCTCGTCATCAGCGACGCAGGCGCATCGCTCCTCGGCGGCGCAGGCGCCACGCCGAAGCTCTACCTCAACGACGGAGCTGGCTTCTTCACTGACGTCTCCGGACAGCTCAATGCGCCAGTGAAGGTTGCCCAGCAGGATGTGTCGCTCGTCGATATCGATAACGACTGGGACCTTGACGTGCTCCTGCTCAACCGGGCATCCAACTCGGGCGGGACCCACTACTTGCTGCTCAACGACGGCACGGCCAACTTCACCGACCAGTCGAGCGTGGTGCCGACCACCTCGAGTAGCGTCTACGAAGCGGAGGCGGCCGACCTCGACGGAGATCTCGATCGCGACGTCTTCTTCCTCAGCCTGAACGGCTTCCGCGAAGGCCACGTGCGGAATGACTTGGCGGAGACCGGCACCCTCGGGTTCACGACGGGCGCGCTGCAGCCCGGCAACGTCGACGACAACGAGGTCGCCATGATCGACTACGACGTCGACGGGGACTACGACATGCTCATTGGCTCTCTCGGCAACCGCGAGCGCTTCTATCGCAACGACGGGGGGCTTTCTTTCGTGAACGCTTTGGGTGTTATCGACCAGGTGGCGGACTCGACGCTCGACGTCGCAGTGGCTGACTTGGACGGCGACGGCGACTACGACATCGTGACTGCCCAGGGCGAGTCCGGGAACTTCTCGAACAAGCTCTTCTTGAACGGCGGCCCCGCCGACACCCTTGCGCCCGTGTTCCTCGCGACCGCGGTGTCCACGAGCACAGGACGCCCGCGCCTTCTCGGGAGGGTCCAGGACCAGGTCCTGGACGACGGCGATACCTACGTCACCGCAAGGGCGCTCTTCGCGCGCGTTGCGCCGACCGAGGTGGAGGTCCAGGTCACGGCGTCGGGCTTCGTTCCCTCGTCGGTGTCGGTTTCCGCAGGAACGCGCCTGCGCTTTGTGGACGGCGGAGTGGGGGCTACGACGCTCACCGAAGGCGGAGCACTCAGCTGGTCCCTCGACCTTGCGGCCGGCGGAATCGTCGAGCGTGTGATGGTGGCCGACGTGGCCCAGACCGTGTCAGCGGGCGGCGCGACCGGCTCGCTGCAGATCACGGTGACGGGAACGCCGATGACCGTGGACGCGTTCAAGTACGGCGGTGACGTCTACTCGACCCCCTTTCCGGTGCTTGCGCCGGGTCAGACCGGCGAGATCGCCTACGTCTACCAGGCGACGGACTTCATGGGCAACGTGGGCTGGTCGCCGAGCGGCGCCACCCGCGACGCCGACGCCCCCGGCATGTCCTACTGCGATCCAGAGGTGAACTCGACGGGAGACCAGGCGCGGATCGTCTTGCGCGGCACCGACGTGCTCGCCAGCCAATCGCTGAGCCTTGAGGCCTGGGCCCTGCCCACGTCTTCGTTCGGCTTCTTCCTGGCGTCCCGGACCCAGGGCGCCTTGCCCGTTAGCCAGGGCACATTCTGCCTCGGCCAGCCCTTCGGCCGCTTCTCCAACTTCGCGGTGAACTCAGGCATGTCGGGCTCGGTTTCGGTCCCGATGCCGTTCAACCAACTCCCGAGCTCGGTGAGCTTCGTGGTCGGTGAGAGCTGGAACTTCACCTACTGGTTCCGCGACGCGAACCCCGGCGTGGGCGCGAACTTCACGGACGGCATTGAGCTCGTCTGGCAGTAGCGACGAGCTGATTCAGCGGTTCGTTGATTCGGCAGGGATGGCTTCGCCGTCCCTGCCGAGTCGCCGTTAGGGGAGCGTCCAGAAGCTCGTCTGGGTGACCACCGGGCACATGGGTGCATAGCCGGTGAAACGCAGGCGCTCCGTGGCGCCGAGGAGCTCCACCGCGGACCAGTTGTTCGGGTGGTCGGAGTTGTCGAGGCACATGGTGCCGCCGCTCCGGACCTTGGGCAGGAGCGCCTCGACGCCGGCCTTGCGCCAGGTGAAGGCGTTCATGCAGTCGACGAGGGCGAGGTCGAAGCCTGAGTCCTCGAGGGAGCGCGCAAGCTCAAGGGCCTCGTCGCCGGCGGCGACGTGAACGGTCAACCTAGACGCAGCCTCTTCCCCAAGCGCTTCCCTAGCGAAGGCGACGATCTGCTCCGCCCACTCGGGAGAGTGCTCGAAGGTGACGACGGTCGCGCCTTGCTGGAGGAACCAGAGCGTTGAGTTGCCTCCGCCGAGCTCGACGACCTTCGAGCCAGGTCCGACGAGCGTCCCCAAGTGGTCGATCGCCTCGTAGACGAGGAAGGGAACGGGCTTCTTCAGGATTGACCGCCGCTTCGCTTCGAAGTAGCTCTTGACGGTGGCCGGCACCTTCATGAGCGAGGCGAGCGAGGGCTTGTGGCCCTCCATGTCCGTGATCCGGTTGTGGACGCGTATCGAGGCCACTTGGCCTCCGTTCTCCCACGACACCGTGTAGCGACCCGTGATGCGGTCGATCCAGGGGCGCTTGTAGAAGGTACGGACGTTGTTGGAGGCGGGCGCGGGGGGGCGTGGGTCCATGGTCTTGATCAGGCGGCTTGTTGGGGATGATGGACGGGCGCGTCTGGGTCAGGCAAGCCTTCCAGCTCGTAGAGGTCGCGGCCCGTGAGAAGCGCAATGCGCTCCCACGAAAAGGTCCCGGCGATGAGCCAGGCCGCGTTCCGTGCGCGGTGGGCGAGCTGACCGTTAGCGTGTTCACGTTCGGCCGTGAAGAGCGTTTCCGCGATGGCTTCCGGCGTGACGTCTGCGATGACGTAGCCAGCGCTCGCCGCGCGCACTTCGTTTTCGAGGTTAGTACCGGGAGTGACGAGGAGCGGGAGACCAAGGGAGCCAGCCTCCAGCACCGCGGTTGGCATGCCCTCGTGGCGTGACGGATGCACAAACGCGTCCGCGGCCGTGAGGCGAAGCGCCTTGTCGTTTCCGTAGAGCGGACCAAAGAACTGAACGCGCCGGTGGATGCTGAGCTCCTCCGTACGCGCCTCAAGCGCGGCCTTGTCCTCGCCGTCGCCGACCATCCAGAGGGAGCCGACGCCGCGTCCAGCGACGTAGCGGGCAAAGCCCTCGATCAGAGCGTCCAGGCCCTTCGTGTGGCTTGTCATGCGCCCGCAGAACGCAAAGATCGGCTGCTTGTTGGCCGTTTCCACCGGGGGTGCTTCCAACCCTGGAGTTGGGATGACCACGTGCTGGCCGTTCGGGATGATCTGGACCTTACCGATGTCCACGAGGGATTCGAGCTCGACGAGCTCGCGCCCAGAAAGAGCCTGGATCGAGCGGGCGCCGCGGAGCATCTTCTTCTCCTTGAGGGCGATCCAGAGGCGCTTCCGAAGGGCACTCTTCTTGAGCGCCTCATGCCGGTAGGCGCCGTGGGGCGTCAGGATGTACGGCACGCCGCGCCGGCTGAGGCGGTTTGTGATTGCCGCAAACTCAGGCAGAAGCGCCCCGTGTAGATGCACGACGGCGGTGGAGTCCAGCTCGAGAATCGCATTCCGAATGTCGCGCGATGCGCTGAATCGGTTGACCGAGCGCTTGAACAAGCGCAGTGGGTATTGGCGCGTTGTGGTCTCTGCTTCGACGTCCTTGGTGATGCCCCAAACCTCGACGGCGATTCCGGCGTTGAGCTGGGCCGTGGCAAGGTTGTGCACCACCAAGTTGATCCCGTTCATTCGATCGGGATTCGCCTTGCCAATGGTGATGTGTACAACGCTGGCGCGCTTGGCTGGGAGGACGAAGGTGCGCTTGATGCTCTGGGACCATGCGCGATCGAACTCGTTACGGAAGCGCCCGACGAGGAACTTGGTGGACTGCAGCTGTCGACCTGCTTCGCCCATCTGCGTGCGCTTTGCGGGGTCCGGAACGAGCGCCGAGATAGCCCAAGCGAGGCGTTCATGATCGTGGGGCTCAAAGACGAAGCCCGTCTGTCCCGCTACGATGAACTCCTCGGTGCCGGCGTCGGTGGTAGCCACGAGGGGCTTGCCCGAGGCCATCGCTTCCAACGCGACCATCCTGAACGGATCGGGGGAGTCGGATGGAATGCAGACGATGTCGGACGCGGCGTACATGGCGCCGATGCGGCGCTGGAATGGCATCCTGCGCACCACTCCCTCGAGGCCCATCTCCTGGATCGTTGCATCCAGCTTCTCGGCGTAGCCGCGATGCTCTGCAGCGGGTTCGCCGAGGAGCAGGAAGTGAGTGTCGGGATGATCCCGGCGAACGGCCTTCGCCGCTTGAATGAGCGTCTGGTGCCCTCGCTCCGGGGAGAGTCGGCCCACTACGATGACGAGCGTTGAATCATCATCGAGGCCGAGGGAGGCTCGAATCTGCATGCGATCCGTCGGCTCCGGTGCGAGACGGTCTGTATTCACCGCATTGCGAACCACCCAGGCCTTCTCACTGATGGCTGGAAGGAGCGTCACGAGGGCGGCCTGGGCCGCGTTCGAACTACAGACGACTGAGTCGGTGAGGCCGTGGATCGCGCGCGCCAGCACGTGGTTCTTCCACCCTGAGCTCCCCAGGATGGAGTGGATATGCCAGAGGTGTCGGCGCCCGAAGAGGGAGGCCGCGAGCGCACCGCCGAGAACCGCCACCGTGTGGGTGTGTACGAGGGCGGGCTTATAGCGGTGGATCATCCGCCATACGAAGAAGAGGCACAGGGGGAGCTGAAGAAGGAGCTTGATGACGCGGAAGGGGGCGAAACCCTCGCCCACGACGCCGAGGGGGCCTACTTCGATATGTGCCCCTAGTTCCTGCAGGTCTCCGATGATGGGGCCGCGGCGGGGCAGCAAAACGACGGGCTGCCACCGGCTCCGATCGACGGCCGCCACGAGCTGAACGATCGTTCGGTCCGCGCCCCGATACTCGGCACTCGGATGGAGAAACAGGACATTCTGAATCGCTTCTTGGTTCGTCATCTGACGGATTGGGTGAGCTGCGCCCTAGGCACTGACTGTGAGGGGAACGGTGACTGCGCCAATGAAGGCGCAGCGCCAAAGCGAGCCAGGTGGTTGGATCGATCGTTGCGCAGGTCGGCCCCGCCCTGGGGGATCTGCGCCGCGTCGGATTGGGTGCTGGGCCGAGAAGTCAAAACCCATGCGTAGAGGCCGTAGTGAAAGAGCATCGCCACGTTGGGATAGCCGGCGACGCCGAACCCCGTGATGCTGGCGATCGCGACGATGGACTGGAGTGCGAAGACCAGGGTCCAGGCCTCTTGCTCCTGAACGGCTGCGCCCAAGTCGGACCCAGCAGGGACCGGGCGGAAGGCGCGCCGGAAGGACGCCCAGAGCGGAAGGCCGATGATCAGCAGGACGGCGAGCAGCCCTGGGATTCCCATCGAGACGAGCGCGAATAGGTAGGTGTTGTGGGCGTTGTTCCAGGCGTGCCCGGCGTGCTCGAAGCCTCCGTTGGCGGAGAGGTTGAGGTAGCCAGCGCCCACGAGCGGCGCCTTCGGCACTTGCTCGAGGAGCAGGTCCTGCCACAGGCCGGTGCGGCCCGTGCCGGTCGCGATGTCCGCGGCCGTACCGCCTCGCATGAACCAGTCCTGGATCGAGGCGGCGTTGAGGCTTGCGAACATGAGCACTGAGCATGCCGCGATAGCGCCCGCAACCCGCCGTTGGCCGCGCATGCGTAGGACCTGGGCTGCCGCAGTCGCCGAACGGGCCGCGGGCAGCGGCCACGGGGCAAACAGAATCGCCACGCCGCCGAGGGCCGCGATCGACGCTGTCCTCGAGCGCGAGAAGTAGAGCACGTAGCCAGCGAGCCCCAAGGAGAGCACAGCGACGAAGAGGTCCTTGAGGCCCCGATTCTCGCTGCGCTGCCCGAAGACTCGCCCTCTCAGCGCCGAGATCGACCAAAGGAAGACGACGGTGCTGGAGAACCCGAGCACGTTCGAGTTCATGAACTTGTGACCCATTCGGCGCATGCCGTTGCTGCTCTCGTGGAACGCGATCTCGGGGTGCAGTAGCGTGAACGCCACGGCAGAGATCAAGATCGGCAGCAAGGCGAGGGAGTGCAGGCGCACCACGTCAGCGGCAAGCGTCGGGCCAACATCGCGCGTGTCCCGGCCAGCGGACCGCCAGAAGTTCGCTTCGACGGCCAGGACGATGCCGGTGAGAAAGAAGGCGAGCAGCTCACCGAGGCGAAAGAACGAAACCCAAGGATCCTGGGCCCGCGGCAATCCGATCACGGCCCAAACGAAGAGGCCTAGGACAGGCAGGCTCGCGGGGCGTGCCAGCAGAGCAAAGACGAGGCTGCGGCGCCGATACGCGAGGGCAGCGATTCCGAGGGTCGCAAACGCGCGGACTCCGAGCTTCCACGCAACGTTGCCTCCCTGGAGTCCGTCGATTGCGACGAGCCCTCCCTGGGATGGATCGAGCGTGAGGAACGGCAGAAATGCGAGATAGAACAGCGCGTACGCAAAGCTCCGGGTGCCCGCCAGGACCAGCGCGAATCCGGCCGCGCCTAGTGCCAATGCCATCCCTAGCATCACGCCGCGATCCTACCGTCGCCTGCAGGCGGCAGCTCAGTCCAGACGGGCAGCCTGCGCTCCGTCAAGAGGCCAGCCAAGCGCCGGCACAGTGCGCGGCGCGCATGTCGAAGCCACGCGGCCTGGGCGAAAGGAGAAGGGTTGCGCCTTTCCTCGAGTTCGTGAAGCACGCCTTCGTGGAGCACGTACAGCGCGGTCAGCTGGAGAATCTCATCGCTCCGCAGACCGATCGCCGCGACCACGGACGAGGCAGGTCCGCGGAAGAACGCATCCAAGCTGTCGAAGATCCGCTCGCCTGATTGACGCTTGACCAGCACGCTCGTTTGGATGTGGAAGTGAAGTAGGTCGTAGAGTGCGGGCGCCGACGTCGCGAAGTACTCCCAGTCAAAAGCTCGGACGCGACCGCGGTGCTGCACCGTGTTCCATGGCGTGAAGTCGCCGTGGGCGCTCGTCGTCGGCAGAGCGAATCCGTCGACGGCGAGCTCGAGAGCATCGCAGAGCGTGCTGTACTCTTGGTGCCAGTCAGGGTCGACCTCTGGGTCAAGGCGGCAGAGGTTGCGCACCGAGTCCTGGAAGAAGGGCAAGTCGTTAAGCTGCGCCTCCCCCCGACTGGCGACGGCGAGCTCGGTGAGAAGCTCCGCGTGGGCCGGGGTGAGCTCGTCGCCTGCGCGTTTGCCGCTGAGTACCTCTTGGGCGAGCCAAGTCCGCCCTTCGCGGCGACCCTCGGTCAGCAATCGCGGCGCGCGGTCCTCGAGCATCTCAGCCACCACGTTCAGGGCGTTCGCCTCGCGCGCGACGGCGTCGTCGGTACGCTCGGAGAAGCCGAGCTTCAGGATCGCTCGCGCCGCGCCACGCCGGTCGAGGGCGCGGACGATGATCTTCTGATTGCGATCGGGTACGCCAGCGGCGACGGCAACGGAGCCGGCGACGGGGAGGACGGCGAGGTCGGAGGCCTCATGGTCGTGGGGGCCCTTTGTCCAGATCGCCAGTTCAGGCCGGCCGAGACGCTGGGCAATCCCGAGGGGGCTCGCCGCCTTCAGAAGCGCCCAGAGTGCACGGCCGCGGGTGCGCCCGCTCGGCAGCAAGGCCATGCCGCCGCGTAGCGCAGCACCGTCCTTCGTGGGCAGCAGCGTGAAGCTGCCACCGGTCCCGGGAAACACCACGAAGCGCTCGACTTGGCCGTCGGCTGCGAGGCCCTGTTCTAGCGGACCGAGCGCTGGGCGCGAACCCGGTGCTGCCACGGATTGGAGCGCCACCCGTCCGCCCGCGGGCAAGTCCTTCCATACCTCGGCCAAGGGCGCTGCGGAGCGCGCATCACCGGCGTCTAGGAAGATCGATGGAGCGGCTCCCCCGCGGAGCACGGGCAGCCAAGAGTCAATTCCGTAGGGCAATTGGGAGCTCATGCGGCAAGCCTGGACTGTTGAGACTCCACGGGCGCGACGTTCTGCGGTCGCGTCGAAACGTGCGCCTGGCTCTGGAGCAGCGTGGCGAGGACGGCGGCGTCGATGGATCGATCGATCGAAGTGGACGTGTCGATGAGGAATGCGCCGTCCGTTCGAATGGCATATTCCTCGTAGGCATTGAGCTGGCGAAGCGTCTCCCTCGGGGTCACCTCTTGCTTGCGGCTGCGGACCACTCGCTGGGTGGCGGTCGTCACGAGCACGACGTCAGGGCGCGGCGCATGGGCCGCAAGCCACGCGACGAAGCGGCTGTCCGGTGCAAAGCGGTAGCGCGCAGGGTCGACGACCCAGTCGTCAATCCAGCGGTCGAAGAGAATCAGCGTGTTGCGGCGCCTGAGCGGCAAGACCTTGAAGGCATAGCCAACGGTGTAGTCGAGCCAGTAGTAGCTCGCGCGACACCAGGTCCCAAGCATGCCCGAGGGCTTGGCCCGGTGGGGGCGCGCGTACTCCTCTAGGCTGGGCTTCCGCCCGAAGAAGCGTCCGAGCTGTGGGAAGAGGCCAGGGCGCAGCTTGATCGTGCGGTTCCAAGCGGAGCGGAAGGAGCCGCGCAGTTCCTCGTGCAGCTCGTCGCCAACCGTCGTCTTTCCCGTTCCGTCCGTACCCAGTAGCGCGACGGTCATGCCGCGCGTCTTTCGGAGGGACGTGAGGCGGCTCTGAATCACGCATGACGCGAAGCCCAAGAGCGACGCGAGCGGCCTGCGCGTGAACGCCCGGGCGAGCAGCGCCCGTCGGAACGGCTTCTGACAGCGGGCGAGCGGACCAGTACCTTTCTCCCGTAGCGCAGAGCAGAACCGATCCGCCATGCGTGTTCCCACGAGGCGCCCGAGACGCGAGCGCATCTGAGCTGGGTTCTGGTCGAGCACGACGATGAGCCGAGCCACGTACTCCGAGTTGATCGCGCCACCCGAAAGATACGGCGTCAGGAAGTTGAGCAGCGCCCCGGGGACGGCGGCGGGGCGATGGGGGAAGCGCGTCGTAACGCGTCCGCGAAGCAGCGCCTCCGCCGGCATGAACGGAATCCCGTAGCAGGTCTCCGCCGTGTGGATGTCGATGCACAGGTGGTGGTGCCGTCCAGGGCCGCATGGTGCGTACAGCTGGTACTGATCCATGTGCCTCGCCCTGTGGACGGAGATCACGTGGACGCCCATCGTGCTCATGTGGCGCTCCAGCGAGCGCATGACCGTATCCCGGTAGACCGCTGGGCAGGCCAGATCTAGGTCGCCGCCGGTACGGTACCGAGGGGCCGCTCTAGCGCCACGGAGCGCAAGCACGGGGATCCCGCGCTGGGTGTTGAACTCGAAGAATCGTTCGAGCGCAAACTCGATCGGCGTCAGAGCATCCGACGACGTATCGTGGAGTGTGCGTCCCCTTGATGGGCTACCCGGCGCAAACGGAGCCCGTCGGTAGGTGGGGGGGGTGGTGTCGTTGGCCGCCATGATGGAGGGCGCCCGGGATGGGGCACCGCCTCATGGATCGGCCTAAAACTCACCCAGCCTTGAGGATTGAGTGCTCGAACGCCCTCGGGCGGACGGGTCTCACGGCCGTACGGAAGAGGATCCACGCGTCCATCCGAAGGCTGATGTTCCCTTCGTAGAGCCGATTCAGGCGTAGTTTTTCCTGGTACAGCTCGGCGACGGCGGGGGTGGAGTCCTGGACCACCTGGGCGAGGCCGGTGATTCCTGGCCGCATGTTGAGCCTGGACTGGAAGCCCGGAACTTCTTTCTCACCCCACTCCTCCAGGTCGAGGGTTTCAGGCCTCGGCCCGATCAACGACATCTCGCCCCTCACTACATTCCACAGCTGTGGAAGCTCGTCGAGATGGGATTTGCGCAGCAGAGCCCCCAGCGGTGTCGGCTCAAGAACACCCTGTTCGTTGCGGTCCATAGTCCGGAACTTCACGATCCGGAAAGGCTTTCCGTACCGCCCAGCGCGCGTCTGGAAGAAGAAGACGTCGCTCGTGCGACGGTAGACGGACAGCTGGACCAATACGAGCACAGCCACCGCCGCGGCAACCGGTACGGCCATCAGTGCCACGAGGAGTGCCCCGAGGGCAGGCCTGACCGTGCGCGCATACGCACCATGGACGGCCGGCCCCTGGGTGGTCTGGCGCCCCCCGGGATGGACTGCTGTATGGACCGCTGGATAGACCGCGGGAGCGAAACTCGCCGGCTCTACCCTCGCGGCCTCCGCGATGGATGGCACCCCAACTTCAGCGCAGACGGGAGTCCCTGCGCCGGCTTGGGTTCCAAGGGTGCGGGGCTGCTGCTGGGCCTCGACGTGATCGTCGAGCCCCGGTGCATCGGCGGGTGAGTTAGGAAGTTGCATCGCTGCAACGTTCTTCGAACACTCACTTCACTCAACTGGAAGACCAGTCGGTCCTATCTACCCGCGGGCGAACACGGCGATCTAGCTAATGACTTTCCCGTACTCGTCCTCGTTGAAACCAACGAGCCAGTTCTTTCCAACCCGAAGGGTGGGGGCCCGGAGGTTACCCGTGGGCCCGAGGGCGTTTGCCTCTAGGAGCTCCATCGCGTCTTCGTCCTTGGCCATGTCGATGACCACGACCTTCTTGCCTTTGGCGGCAACGACCTTTTTCGCGCCAGAGAAAAGCTCCTCGAGCTGATCGGCGCCCATGCGTTCTTTCGCAGCATTCACCGTCTCACGGACGGTGGCACCGGCTTCCTCGAGGAAAGCGTCGGCGCGTTTGCACGTGGTTCAGCTCTTGCGGTGGTAGTACCAGTCGACTCGTTTGGCCATGGGGGGGCTCCTTGTTTGGGGGTGGGGGATCTACGGCATCTACCGCAGGGTTCGAGAGACGGAGGTATTTGGACGCTCCAATGGCGGAACGTCTCCGACAAGGCGTCGGTACTCCTGGACGGCAAAGCGGTCGGTCATGCCCGCTAGGTAGTCGCAGACGGCGCGCTCAAGTCCCACTGCGTTCACCCATTGCATGTACCAAGGGGACATCTCGGCGGGTTGGGCGCGGTAGACCTCAAACAGGCCACCGAGGACATCGCGGGCCCAGGTGCGGAACGCCTGTAGGTAGGGGTGACGATAGAACACTCGGTAGAGGAACTTCTGGAGCTCCGCGACGTGGGGCTTCATCTCCTTCGAATGACCGCACAGCATCGTGTCGAGTGACTGGACGTCCTCGGGGGACGAAACGCCCGCGTCCATCACGTTCTGATAGGTCGCTCGACAGAGGTCGACAATGCAGACGCCGATCAGTTCGTTCGCGAGGCGACTGATGCGCAGCGGAGCATCGCTCTCCTGTCGCTGGAGGAAGCCGGGGTGGCGCTCGTCGACGCGCTCGCGGGCGATTCTCCAGAGGGTCACGTTCTCTTCGAGGTCTTGCTCGGTGAACATCCCTGCGGCGAGGCCATCCTCGATGTCGTGCTTGTTGTAGGCCGTGGAGTCGGCGAGATCCGTGACCTGACCCTCGAGCAACGGGTGCTTTGGCTTCGGCATAAACTCCGCCGGCCAGTCCTCGCTTGTTTCGTGCTTGAGCAGTGACTCCCGCAGCTCGCGCGTGAGGTTGAGCCCGGGGAAATCCGGGCTGCGCCGCTCCAGCAGGTCAACCACGCGCAGGACCTGCGCGTTGTGCCGGAAGCCGCCATAGGGCTTCATGAATTCGTTGAGTGCCCATTCGCCGCGGTGCCCAAAGGGAGGGTGCCCGATGTCGTGGGCGAGGCTGAGGGCCTCGGCGAGCGGCTCGTTGAGCTGGAGCACGCCGGCGACACTGCGCGCGACTTGGCACACCTCCAGGCTGTGGGACAGCCGGGTCCGGTGGTGGTCTCCCTCGTCGTTGAGGAACACTTGGGTCTTGTACTGCAGGCGCCGAAACGCGGTGGCGTGGGTGATCCGGTCTCGATCGCGCTCGAAAATGGTCCGATGGGGGTCCGGGCTCTCCGGGTGGGCGCGCCCCTTGGACCCGACGGCCTTCATGGCGTAGGGCGCTAGCTGGTCCGCCTCCCGAGATTCACGGGTAGCGCGGTCCGAGAGGATGAAGGGGTCTTGGCTTGGCATCGTGAAGCTGACGGATGGGGGAGGCGTTGGGTTTCGCTCCGCCGCCCACAGTAGCGCAATGGGAGTGCCCCGCACAAAGCCATCCGGTTGCTACCCTGCGCCCATGAGCGAGACACCCTGGTACGTGGAGGCATTCCGCAGCGACTATCGCGAGGTCTATTCCCATCGCAATCTACCGGCAGCCCGTGAGGAGACCCAGTGGCTGGCGGATGACATTCTCACCGAGGTGGAGGGGCCCTTGCTCGACGACTGCTGTGGGTTTGGCCGCCACAGCCTTGCGCTCCGCGAGCGCGGGTTCGACGTCTTCGGCATCGACCTTTCTTCGGATCTCCTCCGCAGCTCGGTGGATCTAGAGCGGGGCGCGGAGCTGCTCGGCGGCCGCCTCGCCTGCGCTGACATGCGGGCGCTTCCGTTCAGGGAGGCTAGCTTCGGTGCGGTCCTCAATCTCTTCACCTCGTTCGGTTACCTCGGACCCGACGGCGACCGCGCGGCATTGAGCGAGATGCTGCGGGTGCTTCGGCCCGGGGGAATCCTCGTCATGGACCTCATGAACCCCGCCCGGATCCGCGCGGGACTTCAGCCGAGCTCGAGGGAAGAACGAGACGGGATCGTCCTCGAGTCTGAGCGAGCACTCTTGGACGGGGGACAGCGAGTCACGAAGAGGGTGCGACTGACGCTCCCCTCGGGTGAAGTTCGGTCCTGGCACGAGGACGTCAGGATGTACGAGCCCGCGGAGCTGGACGAGCTACTGACCGCCGCTGGAGCAACGCCTCTGCGGCGCGCTGGCGCATTCGACGGTCGAGCCTTCGAGGCCGCTGATGCGGAGCGCCAGATCGTGGTCGCACGGCGCCAGGAATAGAGGAGGCTGCGTTCTTTCCCCCTCACGTGAGGGGGGCGAACCTTGAAACGCTAGAGTACCGCTACGTCGCGAGCCACTCGGCCGGCGCAACGGATGGTCCCATGGGCCGATTCGGTACCCCGACTCTATTTTCGCATGCAGCAGAACATCGTCTTCCACGACAAGGCCCGGGAGCTCCAGGCCATCGCCCGCCAGATCGCTGACGACGTGGTGCGTCCAGGCGCCGCCCACGCTGACGCGCACTCGGAATACAACATGAAGGCCGCCAAGGCGGTCTCCGCGGCTGGCCTGTTCAGGGCTTGGATCCCGGAAGCCTACGGGGGGCACAACGCAGGAATCCTCTCGCTGGCCCTCGTGGCAGAGGAACTGGCGAAAGCGGACTCAGGCTTCGGCGTGGCGTACGCGGTGAACGCCCTGGGGTCGTTCCCGATCCTCCTCGGCGGCACCGAAGAGCAAAAGCAGAAGTGGATGCCAGGGATCGCCGCGGGCGACACCTTCGTGGCGTTCTGCCTCTCGGAGAAGTTTGCCGGATCCGATGCCAGCGGCCTCGCTGTGACCGCGGTCCGCGACGGCGACGAATACGTCATCAATGGTGAGAAAAAGTGGACCACGAATGGCGGTCTCGCCGACGTCTATTCCGTGTTCGCTGTGACCGACCCGAAGTCGAAGTCGCGTCGCATCAGCGCCTTCATCGTCGAGAAAGACACGCCGGGCTTCACGATCGCGAAGGTCGAGAACAAGATGGGGATCCGCGGCGTTCCCGTGGTGGAAACGCACTTCAACAACGTGCGAGTCCCCGTGGAGAACCTCATCGGTGGTAAGGAAGGCTTGGGCTTCAAGCACGCCATGATGACCCTCGACCACGCGCGCCCAGGCGTCGCGGCCCAGGCCGTGGGCACCGCCCAGGGGGCGTTGGATCTCGCCAACGTGTACGCGAATCGACGCGTTCAGTTTGGCGTTCCGATCAGCCAGCACCAGATGGTGCAGCAGATGCTGGCGGACATGTCCATGAAGACGGAGGCGGCGCGGCAGCTCACGTACACGGCGGCGGCGGCGATCGACATGAACGGTCCCACGCCCGCTGGCTCCAAAATGGCGGCGATGGCGAAGTGCTTCTCCTCCGACGTGGCCATGGAGGTTGCTACCGACGCTGTGCAGGTGTTCGGGGGCTATGGATTCATGGAGGACTACCCGATCGCCAAGTTCTTCCGCGACGCCAAGATCCTTCAGATCTACGAAGGAACGAACCAGATCCAGAGGCTCGTGATTGCGCGCCACCTCATTCGCGAGGCCAACGACCTTGAGCACCTGAAGGCCTTCATCCCCACCGAGGAGCAGAAGCCGTACTCGGCCGCAAGCACCGGAGCCTAGGTGCTTCCTCTTCGCTCGCGCTTTTGGGCGTGCTCTGGAGAGGACACTTTGAACACAGCCGCGGTTTCCGGTGTCTGCCATCTTTGGTGACGGGAGACGGCGGCTGCCTTTTTGTCAGTGACAGGTGATCCGTTCTTGGGATCCTAATTTTCGGCGCGCGGCCAAGCGCCGCGGCGGTCTGCAACCGAACGATCTGTTGCCAGGTCTTTGCGGAGGCTGAACACAGGTGACGTCCACTTCAGGAATTCGCCTCATAAGGGCTGGTAAGTGCTTGTTATCAGTGTGGTTACGCAAAGTTCATCCAACGAATAGCGTCACACGGCGTAGTTAGAGCGAACAAGGAAACACAGGCGTGGAACTCGTTCTGATTCACCTCAGATCGTTCGGCACGGCGCTCGCACTGGCTTAGCCATCCCGGCGCGCATCACCGACCCCCAAACCTGTGTGCCCGCCCTACCCCCAGGTGACTCCTAGCTTTCTTGCGTTCACGCGGCCTTCACCCGCGGCTTGGCAGCGACGACTCGCCCTTGGAGAACTGATATGACTGCAACCCGCACACTGAAGACCCTGGCCGAGCTAGACCTCGTCCTCGACCGCCTCGCTGAGGACCCGGAAGGGTTCGCTGCGAAGGCAAAGCGTCGCGCCCAGGATTGGAACCGCAAGGAGTACGACCTCGAGCTACGCGATGCTTCCACCTGGAAGCACGCGGAGCCCAAAGACCGCGTAGATCGCGAGGGGCGCGTGGCGTCCATCGAAGAGCAGCTGCGGGCCGAGATCGACATGATCACGATCATGGGGCGCGATGAGGAAGCTCAGCACGCGCGCCGCATCGAGTTCGCTCGCTTCCGGCTTGAGCACGCGCTGAACCGCAACAAGCTCACCGAGGAGGACATCTCCGGTATGGCGAGCTACAGCCCGACGACCTATCGCAGCGTCTGTGAAGAAAGCTGCGAACTCCCGGGTGAGGTGTGCCGTCGCTGGGTCGAACTGCACCACCTTCGCACAGAGCTCGTGGAGCGCAACCTGTACCTCGCGGTCATCAACGTCGAGCGCTATGCCCATCTGGGGATCTCGCGACTCGACCTGATCCAAGAAGGTTCGGCTTCGCTTTTCCGCGCGGTCGACGGATTCGACTGGCGTCGCGGCCTCTTGTTCCGGACCTACGCGGTGCACTGGCTGAACCAGGCTTACCGGAGCTACCTCTACAACAACGGCCAGACCGTTCGCGTGCCGGTGTACCTGCAGAAGGCCATGAAGCACGTGCGCCGTGCTCAGAACCGTTTGGGTCCTGACGCGTCCGTCAAGGCGATCGCGGAGGAGGCCGATCTCGGTGAGCACCTCGTGCAGAGCGCATTGGCCGCAAGTCGGTCCACCATGTCGATTGACTCGCCCTTCGGTGGGGGGGATGCCACGGGCAGCCTCGCCGAGGTGCTGGGCCAAGCGGATGAGTCGGGTGTCTACTCGGTCGCGATGGAGGACACCACGCTGGAGTCCGGCATCCACGACGCCATGGATCGCCTGTCCGAGCGCGAGCGATTCGTCGTTGAGATGCGCTTTGGCATCAACCGCGAGCGCGAGTACACCCTGAGCGAGGTCGCGAAAGAGCTAGGCGTCAGCCTCGAACGCGTCCGCCAGATCCAGGTGCGAGCCATCGGCAAGATGAAGACCCCAGGTCTTCGCAAGGCGATCGATCCGTTCCTGTAGCGCGGCCGGGCCCTTCGGGGATCGCCGATGAACGAGAAGAGCCCCCGCTGCCGTTGAAGGCAGCGGGGGCTCTCGTGTAGCTCGCCCTCTTCGTTACGGGAGCGGTGCCGGCGCGGGGAGCGTTCCGACGAAGCGCAGGCCTAGGTCCGCCTCGTCGCGGATGTCCAAGACCTCCTTGCCGCGGGAGTCGTAGAAGAGCTCGAGTCCGGTCGGTGCGAGCAAGCCCACATCGGCGGCGAGCAGTGCGCCCTGAACGCGCATGGAGCCGTCGGTGCCCTCGCTCACGCTCTTGGGGACGACGCCGAAGATGCTGTTGGCGCTGTAGATGGTGGCGTCGACTTTGAAGGGCTCGTCCGGATCCCTCGCTCCGAGGTTGTCCGTGATCAGGCCCCGAAGGATGTCCGGGTCCATCCACGACTCGGTGGGCTCAAGGGTCGTGATCGCCGCCTCAGGGCGACCCGACGGGAACAAGATGGGGTCGGCGGGATCGTTCGGGTCGGCGAGCGTCAGTTCGGAAGTGCTCCAATCCGTCACGCCTTCGTCGATGACCCAGAGCTGCTTGTCTTCGTCGAAGTAGCCCTTCTTGTTCTGGATCGGAATCGGGTCGTTCTCCCCGAACTGGTAGTAGCGCGGCGCGTAGTCCGGGCCCTTGTAGTCGGGGTTCGTCAGCATCGGAACCTCGAAGGAGGAGGTCGTGACCTCTACGTCCAGGAACTGCGGCGGATCAAAGGGCTCGAGAGTCGTCGTCTCGACGTCCTCGTAGTAGTCGATCACCTTGTCTTTCTTCTCAATCCACTCGCTATCCACGTACTGGGACTCGTAGATGGGCTCCATCGTCGTCCCGGTCTGGACTGTTTCACTCCAGGAGTTGTCGTAGGGCGGTGTCAGCGTGTTTGGGTGGTGGACGGTCCCGTAGACCGGCACCTCCTGTTGTCCAACCTCTACGTATTCGTAGTTCTTCTTTTCCCAGAAGGTCCCGTTGGGGACCCACTTGTACACGGGCGTCGGGACCATGGTCACGACCTCTTGGAACTGCTCCTGGGGCACGATGTTGGTCTCGAAGACCTCGATCTTCTGGCCCGGTAGCTCCGGCTGGGTCTTGGTCCACTCGCGTCCGTTGAACGCTGCGGCCTGCTCAAGCGTGAAGTTCCACTCTCCCGAGTCCGTGCCGTCCACTGCGGAGCCCTCGCCCCATTGGGGCCTGTAGATGTCGCCAATGACGACATTGCCACCGGCGGCCATGCCGAGCGTGTTGCTCTGGCCCAGCGCGTTGATGCCGTACTGGCGGTCCGATCCTACGACGGCGTCGTTGTACTCCAAGTCGCCGCTGACGTAGATGTTGCCCCGCACCCAGAGGGAGCCTGAGCCTTCCACCGGCCCCGAGATGATCAGGTCGCCGTCGATGGCGATGAGCCCGTCAAGCCGAATTGGGTCGGCCTCGGTTCCCGTCAGAACGACGTTGCCAGAGGTGACGGCGCCTAGGGATGCGTCGGTGCCAGCGACGAGGGCGCTCGCTGCGGCGGCGGTGTTCACTGTTGCACCGGATGGGCTGACGCCAATCTTGCCGCCGACGATCGACCCTGTGAAGGAGTCTGTCGTCGAGTAGAACTCGTTGTCGTCAACCTTCCGGTTGTTGGCGCCCGTCGGATCTAGGTCCCCGGATAGAGGATCGAGTCCACCGTCATCCCGGAAGGGCAGCGGGAATGATCCCGGCAATTCACCGTCCACCTGAACGGTCTGGTCGAGGTAGTTCAGGTAGAGATTCTCGAACGGAACAGGAGACGTCTCATCCGCGGGGGAGAGGTCTTGGTGATTGACGGTGCCGAAGGCGTCGGCGATCACACGTCCTTCCGAGTCGAGCTCGGCGGCTTTCAGGTTGAGGGCGGACCAGTCGCTGATCGGGTCTCCGTGCTCGTCGATGGCGTTGCCCCCTAGGTACAGGGTGCCCGCGATCGTGGAGGCTGGGTCATCGCGAAACTGGAAGCTCTCGATCGAGCCAACGCGCGCGCGTCCCGGCCCTGCCAGTCCCCCGGCGCCGCCCATGGCGTACACGCGCTCGACGTCGTCGATTTGCGTGTGGCACATGATGCAGTTGATGTTGCTAGCGAGCAGGGCGTAGCCCAGTCCATCCCAGCTCGGCGCCTCCACCGAGAAGACGTCCGTCATCGTGTGGGTGAGGGGGCGGCCGCCCTCGACCGTTGTCGTGACCGAAGTGACGAAGAGGTTCACCACCCGTCCATCGTCCTCGCGGTACATGTTGACGGACTGGACCGTCGTGTCACCAAGCGCGAGCTCGCCCTCGGCGTTCAGCGGGAGGCCGATGTCGTTGGTGACATCCAGCTGGATCGGAACGAGACCTGCCTGGTCCGTCAGCGCCATGTTGTCGAGGTGGGCGCGGAGGCCGAGCAGATTGGTCCCGCCGCCACCTACGGTCGCTGTGTAGCCGCCCCAGGCGTACTGGGCGGCGAGGCGGTTGATGCTGCTGGCGGAGCGCTTAATCTCAAATCGACCCGTACGAGTTGAAGAGACCCGTGAGTCATCCGCTGCCGAGCTCAAAAACGCCGCAAGGAGCGTTGCCAGCACGGCGAGCATCACAATGGCGGTGACGAGCGAGCTCCCTCGAGTATGGCCTCGACCCTGGGCATATCGGCCAGTGGCAAGGCTCTGGCGACGGAGGAGGCAAGGTGAGTTTCGCATGATGGTGACGCAGAAGGGTGGCAGGTGTCCCCAGGCCTTTCGGCGGGTCTTGCCCCTTGAGTCAAGCTCGACTCACCTCACTGACGGCCGAGGCTCATCCGTCCCGGAAGCGCTCACTTTGTTGCACCAAGCTGAGATCGAGCCCCTGGGCGAGCGCCCGTAGGTCGTCCGGCATGGGCGCCACAACATCGATGGCATGGGGCCCATGGATCCGTAGCCGACACGCGTGGAGCGCTTGGCGAGGATGCACTTTGCACGGCCGCTCGCCATACCACTCTTCGCCGACGAGCGGATACCCAAGCGAAGCCAGGTGGATCCGAATCTGATGGGTGCGACCGGTTGCGATGCTGGCCCTGATCAGCGAGTGGTGGCTTCCGCGCGCTAGCACGCGGAAGGTCGAGGAGGCCGGGCGTCCCTCAGGCGTGACGCCGAGGGACCTCTCGCTGATCTGGCCGATCGGTGCATCGGTTTGCCGCTCCGTCCAAGCCGGAACTCCGTGGACGATGGCCACGTACCACTTGGCCGCATCTTCGCGGCCCATAGCGCGCTTCAGCGGTTCGACGAGGCTCTTCTTGGTGGTGAAGAGGTTCACGCCGCTCGTGTCGGCATCGAGCTGGTGAACGGCCCATACCATCGATCCACACCGCTGCAGGAGAGCATGCTGCAGGCAGTCTTCGTCGTCCAAGGAGCGCCCCGAGGTCGGCAGGTCAGGGCACTTGTTCACAGCGATCAGCCCGTCCTCCTCGAGGAGGATCCGGGCCTCAAGCTGGCTTCGGCTGAGAGTCGTCAATGGCGATGCTTGTCTGGAATTCGAAGCGCACGAACTCGACGTCCTCGTCGTCCGTCCGACTGCGCGTCTTGGGTTCAAGGTGCGAGAGCACGGACGTCCAGAACTCCATGGCCGGCAGGTTACCCGGCAGCACATCTAAGCACCACTCGCCCTCATGGGCGTCTAGCACAAGCGCCACGCCAGCTCGACCGACCCCACTGCGCCGTGCGTTCATAGTGACGACAAATTCGTACATCCAGAAGTCGCTGCTGCTGCCGAGGGCCTCGCAGTACGCCTTTCCGCAGACGAGTGCCATCCCGACGATTTCCGCATCTCCGTGGTGATCAACGCGCTCGATGATCCAGGTGAATAGCCCGCCGGGTTTTTCGACCCAGTCGCTCTGGAGTTGGTTCTCCACATCGACATTTGGGTTGTGCCTGGCGAGAACGCCGAGGAGCTCGGCGTAGAGCGCCTGCATGGCGGGGAGATCTGCGATCGTTCCTAGCCTTGAACGCAGGCCCAGCCGGCTGGCCAGGTTCTTTGCTTCCCAACGCTCCCAGTACAGGCGGCTCGCGCGACGCAGAGTTTCGCTCGAGATCACGACTCCCGACTCGGTTTCGAACCCGATGGCGTCCGCCGACAGCCTCACGGTTCCTTGGGAGCCATGCAGGAGCACCTCGCCTGCGGCTTCATCGGAGGCCGAGAGGATGGTGAAGTCGACGTCTTCGATGCCCAAGAGGTCCTGGGGATCCGACTCTTCCTCTGCGAAGCGAGAGAGACGGGCGGACGACGACTCGGCGAAACGCGCGCCTAGGACCGTTGAGCCGGGTTCGAGCAGTTCGGCAAGGTACTCGATGTCAACGAGCACCACGAGCAAGCCGCCATCCTCCCTGCGCGCGCCGACGATGGTCCCGTCGTGGAGGTTTCCGAGTGCGGTGGAGGGAGGCGCTGGGGCAGGCATGGGTGCAACCTATCACCGAGTTCGCAGGGCGCGCCGCAACCCCCCCCAAAACAGAAGGCTGCGGGCCCCGAGCGGTGGAAGCTCGGAGCCCGCAGCGTGGGGCTGAAGTTCTAGCGGCTTGGCGCCCTAGGGACGCGGGGCTGGAACGGCTCCTTCGAGCACGATGGAAAGCTGGGTTTCGTCGCGGATGTCGAGGACCGCTTGGCTACGGGGGTCATAGAGGATCTCCGTTCCGCCCGGGCCGAGAAGCCCAACGTCTGCCCCGAGGACCGATCCCTCGAACTTCAGCTCTCCCGTGGTGCCTTCGCTGGCGCTGTTCGGAACGAGGCCGAAGATGCTGTTAGAGCTGTAGAGGGTGGCGTCCACGGTGAGCGGCTTGTTGGGGTCGCGGCTCGTCAGCGAGTCCGTGATCATCGTGCGCAGGAGGTCGGAGTCGATCCAGCCAGCCGTCGGCTCGAGCGTCGTGACGACGGCGTTCGGAGCGCCTGCCGGGAAGAGCGTCGGGTCCGTCGGGTCGCTGGGGTCAGCCAAGGTGAGCTTGTCCGTGTCCCAGCCCTCGACGCGCTCGTCGGTGATCCACATCTGCGTGCTTGGGTCAAAGTAGCCTTCGAGGTTCTGGATCGGGACTGGATCGCCTTCACCGAAAGCGTAGTAGCGGGGGATGAAGCTCGCACCGCGGTACTCGGGGTTCGGGAAGTCCGGACGCTGCATCTCGAAGATCGGCTCAGAGACGTCTTCGAACTGCGGCGGTGAGAACGGGACGTCCACCGTGACGGCGACGTCTTCGTAGCCGACGATGACACCTTGGTAGATCGGCTCTTGGGTGGTGCCCACCTGCTGGTTCTCGTAGATCGGAACCGTCTTCGTGCCCGTCTGAACCTTCTTCGTCGTGGGCTGGCCGTAGGGTGCCGGCCGGTCGGCCGGGATCGTGATCGTCTCGTAGACCGGCACTTCCTTGGTTCCAATCTGGACCTTGGCGTAGACCGGAACTTCCTGGGTCAGGCCCGTATCTTGCTGCTCGGTGATGGGCTGGCTCTGGATCTGCGTGACCTGTTGGAAGAGCTCCCTCTGGTAGTCGTTCGTGCCCACCTGAACACTCACCGGGAGGCCCGGCAGCGTCGGCTGGGTCTTGATCCACTCTCGGCCGTTGAAGATGGCCGTCTGCTCCGTGGAGAAGCTCCAGGTTCCCGACGGGGTTCCATCGACAGCAGCGCCTTCGCCCCACTGCGGGCGGAAGGGGTCACCGATGATGATGTTGCCGCCTGCCGCCATGCCGAGGGCGTTCGAGATGCCGCTGGCCGAGACGCCAAACTGGCGGTCCGAGCCGATCATCCCGTCGGCGTACTCCAAGTCACCGCGGACGTAGATGTTGCCGCGAACCCAGAGGGAGCCTGCACCTTCGATGGGGCCAGAGATCACGAGGTCACCGTCGATGGCAACGCGGCCGTCGATGCGGATAGGGCTGTCTTCGCTGCCCGTCATGACGACGTTGCCTGAGGTGACAGCTTCGAGGGCCGTTTCGCTTCCATCGATGAGTCCTTGGGCCGCGGAGGCCGTCGTGATCTGGTCACCCGTGGGAACGACGCTGATCGCGCCGCCGGAGATGTAGCCGGTGTAGTTGTCCACCGTGGTCGCGAACTCAGCGTCGTCCACGATGCGGTTGTCGGCGCCGACGCCAGTCGGGGCGCCTGTGGCGAGATCCACTCCGCCGTCGTCGAGGAACGGCGAAGGGAACGTGTCGGGCAGGACCCCGTCCACGGGCGAATCGAGACTCAGGTAGTCGGTGTAGAGGCTCTCGAAGGGAAGCGGGTTGGTCGCGTCGGCCGGGACAAGATCCTTCGGGATGACGTCGCCGAAGCCGTCCTGAATCAGTCGGCCCTCGGAGTCGAGTTCCGCGCCCTTGAGGTTGAGGTCGGCCCAGTTCGCAATCTCGTGGCTGTTGCCATCGATGGCAGGGCCGCCGAGGTAGAGCGTGCCTGCGATCGTGGAATCGGGGTCCTCCCGGAACTGGAAACTCTCGGTGGAGCCCACGCGGGCACGCTGGAACTCGCCGCCGTCGAGGCCCGCCGTGCTGGGGTAGATCCGGCGCGCATCGTCCACGTTGGTGTGGCACATGATGCAGTTGATGTTGTTCGCAAGCAGCGCAAAGTCGAGCCCATCCCAGCGGGCAGGCTCAACGGAGAAGATGTCCGTCTCCGCGGTGCTCACATCCGAGTTGTTGCCGCGAATGCCGCGACGGGTGCGGTCCTGGGTGGTGATGATGAGGCGCGTCGCGCGGCCTTCATCCACCCTGTGTACGAGGACGGAGTCGATCTCGACGTCGCCGAAGACGTCGAAGCCCTCGTCATTCTGTCCGAGCCCAAGGCGGTCCAGGACCTCGACCCGCGCGGGAACGGCCCCGGTTTGGTTGGAGAAGCCCTGGGCGCTCAGATAGGCGCGAAGGCTAGCGACCGAGGTCTCGCCGCCGCCGAGGTTGCGTACATAGGCGCTCCAGATGTTCTGGGCGGCGATCTTGTTGACACTGCGACCCGCACGGGTCGTTTCGAAACGATCGACCCGGCGTCCGGCGCCGTCCGAAGCATTGACGGCTGAGCCGAGGAAGGCGGCTGCGCCTGTGGTGGCGGCGGTCAGCAGGATCAGGGCTCCAAGCAACGAGTTCCCTGATTGGGACGTTGATACGTGGGAGCGCAGGATTCGCGAGCTGTGTAGTTCGTGTGTCATGGTTGCGTGCGTAGCGATCAGTGATAGGCGAGCCGCGTTCGAGGACACGGCGCGGGCGAGAGAGCCCGAGCGCGAACATCGGCTACAAAAAAATACCCCTGTTCCAGAGCACAGAATCAGCGCCTGGGGCTTTCTGTCCTTCTGCACCCATGGCCAGGGTTTAGCGGTGTCTCGGTCTGGGTTAGAATTCCGCACGCGGTTCTTCCCTCCGATCGCGTTCCCAACCATGCAGCCGCATTCAGTTTTTCAGGGCTCAGTCAGCCCAGACGCGAGTTCGCTAACAGATTCCTCCACTGCGCCGATGAACGCGCGGTGGCTGCGCGCGCTCTTTCATGACCTCTATGGTCGTGCGCCTCTCAAAAAGGAACGCGAATCCTGGAGCGGAAAAACTCTGCAAGAATTCTTGGGCGCGGCGCTCAGTGATGAACTTGTCTGGCGTCAGTGGCTCGACGAGCAGCTGTACTACTTCATGCTCATTGACCGCTTCGAGCCGGTGGGTACAGGACTCGACAAGCTCCCTGGCCAGCTCAGCGCGCGACGCGTCAGCCCCAGGGACGCGCTGCATCGGATTGCGCTGTCGACGAGCTTCGAGCTACGCAACCCCGGAGCCGACACGTTTGTCACGGTGGTCATGGAGCAATTCTGCGGCATGGAGGTTCAGCGCTCTACCCAGGAGCTCAAGCTTGGGAAGGCGGCCTATGACGGGGCCAGCGCGACCTTCCTCGGCTCCAAGGCCTCCAGCCAGTCGGATGTGATTCAGGTGGCCGTCCGCCACAAGCGCGGCGCAAGACACTTCGTCGCCCGAGAGTTCGAACGGCTTTGTCGCGTGCCCTGTCCTAAGAAGGAAAGCTTGGCTTGGTCGAAGGACATCTGGAAGAAGCCGAAGGCCATGTTCGATCTGTACGCGGAGTGGCTCTCTTCCCCGGCCTACGCTGAGCGGGTGGAGCGTGGCGCTCCGCTCTCGAATCGGGCCTGGGTGCGCTCGATCTACGTCGACTTGGGGGACATGGCGGCTCCGGAAGATGAAGTAGAGGCGCTGCGCGGCGCCCTCGACAGTCTTGGAGACCCGGCCCCCCTGCGCTCGTTGATCGTGCGCATGCTCCTCGATGCAGAGGGGACGAAGGCGCCGCGGGGTTCGACGATCGGCCATGCCGGTGAATGGGTCGAGGGCATGTTTGTGCGCTTGCTTGGCCGTGAGCCGACCAGCGACGAGCTCGAGCAGTTTTCGGGCGTTTGCCGTGACGGTTCGGACGGCCCAGAGCTCGTTCTCTATGCCCTCCTCACGTCCATGGAGTACCAATCAGTATGAAGTCCCACATGTTTGACTCGTTGAATCGGCGGGAACTCCTCCGCGCCGGCGTGGCTGGATCCCTGGCCGGGTCCATGCTCGGGCCTATGGCCGGGCTCAGCTCCGCAGCGCGCCTTCCCCTGCGCGCGGACGTCAAGACGAAGCACGTGGTGCTCGTGATGATGTCGGGAGGGGTCCGCAGTCGAGAGACGTTTGGCTCCCCCAAGCAGATCCCCAACCTCGTGCGCCTCGCGCAGGAAGGCGTGCACTACACGCGGTTGCGGACGGCCAACCTCGGGCACTTCGGCTCGTCGATGTCGATCGTGACGGGCATTTCCGAGGCCCGGGGCATCCGCGACAATGCGCGCGGTCCCGACCCGACGCTCTTCGAGTACGTGCGCAAGGATCTCGGCCTCTCTCCCCAGGACGTGTGGATTGCCACTGCAGGTGGGGCACAGCAGGTCAACTACGCGTACGGATTGCACCCGGACTACGGCGCGCGCTACGGCGCGACGACGCTGGACAGCGACGGTGTGTTCAACGAAGAGTTCAAAGCGCTCGTCCGACGGTTCGGTGCGCCCCGGCCCTTCGACGAGCAAAGCGCCGGGAAAGTCGACGCGATGCGCAAGACGCTTCGCGGGACGCGCGGCGGTGGCGAGGCGGCGGCCCGTGGGGCCGAGGCCAAGGCCCGGGTTGAGCGCTATATCCTCGACGAGCTGGGCGGCGGCACGTCGGAGCTCCGCGGGGCGGGATCCGCCGACGCGAAAGCGCTTCGCATGGCCCGCAATCTCCTGTCGGTCTTCCGCCCGCGCCTCATCGGCGTGGTGCTCCAAGACGCTGACATCGCTCACCGGTCATTCAACGGCTACTCCGAGGTCATCCGGCGCAATGACGCCGCCATTGGAGAGCTGATGGAGGTGATCCGCGGCGACGACGAGCTGCGCGACTCGACGTCGGTGTTCGTTGTGCCTGAGTTTGGGCGTGACTCTGACCTAAACACGCGCCGCGGACTCGACCACGGGGATGGTTCCGACGACCTGCGATTCGTGGATGGCGTGGCGTGGGGTCCGGACTTCCGCCGCAACGTGCTGATCAAGGACGACCGTCGCACGATCGACTTCATGCCGACGATTGCCGATCTGTTCGGCGCGAAGCCGAAGTTCGCGAAGGGCAAAGTTCTCCGGGAAGTCTATGCCTAGCCGCCAACGGCCGGCCCTTTGGGCCCTCGTGCTCGCGTTGGTCTCGGTGCTGGGCGGCGCCGCGGCGGCGGCATTCTCGGCTGGCGCATCCACAGGTGGCTCCGGCTCCGGTTACAGCTCCGGCCTTTGGGCAGGCGCCGCGCCGGTTCGGGACGAGGGCTGCCTAGGTTGCCACGACGGGATCGAGGAGATGCATCCGGGTTTCCCGCTGTCCTGCACCGACTGCCACGGGGGCGACGGCGCCGCTACGAAGAAAGGACTCGCCCACGTGGCCCCTTCCGCGGCGCGCAGGGCTGACGAGCGCGTGGCGCCAAGGGATCGCGATCTGCCCCACGTGCGCTTCGTGAATCCGATGGACCTGCGGGTGGCTGAGACCGTGTGCGGCGACTGCCATGGGGAGCTCGTGGACCACCTCATGGTTTCGCTCCATGGCACCACAGCGGCCCACCTATCGGATGGGTTCTTTGAAGTGGGCCTCCAAGAGGGACGCGATAGCCGTTTTGGGGTCTTCCCGATCAAGGCCCAACGGGGCGTGCCGGGTAGCACGATCTCCTCGGTCGTGCAGCCGCCGAAAGTGGATCGCCGCGTCGATGCTTCCACCCTCGAGGCACACTTTCCGGATCTGATCCGCAAGGAGTGCATGCAGTGCCACCTTTACAGCCAAGGCCGTGCGGTGCGCGGGCGCGTTGGATTCGACGGTGAGTACCGCGGTGCGGGCTGCGCGGCCTGCCATGTTCCTTACGCGACGGATGGCCTCTCGGAGAGCACGGATCCCACCGCCACGCTCGTGGAGCCCGGGCATCCGCTTCGGCACGGGATGGTGACGGCACCGCCGACCGAAGCGTGCACGGCGTGTCACTACGGCGATGCATCGATCGGCCTTCACTTTCGTGGGCTGTCCCAGCTGCCGCCGGGCGCTGCCGGTGGTCCAGAGATTGACGGAACGACGGACAGCCTCCTGCATCGGTCGTTCTTCATCAACGATCCCGAAGTCACGCCGCCTGACGTGCACCACGCGTCGGGTCTGCACTGCGTCGACTGCCACACGCTGAACGGTGTGATGGGGGACGGGCGGATGCTCTCGAAGATGGAGGAGGCCACAGAGATTTCCTGTGAGGCATGCCACGGGACTTTCGAGGAGCGCTCTTCTTTGAAGACCGAGCGCGGGACCCCACTCAAGCATCTCTTTAGGAAAGAGGGCGAAGTGTGGATGCGCAGTAAGGTGACGGGCGCGGAGCACCGCATCAAGCAGGCCGTGGACGTGGTGACGCCTGGACATCCGGACTACCGCGCCGAGGCGGCGCGCGCCATGACGGGTGCCCACGGTAACGTCGCTTGCTACACCTGCCATGCGGGGTGGAACGTCAACTTCCTGGGCTTCCACTTCTACCGCAACCTCGCGCTGACGCAGATGGACCTGCTCACTGGGGAGCGCACGCCAGGGCGCGTCACAACCCAAGAGAAGGTGTTCACCACCTGGAAGAGCTTCTACGCGGGCCTCGACGAGAAGGGGCGCGTCGCTCCGTACCTCACGGGCTTTTCGACCATGGGCACCGTGGACGACGAGGATGGGCAGCGCCTTCTCGACCAAGTGCTACCGGTCACCACGAATGGGCGGTCGGGGCTGACCATGATCCACCACCAGCTGCACTCGACGCGACCGACGGCGCGCTCGTGCGTGGAGTGTCACCGGGCGTCGGAGACCTGGGGCCTAGGTTCAGAGAACTTCCGTCTCGGGCGGCAGGTGGCCTACGTGGCCGAGCGGCGTGGCATTGAGGTCCTCGCATTCGATCGCGGGAACCCGCAGACGTCGGTGCCGGTGTCCAAGTTCGTTTTGCCAGGCGTTGAGTCGCTGGAGCTCGACTGCGATCCGCTCCAAGGGCACGGACGGGTGCTCTATGCGGCAGAGAAGGAGCGCGGGATTCACGTCCTTGATGTGGCGGATCCGCGAGAGGTCCACCAGATCGGCTTCCACATGGCGGTCAACCCGCGGGACATGGAGCTCTCGGGTGAGCATCTGTTCCTCGCGGACGGCGTGGGCGGCCTCAAGATCTTCCGCGTGGCGGATCCTGCGGCGATCGAACTCGTAGGGTCCGTTCCCACGATTGACGCGTTCGCCGTCGAAGTGCGCTGGCCCTACGCCTACGTGGCGGATGGGCCCGGTGGCCTCTTGGTCGTGGACGTACGCTTCCCCGTGGCGCCCAAGGTCGTGGGCGGGCTCGGGGTCAATGCGTTTTCGTCGAGCGGCGTCAACGGTCGCGGACTCGTCGACCTTGACGTCCTCTTCCAGTACAGCCGTCCGATGGTCGATGGCAGCGGGCAGCCATCCTCCGAGCGCACTCCGGCGCGGCGACTTGTTGCGGTTTGCGACGAGGAGTCCGGACCCATTCTGATCGACGCAACAGAGCCCAAGTACATGAGCGTGATTCGTTCGGCGAAGCGCCAGCCCGGTCGCGCCGAGCGTCGACCGAAGGACCGGCTTTACCGGTCTCTCGCGCTGCGAAGCCACGTGGATGTGGCGGCGCCCCAGGGAGGGGCGAAGACGGTGGAGCGTGACCTCCTCTACTTCATCGAGAGTCGTCCCCTTGACGACGATGACGAGAGAACGGTGCTGCGGATTGTCGACGTGAGCGATCCGACTCGACAAGTGCAGCTGGGTCAGGGGGGGCTCGGGAACGTGTGCAGCGAGCTGATCACCGGCACTTGGTACAACGCGCCGTTCCTGCGCCCGCTGGCTTTTACCGTCGGGGATTCAGGCATTCGCATGGCGGACGTCGGCAATTCGGCGGAGGTGAACGAGCTCGGTTCGGTGAACGGCATCTTCACCGCCGCAGCTTTCGTAGCGGAGGAGTTCCCGCTGGACGCCATGGTCGATCAGGATCGTGGGCCGCTCAAGGAGGTCAGTCATCCCAAGTCGCGCTGGCTCATGCGCAGCGAGATCGATCGAACGCTGTCCGTGGACGGGGAAGCGCTCGGTATCGTGGATCCCTACGCCCAAGAGTCCATCGCTGCGGCCTCGTCGGCGAGGGCGATGTTCGCGCGCGCGGACGCGGACAGGAGCGGGCTCTTGACGGGGAAGGAGCTGCGGCTCGTCGGTGGCGCACGTGCCGACGACGATGGTGACGGCCGCGTGACGCTATTCGAGTTGGCGAAGCTTGGAGAAGCCCCGGGAGAGTCGGTGGCGGTAGCTCCTGAAGTGGACCCCGACGACTCTGAAGAAGAGATGCAGCGGCGGGACGATCCCAGGGTCGGGCTCGACGGGGACCTCACCCTGCTTTTGGATCGGGTGGACCCCTTCGACTTTGAGCGCAAGAAGGACGGCAAGCTCGACGCCAAGGAGTTCAAGGCGGCCTACTTTGCGGCGCTTGATCTAGTACCTGATGGCAAGCTGACGATCCATGAGGTTTCCCGCCAGCCGGGTGAGCCGCGGGGGCTGCGCTTTGGCGACGACATCGGCGCGCGCTCGATGGCGAAATTGGATGACTCGGGGGGCGGGACGATCACGCTCCGCGAATTCACCGTAGCGGACGCTGACTGGGCGGCCCTCGATGTGAACGGCGACGGCTTTATCCAGCTCGATCCCCGCCTCACCGAAGAGCGAACCGGTGCCTACACTGCCATGGCGGAGACGGAGTGGCCGACGCGGCGCCGCTACGGCTACGCGCCGCTGCCCCCCGGCGTCGACCGCGGGCGCCTGATGGAGGTGCTCGACAAGAGTAGCGACGGGACCTTCACCAAGCGCGAGCTTTCGAAGCGCCCCGATCTCTATCGTACCCTTGATCGAGACCGCTCAACGATCATCGAGGCAGACGAGATCGACCGCATGGAAGCCCTCGTGCTGACCCGGGGCGTAGAGGTGCTCGCTGATACGTTTCTCGGCCGGTGGGACGTTGACGGCGATGGTCAAGTGACCCAAGGCGAAGTGCCGGCGGTGCTATGGACGCTGTTGTCCGCTCGATAGCGCCGAGCGAGCCGCATCACTGGGATTGGAGCTCGAACCAGTTGATGTTCCACTGGCTCCCAACGGAAAGGAATCGAAGCGTGTGAACCCCAGCCTCCAAGGGGAATGAGGGGCTCGACTTTGTGACGTAGACCTGCCAGCCGCCGGTGGCTTCTAGGGACTGCGTGGTGACCAGTTCGTTGTCGATCAGAACTTGGAACCCCTCGCTGCCGGGCTCAGAGGCGAGGCGGTACGCGATCGTGAAGTCGCCGGCGGTTTCCACGCTGATGCGGAAGTCCACTGTGTCGCCGGGATCGAAGAAACCGAGGTTGAGCGTACCGCCTTCGTCGCCACAGGCTTCCGTCTGGATGCCCTGCATGGCGGCGTAGCCCTCGGCCTCAATGCGGGCGGGAACGGTGATGGTTGGGAGTACTGCTTGGACGAACTCGATCGGTTCGGGAACGTCGAAGCGATCGTTCCAGGACTCATGCTTGACCCAGTCCACTTCCATGACCCACTCGCCCTCCATCGGGGAGTTGGTGATCTTCGCGAAGTTCAGGATCGCGAACATCGCCTCTGGATAGTTGTCGCCTTCGCCCTCGTTGCGGTGGACCTCCTTGCCATCGAGGCGATAGACGAGGTCGCTTCCGGCCCACTCCACCGAGTACTCGTGGTAGACGTCGAGGTTCGCGTCGATATTCGTGCGCAGTGAGCGCCAGTCGCCCTTGTCCTTCTCTCCGAGGCTTTTGATCGCTCCCGTGGTGAAGTGACCTGGGCCGCCGTCTCCGTGGTGCTCAAAGATGTCGATTTCGCCAGAGCCCGTGAGAGGCCAGAACACCGTTTCATCGGTTTCGTCGACGGGGGGCTCGTTGTTTTGGGCGCCCAGGATCCACCACGCCGGGAACATGCTCGGCTGGCCGCTGCCCCACATACGAAGGCGCGCGGTCCACTTGCCTTTGATGAACTCTTGGCGGTTCTTCGAGCAGATGCGACCCGCGACGTAGGGCGTGTCGGGGTGGGCGGCGCCGTGCTTGTCTTGGTTCGAGCAGGGGAGCGCTTGATCGACTTTCACGACCTTCAGTTTCAGCGAGCCGTTGCTGACTTCGCGCGTGCCGTAGGCGCCGTCTGGGACGTAGCACTGCTGCTCGTTGTTCACCCAGAGCATCTGGTCCTGCCAGTTCGCTGGGTTGAAGGAGTCGAAGTCGTCGAAGAAGTCGGTCTCCCAACCGCTGGGCGCTTTGCGATCGTGGACGAGCGTTTGAATCGCCCGGGCTGGGATCCGCGAATCAGCCTCTTCGTTGCCAACGCAGAAGCGATAGGCGACCTCACGGTCGGTGAGGTTGAGGATCACCGTGGCGAGCATGCCGTTGTCGTCAATGAATGACGTGGTCTGCAGGACGCTTTGGCTGCTCACAGCGCTGACCCGGCGCGATCCGGGACGGATGAACCTGGAGAAGTGTCCGAGGTAGTAGTAGGTGGGGGTGTAGATCAGGTCGCCGGTCGCGCTGTCCGCGTGGATCGGAGCGAAGCAGAAGTTGCCGACGTGGTTCGGTCCGCCCTTGTCATCGCGCAGTACGTTCCAGTCGATCCAGCCCGCTGCGCCCGCGTTGAGGTCGCCGACGATCGCTTCACCGTAGCGCTCGGCGTTGGGCCAGTGCTGGTAGCGCGCTGGGTCGAACCCTTCGACGGTGGCTTCGGTCAGGAGCACGTTGATGTCCGGGTAGGCGTCCTTGACCTCCGCGACGTTGCCAAACATGGGGTCGCCGCCCGCCCACGTTTCGTACCAGTGGAAGCCGACGCCCCAAACGTACTTTGCCGCTTCAGGGTCCGAGAGGATCGTATTGGCGCGGTGGGTAACGAGGTCACGGTTGTGATCCCAGACCACGATCTTCTTGGACCCCATGCCAGCCGACTCCATGATCGGCCCGAGGAAGTACTTGACGAAGTCGCGCTCTTCCTCGGCGGTGTAGATCATCGACTCCCACGTTTGGGTCGCGAGGGGTTCGTTCTGCACCGTGACGCCCCAGATCGGAACGCCCTCGGCCTCGTAGGCCGTGATGAACTTGGTGAAGTACTTGGCCCAGGCCTCGCGGTAGCGGGGCAGCAGTTTGCCGCCTTGGAGCATGCTGCCGTTGGTCTTCATGAAGGCCGGTGCGCTCCACGGGCTGGCGCAGGTGGTGATCGCGCCCCCGGCGGCAGCGAGCGCGTCCTTGATCATCGGAAGGCGGTGCCTACGGTCAGGTGCGATGTCGAAGGTGCTGAGGCTGTCGTCGCCCTCCTCGATGTAGGTATGGCTCGCACTCGCGAAGTCGCAGCTGTGAATCGGTGTGCGCAACAGGCTGTAGCCCATGCCCTCTCCTGGATCGAAGTACGCTCGCATCAGCTCGGCCTTCGTCTCATCGTCGAGGCCCGCGTACACCTCGGCGCTGGCGTCCGTGATCGCGCCCCCGATCCCGAGCACCGTTTGGTACCTCCGATCCGGATTCACAAAGATCGCCACGTCGGTCTCCGGCGATTGTTGCGCCGGCCCGAGCTGAAGCTGGTCGCTCAGGGCCATGCGCTGACCGGTGCCCATCGCGGTCGTAAAGACCTCTACCCGTCCTTTGGTCGACGTCTCACCGGAACTCGACAGAGGAATGCCAACGACTGCCAGTGCCAAGGGCACGCTACTCAAAAGACTCATTGTCACTCTTCAGGCTCGAAGTTGAAACGGGGCCATGCATC
The DNA here is from genome assembly GCA_964417955.1 of uncultured Planctomycetaceae bacterium. Taxonomy (GTDB): domain Bacteria; phylum Planctomycetota; class UBA1135; order UBA1135; genus Saltatorellus. The sequence goes on from CAYQKK010000044.1 coordinate 38,593, forward strand.
GCCAGAGGGAAACAGCGGGCACGGAAAGGCTGCCGAATGGTAGTGCGCCTCAACGCCCTCTGCACTCTCGGGATTCACGCGGAGTCGAGCAGATGAGAGGGCGATGAAAAACGAGGTGGCGTGGCCGGATCAGGAGCGTGGGAGAGCAGCTACTTCGGTGGACGCCTGAACGCTGCCCAGTCGCGCTGCATCTCTAGGAAGACGAAGGAGGCGGACCAGGTGATGAGTCCGAGGCCCGCGAGGGCTTCTGCGCCGCTGAGGATACGAATGGCGCCGGACGGAACGATGTCGCCGAAGCCGAGGGTCGTGAAGCTCGTCACGCTGAAGTAGATGAAGTCCAAGGCACCTTCATCCACCGGTCCCTCGAGCCTGCCGAACCTGGGCCATCCGTCGAACACCCAGTAGACCAGGCCAAAGATCCAAACCTCGACAACGTGGGCGCCCATCATCGCCACCATCGCGCCAAGGACCCGCGCCTGGCGCCTGATCTTCAGTCTCGGAAGGGCCCAGGACACAGCGCGCATGACCTCGTAGTGCAGAAACACGCACGCCGCGACCACGAGAGTGGAGACAGCTCCCACCAGCAGCTGATCCGACGAGATCTGGAACTCGCGCCTCGAGAGCGCCGCCAACGGCAAAAGTAAAGTCGCGATCGTCATGCTAGCCAGCGCCAACCCGCCCCAAGCCAGCGAGTGAAAAGCCCATCTGCTCCATCCGGAACCAGGTTCGAATTGCGCAGTTGACGTGTTTTGTACCAGGTACAAAACACGTCAACTGCGCAATTCGAACCTGGTTCCGGATGGTGCGGGTTGGCTGCGGGGGGCGCCGAGGGGGCTGGTTGGGGCGTTGCTAGGGGGGATGGAGCCGCGGCGAGCGTGGGGCCAGCGCTCGGGGGGCGCGTTTGGGAATCGGCAGTGGAGCCTGCGGGGGAGGGGAGAGAGTTCCAAGAGGACGGAGTCCAGAGCACGGGTCCGGCGCGAATCTGCAGCGTCGTGAGCCTCCGCACCCCGGCTGGCGTGCCCGCCAATGGGGGGTGGGGGCGCGCTCCCACCGAACCAGGCGCTCAGATAGGGCGTCGGAGGGCCCGTCTTGCTATTCTCTTCCGCCATTTCACCCATCAAATGACGCCCCCGAACCAACCCCCTACACCCCCCGCAGTGGTTCCCGCCTCGGCTGGCGAAGGTACGCATCAAGCGGGCGGGGCGCCTCAAGCGCGAGGCGTAAAGGGCCGTCGCGAGCCGAAGCCCTCCTGGCTCAAGGTGCCGCTTCCCGGGGGCGACGGCTACAAGAAGCTCAAGGGTCTGACGAAGGAGCTCAGCCTCAACACCGTTTGCGAAGAGGCCCGATGCCCGAACATCGGCGAGTGCTGGAAGGGCGACCACGCCACCATGACGATCATGGTGCTGGGCGACGAGTGCACCCGCCGCTGCCGCTTCTGCGCCGTGAAAACGGTGGACCGCGCCGCGCCACCCGACCCGAACGAGCCCGAGCACGTCGGCCGCGCGGTGGGGGAGATGGGCCTTGAGTACTTGGTCATCACGAGCGTTGATCGTGATGACCTCGCCGACGGTGGCTCCAAGCACTACGCGGACTGCGTGCGCTCGATCCGTGAGCACGCCCCGGACACGCTGGTGGAAGTGCTCATTCCCGATTACGTCGATAAGAACCTGAGCACGCTCATGGAGTCGCGCCCCGACGTCCTAGCCCACAACGTGGAAGTCGTCTCGCGCCTCCAGCGCAAGATCCGCGACCCGCGCTGCAGCTACGAGCGCTCCCTCGACGTACTTCGCCAGGGCAAGGCCTACGCCGAGGCGGAAGGCTTCGAGATCTTCACGAAGTCGTCGCTCATGGTGGGACTGGGCGAGACCCAAGAAGAGCTGTTCGAGGCCATCGGCCTCCTGCGCGAAGCTGGCGTCGACTTCCTCACCCTTGGCCAGTACCTGCGCCCCACGCCCAACCATGCGCCTGTTCGTGAGTACGTCACGCCCGAGCGCTTCAAAGAACTTGAGATCGAAGCCCGTGCGCTCGGTTTCCTCTACGTCGCTTCCGGCCCCCTTGTGCGCTCTAGCTACAAGGCCGGTGAGTATTTCGCCACGCGCCTCATCAAGGGTCGTCGCGCAGTCGCTCGAACAGCGAGCAAGAAGAGCACCCCTAACCATGACTGATATGCTGACCGTCATCAGCCCCACCGGGGCGACTAAGAAGGGCTACGACGCCGGACTCTCCGACGAAGAGCTCCTTCACTGCTATCGCTCGATGCTCCTCGTTCGTTCCTTCGACGAGATCTGCCTCAAGCTCCAGCGTTCAGGCCGCATCGGGTTCTCGATCCCCAACCTCGGGATCGAAGCCACCCAGGTGGGAGCCGCGAGCGCCATGCGGAAGACCGACTGGATCTTCCCGAGCTACCGCGACTTCGGAATGGCGCTCTACCACGGCATCAAGCCCGTGGACATGATGCACAACATGTTCGGCAACGCCGAAGATGCCGCGAAGGGGCGCCAGATGCCGGTGCACTTTTCGTTCGTGGATCCGATTCACTTCTACAGCATTAGTTCGCCGATCGGCACGCACCTGCCCCACGCTGTGGGCGCGGCCTACGCCAGCAAGATGCGCAAGGAAGACACGGTGCACCTCGTCAGCTTTGGCGACGGCGGTACATCGAGCAGCGGCTTTCACAGTGGCATGAACTTCGCCGCCGTTTGGAAGGCGCCCGTCGTGTTCCTCTGCCAGAACAACGGCTACGCGATCTCGTGCCCGTCCGAGGATCAGACCGCCAGCGACGGCTACGCGATCAAGGCGCAGGCGTACGGCATGCCCCACCAGACCGTGGACGGCAACGATCTCTTCGCGGTGCGCGACGCGGTGCTCGCCGCGGCCGAGCGCGCGCGCAAGGGCGAGGGACCCTCGATGATCGAGGCCGTCACCTTCCGCATGGGTGGCCACTCCACCTCCGACGATCCCACGAAGTACGTTCCCAAAGAGGTCGTCGAGAAGTGGAAGAAGAAGGATCCGGTCGAGCGTTTCCGCAAGTACCTCCAGAAGCGAAAGATCTGGACAAAGGATCTCGAAGAGACGATGCGCGCCGAGACCCTCGCGGAGATCGACGCCGCGGCCAAGACCGCGGAGAAGACCCCCGGGCCTGGCCTGGAGACCATCTTCAGCGACGTTTTCGCCGAGGTCCCCGATCACATCCGCGCCCAGGGAGAATTCCTCTTCGACCTCTCGAAGCGTCGGGGTGAAGCCGACGCAGGCGACGGCGAGTTCCCGCTCTAGCGCAGCGAACTCCCGAAATCGGCTTCCAGGGAATCGTCTTTCCCATGGGCCGCCCCCCCACGTAGAACACCCAAGACTCATCCCATGGCAAACCTCACACTCATCCAGGCGGTCAACGACGGCCTGAAGGTCGCGATGCGCGACGACGACTCCGTCGTCGTGTTCGGCGAGGACGTCGGCCCGAAGGGCGGCGTTTTCCTGGCGACAGAAGGCCTCACGTCCGAGTTCGGCCAAGAGCGCTGCTTCGACACGCCCCTCTCCGAGGACGGCATCATCGGCACCGCCATCGGCATGGCGATGAACGGCCTGACCCCGGTGACGGAGATTCAGTTCCAGGACTTCATTTTCCCGGCCTTCGACCAGATCGTCAGCGAAGCCGCGAAGCTTCGTTACCGCTCGGGCGGCCAGTACACGGCACCCATGGTGATCCGCACGCCCTACGGCGGCGGCATCCGCGGCGGTCTCTACCACTCCCAGTCCGGCGAGGCGTACTTTGCGCACACGGCCGGCCTGAAGGTCGTGATTCCGTCGACGCCCTACGACGCCAAGGGCCTGCTTCTTGCGGCGATCAAAGACCCTGACCCCGTGCTCTTCATGGAGCCGAAGGCACTCTATCGCGCGGTCAAAGGCGAGGTGCCGGAGGGTGAGTACACCGTCGACCTTTCGACGCTGCGCACGGTCCAAGAGGGCCGCGACGTCACGGTCTACTGCTACGGTGCGATGGTGCCAGTCGTCGAAAAAGCAGCGGCCCAAGCGAAGGAGCAGCGCGGCATCGACTGCCTCGTCATCGACCTGCGCACGCTCATGCCCCTCGACGAAGAAGGCGTCATCGAAGCCGCCAAGCAGACCGGCCGCGTTGTCGTGGTGCACGAAGCCCCGCGCTTTTGCGGCTACGGCGCCGAGATCAGCGCGCTGATCGCCGAGCGCTGCATCGAGTACATGGAAGCGCCCGTCAAGCGTGTTACCGGTTTCGACACGCCGTTCCCGAATACGCTCGAGCACCACTACCTGCCCGACGATCGCCGCGTACTCGACGCCATCGAGGCCGTGTACGACTTCTAGCCGCGACTTCTAACCGGCTCGCCCCACACATCCCTATCCGTGCCCCACGGCACACCCCATTCCAATGATCGAGTTCAAACTGCCAGACATCGGCGAAGGCATCGCCGAAGGCGAGATTGTCCAGTGGCTTGTTGAAGAAGGCGCTTCGGTGGACGAGCACCAGCCCGTCGTCGAAGTTATGACGGACAAGGCGACGGTGGAAGTGCCGGCGCCGTCCGCAGGTACCGTCACGAAGCTCCTCGCGGCCGAAGGGGACACGATCCCGGTCGGCAACGTTATCTTCCACCTCGATGAGGGCTCTAGTGGGGGAGCGGCGGCGCCCGCCGCGGCAGCAGCCCCCGCAGCGGCAGCACCGGCTGCGGCCGGCGGCGGCGAGCTCATCAAGTTCAAATTGCCAGACATCGGCGAAGGCATCGCCGAAGGCGAAATCGTCCAGTGGCTTGTGGCCGCTGGCGCCGCCGTTGAGGAGCACCAGCCCGTCGTCGAAGTCATGACGGACAAGGCGACCGTCGAGGTCCCCGCCCCCGCGGCCGGCACCGTGACCGAGCTGCTCGCTGACGAAGGCGCGACCGTCCCTGTTGGCGACGTGATCTTCCACCTGCAGACGGGTGCATCGAGCGGCGGCGGTGCTGCCGCTCCGGCTGCGGCCGCGGCTTCCGCCCCGGCGGCTGCTGCCTCCAACGGTGCAGCCGCGCACGCGCCAGCTGCCGGTCAGCCCTCCCGCGTCAGCACGGCCGACGGCAAGGTCCTCGCCGTTCCAAGTGCCCGTCGCGCCGCGCGCGAGCTCGGCGTTGACCTGACCGCCGTCCCTGGCTCTGGCCGCGGCGGAGTCGTCCGTCGCGCGGACGTCGAAGCCTTCGCGAAGTCCGGCGGCGCAGGCTCGGCACCTGCACCCGCTGCGGCGGCTTCCGCAGGCATCGCGGCTCCGCCCCAGCCGATGACGGCTCCGCCTGCTCCGGCGGCATCGAACGGGCGCGCAGCCGCGCCTGCCGCGCCGATCCCGGTCATGGCCCAGGAAGAGCGGACGCCGTACCGCGGCATCCGCCGCAAGATCGGCGAGGCGATGACGCGCTCCAAGCACACCGCTGCGCACTTCACCGTTGTCGAGGAGATCGACGTCACCGAGCTTGTCGCCACGCGCGCCCGGGCCAAGGCCCTCGGCAAGCAGCACGGCGTCAACGTGACCTACATGCCCTTCATCATGAAGGCAGTGGCGAACGGCCTCACGCGATTCCGCTCGCTCAACGGCCACCTCGACGAGGCAGCCGGCGACATCATCATGCCCGCTGAGGTCAACATCGGTGTCGCCACCGACACGCCCAATGGACTCGTGGTTCCGGTGATCCGCAACGTCGAGCGCAAGGGCATGCTGCACCTCGCGGCCGAGCTCTCTGACCTCGCCCAGCGCACGCGCGACGGCAAGGTCATGCCCGACGAGCTTCGCGGTTCGACCTTCACGATCACGAACGCTGGGAACATTGGCGGTACGTTGGCGACCCCCGTCATCAACTTCCCCGATATCGCCATCCTTGGCGTGCACCGGATCGTCAAGCGCCCCGGGGTTGTCGAGACACCGGACGGCGACGAGATCGCGATCCGCCAGTACATGAACCTTTCCTGCAGCGTCGATCACCGCCTTGCTGACGGCGCCGACGCCGCGCGTTTCTTGGCGTGGATGCGCACCCTCCTGGAGAACCCGGGTCTCCTGACGCTCTAGAGCGAGCACCAATTCCGTGACCGCTACCCTCCAAATCGTCGCGCCCGACGGCAAGCTCGTCGGCGCGGCCCCGTCGCACTCCGATGACGAGCTAAACTCTCTCTTCGTGCACATGCTGAAGATCCGCTGCCTCGACGGCCGGATGCTGAAGCTGCAGCGCGCGGGTCGTGTGGGCTTTGTGGGGACGGCCACGGGGCTGGAGGCCTCTCTCGTGGGAGCGGCTGCCCCGTTGAAATCGACCGACTGGCTCTGGTCGGGCCTGCGAGAAGGCGGCGCTGCCGTCATGCGCGGCCTTCCGCTCTCGGAGTACGTGGCTCAGATGTACTGCAACGCGAACGACACCGCGAAAGGCAGGCAGATGTGCAATCACTTCCAGCACAAGGGGACGAACTACCCTAGCTGGTCCAGCGTGATCGGAACACAGATCACCCACGGCGTAGGGGCAGCGTTCGCCTCCAAGCGCCGCGGCGACGACTGCGTGCACGCGATCCACTTCGGTGACGGAGCCACGAGCTCCGGCGGCTTCCACGCCGGCCTCAACTTTGCGGGCGTCTGGAAGGTGCCCGCGGTCTTCATCTGCACCGACAACGGCTGGGCGATCTCCGTGCCGTCATCCCAGCAAACCGCGGCCGAGTCCTTCGCCGCGAAGGGTGTCGCCTACGGCATGCCCGGCGTTCAGGTGGACGGCAACGATGTCCTTGCCTGCGAAGCCGCCGTCGCCGAAGCCGTCGAGCGCGCGCGCACGGGGGGCGGCCCGACGCTGGTGGTGCTGAAGACCTACCGCATGCTTGGTCACTCTTCCTCGGATGATCCAACCAAGTACCGCGAGGACGAAGAGGTCGAATCCTGGGCCCAGCGCGATCCTATCGAGCGCTTCGAGCAATTCCTGATCGACCGCGGCGCGCTGAAGAAAGGACGCCGTGCGGAGATCGAAGCCGAGCTCACGAAGGAAATCGACGCGGTCATCCACGAACAGGAAGCCGCGCCGCCCATGGCGCTCAAGACGCTCGTCGAGGACGTCTACGCGGACGTCCCGTACCACCTGCGCGTGCAATACAACGAATTCATCGCCATCGCGGAGAAGCTGGGGCATGCCCAGCCCGGCGACGGCGCATTCCCTCTCTAACGAATCCATGTCATCCAATCGAAAAGTCGTCGTCATCGGCGCAGGTCCAGCAGGCTACGTTTGCGGCATTCGCCTCGCCCAGCTGGGCAACGACGTGACGGTCGTTGAAAAGCAGTACTGGGGCGGCACCTGCCTCAACGTCGGCTGCATTCCCTCCAAGGCGTTGATCGCCGCAGGCTCGCTCATGGAGAAGATCCGCCACGCGGACACCATGGGGATCACCACCAAGGATGTCTCCTTGGACGTGAACAAGCTCGTCGAGTGGAAGCAGGGTGTCGTCGGCAAGCTGACGAGCGGCGTCGCTGGCCTGCTGAAGCAGAACGGCGCGAAGGTCGTGAACGGCGCGGCGAAGATCGTCGACAAGAACACGGTTCAGGTCTCCGGCGGTAAGGACGGAGACCAGACGCTGAAGTGCGATGACATCGTCATTGCGACCGGATCCGAGGTCATCAACATTCCTGGCTTCACCTGCGACGAGAAGGACGTGTGGTCGTCGACGGGCGCGCTTTCGCCCACGTCGATCCCCGAGCACCTGCTCGTGATCGGCGGCGGCTACATCGGCCTCGAGCTCGGCATGATGTACCGCAAGCTTGGCTCTGAAGTCACGATCCTTGAGGGCACACCGGGCGCGCTCCCGGGCCAAGAGCGCGACTGCGTCAAGGTCATCGAGCGCTCGATGAAGAAGATGGGCATCAAGCTCATCACCGAGACTTTCGCTCAAGGGTGGGAGTCCAAGGGTAAGAAGAAGATCGTGACGGCCAAGACCAAGAAGGGCGAGGAGAAGATCGAGTGCGATCAGATCCTGTCCACGGTGGGCCGCAAGCCCTACAGCGCCGACCTCGGCCTCGAGAACGTGGGCATCACGGTTTCGAAGCAGGGCTTCGTTGAAGTCACCAAGCAGATGCGCACCAGCGTGCCGAACATCTACGCGATCGGCGATATCGCCGGGCAGCCCATGCTGGCCCACAAGGGATCCCACGAAGGGCTCATCGCGGCCGCCGTGATCTCGGGTAAGAACGAGGAGTACGACGCTCGCTGTGTGCCCGCCGTGATCTTCACGAGCCCAGAGATGTCCTCCGTCGGGCTCACCGAGGACCAGTGCAAGGAGAAGGGTCTCAACTACCAGACGGGCCAGTTCCCGTTCGCGGCTTCTGGCCGCGCCATGACGCTCATGGAGACCGACGGCTTTGTCAAGATCATCAGCGACAAGGACACGGACGAAGTGCTCGGCGTTCACATGGTCGGGCCCGAGGTCACCGAACTCATCGCCGAAGCGGCGCTTGCCATCGAGATGGGCGCCACCGTCGAAGACATCGCGCGCACCATCCACGCGCACCCGACGCTGCCGGAGTCGATGATGGAAGCCGCCGAGTCCGTGCACGGAACGGTGGTTCACATCTACCAAAAGCCCAAGAAGTGACCCGCGGACAATGACCGAACCGGTCCAGTCAGAATCGCCGCTCGAGATCATCGATCTCGGGCGGCGTTCGTATGAAGAGGTCTACGCGCTCCAGCAGGAGCGGCTCCAGCGACGAATCGACGGGACGGTGGGGGATGCCGTATTCCTTGTCGAGCACGAGCACGTCATTACACGCGGGCGCCGCTCGGCGGAAGACGATGTGACGGATGTCCCCTTTCCCGTCGTGAGCATCGAGCGCGGCGGCGAGGCGACCTATCACGGACCCGGGCAGCTCGTCGCCTACCCTATTCTCTTCCTGCCAGAAGGACGCCGCGATCTGCATCGCTACCTTCGAGATCTAGAACAGGCCGTCATCGAGTGCCTCGGAACGCTTGGAATTGAGGGGCGGCGAGAGGAAGGCCTAACGGGTGTCTGGATCGGCACCAAGAAGGTGTGTTCCATCGGTGTTGCCGTTCGCCGCTGGGTGACTTGGCACGGGCTTGCCCTCAACGTGACGACCGACATGGGGGCCTTTGAGGGCTTCGCCCCCTGCGGGCTTTCTGCGGAAGTCATGACCCGTGTGCAAGACGAGCTGGAGACAAGCAAGTCTCCGTCGGAGCTGATGGTCGCGACGAAGAATGCGCTGGTGGGTGCGCTCAACCGCGGGTTTTGAGCAGTCGAGCCGGAAATCTTTTCCGATACGTCTCACCGAATTGGGTTTCTCCCCGAGGATGCCAAAAGGCGGGAGTGTCGATGAGTCGATGGAACTCCAAGTGTCGCCCCAGACTTCAGCACCCAGCCGGACGTGACCAGCATGCAACCCAACCCAGCCAGCCCAGTCTCCTTCAACCTGCACCACAGTGCAGAGCTTGGCGGAGAGCCAGTCATCGATCAGGATGCCTTCTCGATCCTCGAATCGTTGGCCGATGAGGATGATCCTGATCTCGTCAATGAGATCGTTGGACTCTTCCTAGAGGACTCCGCCACGCGAATGTCCCAGATTCAAGACGGCCTTCAAGAGGGTGGGGCGGACTCTGTCCGAGCCGCCGCGCACGCCTTGAAGTCCGCTAGCGCGAACGTGGGCGCTCTTTCTTTCTCGACCATGTGCGCGGGACTTGAAAGCGCCGCGCAGGGCGGATCAGAGGCAGAGCTGGCTGACCTCGTAACGTCCGCTCTCAAGATGTACGCCGATGTGCGCTCTGCACTGATGGGTGAGCCCGTCATCGATTGATCGCCGCTCGCTTCCCACTGACAGCCCGCAAGCCGCCGCTCCTCACCGCGCACCCGACGTTATCGCCTGAGTCATGACTCCCATCCCCACTGAATTCGAAGAGCTGAAGAACAGCGGTGAGTTGCCATCACCCACGGGCGTGGGGATGAGGATCCTCGAGCTGACGCGCACCGACGACTACAGCGCTGAGGACATGGGTGACGCCATCATGTCGGACCCCTCGCTCACGGGTCGGATCCTTCGCTTGGCCAATAGCGCGGACAAGGCAGGGCACGAAGCGGTGACGACGGTCTCCGGCGCGACCATGCGCCTTGGTGGAAGCGTGGTGCGTGACCTAGCGCTTGCGTTTTCGCTGATCTCTGATCGCCAGGCCGGCGCCTGTCGTCCCTTCGACTACGAACGCTATTGGTCGCTGTCACTGGCGCGTGCGGTGGCCGCCCAAGAGCTCAGCCGCCACTTGAACCTCTTCCGCCCGGAGGAAGCCTACATTTGCGGACTCCTCGGTGAGATTGGCATGCTCGCTCTCGCGTCCGTCCACGCGGAGCGCTACGGCAAGATCCTCTTGGCAAATCAAGGCCAAACTCTCCGCGCTCTTCGCGAGGCTGAGCAGGAGGAGTTTGAAATCGATCACGCCACGGTGAGTCGTTGCATGCTCTCCGAGTGGGGCCTTCCCGATCTCTTCATTGAGGCAGTCGTCGAGTTCAACTCGAAGCGCGCCTTTGTTCCCACCGAGGAGCCGATAACGCGCCTGTCGGACCTCTTGCGTCTCTCTGATGCGATCGGCAGCGCCATTCTCCTTGGCGAGACGACTCCGCCTCGACGGGTCACGGAGATCGGCGACCAGCTCGAGATTCTCCGCGACGTTCTCGAGTTCGACGACTCAGAGCTGCAGTCCTTCTGCGACCGCGTCACGAAGGAATGGCAGCAGTGGGGCGAGAGCCTCGACATTGAAACCAACGACGTTCGCTTCAGCCAGATTCTCGCGTGCATCGCGCACGGGCGAGATGAGAATGCGGCCCAGGAGCAAGCCAGGGCAGTCGAGGCGGAGAAGGCCGCCGCACCCGCGACGCCCGCCCAGCTTCCCAAGCGGAAGGCTCCGGCGAGCGGGAGCGAGCGCATTCGCATTCTGGCCGTCGACGACGATCCTGTTTCCCTGCGCCTCCTCGTCAAGCATCTCCGGGCGGAGCGGTTCGAGGTGACGATGGCACGCGGTGGTAAGGAGGCCTTGAAGAAGGCCCTCCAGGAAAGGCCTGAGCTCATGATCGTGGACCACGAGATGCCTGACATGAACGGCATCGAAGTCGTGGAGGCGCTCAGACGTTCCAGCGTCGGCAACTCGATGTACATCTTGCTCCTGACAGGCAGCCATACGAACGAGCTCTTGGTTAAGGCATTCGACGCGGGCGCAGATGACTTCGTTACGAAGCCGTTCCTGCCGTCCGGGCTGAGCGCGCGCATCAAGGCCGGGGTACGGATCGCCAAGCTCCAGGCGAAGGTCGAGCGCGACCGCACCACGATCCTCGAGCAGCTCGCGGATAAGAACGCGCTTAACCGCAAGCTGCGAACCGCCTCGCTCACGGACCCGCTCACCGGGCTCCCCAACCGTCGCCACGCCATGAACCGCGTGGAGGTCGAATGGAAGGCAACGGAGCGGAACGGAATTCCTTTCTGCGTGATCATGCTCGACATCGACAAGTTCAAGCTGGTCAACGACAACTTTGGCCACGACGTGGGTGACGAGGTGCTGCAGGCAACGGCCCAGGCCGTGAAGAGTGCCCTCCGAGGAGAGGACGAAGTCTGCAGGCTTGGCGGCGAAGAGTTCCTCGTGATCTGCCGGGGCGCATTCGAGAAAGAGGGATCGGTCGTCGCTGAACGAATTCGCGCCGCCGTTGAGAGCAACATCGTTAACTCCCCGGGCTTCAACCGCGCCGTCACCGTCAGCCTTGGCGTGGCGGGCACGCACAGCGGCGTCACAAGCCTCATGGCGCTCCTCAAGGCATCGGACGAGGCGGTGTATCAAGCCAAGAATGAGGGCCGGAATTGCGTTCGGGCTGCGGGTGCGCCCCTTCCATCGCCCGAAGAACAAGAGAAGTACCGGCGCACCGCCTAGGGGTACCGCTCCAGCGGTGTCTCGAAAGCGGCCTCCGGCTGCTATCTCGACGCCCTACAGCGCTTTGGCGGCTCCGCAAGAGCCACCTGTGCACTGTGCTCCACTGGCTTGCAGTCTGCTCCCCAGCAGCCTGACCCGAGCCGCTGAGACTCCCCTCCCCTCATGAATCGTAAGTTCGACGAACTCAGGCTCACTGGATCTCTCCCGTCCCCTTCGACGGCGGGCTATCGCATCCTAGAGCTGACGAAGGACGACGACTACGACCAGGA